>UCEZ01000049.1 GCA_900471525.1 Hyphomicrobiales bacterium | reverse complement strand
TTTTCGCCCCAGGCCTTACGGTCATTGTTGATGTCGACGCCGATGATCATGTCGGCACCGGCAAGGCGTAGGCCCTGCAGCACGTTGAGGCCGATACCGCCAAGACCGAAGACGATCGCGGTCGAGCCGACCTCGACCTTTGCCGTGTTGATGACGGCACCGATGCCGGTGGTGACGCCGCAGCCGATGTAGCAGATCTTGTCGAAGGGGGCGTCGGGATTGACCTTGGCGAGCGCGATCTCCGGCAGAACGGTGAAGTTCGCAAAGGTCGAGCAGCCCATGTAGTGGAAGATCTTGTCCTTACCGATCGAGAAGCGGCTCGTGCCGTCCGGCATCAGGCCCTGACCCTGGGTGGCGCGGATCGAGGTGCACAGGTTCGTCTTGCGCGACAGGCAGGAATAGCACTCGCGGCATTCCGGCGTGTAGAGCGGGATGACGTGATCGCCCTTCTTCAGCGAAGTGACGCCCGGACCGACATCGACGACGATACCGGCACCCTCATGGCCGAGGATCGCGGGAAACAGGCCTTCCGGATCGGCGCCCGACAGGGTGAATTCGTCGGTATGGCAGATGCCTGTGGCCTTGACCTCGACCAGCACTTCGCCGGCGCGCGGACCGTCCAGCTGAACCGTCATGATTTCCAATGGCTTGCCGGCCTGAACGGCAACAGCGGCGCGTACGTCCATAGGTGTTCTCCCTCGTATGAATTTGCGCCACAATCGCAGAGTGCTGGGCAGCGCTCAAGCCGGAATCGGCTCAGAATCGGTTGGTGATCTATTGCATGTCCTGTAGGACGCGGTTGATCTCCATCTCAAGGGCGGTGATCGCTTTTCCGGTCTGCTCGTGCAATTTCTTGACCTGCGCCAGCTGGTCTCGCAATTGCCCGGTAATGGTGTTCGAAAGATCGTCCTTCGGCGCCTCGCCGATGCCGGCGATCAGCCAGGCCGGAGTCACCCCGAGCACGCCGGCCAGCATGAACAGGCGGTTGGTGCGCGGCTCGGAGCGGTCGCGCTCCCAGGCGGAGATCGTATCGGTTCGAACGCCCAGCCGGTCCGCCAGTTCCTTTGCCGAAAGATTTATCGCATCGCGGGCACGCCAGATGCGGCCTCCGAGCGTATCATTGTCGCTTGGCCGGCGAAGCATGGTCAGAACGGTATCGGTCGATAAACGCATCGGTCTCTCCTTATGCCTTTTGGGCTTGGATGGTTCCGGGGCGGCCGCGATTGCGGTCGAAGACTTCACGGTTGCAATTTACAGGGCCTCCGGCCAGATTGGACACCCTTCCACGCCAAAAATGCAGCCAAAAGCGTCTTTTAGCCGATGCTGGTTTCAGACGACGCCGAAAATGGGAATTCCAGTTTGACCGCTTCCACCCGAACTGCCGGCGCGCCAGTCCATACCGTCATGCAAGGTCTTGCGATCATGCTGTTCGCCATGATCATCCTGCCCTGCATGGATGCGATCGCCAAATACATGGCGGTCTACCAGGGCATGTCGCCGGGGCAGGTGACGTTCTACCGGTTCTTCTTCCAACTGGTTTCGGTCCTGCCGATGCTTTTGTCGACCGGCGGCCTGCGCGCGCTGAAACCGAAACGGCTCTGGTTCAATCTGCTGCGCGGAGTCCTGCTTGCGGCGGCGGCCTTGTTGTTTTTCGTTTCGGTCAAATACATGCCGCTCGCCGATGTCTTCGCCATCTATTTCGTCGAGCCCTTCATCCTCACTTGCCTGTCGGCGCTTGTGCTGCGCGAAAAGGTCGGCTGGCGGCGCTGGATGGCAATCGTCATCGGCTTCGGCGGGGCGATGATCGTCATCCAGCCGAGCTTCGAGATATTCGGCCTGAAGTCGCTGCTACCGGTCTTCTGTGCCTTCCTGTTTGCCTGCTATCTTCTGTTGAACCGGGTCGTCGGCAGTGCGGACACTCCCCTGACGATGCAGACGATCGCCGGCATCGGCGGTTCTTTGTTCATGATCGTGGCGATTGCCATCGGCCACAGTGCCGGCTCGGTGGATTTCGTCCCATCGCTGCCGCATTCCACTCTGGGCTGGGTCCTCGTCATCGCGCTCGGCACGATTTCGGGATATGGTCATCTCCTCGTCGTCAAGGCGTTCCAGGCCGCACCCGTATCCTTGCTTGCCCCGTTCCATTACCTAGAGATCATTACGGGGACAGCCCTGGGGTTCCTGATTTTTGGCGAGTTCCCGACGCTGTCGAAATGGCTGGGCATCGCCATCATCGTCGGCTCCGGCCTGTTCATGATCTGGCGGGAACGTCGGGCTGGTTTAATGGTAAAAATTGATTGAATCCATCAAGCCTTTGCTAACACTCAATCTTTCCGGATTGGAAACGGCTTCGGCCTAGTCTCGACCCAGTTTCATGATGAGACGGGAGAGAAACGATGGGTGAACTTCGTCTTTCTTATCCGGCATGTGTGATCGCCGGGAAGATGCGCTTGACGACCGATGATATCGGCATTCTGCGCGAGCATGTCTTCGTTCAGGGGCTCACCTCGTCGCAAGACGCGGTGATCCTCCTGGCGATCAACAGTTCCTGCAGTGAAAAATGCCCTGAATGGCATCACTACTTCATCGACACTATGACGGATTTCATTGTTCGCACCTGCTATCCGCAGGGAGCGATGGACGAATGGAATGCCGATTGGCTGATCGCGATGATCTCGACGCGCGGCGTGGTGAATTCACGGATCGAACTCGACCTCCTGTTTCATATTATCGATCTATCCACGCATATTCCCGACAGTCTCTCGATATTTGCACTGGAACAGATCCGCGTCGCGATGACCGAGGAAGTCGGTATCTGGGCCGGGCTGCGCGGCAGGCAGCATGGGTTGCAGAAAGCGGATATCCTGCTGATCACCAGGGTGATGAGTGCGATCGCGCGGTCGCGCGGCAGCCATCTGACGGCACGTGAGCGCAGGATGCTCGATCAGATCGGCATCCTGACAGGTCTGCCGGGAGACCATGTCGCGGCGGCGTGATCTTCTAAAAACAGGGGAGCCGGTCGATTCCGGATCCTTGCATGGTTTGTTCATGCTCTACGGCTAGCGTTCGGCTGACGATCAAGTGGAGAACGCTCATGGCGACGCACACACCGGCGGTCGTGCTTCTGGTCATCAACATCGGCCTCCTATGGCTTCTGATGGCGGTGCCGCTCGGGCTGCGCACGGTTCGGGTGCGCGCAACGTTCCAGGCAGGTGCGGATAAAGTATGGAGCGCCGTTTCTCCGCTTGGGCCTTCGGCCGACTGGCATCATTCTGTTCTGACCAGCCGCGTGCTGCCTGAGACTGCAAATCGTGTGCAGCAAACCTACGCACACCTGGATCGGCACGGCCAGCCGATCGTCCGGTCCTTCGAGATCACGGAGAGGGCGGGCGGAAGCGAGTACGAAGCCCTGGTTCTCGACGACAGCGCTCTCGACGCTTCGTTCTGGAAGGATTTCCGCGAGCGACGCCGGATCGTGGAAGATGGCGACACGGTCCACCTGACAATCGAGCAGACGGACCGTTACCGCGGCTTTGCCTTTCTGATCTTCCGTTTCTTCGCATTGCGACGCGAAGTGAAAGCGCTGCGTCAATGGCTCGATACTGGGCAGAGCAAGCCCGCGCGCGCCACATTTGAGCATCCGCTTGTCCAATTTGGTCTCGCTCTCCTGTCCACGTTGCTGCTTTGGCCGTTCTTCGGTCTCACCCACAATGGTCTGATGTTGTCGGCGCTGCTGACCGTTGTCATCGTACTTCATGAACTGGGACACATGGCCGCTTATCGCGCCTTCGGCCATAAGACGGTCCGGATGATCTTCGTACCGTTGCTCGGCGGTATCGCCATCGGCGGCAGACCCTATAATTCCCTGTTCGAGGTCGCCACTTGCGCCTTGATGGGGGCCGGCATGTCGGCGTTCTTCATTCCCGTCGCCATTGCGCTGCACGAGGCCGGCGGCGAAGGAGTGCTGGCCTTCGTGTCAGGCCCGGCCATACTGGTCTTCCTGCTGATCCTCGGCGCCTTCAATCTTCTCAATCTTCTGCCGATGAACCGTTTCGATGGCGGTCAGGTTCTGAGGCAGGTGTTCCGTTCACGCATCAGCCGGATGATGGGAAGTTTCCTCGTGACCCTGGTCATTCTCGGGGTCGGCTGGCGTATTGGCATCTCATCGCCGGCACTGCTGGCGGGCCTTGCCGTCTTCGCGTTGCTCAGCATGATGGGGCAGGGCGGCGTGAAGCCGCGTCATCGTCTCGATGAAATGACGGACGGCCAGCGCATCGTCAGCGGACTTGGCCTCTACGCGGCAGTGGTTCTGCACGGCTATGCCGTCGTCTATGCGACGGACCGGCTGTTCTCCTGATCGGACCGCAGACAGCCGTCTTCATTGACGGTGGGGCCGAAAATATCCTCGAAGGACTGGCGAAGCTTGATATCGACATCGGTCATCATCACCGGCAGCCCGAGATCGACCAGGCTGGTGACCCCGTAGCCGCGAATGCCGCAGGGCACGATGCCGCCGAAATGATCAAGATTAGGATCGACGTTCAATGACATTCCGTGGAAGCTCACCCATCTGCGCAGGCGGATGCCGATCGCGGCAATCTTGTCTTCCGCCATCGAACCGTCGGGCAGGGCAGGTCGCTCCGGACGCCGTACCCAGACGCCGACGCGATCCTCGCGCCGTTCGCCACGAACATTCATGCTGCCAAGCGTTTCGATGACGAGGCTTTCGAGGGCGGCGACGAAGGCGCGGACGTCCTGCTTGCGGCGCTTGAGATCGAGCATGACGTAGACGACCCGCTGTCCCGGCCCATGATAGGTGTATTCGCCGCCGCGGCCGGTCTGGAACACCGGAAACCGGTCGGGCATGACGAGATCGGCGGCATCGGCGCTGGTGCCGGCGGTATAGAGTGGCGGATGCTCCACCAGCCAGACGAGTTCGTCCGAATCTCCGGCAGCAATTGCCGCCGCCTCACGCTCCATTGTCTCTATGGCCTCCGCATATTCGACAGGCGAGGGGGCGATTCTCCATCGAACCGGCGGACAGCCGTCGGCAGCGAAGAATGTTTTCTCGAGGTTTTCGCGTTGCATGAGCCTGACAATCCCTTTGATTTGTTTTCTAAATGGTATGCGAAACGCCAAGAGTCCAGCATTCTCAGGCGGTCGGCAAACAGCCTGTTGAAATAGTTGAGGTAGCCGTCAACTTTCTGTCATCCTGCCCTTGTGCACCCCAAATGCTTTTGCTACATGCACCCCCGCCGGAGCAATTCGGCACCTACCACGATGCGGTCGTGGCGGAATTGGTAGACGCGCAGCGTTGAGGTCGCTGTGGGGCAACCCGTGGAAGTTCGAGTCTTCTCGACCGCACCATTCGACATTAAATTGTCGAGCATTTTCAGGCGTGATGGTCCAATATATCAGAACCGTTGGACCAATCACTCCAGAACGCCAGCCCCGACAACCTTCCGCATTGCTACCTGTGCCAGCTTCCAACGCTCCACCCGGCGCGTGTAAACTTCGCTGGTCTTGGCCTCCGAATGGCCGAGAATCGCCATGATCTCGTACTGGCTGCAGCCAAGCTCGGCCAGGATTTCGGCAAGGCCCTTCCGCACGCCGTGGGCCGACAGATGGCCCAGGTGAGCATCTTGGCACCACCGCTTGAATGTTGCCGACATCGCGTCTCCGCTGGCGTACGGATTGCCGCCGCGGCCGAGCACGTAGGTTGCTCCTTGAACCTTCGCTGATCTGGTTGCTTTCTTCAGCGTCTCGAACAGCGGGATACAAACCTCTGACGATCCTTTCTTGTTCGGCACCCAACGCAGCGCCTCGATGCCATCGATTACGCACTCGAATTTACGGCCCAACGTGGTCAAATCCTCGATGCGGCAACCCGTCCAAAGCAGGATGTGCATGGCGATATAAGGCTTGCTGCCGTATTTGTGATGGGCAAGGAATGCCTTCACATCGGCTGCTTTCCAAGGCGTTGCGCCATCCCCCTTGGTGTAAACCTGCTTGATGCCCTTCGCCGTGTTCTCGGGAATGTGCTTGCGCTCGACCGCCCAGTCGTACATGACGCTGACGGCCTCGATGAACGCATCGGCCTGCGCCGGTGTAGCGCCCATTCCATCCTGAAATTTAAGCAACCGCTCTCTCGGTATCAGTGCTTTCTTGGTGGGATCGTCCAGTAGCCGCGTTAGCAGGTTGCGCTTCTTTTTCAGCGTCTTTGCACTTGTCGTGCCAGCCTTTACACGCGATTCGAGATACTCGAAGTAGGATCGGACAAGCCAGCCGATTGTTTCCGGCATTTCCTGCTCTGAGGGCTTTTTCGATGCGTCCGGCTTTTGGCCGGAACGCGCCAGCCAATACTGGCGAATGAAATCCTCGCTTCCGAACTCTCCCGAAATCTGTATGCGTGTGCTGTGCTTGCCCGTAGGGCGCACGCGATAGATGACGGTGCCCGACGGCAGAGTTTGCCGTATCAGGCCAGGATAATCGATTTTCATGAACGGCCTCACCAATCCTTGGGGCCTCCATGCTTCGCTTTCCTTGTTTCCTCGGCAATTGGGGCGCAATGGATTTCGACTTGTCCACCGGTTATGCACACCCTATCCACAGGCATGCCAGCTTCCTGCATAGCCTTCAGCGTGAGCGTCAAAGCGCGCTCGCTGACCCGATTTCGGGAAGCGGGCTTTATCGCTCGTCGAGTATCGTTGGGAGCCGGCGGGGCGGGCTCCTTCATCGCATTCTCCCGCTGTCGCCGCTATCCACAGCATGGGCGGCGCGCTTGGCCTTTAAATTCGCACGCAGCAACTTCCGGCCGATGCGGTGGCCGCTGCCGTCGTACCGAATGGCAGTGATGTTGAACTGGTTCGGGTCCGGCTCGTCGGACTGAGTCCAGCCTTTACCAACGGCCCCAATCCCCACCCGTGGATTACCCCAGCCAAGAAACGGCTCGTCGTCGCCTTCGTCCGTGGCGTCGTGCGGCTCGTCCTGAATATCGCCGGCGTGCTCGTTCTCCTCCTCGCGGTCTTCGGTGTCGGGATAGGTGCCGGCCAGATAGGGCTCCAGGTTCTCGTCGCCGTCGATCAGGTCGAGCAGCGCGATCAGATCCTCGATCCGGCTTTCAATCTTCTGGCGAGTTTCAAACAGCGAACGAACGTTCATTGTTTTTCCTCCTTGCGAAGGTCACCGCAGACAAGCGCAAAGCCGTGCTCGTGATCGATGTGGGAACGCCAGCTTCGGGCCGGGTCGATTTCGCCCATGACCTCGGCAAGACGGGCTGCGTGGTACTGCGCCACATGGACCGGATCACTCGTGCTAAGCCGATGTTGAAGAGTGTCGGCGGGGTCGAATGGCGAAGCAGCTGCTACGGCCACAACGACGGTTGGGGGAACGGCTACGGCTGCAATGAGGCCAAGGGCCTTGCGGCGGGAGAGGTCAGCCATCACAAGACCTCCTTAAACAGACGCCAACTAACTTGGTAGCCCGCTTGGCTCATGTTTGGTTCCTTGAGGTCTTCGAAGCGTTCCCCGACATCCATGAACGTGAGAACGCCGTTCTTCGGGGAGTCGTAGATTTTCCACGGCATGCCAGTTTCTTCGGCCAAAACCTCGTTGAGCTCGGCGATCAATCGAATGCGCCGGTCCTGAAGTGTCTCTGCCATGACCGAAGCGGATACTGTGCTGACGGGAAGCACGGCGGTGGCCATCAGGCCGATAACGTTGCGGCGGGAGACTGGCGTGTTCATTTCAAGGCCTCCTCAAATGCCGCCCGAATCTGACCAGTGAACTCCAGTGTTTTGTAGATCGAGAACAGGATGTTATCGCGCTGGTCTATCGTCAGGTGATAGCGGTCAGGCTGGCCATATTCGGTCAAATCGCTTCCGAGACCATCTTCGAGAAGGTCCGCCAAAATTGAAGCCATTCGGCGGGTATCATCGATGGGACCTTCAAAAAGGTCGGCGATTGTCTTGGCTTCTCCGGCGTTGTCCTTCTCTTTCGCGATATGGACTTTTGGGGTCGGTGTGTCCGTATATGTGCAGTAACAGGGGCGCAGAGTGTCGACACTGGTGCTGGTCTGACGTGCCTTCTCGATCGCTATGCGGATCAGGCTCGCGGCCTGATCAAGCTCTAAATTCCGGGTGCCGTCTGCGTGAGTGTAGTCGAGCTCGTGAATGATCGCGTAAGCTGCTTCAATCTGAGCGGCAAGGTCACCGACATCAATCATAGCATCGTCAACGGTGTACTTCGGCATGGCTTCGCCAGCGGCCGGAACGGTGGTGTTCGGCATTGGTATTCTCCAAATTTGATAGGGTGGAGATCGGCGCAGTTTTGCGCCGGTCGCTGGTTACTGTTTCGGCTTGATCAACTTGAAGCGGCCGCTGAGATACGGATGGGTGCAGAGGGTCGCGGTGACCTGTTGGCATTCGTCGACGAAGCGGTGGAACGTCGCGGTGACGTCCTTCTTCCACCAGACGGTATAGGTGGAGCCGTCGGCGTTTTCGTGCAGGTTCTTGACGGTGCCGGCCGGCTTTGGCGCGTAGGGCGACTGGCGCATGACCTCGTCGATCGTTTCCACGGACAATCCGAACATGCCGTGGATGCGTTCCCTCAGATGAGTGATCCCTTCCGAGTTTGCTGGGCGGGAACTCATCACAGTTTGAGCATGCTCAATCCGGTCGACCTTGTCGCCGATCGCGCTGATGGCTGCCTGTTGCTGCGCCTGGCGACGCTCGTTATCCGCAAGCATCTGGAATGCGTTGGCGAAGGCCTCGGCTGTCGTAGGAATGCGCGGTGCCGCGGCTTCCAACTCTTGCCAGCGGTCGACAACACGAGCCGTGAACTCCGGCGAGAGCTGCGCGACGATGACATAACTGTCACGCTTCCCGACCCAGTAAACGGCTTCAGCGCGTGGCCGGCCTTTCTCGTCGAGAAATTGTTCGTCCTCCAATGGAGGAAGGACAATGACGGCCTTGTTGGCAAGGCGCTTCATTGTGCGTTTAACATTGTCGTGGCGTGTTTCCAGCAAGTCCGCGATCTCGCGGCTGGACATGCGCGAGGGTTTACCGCCCCCGGGAGGCGTGGTATTCATAAGGCTGTCCATTTAACTCTCCAGTTTTAAGGACTTCGATTTCCGCGGTGCAAACGCGGCAGTCATTTCGGAAGCGGCTATCGGAACGGGCGGAAACCCTATTCGGTGGCCGTTTTCATTTGATGGAACGGTGTCGAACCCGATTCCGTCAAGCTATTCTCCGGTCGAAGCCGGCATTTCCTGACTACGCTGTACTCTTTCCATCCGTTCGCGAATGCTGCGGATGACCTCGCTGTTCATCGAGCTGCCAAATTTTTCGGCCTGCGCTTCGATAAAAGCCTTGGCCTCGGCCGGAAGGCGACAAACAAACTTAGGATCAGTTTTCGACACTCGATTACCTTTCGTTAATGCTAAGATGGCATAATGCCACCATAGTAGCAATGTGCGGATGGCATAATGCCATTATTTATTTTATGGCATAGTGCCAGTATGAAAGAGGGCGCTATGAAAGAGACTCAGGCAAAAGACCAAGACAAATTCGTCCTTCGCCTTCCAGAGGGCATGCGGGACCGCATTAAGCGTTCGGCCGACCGTCAGGGGCGGTCTATGAACGCTGAAATTGTCCAGGCGCTCGAGATGGTCTTCCCGCCTGAGCCGACGATTGAAGACGTGATTGAGAAAGTTCACCGCGCACTCGACGCGGCTAAACAAGGTGAAGTGCCTTATCGTGCCGATTTGATTAAAGCCTTGGATCGGTTTGCTGATCGCGTGACGGCCGGTATTGACTTCGACCAAGAGGTCGCCACCACCGTCCCTGGTGATGTCCGCTCTGTAAGCAAGAGGGTTGCACAGTGGCAAAGGCTGAATAGGGCAAGGGAGTCGGGAATTGAACTGGAAGATCTGCGGCGAGAGCTTGCAAGTGGGCTGCTCGATGGGGTTGCTAAAGACTATGCTACTTGGGCAGCCCAGAGCTTTCAAAGAGGCGATGTCTCGTCCGCCCTTGCTTTCCTGAAACTGAGCGGTCTCAAGTTCAAGCAGCCGGAAGAGGCAACTGAACTTATTAGGCAGGCTCTGCACGACAATTTCGACGACCTGAACGAAAATGGGGATTGGACGGATGGCGCTCGCTGACATCACTCCCCGTCCATGACCATGGAGGTATGCCAGACGTTCTCCGCCACCGATACCGTCGGCCATCAGGTCCAGGGCAGTTAGCAGATCGCGGATCTCTTCCGCATGCTCGATGGGACCGGTGAGTTTGTCGGGCGGGGCATACTGTCGTTCTGGCATGTCGTCTCCATTTTTAGGATGGAAAGCAACATACGTATGGATTTATCCCTCGTCAACTTGATTTTATGGATCTATCCAATGTCACGGGAGGCTCGTATGACTTCTCCCTCAATGGTTACGCTTTCGTCGCTGGTCGTCATATAGAAATTTGCGGGAGACTCTTTGGGCTGGTGGGCGATCGTCAGAACGTCAGGGTCGCCCGTCAAGGGCTGAGTCGTGAGCCGGGTGGCGTTGCCTTCAACTTCCACTACGCGCGCTGAAATCTCCGTTATCCCATGCGTGGTCAGCGTCCTAACGCAAATGACGATTGTGCCGGGGTGGAGTTCAATGCGACGATTCCCGTAGGGCCGGGCAGCTGTCAGTATGTCGCCTGGAAGTATGCCTATTGCCGAAAGCGATCTGTCGCCGACGACATAAGGCTCAAAGTCGTGTTCTGTGAATAGTGGATGGCCGTATATTGCAACGGGCGCATACTTCGGTTCACTTGGCAGCTTCTTAAAGGTGCCAACCTCAACGCGATCCCGCACACTCTTCATATAAACTTCAGGTATGCCTTCGTCGGCTCTCGTTGCATCGGGGTCGCCCACGTCGCCGATCAGGTAGGCGACGGTGCATTTCAGCACTGTGGCAATGCGTCCGATGGAGTGCATCGTCGGCCTTTGGGACTTGCCCGCAAGGATGTCGCGGACGGCAGTTTTACCCAGTCCTGCTGCGACAGATACCTGAGTTGCATTGGTATTTAATTCGGTCATTCGCGCTTGAATGCGCTCTACAAGTTTGCTGGTCATGATTGGTAAGTATCCATATTTTGCGTGAAAATTCTAATGTGATTCATCCATACATTTGACTTGCTAAAAATGGATTAATCCATATTCTGTGTTCGTCATGGAAAACGAACTCAGAAAAACCCTATTGGAGACTGCCGCCTCGTTTGCGAAGGCAAGCGATTGCGCCGTGTCCACGGTCGGACGCCGAGTGAAGAATGATCCCAATTTCTTCAACCGGCTCTCAGACCCCTGCAACAGCTTCACCGCACGAACTTTTGATCAAGTCATGCGGTGGTGCGCCGAAAACTGGCCTGCTGACAAGCAAATGCCGTTAGGCCTCATGAAGTGGATGGCTGACGCTGGTTTCCAGCCTGCGGTGACAACATGACGGCCCACCGCGATCTCCCCCACGACGACAACGTAGTTCGCGCCGCGCAATGGTTGGCCGACCAGTCCACTCCGCCGTACCCGATCACCGCTGAATTGCAGAAGCGTTTCGGCCTCCCGCGCGCATGCACATGCGCCGCGATTAAACTTGCCGGCGACATGCGGCTACTGCGGAGGGCGTTCGGATGACGGGCATCAACTTTCCTTCCCGTGACATGAAGCAGGAAGCTGCGTGGAACGAGTACCTTGAAGCCCTAAAGCGGGCTCACGACACTCGCGATTTTCGAGATGGCGTCGCGGCTGGCAAGGCATGGAGCCGCTTCCTGAATCTCTTCTGCTCCGGACGTCCTGCAGAATGAATCAGCGCATAGGTTCCATAGACCTGACGAAGTGCGGTTTCGTCATCGAGCTTGAACAGGAGGTGCTTGGCGCCCTGCTGGTGTCCGGTCAACATTCGGTTGTCCGCGGCACGGTGCGAGCCGAGCATTTCATCGAGCCTCTTCACCGGCGCATCTACGAGATGATCGAGACGGCCGCCGATCGCTACAAATCTGCCAGGCTCGATCTTGTTTTCAAGATGTTCAGCCCGGAGGAGGCGAAGGCTTGGTCTGACCAGATCAAGAACCCTCTCAGCTCTTACCTCGCCGGGTTGGCATCCAACACGGTGCGCGGTGTGGCCGGCCTGAAGGACAGCGTCCCGAACCTTATCCAGCAATGGGCAAGGATCACCGTCGGCGCCGAAGCCGAGCGCATTGCACTTGCCTCGTCGGATCCCGGTATCGATCCAGTCGAATTGATCCGATCGGCAACGCGGTCGCTCGACGATGTCGCGGCGGGGCTTCGCGGAGGAGGCAGGGGCAAGACGCGGTTTTCCCTGTCCGAGGCAGCGGACACCGCACTCGACGAGGTGCAGGAGGCCATGAACCGCGGCCATGGGATTACCGGGATCACCTGGGGCCTTGCCGACGTGAACGCCGCCACAGGCGGCTTGCAGCGAGGCGAAATGGTGGTGCTGGGCGCCAGACCCTCCATGGGCAAGACCGCCGTAGGGCTGGGCATTGGGATCAAGGCCGCGCGCTCTGGTGCCGGTGTCGGGTTCATCTCTCTGGAGATGGGTTCGAACCGGCTAGCCATGCGGGCGCTGACTGATATCGCCTATGACTGGAACCTTCGGGTCCCCTATAGCGATCTCATCACCGGCAAGGTTGGTCCGAAGGATTTCGAGGGCATTTGCGCAGCCAAGCAGGATCTGAACAGCCTGCCGCTGTGGATCGAAGAGCAGTCCGGCCTTTCCATTTCCGACCTTCGCGTGAAGGTCGAGCGCATGCAGGACGTCGCTGAGCGCAGCGGCAAGAAAATCGAGGTCCTGATTGTGGACTACCTCGGGCTGATCGCCGCTTCGTCGCGCTACGCCGGCAACAGGACGGCAGAGGTCACGGAAATCTCTGCTGGACTGCGCCAGATCGCTCGCGAGCACAACCTTGCCATGGTTGCCCTGTCGCAGCTGAGCCGCGGCGTCGAAGGGCGTGCTCTGCACGAGCGTCGGCCAACCCTTTCCGACCTTCGCGACTCCGGCTCCATCGAGCAGGACGCCGACACGGTCATATTCCTCTTCCGGGAGGCCTACTATCTGGCGAAGGAAAAGGGGAAAGACCCTGACGCTGAAGCCGATCGCATGGATCGCCTGATCGCGTGCCAGAACAAACTTGAATTCATCATTGCCAAGCAGCGCAACGGACCGGTCAAAACCATTGATCTGTACATCGATATCGCATGCTCGGCTGTCCGCAATGCAGCGAGGTCCTGATGTCGAGGATACGGACGATCAAGCCAGAGTTTTTCAAGCATGAGGACCTGTTCGATGCAGAGGTCGAGAGTGGTCTGCCACTACGTCTGGCGTTTGCCGGGCTCTGGACGCAGTGCGATCGTGAGGGGCGTTTTGTATGGCGCCCCAGGCAGCTGAAAGTCGACATTCTACCCTACGACGATGCCGACTTTTCACGCGTGCTTGACGCGTTGGCCACGCGTGGTTTCGTTGTGAAATATACGTCGAACGGGCGTGATTTCGGGCACATTCCGTCGTGGCGCCGCCATCAGGTCGTAAACAACCGGGAAACTGCCAGTACACTTCCTGAACCTTCTGAAAACATTGCCAAACCTGACGCGTCAACGACGCGTGGACCACGCGTGGGGCACGCCGGTAAAGCGGAAAGGAAGGGAAAGGAAAGGAAAGGAAAGATAGAACCTAACGGTTCTTTGTCCGGATCGGGTCCGGACCAGAAACCCGAAAAGGCAAAAACGGGGAAAAGGAAAAACGCTTACTCGCCAGCATTCGAAGCCTTCTGGCAGGACTATCCTCGTCACCCGAACATGTCGAAGGCTGAGGCCTTCACCGAATGGCAGAAGCTCGACGAGACCGAACAGGCTGCATGTCACGCTGCCGTTCCCGGCTACATCGCCTTCCTCAAATCCAAACCCGACCTGGAAACGATCCACGCCTGCCGGTTTATCAGCAAGCGCCGGTTCGAAGGCTACGCCGACGCCGCACAACCAGCCGCCACAGCCGTGGGCGATGACGACTGGCGCAAGCGCCTGAACTACGGGCGCAACGAGGGCCGATGGTCGACGCCGAGATGGGGTCCAGCGCCTGGGAAACCCGAGTGCCGAGTTCCTCAGCACCTTCTCCAACCGACCGACGGTGCCGACTGGCGCGAATGGGAGCTAGCAGCATGATCGACGATCTTCCCGAAGACGTGCAGCGCCGCATGATGGAAAAACTTCTGGGCAAGGACAACGTCGCCCGGTTGAGCAACCGGAAGGACGGTCAGAAGTTCCGGCCCAAGCCCGTTATCGTCACCTACGAATTTTACGAGGTGCATGACATGGCGTTTTACAGCTGGCGTATCGATCGCATCGAAAACGGCCGCAAAGAATCGTACCGCACTCACCTTCAGCCCGACGAATGCAAAGCCGAGGTTGTGAGGCTGCGCGCGAAAGGTTTTGTGACCAAGGAGCTGAAGATGGGCTTCGACACCCGCTATGCCGGCCGCACTGCTGCCAAAGGGCATCGCGATCCCTGCGCCCGAAAACAGATGATCGACAAGTTGAAGGATTTCACGCTTTGAGCAAGACGAAACCCATGCCGTCGTCGAAGGGGCCAGGCTTTGACGGAACGAAGATCAGCAAGGTGAATATCAAGCTCTCAAGCAGTCGCAGCACGAGACAGTCGGTTCGCTCGTTGCCGGGGACGTTTGAATGGCGTTACGGTCGGGGCGGGAGCGGCGTTTACCTCTACCACGCCGGCACGCACTATGCGCGGCTGTGGGAGCGGGCAGGGATGGCGTCCGTCTCTTCGCCTAATCTTGGTGGCAACGTCGGAGCGGGATGGAAGGGGATCCCCGATAAGCGCCTCGATGCGATGGACGAGTTGAACATTGCCCTTCCTGTTTTGGGTATTCTCGTGAGTGCCCGCCTGACGGATTACTGCGCGTCCGGGCTGACGGCAGCACAGATCGGGAAAAAGCACGGCATCAACAAGCGGGATGTCCCGGTGGTCCTGGAGCAGGACCTGGTAGCCTGCGCCAAACATTTCCGGTTCATATGATCATTTCGAAGCCGAAACGGCGTTGACTTTCAACGCGAAACACCCATATATATTCCCAACGTTAGAAGTCCGTCCGCGACGGACAAATCAGCCGCCCCAAGTGAGGCGGCTTTTTCATTGCCAAGCATGGTGAGCGCCCAGTCCGCACCGGTAACCCATGCAGGTCGGCTTCCCGGGCTGGTGGGAAGCCTTCATACCAGTCCCCAAAAAGGGTACTCCTAACGCCTTCTGGCAAAGGCATATAATAAACCTGAGACGTCAACGGGAAGCCAAGAAGCGACTGCAAGCGGCATGACTGAGGAGCAGATAATCTATTCGGCGCTGGGCATCTTTTTTCTTTTTTGCGCAGTGACCGGGTTCGTTTTGAACAGGGCTCGCACAGCTTTGATGGGCTTGGCAGGCTTGCTAATTCTTTTGCTCGTTGTTGCAGCTTATGCAGCAATCCGAGGCCCCTGATTTATGTTCGGTACACCTTGCCAGAGCCGGCCGAACCTACCGATTGATCAGATGCCACGGTGGCCAGCACACATTATTTCAATACCGCCCACATCCATCCGCCAAAAGGCGTACTGCGGCGCAGTAGTTCGGGAACCGTGCCGTAACCGTTCGACTATCGTTCGCTATTGGTTTAGCAGAGAGTAATATCTGGCCTGTCAAGAGAACGGTTGTAGATAATTAAGCTGTGCAATCCGCTGACCATTAACTTCACCAAACCATGATAATCTGGTCCCTGGTTTTCGTTTCAGGAGACGAGATCATGGAAGCTGATCGTACCGAGTTTCCGGCATCATCCTATCATACCGGCTATGTGCGCCAGGTCGATGTCCACGGCGATGTCATGTGGGCGCTGGTCAGTTTCGACGGCGATCCGATCTGCATAGCCAGCCAGAAATCGTCGGTCTATTTTTTCGCCCAAAACCACGACATCAAGGTCGTGCTTCGACACTGACATGCAAACGGAGCGGGTAATTCGCCTCGGTAAAATAAAGCCGCTCGATTTGTCACTGGGCGGCTTTTTCCTCGTAATCCTTTCAACGTTACCCATATTCATCTCCAATTGAGGATATGAAGCATGGAAAGCCTACAGGAATTCTCGTCGAGCTCTAACGGTGATCGATGGTTTCTCGGCAAGGACGAGCAATCGCGGAGAATCTTTGTACTCCACCGGGCGAATGACGCTTCCGGCGGTCACGAAACACGCAGCGAGGTGCAAGCCTTTTTGAATGCGGCGACAGGCCCAGAAAGAGATGCGTTGGTCGCGCTGCTGGGGGTAGCCGACGACACAGGTGATGCTGAACAGGAATTTTACTCACCTCTGTCATGAGCGCGTTTTGGGCTGCTCAGCTTGTTTCGAACACAATGGCTGCGTATATGACAGTCAACGGCATAGTTCTTGAAGCGTCCCACCAAATTCGCGGACGTTCGCTATGACCGGATATCGCTTTCGACTTTTGACCACGGATGTACTGGCACTGGTGTAGTAGGCGATAGTGAGGAAGGTCGGTGCGGTTTCGCCCCGGCCTTTTTTGTTTCCCAAAATACGAGTCAATGCTTCAACACAGCTTCGGCCCGAGAGCGTGGCTATGACCATCAGTGGCAGGCAGGCTATGGCAAGTAGACCACACTTCCGCCGGCCAGAAGCAGAGCAGTACCGCAAGCTCTACCAGGACAAGAGATGGAGAGGCCCACACGGCATCAGGCAGCAAGCCTTGCTCCGGGACCTCTACACCTGCCAGCGCTGCGGTTGCCTGCTTGTCCTCAACGATCGTCACCATCCACGTGCGGCAGTGGTCAACCACAAGACACCGCACAAGGGAAACTCCGAGTTGTTCTTCTGTCTGGAGAACACCGAGAGCGCATGCAAGACGGACCATGACACGCTGATCCAAAGGGAAGAAGCGAGAGGCTACCTCATCGGCTCTGACATCGATGGTCGGCCGGTGGACCCTAGCCACCCTTGGAACGCGATGAAGACGTGATCGGACCTGATCAGGGCAGGGGGGAGGGTCGGAAGCTGGAAAGCGCCGCCCTTCCGCACCCGCGTCCCCCCACCGTTCGCACTCGAACCAATTTTGGGATGGGGGGATGTCGCCCATCCCCGTAGGGGATGATCATGACATTTGGTGAAATACCCGGCGGCGACGGTGTGCCACCCGAGCCTGATTGGGCCTCCATCTATGCCGACGAATTCGACATCCTCGAAGCACATGAGCAGTGGACGATCGTCCTGAATGAGATGCGCGATGTAGGCACGTTGGCCGTCTCGAATGGCCACGCCGTCAAACGACTGGTGGAATTTCGCGTGCAGTACGAGCGGTCGTCCAAACACGTTGCCGAACACGGCCCGGTGCTGAAGGGCAAGCGGGCAAAGGTCGGCCAGTGGAATCCGCACTGGTCCGTCATGCGGCAGGCCGACGAAGCGATCCGCGTCATGGAAGCAGAACTTGGAATAGCGCCGGCGCGACGCGGCAAGGTAACGAAGGTGCAGCGTGGCAAGAAAACCTCCCGCGCGGCGGACAGCTATCTCAAGCCAGTTTCCGGATGATCCGACCAGCCAGTACGCGACCGATGTGCTTGCGGGAAGGATCATCGCGGGCGAGCACCATGCGGCAGCGGCCGAACGGCATCTGAAGGATATCAAGGACGGCCAAAAGCGCGGCCTGCATTGGCGGCCGGAGATTGCGGCGCGTGCGATCGGCTTTTCACCGGCGGTGCTGTCGATCACAGCGGGTTCGCATGAGGGGCGGCCGTTCAACCTTCTACCGTGGCACATGTTCTGCACCGGCAATCTGTTCGGGTGGCGCAAGGATAGCGGCCGGATGCGATTTCGCTCCGGCTGGGTCGAGACGGGGAAGGGGCAGGCAAAAAGCCCATGGATGGCGGCGATCGGCCTGTACATGGGCGGCTTCTACGGCGTGAAGCGCGCCGAGGTCTATTCGATTGGACAAGACAAGAATACCGCGAACGTCTTGTTTCGTGATGCGGTGGCGATGTGCCAGGTCAATATTCCCGGCGCCGACGAGTTTGAGACCGACACGCTGGAATCACGCGGCGAGGTCATCATCCGCGGCACGGGTGATAACGCGTGGAAGATCGAGTTTCCGGAAACCGGCAGCAAGTTTCAGGCGCTGGCGAACGGCGAGGCGATAAACGGGCCGCGCCCGATCATGGTGGCGGCCGACGAGATCCACGAGTTCAAGACCAACACGTCGATCGAGACATGGAAACGGGCGCTGGCGAAGATGCCGGGCGACGCGTTGATGCTGCTCGGGACCAATACACCGGCGTCGTCGCAGATCGTCGGTACGGACTATTCGGAGTTTTACCAGAAGGTGGCCAAGGGCGAGATCGTCGACGACGAGGCCTTCGCCTTCATCGCCCGGGTGGACAAGGCCGACCGCGCCAACGTCTTCGACAACGAAAGCTGCTGGCCCAAGGCGATGCCGGCGCTGGGCGTGACGTTCCCGGTCGAGAACATCCGTGGTGAGGTGGCCACCGCCAAGGTGCTGCTGTCCACCTCGTTTTCGGTGAAGCGCCTCTACATGGGCATCCCGACCGGATCGACGGAATTCTGGATTGCGGAAGAGGCGTGGGTCGATGTTCAGGGTGTCGTTGACGAACTGAAATTGAAGGGCTGCCAGTGCTGGCTCTCCCTCGATCTGTCGCAGAAAAACGACCTCACTGCCCTTACGGCAACGTGGGAGGACAAGAAAGGTCACCTGCATTGCAAGACCTGGTACTGGACGACCAAGGACAGGCTGAAGGAACGCGGCCTAGCCGATAACGCTCCCTACGAGCAGTGGGTTGAGCAAAAGCATCTACAGGCCGTACCGGGCGCCGTCATCGACAAGTCATTTGTCGCGGCCGAAGTGAAACGGCTCTGCACGATGCACAGCGTTGAGTTCCTCGCATTCGACCCGGCCGGGATGGCCGATTTCGAAGCGGCCTGCGAACAGATCGGCTTCGATGTCTGGCGTTACAAGGGGCCGGATGAGCAGGAAGGCTCCGGCCTGAAGCTCGTCGCCCATGGCCAGGGAAAGCGGATCGTCTTCGAGGATCGGGCTTTGTGCATGCCTCGCTCGGTCGAAAAGCTCGAGGATCGCATTCTGACGAAAACACTGACGATCGATTCCTCGCCAGTCACCTACATGTGCGCCGGCAATGCCTTCATGGATGCAGACGGGCAAGGAAACCGTGCCTTCGACAAGAAACGCTCGCGCGGAAGGATCGATGGCATGGTGACGATTGCTATGGGCGTCGGCGCCGCCGACAACGAATTTCAAACACCGGCTCCCGCGACATCGCCTTGGGATGATCCGAATTTCAGTCTGGTGGACGCATGAACTTCTTCGGATACAAGTTTGGCGGCGAAAAGCGGTCTGCATCCATCGAAAATCCGACAGTTCCCATCAGCGACGAGAACTTCCTTGCGTTTTTCGGTGTGAACTCCGTCAATCTGCCGAACGTCACCATCGATAGCGCGTTGACGGTGCCGGCGGTTCTCGCGGCCGTGGCCTTCCTGTCGCGCACCATGGCGACGGTGCCACTTCACGCTTTTCGAGACACGAAGGACGGGCCGGTCAAATTGACGGGCAAGACCGCTGTCACGATCCACGACGCGCCGAACGACCTTATGGGCTCGTTCAAGTTCCGTCAGTATTTCTGGCAAGGTGTCTTCACCGGCGGCCGTGGACTGGCGTGGATCGAACGTAATGGCTCCGTGATCGAGGCGCTATGGCCGATGAACCCGGCCAAGACACGGATACGGCGTTCCGGCTTCAAGGTCGTCTATCACTATGACAACCACGAATACCCGGCCGCCGACGTGATCGATGTGCCGTTCATGTTGAAGGCCGATCAAGTCTCGCACTACGGCCCGATCTCGCTGGCATCGAAGGCGATCCAGCTTGCACTCGCCATGAACGAGTATGGGGCGAACTTCTTCGCAGGCGGTGGTGTGCCGCCCCTCGCGCTGTCTGGTCCGTTGCCGCAAGGCGCCGACGGATTGAAGCGCTCCATGAACGACATGCGCCGCGCGATCGACGAGGCGAAGAAAAGCGGCAAGCAGATTTTCCCGATCCCGCCGGGCCACGAATTGAAGCCGGTGGGGTTCGATCCGCAAAAGGGGCAGATGACGGATGCCCGCCTTTTCCAGATCCAGGAGATCGCCCGGGCCTACCAGATTCCGCCGGTGTTCCTGCAGGACTTGAGCAAGGGCACCTTCGCCAATGTCGAGCAACAGGATCTGCATCTGGTCAAGCACCTGGTTGGCCAGTGGGCGAAGGCGTTAGAGGACGAACTGAACCTGAAGCTGTTCGGCCGGTTCAAAAATGGCCGTTATGTCGAGCACAATCTCGACGGCCTGATGCGTGGCGACTTCAAGAGCAGGATTGAGGGTATCGCGCGTGCGATCCAGACCTCGCAGTTGACGCCGAACGAGGGCCGCGCGCTTGAAAATCGCTCGAAGCATTCCAACCCGGCAGCGGATGAACTCCTGGTGCAGGGCGCCACGGTCGTTCTTGGTCAGCAAACGGAACGCGGCATAGGCGACACCGGCGGCTTGCCGCTTGATGACGGAGAGAAGAATGACAACCAAGCCTGAGGCTGAAAAGCGTTCACTGGTCAAACCAGTCGAGACGCGCGCGGATGGCGGCAAAACCACCGTTATCGGTTATGCGGCGATTTTCGGTGAGGAAGCTGAGATCGGTGAATGGTTTACCGAGGTCATTGCTCGCGGTGCTTTTACCAAGTCGCTGCTGACGGCGGATGTCCGCGCCTACTTCGCGCATGACAGCGGCCGTGTGCTTGGCCGAGTTTCGGCCGGCACGCTGCGGCTCAAGGAAGACGACAAGGGCCTTGCGGTCGAGATCGACCTGCCAGACACCTCGGACGGTCGCGATGTGCGCACGTTGATTGATCGCGGCGACATCACCGGCATGTCCTTCGGGTTTTTCGTCTACCGCCAGGAGTGGGATGAAACCGTCAGCCCCCCGAAACGTACCATTCTGGAGGTCGAGCTGCGCGAAGTGTCGATCGTTTCGGAGCCAGCCTATGACGGCACCAGTGTTGCGCTGCGCTCGCTCGACGAGGCGCGCAGGGAACGGCGCCAGCAGAATTTCAACGCGGCAGCCAGCAGGCTCCGCATGAAGACCCACCTGGACCTTTGTGTCCGGAGTAAAGCGTAGGCCTCGCGCCTAAGCCCAATTCCCTTCAAACCATGGAAAGGAATGACCGATGAGCAATCGGATCAAGGAACTGCGCGAGAAGCAGGCGACTATCGTCACCGAGGCTCGCGAACGTCTCGACCAGATCACCAACGCGACCGACGAGGCCCGCGCCAAGGAACTGGAAACCCAGCACGACGCGGCAATGGCCGAACACGATCGCATCGAGAAGCTGATCGAACGTGAAGAAAAGGTCGTCGCGCTCGAAAGGCGCCAGGAAGAGCAGCGCGCCAAGCAGCGCCCCAATCCCGGCGACACGGAAAGCCGTGGCCAGGACGACGGCGACAAGATCGAATACCGCGGCGTTTTTGCCAAGGTAGTTTGCGGTGGCTTCGACGATCTGACTCCCGAAGAACGCGCTGTCCTGCGTCAAGGCACTGCGAAATTCGAACAGCGCGCGCAGACCACCGGCTCCACGACTGCCGGCGGCTACACGGTGCCGACTGAACTTTCGTCCGAAATCATCAAATCGATGAAGGCCTGGGGGCCGATGTACGACGAAAATATCTGCACTGACATGAACACGTCGAGCGGCAACCCGATCAAGGTTCCGACCGTCAACGATACGGCCTCGACGGCCGGCGCGCATACGGAAGCGGCGGAACTCGCGGATACCGGCGCGAAGGACGTCACGTTCGGGCAGAAGAGCCTTGATGCCTACGCCTTCGACACGGAGTTCATCCGCTGGAGCTGGGAACTCGATATGGATTCCATCTTCAACATGGAAGCGCTTCTCGGCGGCTTGCTCGGCGAACGCCTCGGTCGTCTCGCCAACAGCCAGTTGACGACCGGCACCGGCTCGTCCGCTCCGAATGGCATTGTAACGGCGTCCAGCCTCGGCAAGACCGCAGCGGCAACGGCTGCGATCACGTGGGACGAAATCATCGATCTCGAACATTCGGTTGATCCTGCTTACCGTTCCTCGCCAAGGGCCCGGTACATGTTCAACGATACGACGCTGCAGGCTGTCCGCAAGCTGAAGGATGGCCAGGGCAACTATCTCTGGCAGAAGGGCGACGTGCAGAAGGGCGTGCCTGATACGTTCAATGGCCGCGCCTTCAGCATCAATCAGGCGATGGACTCCCTCGCGGCTGCGAAGAAGGTCATGCTCTTCGGTGACTTCGGCAAGTACTTCGTCCGCAAGGTCGGTTCCCCGATCATCGGCGTTCTGCGCGAACGTTTCTGGCCCGACATGGGCATCGCCGGCTTGATCCGCTTCGACGGCGAACTGGGTGACACGGCTGCCGTCAAACACCTGATCACCGCTGCCTCCTAAGCATTGGCTTGAACCGGTGGGCGGCGTCCGCGCCGCCTGCTTCTCAAACCAATGGAGAACCGTCATGAAAATCAAGATGCTCGCCGGGTTCTCCGGAAATGACTTTTCCGTTTCTCCCGAAGAGGAGACCGATCGTTTCAGCGATGCGGAAGCGATCAGAATGATTGAAGCCGGCTATGCCGTTCCTGCCGAGGAAGCCAAGGTCGAAAAGGCCGCTAAAAAGCCGGCGCCGGAGAAGCGCGGCTGATGTGGTATCCGGCAAAGGTTACCGCCGGGCCTGCCGAAGATCCGGATTTGCTTGCGCAGGCAATGCAGCAGGCCATCGTCGAGCACGGCGAGGATGAAGCCCTGCTCAGGCGGCTCATTGCCACCGCTCACGAGCATGTCCAGAAATATTGCAATGCCCGCTTCGGCACACAGACAATCGTTGTGAAATGCGATGCCTTTGCTGACATGCAACGGTTACCGGTCGCACCCGTGCAATCCGTCACGTCCATCAAATTTCTCGACACGGACGGAGCCGAGCAGACGGTTGCTACGACCGTCTACGAGGAGCGATTTGACGATCTCGAAGCGGCGATCGTCCTGAAGCATGGACAGTATTGGCCATCAATCCAGCTTGGTTCACGGATAGAACTGACGGTGGAAGCTGGTTACGAGGTCATTCCGCCGACCGTCAGGCAGGCGATGCTGATGTTCATCACAGACAGCTATGAGAACCGTAAACCGGTCAACGTTGACGGGTGGACGGCACTCGACAGCTTGCTCTGCAATCACCGGCGGGGCGCGTGAGCCCTTCAAAGGAGAAAGCCAATGACAAATCTGACAATTACCGCTGCCAGTGTCGTGGCGGGTGCAAACGCTGCGACCGAGGGCGGCACAGCCGGCGAGGCAATCACGGCCGGGCAGGCCGTCTATAAGTCGTCTACCACCAAGAAGTGGATGTTGGCCGATAGCAATTCGGCGACGGCAGAGGCCCGGCAGGCAGGCGGTATAGCCTTGAACGCGGCGAGCCTCAATCAGCCCGTCGATGTCCAGAAGGGCGGCGACATCACCATCGGTGCGACCCTCACGGCTGGCACGGCCTACTACCTGTCCGATACGGCGGGCGCCATCTGCCCGGTCGCCGACGTCGGTGCCGGCGAATATGTCTGCCTGCTTGGCCTCGCCAAGACGACGGCCGTGCTCGCGCTCGATGTCCAGTTCCCGAATGTGGCGCTCTGATCATGACGCGCGTCCGTTTCACTGCCGATTTCGACTACCGGCCGATCCCGCAGGTGACCATCGGTTATCTCGCCGGCATGGAAGAGACCGTGAAGCGGGACTGTGCCGCCCAGGCCATCGCGGCCGAGAAGGCCATCGAAATCGAGATAACGACTAGTGCGCTTGGGTTGGAATCTACCGAAGTGACAACACTTGTCTCGTTGCTACCACCCAATCACCAAGGAACCACCCAAGTTTAAAGTTCGAAGAAGAACAATTGCTTTGGATAGTCCATTACAAGCTTACCTTGAGACAGAAACAAACGACCGAGAACCACGTCATATTTGCGATTGTTTTTTCTGAGTGGAGTTGTGAAAAAGTTAGATGTAAATGCGAGCAATGTCTCCGTGAGCATGATCTCAGCTTTGTAATGTCGACCTTGAACCGTAGAGGTTGCCCCTTCTACCCTTGCTGTACCTAAAAGTGTCCAATTTTTCGGCAGCGAGAACGTCTCTTCGACGTAGTTATGATCTGCCCCGGTGTCGATCAAGGCGAGACATTTTTGTAGCCAGAACACCCTTCCACTGTTTGCTTCACTCGATCGATCAACTTCTAGAGCGACGTCCACAACCGGGATTCCGGCGGGATCGTTCGAGGTGGTTCCGTCTGCTTGAAGGAATTTGATGTTCAGTCGCATTGGCACTCCGACGGTGATGGATACCCCAGCTTCTACCGGCTACAGGAGTAAACAACCAGATGACAAAGCAACGGACGGCCGGTGATCTCTATCACAGCTATGCCTTCGACAAGCGGATCAAGACGAAGCGCGGCGACGGCGTCGAAGTGGGCGATTGGGTACAGCAGTTCGATTGCCGCGCCGGCGTTATCAACCTTCGCGGGGGCGAAAGCGTGCTGGCTGGCCGCCTTCAGGGGCAGCATTCACAGATCGTGTTCATTCGGGCTTCTGAAGTGGCGAAAGAGGCAACAACGGAATGGCAGGCGCGGGATCTGAGAACCGGTGTCGCCTACAATATCCGCGAAATCACACGTTCCGATGATCGGATGTGGCTGGATTTCCTCTGCCAGAGCGGCGTTGTGACCGGATGACGAGCGTTCTCAATCTGGCCCGGCTGAACCGGAAGCTGAAACGGCTGCCGCAGGTTGCCAGCCAGTATATCCGGCAGGAAATGGAAAAGGTCGCCGCCGACATCGTCGCGATGATGAAAAGTCTCGTGGCGGTGGATGACGGGACGTTGCGCGACAGTATTGGCTGGACCTGGGGAAAGGCGCCCAAGGGCTCCATGGTGGTCTCCACGGTAAAGGGGGACGATCTGACGCTGACGATCTATGCCGGGAATACGGAAGCATATTACGCGCGATGGGTCGAGTTCGGCACGGCCCAGCATGTCAACGGCGGGAAATTCAAAGGCACTGCCAATCCCGGCACGAGCGCGCAACCGTATTTCTTCGTCAGCTTTCGCGCCAATAAGAAGGGTGCGAAGCGCAATATCCGCAAGGCGGCGCGTGACGCTGCGAGAAAGGTCGCTGCAGGATCATGACCGAAGATGTCTCGCACGAATTGCAGGTGGCGATCGTCAAGCGACTGAATGAGGACGCCGATGTCCTTGCGCTGATCGACGATCGTGTCTTCGACCGGGTCGAGCGGAATGGCGCCGGCGAAGTGACCGCGACGTTCCCGTATGTCTCCTTCGGGCCGGAACAGGAACTGCCGGAATATGCCGACTGTCTCGACGCGTCGGAGATATTCCTTCAGCTCGATGCCTGGTCGCGCGATCCCGGCTATCGGGAGGTCCGCCGTATCGCCAAGGCTGTCGTCAAGGCTCTGGACGAAACAAGCCTGCCGATAACGGACAATGCGCTCGTCTATTTCGAGTTCGACAGCCGGCGCGTGTTGCGCGATCCGGACGGTCTCACCTCTCACGCCGTTCTAACCTTCAGGGCGGGCGTCGAGAAACGCTGATCATCACACTGCCGGCATAACGCCACGCCCGCCCGATGGGCGGGTGCTTTCCGTTGCCATCAAAGGAGAAACCACAATGGCAGACGCAACAACCATCAAGGGCGGCAAGGTCAAGGTTCAGCTTGGCGCCGGTACCTCGCCGATCGTGTATACGTCACCGTGCGGGTTCACGCAGCGGTCGATCACTCTGAACAAGGGGCTGGAAGAGGTTCAGATTCCTGACTGCAACGATCCGGATGCCGTCGATTGGCTCGGGCGCGATGCCACGTCGCTTTCGATGTCGGTGGGCGGTGAGGGCGTGCTTGCGGAGGAAAGTGTCGAAGCCTGGCTCGACGCCTTCGATAGCGTCGAATCCGTACCCGTGAAGGTCATCTGGGAATTCCCGAGCAAGACGATCACCTGGACCGGTAAGATGCATCTGGAGTCGTTCGAGACCACCGCTCCGAACGCGCGCCGTGTCACAGCGACGGTCAGCATGCAGAGCGACGGCAAGATGACGCGCGTGGTTTCTTGATGAGCCGCGACGCTTCGATCACACTCGCATGGGCGGACGGTGATTACACCTTTCGCCTCGCCTGGGGCGAGTTGGAAATGCTTCAGGAGGCGTGCGACGCTGGCCCGTATGTCATCCTGAACCGCCTCCACGACGAAACATGGCGCTTGGGAGATATCTCGAACACGATCCGGCTCGGTCTTGTCGGCGGGGGTATTACCCCGTCGGAAGCGCTGAAGAAGACACGGGCTTATGTCGAAAGCCGACCGCCCATGGAAAACCTGATTTTCGCTCAGGCTATTCTGTCCGCTGCGTGCATCGGCGCGCCGGAGGAGAAGTTGGGAAACGGCGAAGCGCCAAATCCCGAGGAGAGCCCCTCGACAGCCTCCCCAATGGAAAGCTGAGATTTGGCGCAGTTTATGGGAATGGTGCCGCGATGGGCTTTTCACCTCAGCAGGTGAGGGCAATGTCCGTCTGGCAGTTCAGCGCTGCATGGGAAGGCTTCGTCGCGGCAAACAGCCCGGAAGATCATGGCCTTTCCGAAAAGGAAGCCGACGATCTGTGGAGCTGGATCGAGGAGAATTAGCCGTCTGACACGATTTCTCTGCCGACCAGCAGCATTACCAAGCCGACCACCGAGGCGGTGGCTAAGACGCTAATCAGCAATGGCGAAAGATGCGGGAGCGAAACTGCCCCGGATAAACCGTCGAGTCGTCGCTGAAATGCCGCTGCTGCTGGATCGATTACTTGATTGATTTTCCATGCGGCAATCGGCGTCGGCAATACAAACAGCGCCGCTCCCATCCAACCCATCGGCGACAATCGATATTTGCTCACCGGCATTTCTATTTCTCCCGAAGGGTACGACAATGGCAACGGATGTCGAAAAGCTCGTCGTGCAGCTTTCCGCGGATATCAAGCAATATCAGCGGGAAATGCAAAAGGCGCAAGGCGTGACGAATACACAGGCTCGCGCTATCGAAAATCGTTATCGGGCGATGGATAGGCGGCTAGGAGCTATCGGCCAGAACGCGGCTCGGTCTTTGATCGCGCCCTTGGCAGGGATCGCGGCTGCAATTTCTGTTAGGGAAGTTCTCGCCTACGCCGACGCCTGGACGAGTGCCAAGAATAGTCTTGCCGTCGCCGGTGTGGTCGGGGCCAATCAAGCTGACGTCCTGGATCGGCTCTATGAGTCCGCTCAAGCGAACGCTACGCCAGTTGGCGCACTGGCCGATTTGTTCGGCAAGGCGGCTCAAGCGTCAGACAATCTCGGGGCCAGCCAGGAAGATTTGCTGAAATTCTCGGACGGTGTTGCGACATCGCTCCGGGTGGCCGGTACGAGCGCGGGAGAGGCATCGGGCGCGCTCCAGCAGTTGGGTCAGCTCCTCGGCTCCGCAAGAGTTCAGGCGGAGGAATTCAACAGCGTCAACGACGGTGCCCGTCCGATTCTCATCGCCGTTGCGGCTGGGTTGGACGCTGCGGGCGGTTCTGTGAACAAACTCAAGCAGCTAGTCAACGATGGTAAGGTTTCAGGTCAGCAGTTCTTTCAGGCGTTCCTGAAGGGGCTGCCACAGGTCCAATCGATGGCTGCCAACGCCACGCAGACGATCGAACAGGGCGTGACGAAGGTCAACAACGCCTTCACGAAATACATCGGCGAGACCGATGCGTCTCTCAGCGCTTCCCAGCGACTTGTTGGTGGATTGAACGCGTTGGCCGACAATTTTTCCGAGACCGCAGATACTGTCCTTAAAGTCGCTGGCATCATTGCCGGCGCGCTTGTCGGACGATCGATCGGTTTGATGATTGCCAAACTCGGACTAGCAACCGCGGTTGTCTTCCGGTTCATCGCTGCGTTGCGTGCCGCCGCGACAGTGGGAGGCTTAGCGACCGCATTGGGTGGCCTGTCTGCAGCAGCCGGGCCGCTTGGTCTCGTCATAGGCGGGACCGTGGTCGGCGCGCTTGCGCTCTTTTCCGCGTCTTCGGGCGAGGCAGGAGCCGGGGCCGACCGCTTTGCGGAGCGACTGAAGAACCTTGAAACACGGGCCGGCGAAGCGGCAACGGGCGTTGAAGACGCGGGGAAGCGCGCGGACGAGGCGCTGAAGAACGCCCTGGCCGGTGAGGTTGATTCAGCAACCGGCCAGCTGGCCGACGTTCGTCAGGAAGCCATCAATCTGCTTGAGGCGTTCTCGCAGGTTCAGGCGATGAGCCTGATCACGCCAACGCAGTACGCGGAACTCACCCGGTTGAAAGAAGGCGTCGAGAACGGCAGCATTGCGGCCGAAGACGCCCGGCAGTCGCTGTTTCGCATGGCGAACGCCGACTACAATTTTCAGGAAGTTGCAGACGCAATCGCGCCAGTGCTCGCGCAGCTTGCCTTGATCAGCGCAGGAGCGAAGCAGGCAAGGGCAGACCTGGCCAGCGTCGGCGGATCTACGATCACGGAAGATCGCGACAGCCGGGTTCAGAAAGATCCCTATTTCCAGTCGCGCGAGGCTGGCAATGCCTTCTTGAAAGACGCGCAGCGACGCAACGGCCTGACGAAAGAGCAGCTTGCGCTGGAGACGGAGATTTCGCGTGTCCGAAAGGAGATGCCCTCCGGCGCCACCCTGACGGACGCGCAGATCAAGGCTTTGGCGGAGGCCAACATTGCAACCGACAAGTCCCGCTCCGCGTCGGGCAAAGGCTCCAAACCCGTAAAGGCCACGGCCGATAGTCGCTTTGCGGATGACATTCAGGCCGTCAAGGACCGCACCGCCGCGCTCGTCGAAGAGCAGAAGATCGTCGGGCTTTCGTATGAGGCGCAAGAAAAGCGTCGTATGGCGCTGGACCTCGAACAGTCCGCCCTTGCCGATCTGCGCGAGGAGGCCCGCAAGAAGGGCCAGACCGATCTCGACAGCATCACGCTGTCGGATAGCCAGCGCGAAAAGATCGAGGCGGCCTCTGCAGCCTATGCGCAACAGGCCGCCGTGTTGCGCAAACTGGAAGACCAGCAGCAGCGCAACGAGGAAGCGGCCGGCGAATTCTACGACGCGTTCAAGTCTGGTGCCATTGGCGCCATCGCAGGCGCGGAGGATCTTGGAGAGGCGCTGTCAAATCTCGCGAAGAAGTTTGGCGACCTCTTTCTGAATGCCGCATTTGACGGTCTGTTCAAGCCCGGCTCTGGTGGCGAGTCCGGCGGCCTGTTCGGTGGAATCTTCTCCAGTCTTGCCTCCATACTGCCCGGGCGCGAGCGTGGTGGTCCGGTCTCCGTTGGCAAACCGTACATCGTCGGCGAAAAGCGGCCGGAGGTGTTCGTTCCAGGCACCAGCGGACGCATCGTTCCACAGGTTCCCACGTTGCCCTCACTGAGCGGCTCCAGACAGCCCGGCATGTCGGTCAACGCCACCTTCGCACCGCAGATCGATGCTCGGGGCGCGTCCGAGGAAGCGGTCGCTCGTCTTGAGCAGACGATGGCACGTCAGCAGGCCGATTTCAGCGCCAATGTCGTGCAGACGATCCGCAAAGCCAACCAGGGCGGCACGAAATTTGGGAAGTTCCACTGATGGCATTTGACACGCTCAATTTGCTCACCAGCTTCCCTGGATGGGCAACGGAATTCGACTTGCTGTATCGGCAAGAGCAGAGCCGGTCAGCCGGCGGCAAGACCTACGTCAAGGATTTAGGATCGCCGCTCTGGAGCGGGAGTTGGGTCAGCAAGACCTTGAGCCCCAACGTCTTGGATGCCTGGCGAGCGCGTCTGAAAGCGCTCGAAAATGGCCTTCAGACTTTTCGGGGCTGGCCTACCAGTCGTCTCTATCCGATCGCATATCCGAATGCGAGTTGGCCAACCACCGGCGGTTTTGCCGGATCTGGCACGGTTGGCACCGTCAATGCGAACCGGAAGGCGATTGCCGCCGCAGGCTTTCCTTCCGGCTACACATTCTCGGTCGGCGACTATGTTCAGGTCGGGGCGGCGGATCTGCACCAAATCCTTGAAGATGCGACGACAGGGCAGTTTGAAGTCAGGCCGCACCTTTGGCCTGGCGTTGCAGCCGGCGCGGTTCTCAAGGTCAACCAGCCCTACTGCCTGATGACCATTGTGCCCGGCACGATCAACACGGCCGCCGATCCGAACACGGGGCGCGGCAAGATTTCTTTTCAGGCCATCGAGACGAGAGACTGACATGCGCTCAATTTCGGAAGAGAACTACGACGCTCTGCTGGAGCGGCGGCTGCTCGCGCGCGACTTCATCTGGTTAAAGGCGCGCACCCTCGATACCGGCCTGCCGTTCGAGTACGGATTCTGGTCTGATGTCGGCAACGTCGCAGCGCCGGTTCTCAATCCGGATACTGGCAGCGCCGTCACGCGCAATTTCGAGGGTGCCGGTTCGCTGATTTCGATCAGTGACATTCCCCTGGTTTCGAATGCCGAGGTGCAAACCGTCACCGTGACCTTGTCTCAGATTGACGACGCCGTTGCCAATATCGTGCGCGCCTACGATCTGAAGCAAGCCGTCATCGAGATCTATCGCGGCCTGTTTTCACCGATCAGCCGCTTGATCGTTGCGCCCGCATTCTGCCGCTTCACCGGCTTTGTGGACGACCCGGAAATTACGACCCCGTCGGAAAACGAGGAGGGATCGATCGTGCTATCCTGCGTATCGCACACCCAGGAAATGACACGAGTCAACTCCGACACGCGATCCAGCGACAGCCAGAAGCAGCGCCTCGATACCGACAATTTCTTCCAGGATGCGACCACTGTCGGCGAATGGGAACTGTTCTGGGGCACCAGTGCCGGCAAGATCGCAACATCGACGCCGCAGCGCATCACATCCAACATTCCGGCGCAACGATGATCAGGAGCGCTGTCGTTGCGGACAAGATGCGCATCCTCGGTATGGCCAAGGCATTTCACAAGGCTTCCGAAGTGCCATTTCCCTTCTCGGCGCCCATGGCCGAAAGGCTTTTTCTAGCCTCCGTCGACGACCCGGATAGCTTTTGCCTCGTCTATGAGGCGGACCAAGAAGCGCACGGGATCCTCGTTGCGCAAGCGCGCACCCACGGATTTGCTCCGGTGAGAATGGCATTCGAGCTCATCTTCTGGATCGATCCGCAATTTCGTGGAAGCGCCGCACGATCGATGCTTGATGCCTACGAAACGTGGGCACGGGAACAGGATTGCAGTTTCATAAACATGGTTGGACTGGGCGGCGACCCACTCGCCAGCCGACTTTATGAGCGCCACGGCTATCAGGCTGTCGAGCGCCATTTCATGAAACCACTCTAGCCGTCTGCGGCAATCAGGATAAATCATGGCTGTTTTTACGACCGCCGCCGTCGCAGGCGTGCTTGGCGTTGCATCCACTTCTTTCCTGGCTTCGGTCAGCGCGTTTGCTCTGAATGCAGCCGTCGGCATTGGCCTGAGCATGGCTGCACAGGCATTGACGAAGGCTGACCAGCCGCAGGTTGCCGGCGTGCGGGGAAAGATGCAGTCCGGCGGCGACGTGCCGCGTTCCTTCCTGATGGGTACACGAGCCACTGCCGGTTCGCTGATCTATGCCAATATGTGGGGGAAGGTCAAAAAGACCCCGAACGCCTATCTGACACAGGTCATTCAGCTTTCCGATGTTCCGATCAGCGGCGTCACGGCGATGTGGGTGAATGGCCAGCCGGTCACCGTCAATACCGGCAATACGTCCTATGGCGACTGGGGATTTCCGGTCGACGAATATCTGACTGACTCGGGCGGCAATCATCTCTGGGTCAAATTCTACGACGGGACGCAGACAGAGGCCGATCCGTTCCTGGTTGGCACGGTCTCCAGCGACAAGCGGCCTTACGAGGCGACACGCGTCGGGCGGGGCTGCGCCTATGCCATCGTCACGTCGCAGGCCAATCCGCAACTATTTTCCGGATTTCCGTCGTTCCGTTTCGAAGTCGCCGGGATGCCGCTCTACGATCCTTCGAAGGATAGCACCGTTGGCGGGGTCGGGGCGCATCGGTGGAACGATCGGGCGACATGGGGCGGCGATGGCGACAATCTTCCGGCCGTCCAGGTCTACAATCTGCTGCGCGGCATTTCCTATGATGGTGCATGGCTCTACGGCTTGCAGACGCTGCCTTCGGCACGGCTCCCGACTGCCGACTGGATAGCGCAAATCAACAAGTGCCGCACTCTGGTGACCGGCCCTGATGGTCTGGAAGCGCAGTATCTTACGGGCATCGAAATTTCCGTCGATACCGAACTCAGCGCGTCGATCGATGCGATTTTGAAGGGCGCTCACGGCCGCCTGATCGAAGTCGGCGGTATCTACAAGCTGCTGATCGGTGCGCCGTCCGTGGCGGTCCTGACGTTCTCCGACCTCGACATCCTATCGACGGAAACACAGCGGGGTAAGCCGTTCGCAAGCCTTGCGAACTCGATCAACGGTGTCACGGCGAGCTATCCCGAGCCGATGGAGGCTTGGAATACCAAGCCAGCGCCGCCGCTCTACAATGCCGGATACGAGCATCGCGACGGGCAGCGGCGGTTGGTCGTCGACCTGCCGCTTGAAACCGTCTCGCGAACCTCGCAGGTGCAGCGCATCATGGCTGCAGCACTGGCCGAGGCACGGCGGGAGCGGCGTCACACGTTCACACTGCCACCCTTTGCATGGCCTGTGGAACCCGGCGACGTCGTCGCTTGGAGTTCGGAACGCAACGGCTATATCGGCAAGCAATTCCGCGTTGAAGGTGTTGGCGACAAGGCCAATCTGGACGTGATGATCGACGTGGTTGAGGTTGACCCGACCGATTATGATTTCGGAGGGACCTATGTGCCTCCGACGTTCTCTCCGTTGGATCCGCTCCGTCCGGATCCGAGCGTCATCGACGGATGGTCTGCCGAGCCGTGGACGATCACCGATGGCAGTGGTGCGGGCCGCCGTCCCGCGATCAAGGTGCATGCCGCCGACGACCTGAACGATGTGCTGAGCGTCCACATTGTGGCACGCGTGAAGCTGACGGGGGCCGTTGTTTTCGACAGTTCCGCGACCCCTTATGCGGATCCGTTCGAATGGGTGATTTCCGGCAACTGGTGCCTGTCTGCAACCGAATATCAGGTGAAGGGCAAGGAAGTTCCGTATTCCGGACGGGAGACGGAGTGGTCGGAATGGCTGTCCGTCATCACGCCGGATATCCGGGTTACCCTTGAAGATTTGTCGCAAGACATCATCGACAAGCTCGACGAGTTGCAGGAGTGGATCGACGACGACCTGCTCAGCAAGGTCAATCAGACCATCATTGATCTGAATGCGGCGGTCGAACAAATCGACCAGGAGGAACAGGATCGTATCGATGGCGCGATCGAGGCGGCTGACCGATATCGCGGGCTTTTGAACGAGATCGAGAGCATTCGAGACTATGTCGCCAATGCCGACTACGCCGGGTATCAGGCGCGCGAGGAAATCCGCCGGACGATCACCGCGCGGCTGGAAGACTCGATCGCGACGTTCGACGAGCGGATCACCACGGCTGTCAGCGATACAGCGGCGATTTCGGAACGGCTGACGACGTTTGACGCGCAGGTCGGTGATCTTGGCGCGCAGCTTATTACCGTCGACACGGCACGCGTCGATGGCGATACCGCGCTCGCCCAACAGATCGCGCTGCTTTCTGCCGGGACTGACAACCAGTTCGATCCGGCCAAACTGTGGAGCTTCGACAGCACGGTTGAAAGCTGGACCGGCAATGGCACGCCGACGGTTTCCGGCGGTTTCCTGCGCCCGGCCAACCACGCGAGCGATCCCTATGTCACCTCGCCGATAGACCTCGCCGTTGTCGCGAACGCTTATTCGCAGATCCGGGGACGTGTTCGCAAGACAGGCGCTCCGACATGGGATGGGCGGGCGTGGTGGCGAGAGGTTTCGGATTCGACGTGGGATACCGGACGCAGCGCGACTGTGTCAGCGCCGTCGTTCGAGGCCAATGGCATCGGCCTGATCACTTTCAACATGGGCTGGACCGGAACGATCGACCAGATCCGGCTGGATCTTTCGACGGCCCAGGATGCGTCCAATTATTTCACGATCGACTGGATATCGATCGGCAGCCCGTCGCCTGGCGCTTCCCGCGCCGAATTGATTGCCGAGCGAACGGCCCGGATCGACGGCGACGGCGCTCTTGCCTCGGACGTCGTCGCGCTTCAAGCGGAGATCACCGATCCGGTCACGGGTCTGACGGCCATTGCAGGCTCAGTGTCGGCGCTGGAAAGCACCGTCGACACGATTGGCGATACGGTGACCGCACACAGCACCGCGTTGACGGGCGTCAATGCCGAGCTGCTGGAAAAGGCTGACGTCGATGTTGTCGAGGAGCTTCAGGCGGAAGTCGAGGCGCTTGGCGGCGGGGGCATCGTCAGCCAGGGTTCAGCCGTCACCGCGATCCGCAACAGCCTGCTGCCGCTGGCAAGCGAAATCGTCGATCAGGAGTTCGCGAACTTCCTGTCGAAGATGCAAGGCCTGAAGGTCACCGCCGAGGCGTCGAACTCGCTCGATACCAAGATCACGTTGACGGCTGAAAGCCTTGATATCCTGTCGCAGGCTGTTACGCGCGTGCAGGCCGTCATTCCGGGGCTCGCGACGTCGACGGCGCTGACGGCGCTGACGGCGCGTGTCACGGCAACGGAAAGCACGCTTGTCTCGCAGGCGTCATCCATCACCAGCATCAACGTGGTCCTGCCTCTCAAGGCGAACACCGCTGACGTCGATACGGCATTGGCAACGAAGGCCTCGGCATCAGGGCTCACCGCTTTGACGGTGCGCGTGAGCCAGACCGAAGATGACATCGAGAGCCAGGCTGATGCGATCACGACGATCAACAGCACGCTCGGGACCAAGGCGTCTGTTGCTGCCCTCAGCGCGCTGACGACGCGGGTCAGCACAGCGGAAGGCGACATCGATGCGCAGGGCGACCTGATTTCCTCGCTGACGACGACGGTCGGAACGAAGGCTTCAGCGACGGCCCTAACCGCACTGACCACACGGGTCACGGCGGCCGAGGACGGGCTGGCGACAAAGGCCTCGGCGGCATCCGTCACGGCGCTGACGGTCATCGTAGGAGAAAATTCAGCCGACGCGCGGTTCAAGATGGAAGTCGTTGCAGGTCCGTCCGGATATGCGCGCATCGGTGCGCGCGTCCGGTATGGGACATCTGGAAGCTACCGAGCCGCTGGATGGTACACGGACGTGCCTTCCGACACCGAGGAAGACACGCTTTTTGTCGTCGAAGCAGATCGGTTTGCCTTCGTGGACGGCAGCACCCGGATGGTGCCTTTCCGCATCGACGACGGCACAGTCTATATCGATGACCTGAAAGTTGTGACCTCCAACATAGATCCGGGCGCTGTCACCGTCATCGAGTACGGCACAGCTGCCAATGGTAATTTTTCCGGCAACAAGGACGCGACAGTCACTATCAACCACGGCAACCGTTCCCTCATTCCGAACCTGAATGTCCGCGTCGACGTCAACGTTGCCTATAAAGCCACCGGTGACGATGCGGGCGTTCCGCCAGGCGTCGTGACGGTCACGGATGTGACCGGTTCAGACACGCTTGCAAACTTCGCGGCTTATCCGCCGGACATCAACCGACAGATCCCGATTTCCTTTTCGCTGATCTTTACGCCTCCTACCGGGCGCACCAGCACGCAGTTCCGGTTCAGGCTTTCGTCGTCGCTCGGGAACGCGACGGGCATGAACATCATCGCCACAGCCTTCAAAAACTAGGAACCATCATGGCCATCGTCGACATACAGACGGCTGTTGCTCTGCAGGAAGAGCGGCAGCTGACCGAGCACTATCGCAACCGCAATCTGATCCTGGCGCAGGCCGTCGCCGATCTCCGTAAGGAGATCGACCGGCTGACTGTGCTGATTGGTGACGCAGAAGGAAAAGCCGAATGACCATCGCAACCAGCTACACCGCGGGTACAGCTTCGGTCGCCAACGGCAACACAGCGTTGACGGGGTCGGGCACGAGCTGGCTGACATCCGGCATCCAGGCGGGCGACGTCTTCTGGGCAAACGGCCTTTCCTGTCGAATCCTTACGGTCAACAGCAACACGTCGATCACGCTGGCCTATCCATGGCCGGGAACGACGCTTTCCGGAAGCACCTACGAGATCCGCTACACGCCGGATGCGACCCGTGTGCTGGCGTCGGCGCGGGAGCTGATCGACATGCTCGGCGACGGCGACCTTGCGGCAATCGCGGGGCTTACGACGGCGGCCAATAAGCTGGCCTATTTCACGGGTGCGGGCGCCGCCGCCTTGACAGACATCACCGTGCATGCGCGGGCCTTGCTCGCTCTCGGCGGTGGCAACGGCAAATTCCCCCGGTCCACGGGCGCGAACACGATCGTCATGCAGGATATCGTCGGGACCGTTGCGCAATCCGGTGGCGTGCCGACCGGCGCGATAGTCGAGCGGGGAACCAACGCGAACGGCGAGTATGCCCGATACGCGGATGGCACGCAGATATGTACGCATGTCGTCAACGTGCCGGGCAACGACCAATCTACCGGTGGCGGGTTTGTGACACCCTCCGGGAGCCGTGTCACCTGGACCTATCCAGCCGCCTTCGTTAGCGGCTCGACAGTCCACCTGCTGCCGAACATCCGCGCTGCGTTGCTTGCCGCCGTGCTCGTCGGGGCGCCGGGAACGAGCAGCGTCACGGGCATCGGCATGTGGGGACTGGCGACCTCATCGACGGCGCGTGATGTGACCGTTGTTGCTGTTGGAAGGTGGTTCTGATGCAGATTTCTTTTTCTCCGCAGCGTTCGGATGCGGCGCTCAAGGTGATCAAGACCGGCGAAACGTTGATCATCAACAATAAGCCCTTCGACTTTTCGGTGATCCCGGAAGGCGGCATCCTGCCGGCCGCCGGCGTCGATTCAGACATGGTCGTCGGCGAGGTCCGCCGCGAGGGTGGCGTCCTGAAGCTAACACTGGTTCTTCCGCATGGTCCTGACCCGGCGCCGGGTGTCCGTTTTCCGGAGCCGCTGAGCGACGCGGAGGATGGCCAGATCGTCCTGCCTGGGAGTGCGGAATAATCATGGCCAACCTCAATCTGAACTTGCTCTCCACCGCAGAGCAACGCGCGGCCGAAGCCTCGGCACACGCGGTTTTCGAATATTCGGATGCCATCCAGGCTCATCTCGAAGCGAAGGCGGCAGAGCGGCATTACGACAGCATCCAGTCCGCCGTGAGCTATCGTGGTGATCCGAACCCGCAGTTTGCGGCGGAAGCCGAGGCGCTGTTCGTCTGGCGATCGGCTGTCTGGACCTATGCGACTGCGGAACTCGACAAGGTGACCGCAGGCCAGCGCGCTCAGCCTGGCGTTGAAGAATTCGTCGGCGAGCTGCCGGCGTTCGTCTGGCCGGAGGTTGGGTGATGGCAGATGAAGATAACCTTTGCAGCATCGAAGCGTCGCTAGGTCTCGTTACCATGGACCCAAATATACTCCTCGCCTTTCACGGGGTCCAAATGCAAGCCAACGAAAGCGAGAAAAGGGGCACCCAACAGCACGGTACATCCCATGCCCGAGATCGCATACTCGATAATCTCGACCTCAATTCTACGGCCTACGTTGGGGAAGCTGAAGCGCCCCCAGTAGCGTGCGTGCTCCAGAGTGACTCCGCCAACGTTGGTCGCACCGGTGTGAAATCCGATCGGGAACACTCCGGTAGGGATGACCGAGGACGTAGCGGTGCACATGTTGGCGCCTGTGTCGATTAAGGCAGTGCATTCTATTGGCGGGCTCCGGTAACGAACTGGCCCTTGCCCGCCGACCTCTATGAAGCATCGTATAGTTGGTCGGCGCCGGGCAATCGGAAGCTTTGCATCCAGGGGCTCATCTCTTCCGAGTTCTATTTTCATCCCGCCCCCGAGGTAACCCCTAAGGTTGATCCTCGCACAGCCGGCGCGCATCTGTCGAATCTCAACATCAAAGGACATCATCATGAAGACGATTGCTGATATTCAGCATCGATTGATCGCGCTTGGCTTTTCGGTCGGAAAATCCGGCGCTGACGGCGTCATGGGGCCGGCGACAGAGGCGGCGATCATCGCCTTCAAGGTCAAACATGGCTTACAGGCGCGGCCTTACGTCGGCCCGCTCACGCTGGAAAAGCTCTTCGGCTTTCCGGTCGCAGGACAAAAGAGCCTCGGGACCGGCGAACCGCGCTGGCTGACGTTCGCGCGCCGTTATTCCGGTCTGCGCGAGATCAAGGGCAAAAACCACGCGCCGGAAATCCTCGCCATGTGGAAGGCGACCGGCCTGCCGTTCAAGGACGATGAAACCCCCTGGTGCGCCGGATTTGTGGGCTTCGTGCTGGAGTCGGTCGGTATCACGTCGACCCGCTCCGGCATGGCCCGCTCCTACGAGAAATGGGGTGTGAAACTCGAAAAGCCTGCCGTGGGCTGCATCGTCACGTTCAAGCGCGCGGGCGGCGGCCATGTCGGCTTTGTGGTTGGCCGCGATGCCAGCGACAACCTGATGGTGCTCGGCGGCAACCAGGCGGACGCCGTCAACATCAAGCCCTTCGCGGTCTCGCGCGCCACTGGCTACTGGTGGCCGAAAGGCGAGCCGCTGCCGGAAGGCGCAATCCCTACCGTCCAGAGCGACGGCAAACTTTCCACCAACGAAGCGTGAAAGGAACGACCCATGGACAAGTTCAAGAAAGCAATCGCAGCCGCGGCAGGCGGTGCAGCAACCGGCACGATCGGCATTCCGTTCATGCCTGACGATACGCCCTGGTACGGCTATCTGGCGCTGTATGCCATCACGATCGGGCTGCCGGCCGTGCTGACCTATTTCGCACCGAAGAACGCCGGCTGACCGCTTGCATTGAGGGGAGCTGGGAATGGCACCGCCCGAGTATGACGCCACAGTGCATCGCCAACTTGGCGAGCTGATTGCCGGAGTGAAAAACCTCGAAGAGGCATTCCGACGTTCGGAAGACAAATCTGACGCCAGCAGGGCGTCGGTCCATCGCCGCATGGACGACATGGTCGACCGCATCGGCAAGGTCGAAGGCACCGTGATGCAGGTGAAGGAAGACGTCACCGAAATGAAGCCCGTCACCGACGATGTCCGCAAATGGAAACTGATGGGGATGGGCGCGCTCGCCGTCGTCGGCCTCGGCGGAACCGCGCTCGGCGTCAGTATTGCGGGATTCTTCGACCAACTTTCCAAGTTTTTCCGAGGCTGATTCTTCCCCCATTGAACAAAGGAGGCCGTGATGGCTGCTGCTGAAATTCTTCCCACCGCCAGTACGGCGGCAGATTCTTCCGATGTCGTCGTTGCGGCCGGAGTGCCGCTGACTGTTGCCCTGAAGGGAGTGGTCGACGGCGCCGCCTTCGTGCTGATCCAGATCAAGGACGACGCCGCCGCATACCAGCAAGTGGGCGAACTGTCCCCCAGCAACCGCGTCACCGTCATTACTGGGCCTGGTACCTACCGTTTCCATCGCGTTGCCGGCGGGGCATGTGGGGTGTTCAGTGCTTAGGTTCGCGGGACTCTTCGCCAAGCTATTCGAGCCGATCGCGGCGCGAGGCATTGCCTCCCCCCAGGCGGGCGCGGGGGCCACTGTCCTCATTCTGGACGGCGAGCCACTGATGCTCGACGGCGAACTTTTAATCCTGGGGGCGTGACATGACGATCGATATCAAAAATCCCGGCGCTAAAGCGGCCTCCCTTTCGGCAGGTCTGCTCAAGGCCAGTCAAGGCAAGTTCTTTCAGCCAGCGCGCATCGTTGCGGTGATCGGGGACAGCCGCGCTGATCTATCCTGGCTGGCTGCCAATGGTGGCGGGCGTAGCACCTACTGCGTCAGCCCGTTCGCCTGGCTGGAATTCCTCACCGGCGGTACGGTAACCATCCCCGGTGCTCTCAACTTTGGCGTGGCGGGTGAAACGACAACGCAAATTCTCGCTCGCACGGATACCGCAGTTGCTGCTGCTGTCGCCGCCGGCGCAGGGGCGGCTATCGGCTTCATGTCCACCAATGACAGGACGTCTGGTCTTTCTCTCGCCACAACCAAAGCCAACGCCACGGCAATTGAAGCGAAGTTTACTGATGCGGGCCTTGCCTTCATCTGGGTCGCTGAAACCCCGCGCGGCGACGCCGCTCATACCGGATTGCGCCTGACAGGCACGCAGCTCGCCAACCACGTTGAAATTCGCCGCTGGCTTATCGAACGGGCCTACTACTACCAGAACGTCTACACGGTCGATCCTTGGGCCGTCATTGCCGATCGCGCGTCTACGACGGGCGATGCGATAGCGAACTATCTCTATGACGGGCTGCATATCGGCAGTCGGGGTGCATTCGCCATTGCCGTACAGCTGAAGGCGATCATCGACCGGATATTCACGCCGATCGCTCGCTCTTTTGCGTCGGCGGCCGATATCGGTTCGGCAAGCAATCCATATGGCAATGCGATGAGCAATGCACAGTTTGCCGGTTCCGGCGGAACCGCAGGCTCCAACGTCACCGGGACCGTCCCGACGAGCTGGACCGTTGGTACGCCAGTGGCCGGTCTCTCCGTTGTCTCATCGATCATCGCAGGCACGGGAAGCGCGAAGCTTCAGCTTGCCATCACTGGAACACCGTCCATCGCCTATTCAAAATGGGATGCGCTAAAGCAAGCCGTGTTCGCGCCGACAAACGGAATTGCGGCTGGCCAGACCTATCGCGGCTTCTTCCCTGTCGAGTGGGATGATCCAACCGGGCTCAATCATATCTCTCCCTACATCAAGGATGACAGCAACGTCCGCCGGGCGCTCTACAACAACGGCGGTGCATCGGACCCGTTCCTGTGGCCGACTGGTGCGCAGAGCGGCGTCATCGTCACCGATCCGCTTACGATGGGCGGTGCGGCAACCTTCCTTGAGGCCGGTGTTCATATTCAGGTTGGGCCAGCATCGGCTGCGACGATCACCGTCCGATTTGGTGAGCCGATGATCGCACGGGTCGCCCCCGCACCCTGAGATCAGCGGCTTTTGCAGCCGAAAATACTTGAATCACCAAACCTACCGCTATGGGCAACTCGAACCTAAATACTGTGTTGATTGCCCTTAGATCGGATGAAACGATGATCGACCGACAGCCCGAACATGAAAGCCTTGGCAAGACCGTCATTTTGATCGGCGCCATGGCGTTGCTGGTTAGCTTGACTGCCAGCCTGACGCTCCTCCTGTGGCCTCTTTAGTCGCGTCAGCCGGTGGAGCTCCGGTCCCCCATCACCTTGCTATCGTCCGCTGGGATCACGCCTCTGGCGTGTCGTCCACGACACTGCGGCCAGTCGCACTTTCTTTCACGCGTCCAAATAAGGTGATTGGATTTTGGTATTAGAAAGGCCTAATTTTCCTAGGCTGTCACCTTGGCTGAAACCGGAACGGCATTTAAAGCGAAAGCGTTTTTAACCTTCCGTATTGAGGGGCTTTTAGGTCATCGATACTTGTGAGGCGTTTTGGAGCCCGTCACCTCGTCTGGTGGCGGGCTCTTTGGCCTAGCGACCACCGTCAAAATGATATTCCCCTGAAATAACGGGGGTATTCGCTCTTTTTCGTGCTATAGTTGCTATTGTTCCCATGGGGTGAGGAAGGTTGCAAATGTTGCTGTATCGAGCAGCCATCAGGATTGACGTCAGTTACTGTAACAACGCTTGGCAGGTCTCAATTATCGAGGCCGACCACAGCGAACACCGATCATTTCGCAGCGAGGCCGAAGCCAGGGAATATGCTAAGGTCCGTCTGGAACAGATGCATCCGTCAAAAAGCGACTTGAGACTAAATTGACGGCGGGTCTGGACGGCAGCAAATTACCCTCACGGTATCCCCCAAATAGGTGACGACGCTGGCCCGAATCTCGTTCAAAATGCACTTGAGCACGGGAGGGCTGTCATGGTCTTCACGCACCGACCGAGCGTCAGGCTCGACGTCAGTCTCGTCAGGGGCGTCTGGGTGGTGACCATTTTCAAGGGTGACCAAACCGAGCATAGGTCGTTTCGCAACGAGAATGACGCGCGCAACTATGGCAAGGCACGGGTTGAGCAACTGCTTTCGAGCAAAGGAGAAATCCGGCTTGATAAGAAGCCATAGCGCGGGCGCCGATCTTGGGGCCGGCGCTTGATGGCTGGCTTCCACACAATTCTCTGCTTTGGCCTGCAGTTCGTCCTCTCAGGGCGACAGAGTCAATCCGGTTCGCGCCTTGCATCCAGCAAAATCTTCAGCACCCGGATCATTTCTGCCAGGTCGAGCAAGACATGCGAAACGACTTCATCAGGCATGGTCGCAACATCGGCGCCGACTGACGAGATCTTTAGCAGTGCGTCTTCTCCGACGGGCGTAACGCGGGATGAGAATGCAACCTGCATTCGCATCTCCCTCACGGTCATGACAGCGCGTTCAATCAGTAGGCGCTTTTCGAACGGCCTCAAACTTCCAACTTCATTCCCAGCTCTGATCAATTCTGCGATGAAGTCAGTGGTCGTGCTCAATGCGTCCGCCCCTTGCGACGGTTGATATATTCAAGGTTCAGCAAATCCACGAGGTCGTCTGCGGTCTGTATGTCGAGACCGTCTTGCGGCATGCCGTTCACTTCCGCCGTCTGGCCGGTGAAGATGTCGTAGACGGCCCATGAGCCGTCGGCGTCTTTGCGAAGGTCATAGCGGTTGGTGGAGACTGTGGTCATGGCGACGATGGTCTTTGAGTAGGGCGACAGAGTCAATCCGTCCCACCGATCGACGCCAGCCACGCATCCAACTCCCCCAACACGATCCGCATTTTGCCTGGCGCGCGCATTATGTCGTGCCGTCTTTCCGCGATCTCGGCGGCTTGCTCCGGCGCTGGCCAAATGCCGATCGCTTGCTCGATCGTCAGCGCCACGGAAAGTGACATGCCGTCTGCAATTGGCCGGCCTTGTTGCCATCGGAGCAGTGGCTTCATCTTTCGAACGATGTCAGCGACGGTCGCGGGGCTGAGGTTGTACCGCTCCGCTAGAGTTGCAGTGGGCACGCCGGCTGCGTGATCGTGGGCGATGCGGTGATTTCGTGTAGGATCTTTTGTCATGGGGAAATCGTAGCCAAGGACCCGCATTCCGCGCAACTCGCAAATTTGGTAGTAGCTATGCCATCAAAGGCTCCCACCAGAACCACCTGAGTCTGTTATGCGCTGGTTTGCGCAGAGGGCGAGGAGTTCCCGGCCGAATTAACTTTCGGGCCGGGGGTGAAGGACAGGAGCGGGATAACCTACGTGGCTGCCCAGCGGTTCATGCTGGCCGCGAAAGAGACGGACGCGGCACATCGCCGTTCCATTTACGCTTCTTGTCTCATCTTGGATAATTGGTGAATGGACTTCTACGTAAGTGAAGCCTAATGTTTAGGGACTGTTTCCTTGGCCGAAACCGGAACGGTTTTTCAGTGCGAAAGCGTTTTTTGACTTTCCGTATTGGAGGCCTCTTTTAGCGGTCAATATTTTGCCACGCCTTAGAGTCCGCCACCCAGATAGTGGCGGACTCCCTTTTGATTTCTGGCGACGCGGGAGTGAAACATGCCATCCAGTTCATCGGACGCCCTGCTGATCGATCGCATTTTCGAGGTGTCCGATGCGATCCGCTATGTCGCCCTCTACCGAAAGGGCGAACTGGTTTTGCGCCAGAAATCGCAGGTAGCTGGTGCCTCTGCAGCGGAATCGGACAAATACGAGGAACTGTTCGTCAATCCCACGCTGCTCAAGCTGGCGCGCCAGCGCGGCGATCTCGATTGTGGCGGCGCGCGGTTTGTCCTGGTCGGATACGGAAACTTCCACCAACTTGTCATAGACCTGCCGGACGGGCACGTATCGGTCTGCTTTGAACTAGGCTCTGCACCATTGGACCACTGGGAGGTCATTCGCGACATTTCCGTGGCTTCTGGCTGAAATAAGCCGGCGGGGACGTATCCTTTGTACCGCACCGAAGGTTCCCTGCCTGCAAGCGGGCACGGAGAAGCTTGGAATGCCGATTTCCGGTGTTCAGTGCTGACCAAAGACCTGACGCGCGTCTGTGGGAAGCTGTGCGGTTTTCAATAATCACTCTCCCCCGAACCATCGCTGAGACCCGCCGCTTTGCGCAGGGCATCGTTTACGTGGTCTTGCCAGCCTTCACCCATGGCTAGAAAGTGTACCGCCACTTCGTCGTCGACACGGACAGATAGCGCTCTCTTCTTCCCATTCCCCTGGAAAGAGCGATATCGCCCTTTGTTGGCGATCTCTTCCGGAGCCACAGATCGTGCACGCTGCAATTCGGCAGTCGCCAGTTTGTTCGCCAGGAAGCGGTCTTTGCCTGCTTGTCTGAGAATCTCACGTGCCCTTTGGGTGGGGATGTCATGTTTACGTACAAAGTATCGCAATTCGTATTGGGTCGACGCCGCAGGACCGCGGGCCTTCCTTGAAACATTCCCGGTGTCATCAGCCATGACGGGTCCCAAGTTTAGTCGATTGCGCTCGTCAGGGACGGCGTCGCTGTGAGGTGCTGGATGCAACCGCAAAGTGGCAGAATGCACGCGTAAGTTAAACCTATCCGAAGGGAGTAAGGTGCCTCGTCGCCTAGATCGACCGGCCAAAGAAAAAGGTCGGGCTAGACCCGACCCCTCGTGGTCACCTCACGCCGCTGCCAGTACATCCGTGGTCAACAGCGCGAGGGACTTCTAGAGCCAATGTAGGCGCCGATCATGCCAGAGGCAAGGCGGATATCGAGGCCATCGCGGTTAGACCCATCCCACAATAGGATTACCGGCCCAATCCGCTGACTATCGCCCCATCAACACTGGCAACCAGAACCAAACCGCACCGGCATTCAGCAGGCATGCAGCAAAGCATGAGAACAGTGTTGGCCTGTGGAAGGCGAGGACGGCCGGCATCGCGCTTCGAAAAAGGTGCCCGAAGGGATTCACATTACGCAAATATACTATATCATCGGATGCGGCGGGATACGCCGGAACTCTCTTGGGTTGCTCTGGTTCAGGGGGCAGCAGTCGAAACTGACGGTCGTCCGTTGGATGATGACCTACCGCAGCCGATGGTAACAAGACCGGGGCCCGCCACTCAAATTCTGTAGCCGTAAAATCGGAAAATCTGCTTCTGTTTGTCGGTGAGAGGCGTTTTCCAAGACCGCCAGGGCAGAAGTTGCAATCCCTTGTCAGCATACCGGTCGTTGATTGACGCCACCCTTGGTTTCAGGGCCTTCGCGGGACCAACATCCCAATTCAACGCTCTAGCGTGTGCGGCCTGATAAAATGAGCTCGCCACGATATCCGCCATCTGCAGCCCAGCATCTTGGTCGTGTTGCACAACGTAGATGAGCGAAGGATCAAGCACCGAAAACTTCGGAGAACGAAAACTTTGATACAGCCTTCCGTTGCGCTGCTGTATTTCCAGGAGCTTCGTATAGGTTTCGACATGCCTATATGAATGTCCCCCTCGCTTGCTGAAAACTAACTTTATTTTTCTTGGTTCGCCATAATCGTTGATGGAGCGGCGCTCCACCCACTCAGTTACTCGTTCCAATAAAATTCTGATGCAATAGTTGTAGAAATAGTCGTTAGGGTGCTGCGAGAGCGCTTCTGCGGCAGGGTTTCTATAACCTCTCATTGACTGTTTATTTGAAATCAAGGCGAAGACCCGCACCTTTTCTTTCGCAAGCTCTGTGCATGCGGATAGCCGCTGCCACGGCTTTAAATTCTTGTAGTGCAGGTCTGGCCGTTGAAAGGAATTGACGATCGATCTGACACGCCTCACGTACTCAATGGGCAGTTGCAGATTTTCTACTTGGACGACGACGCAGCCAACGCAGAACCATTCCGTCCCGCCGCTATTGTCGATTGGTACGACACGCTTAATGCCGGGGTCTCCAGCTTCATCGAAATACGCGATGTAGCTGAACTCAGCCTCGCTCAATGCGTTGTCCAGGCGCGCTGCTGTCGAAGTCAATCAACGCTCCCAAAGATAGCGCGGTACGCTCGCGTATATCGATTTGCATTGAGGACATTGGCAGTCATTGCCTCTCGCGTCCACGAGGTGGATCAGATTGCCGTCCATAGTTTCGCACCGAGGACAAAACGGCATCCCTCTTGGCGTACCATCTTCAAAAGCGAGCATGCTGAAGCCTTCAAACTTGATGGTTTCAGCTTTGATTGCGAAACCGGCTTTCAGGCGAGCTATTTCAGCGTCTTTAGCCCGAGCATCTTCCTGGACTTCAACGAGGGCCATTTTAACGTCAGCCAAACTGCTTATCAGTTCAGCAAGGCGGGCCTTCATTTCTGCCTTATCTAAGCCAATATCGATTTCGCGAAGATCTTTTACAACGCCAACGGCGGTAGCTAGGGTCGCGACTGCTCCCGGAATGTCCATGGCCTACCTCATCCTATCCGCGCAACGTGACAGGATGCACGCGCGTGTCAAGTCGGAGGGGCCGTAGCCCCTTTTGCTACCACGGCAAATTTTCTTCGGTGATGATGTCTATCAACCGCATGCCATCTCCGATCTCAGCATCAAGGGAAATGTTGTAGCCGGCGGCCTTGTTGTGGGCTCTGATGAACCGTGGAACGTTTTTCTTTACGTCCTCGACCCGAATTTTCACCTCTAAGCACGCAACTACAATGTCGGAGATGATGTCATCCCGCATGTCCTGTGGCAGGTTGCGAGGCACATATTGAGATGCAGCGGCGAACGCCTTGTTCTGCTGCATCAGCTGGTGATTGGCTTCCGTGGCTGACACGGAAACCGAACGAATCTTGACACTAGGCTCCCTCCGGAGACGATCCCGCGCTTCTCGCCTCCTTTCCCACTCCCGGACTTTATCAGGGTTGCGAGCACGGTACTCGCGTTTGTGCGCATCGACGCGCTCCTTGTTTTCCTGATAGTATCGCCTTGACTTTTCTCGGTCGTATTCTGGCCTCTCCTCCAAAGTCTTCGTAAGCCACTTTTTGGCATATGCCCTGGATTTTTCGCGATTTGCTTCGTGCCATTTCCTGGCCGCTTTGTTGGCCTCTTCTCTATAAAGCTCAGGACACATTTGTTGCCGCCGGCGCGTCCATTCGCGCCTGTATATGCGCCTGTTTTCCTTTTGCTCGGGGGTAAGCGTTTTCCAAGTGCTCAAGGTCTTAGCCTCCGCGGTAGCGCCCCAGCGCCGACTCAAAGGGTAACAGATCAATGTGGCGTCGCTGACATTCGTCCATTCGTATTCAACAGTTGTCCACAGCGGGCGAATTATGTGGATGATTTGACGCGAGGGATAGAACAAACCGTGTCCGAACGTTGGACCGCTGTTTTGTAACCTATTGATTTTTAGTGCCCCTAAAAACGCGCCGTTGGACCACGGAAGGTCCAGAAAATAAGGCTTTGAGTAATTTTAGCGAGTCTTCTCGACCGCACCATTGGCTTTCGAGCCAAGCAATTGATTTCGTTTAGGGAATTTACCATACCTATTTCGGTCAGTTGACCTTTCCCCGAAAAATGCACTACAAACGGCACCACATACCACCTGTCAAAGGGTTGCCGTGGCCAGCCGGAAAATGCCAGCTCCTGTTCTTCGTGACCCCATGCGCTATCTCAAGGCGCGCGGGGCGAAGTGGCATTATGTGCGCCGGGTTCCCTTCCAATTCTCCCATCTAGATTCCCGCGGCCTGATTCAGGTTTCGCTCAAGGCATCGTCGGTCGACGTGGCGCAGCTGCGCCGCGACGCGCTTTGCCATCCTTTGAACTGCGTGTCTTAGCAGCGGGAAATGAGCGCAAACAGCATTGTTTGGATGGGGCGGGCCGCGAACTTGCCATCGGCATCGCGGAGGGATTTTAGTGCAGCCGGTCCAGCGATATTCGGGCACGGACAGCTCATATGGTGGCAAGGCATTGCGCACGACACGGCCAAAATCCCACCCAAGAATCCCTCCTGACGCTTCCCCCCGTGTATGGCGGCTACCAAATAACTTGGTTAGCGGCAATGATATTTAATGCTCGCCGTTTGATCAAAATGACCGGAGGTCTAGCATTTCTTTAGATGCAAAGGGTTAGCTACCGGCCCGAAGCGGCCATCGCTGCCAAATGGAACTCATGTGCGACCATTTGACATTTGCATTGCCGTATACGGGGAACAGACGAACTTTAGGTGAAAATGGGTTTCGAGCTGTCTCTTCTATAGTTTCTAGCTTTTCGTCGTCTGCATAAGCTCAGCAGCGCGTTGGTGGCAAGCAAGGACCACCGCCCTTATCAATGGGCTGTGACCTTGCCCTTTCCGGAAAGCGAGAGATATCTTGCGTCGGATTTCCGGTTTAAGAGGCCGGACCTCGACATCTGTAAGGTCACGGCTGGCCCTCAACCCTGGCAAGATAGATATCCCGCAATGTTCACGGATAAGGGCGACGCTGACTTCGAATCCTTTGCATCGGGCGACTATGCGAGGATCGAAACCTGAGCCTTGGCATGCCTGCGTGATCATACTTGTGTAGTTTGAAGACGCCGTATCAATCACCCACGATTCGTCGCGTAATTCGTTGAGCGTAACGTCTGTCTTTTCGGCAAGAGGATGCTCCCTGCCCATCATCACCAGGAACACGTCCTCGGCCAGCGGAACAGTCTTTATGCCAGGATCAAGTGCACCCGCCAGGACATTCAGGTCGTCTATGATCGCAATGTCGGTCTGCCATGTCCGAAGCGCCGACAGGCTTTCCTCCGGCTCCATCTCGTCGAACCCTATATTCAGCAGCGGATGCTGTCTTTTGAGGTTGCGGATTGCTGACGGCATGATAGCCGCGGCGACTGAGGGAAACGCCGCGATGCGGATGTCGCCTGCGACCAGATTCTCCAGTCTCTGGATGTCCGCCTTCGCGGTTTCGAGTTCAGCAAACACCCGTTCCGCATGTTCGACCAGAACCTGACCAGCGGCGGTAAGGGCCACTCCGCGACCTCGGCGCTCAATCAACGACGCGCCGACTTCCTGCTCGAGCAGGGTGAGCTGCTGGGAGATAGCGGACGGTGAAACATACAGCGCTTCCGACACGGCAGCCATGGTCTTTCGTATAGAAAGCTCTCGCAGCGTACGCAGTCGTCCAAGGTCCATCAGCCTGCCCAATCATTTTTAAAACATTAGAATAACTTACGTAATGAAGAAAAACTATTAACTTTTTTTGATATTACGACTTCATTAAGTTCCCTCCATGAAATCGGCTTTCGAGAGGGACATGCGATGACCACCCAAGCTTTCCAATATTTCAACATGAAACTCGCAGAGCGCGACCCGGTGGTTTTCAATGCGCTGGAGGGGGAGCGCACGCGGCAGCAAAGCCAGATCGAACTCATCGCCTCGGAAAACTCGGTGAGCGCAGCCGCGCTTGAGGCCCTTGGCTCGGTCATCACCAACAAGACCGTCGAAGGCTATCCGGGCAACCGTTTCCATGGCGGTGCCGACTATGCCGATATCGTCGAGACCGCAGCCATCGACCGCGCCAAGGAACTGTTCGGCGTGTCCTACGCGAACGTTCAGCCGCACTCGGGAACGCAGGCCAACCAGGCGATCTTCTTCGCACTCTTGCAGCCTGGCGATACCGTGCTCAGCCTTGATCTTGCTGCTGGAGGCCATCTCAGCCACGGCGCGAAGCCCAACCAGTCGGGCCGCTGGTTCAATGTCGTCTCCTATGGCGTCGGTCGTGAGACTGGCCTGATCGACTACGACATCGTCGAGACGCTCGCGTTGGAACACAAGCCCAAGCTGGTCATCTCCGGCGGCTCCTCGTATCCGCGCGAATACGATTTCGCCCGTATGCGGAAGATCGCCGATGCGGTCGGAGCCGTATATCTGGTCGACATGGCGCATTTCGCAGGTCTTGTTGCCGCGGGCGTGCACACCAATCCGGTTCCTTACGCCGATATCGTCACCTGCACGACGACCAAGACGCTCCGCGGAGCACGCGGCGGGCTCATCCTGACGAACCGCGAAGACTTCATGAAGAAGTTCCAGTCGGCCGTATTCCCCGGTGTGCAGGGAAGCGCCCATCTCGCGACGATCGCAGGCAAGGCCGTCTGTCTCGGCGAGGCGCTGACTGACGAGTTCAAACAATATGGCGCGAACGTCAAGGCGAACGCCCAGCTTCTGGCGAAGGTGCTGATGCATCGCGGCGTCGGGATCGTCAGCGGCGGAACCGACACGCACCTCGTTCTCGTCGATGTCTCCTCGAAGGGGCTTCTCGGCCAGCAGGCGCAGGACCTTCTCTATGCGGTTGACATCACCAGCAACAAGAACCCGATCCCTTTTGACAGCGCCAAGCCATCGGAATGGAAGGGAATCCGTCTCGGTTCCTCCGCTGGGACAACGCGCGGCTTCGGGGCTGCCGAATTCGAGACGATCGGCAACCTGATCGCCGACGTTTTCGACGCAGAAGCGTTGCCCGCAGCAGAACGAGCCGCCGTGCACAGTCGCGTCCGTGAAGCCGTCGATGCCCTTTGCAGGGCATTCCCGATCTATCCCTGAGACGCCCATCATCGGTTTGGATACAGGACATGACAATATACCTTCCCGACAACCCCGCCCGAGCGGATGTTCTCTCAGCCAGGCCGACGCTTTGGGTGAATCCGGAGTATCGTTCCGGCGCGATCAGCGACACTTCACTTCCCGTTCGGCCGTATCAGGTGGATGAAGCCCAGGCGAACTGGGCGCGGCTCGCCCCTCTACTCGAGACATGCTTTCCGGAACTCGAGGGTAGCGGCGGTGCTATCCGTTCCGAGTTGATCGAACTGACGACGCTTCGTGACGCCCTTGGTTACGGCGGCGAGGCGTTCGGAAAGGTGTTCGTCAAAGCGGACAGCGCGCTGCCTGTCGCGGGTTCGATCAAGGCGCGCGGCGGCGTGTACGAAGTCTTCGTTTTCGCGGAGCGGCTTGCCACGCAGGAAGGCCTTCTCGGAAAGCATGACGACATCCGGAAGCTGGCGGGGAGCGAGGCCAAGGCACTCTTCTCCACCTACACGATCGCCGTCGGCAGCACCGGAAACCTTGGTCTCAGCGTCGGCATTGCAGCGCGGGCACTGGGCTTCAAGGCAACGGTCCACATGTCGTCGGATGCGAAGGCATGGAAGGTCGAAAGACTGACCAGGCTGGGGGTTGAAGTCGTTCAACACCAGGCGGACTACACCGTTGCGGTCGAAAACGCCCGTCTCGTGGCGGAAGGCGACACGTCGATCTACTTCGTAGACGACGAGCAGTCCCGGCAGCTTTTTCTTGGCTACAGTGTCGCCGCCTTCGAACTTGCCGAGCAGCTTCACACCCTCGGTCTCGTCGTCGACGCGCAGCATCCGCTGTTTCTATATCTGCCTTGCGGGATCGGCGGCGCGCCCGGTGGCGTGACCTACGGTGCCAAGAAAGTATTCGGCGACAACGTACACAGCTTTTTCGTCGAGCCCGTGCAGTCGCCTTGCGCCCTGGTTCACATGATGAGCGGATCGGACGAACTCGTCTCCGTATACGACGTGGGACTGACAAATCGAACCGAGGCCGACGGCATGGCTGTCGCACGGATGTCGGCCTTTGTCGCCACCGTCATGCGCAACATGCTTGCAGGCGTGTTCACGGTCGCAGACAACGACCTGTTCAAATGGCTCGGCCTTGCCCATTCGGAACAGGATATCCGTCTCGAACCGTCGGCGACGGCCGGTTTCGCAGGACCGGAATTCGTCGTGAACCACCCCGCGGGCAAGCGGTTCTGCCAGCAGCAGAACATCGGCAACCTTGCGGGCGCAACCCATGTGGTCTGGACCACAGGCGGATCGTTCGTCCCGCCGGAGCAGTACCAGTCCTTCCTGAACCAGGCAGCGAGGCTCTGATGGCTGGCCATATTGAAGCGCTCATTCAAGCGGAACAACCAATCTTCGAAGCCGACATCATTGATGGCAAAGCCTTTGCCGCAGGGCTGACGGCGCGCATCAAGGTGGAAGTCGCCGAGATCAGGTCCAATTGTGACAAGGTTCCCGGCCTCGCCGTGGTCCTCGTCGGCGAGGACCCTGCCAGCTCGGTCTACGTCGCATCGAAGCGGCGCGAAACCCAGGCTGCCGGCATGAGCTCCTTCGAGCACCGGCTACCTGATACGACCAGCCAGGAAGACCTCATGGAACTGGTCCGGCAGTTGAATGCTGACCCGCTTGTCCACGGTATACTGGTTCAGCTACCGCTCCCACGCCATCTCGATGCCGACGCGGTCATCGAAGCAATCGACCCGGCAAAAGACGTGGACGGCTTCCATATCGCCAATGCAGGCAAGCTGGCCGTGGGCCAGAACGCGCTGGTCCCATGCACTCCGCTCGGCTGCATGATGCTGCTGAAAGACCTCCTCGGCGACCTGACCGGACTGCATGCCGTTGTCGTGGGACGATCCAATATCGTCGGCAAACCGATGGCCCAGCTCCTCCTGCAGGAAGACTGCACCGTCACGATCGCGCACCGCCATTCTCGGGACCTGGCCAGCCTGACACGCACGGCCGACATCGTCGTCGTCGCGGTCGGACGTCCGGAGATGGTGCGCGGGGACTGGATAAAGCCAGGGGCGACCGTGATTGACGTCGGCATCAACAGGGTGGTGCAGGACGGCAGGTCGCGTCTTGTCGGAGACGTAGCGTTCGCCGAAATGGGCCATGCCCGCGCTATCACGCCCGTGCCCGGCGGTGTCGGTCCCATGACGATCGGCTGCCTGCTTTCCAACACTCTTGAGGCTTTCCGGCGTGCGCAAGCACGCGACCGGGCCAGTGCGAAGGAGAATTCCTGATGTCCAATTACGCCCTTCGCGTCGCCTGTACGCCAACGACCCGCGGTGTCGTCGCCGCCATTTCTACCTTCCTCGCGGATCAGGGCTGCAATATTACCGACAGCGCCCAGTTCGATGATGCCCATACAGGTCGCTTCTTCATGCGCACGAGTTTCCGCTCCGAGGAGGGCCGTTCGCTTGATGACCTGAAAGCTGCATTCAAACCGATCGCCGGGAAGTTCGCGTTCGAGATGGAAGCCGAGTTCTTCGACGAGGCCGTCAAGCGCAAGATCGTGATCATGGTGTCGCGCTTCGGACACTGCCTGAACGATCTCCTCTATCGCTGGCGCATCGGCGCGCTTCCTGTCGAAATCGCGGCGGTAATTTCCAACCACACGGACTATCAGAAGCTTGTCGTCAACCACGACATTCCCTTCCACTGCATCAAGGTGACGAAGGAAAACAAGCCCGAAGCCGAAGCGGAGCAGATGCGCGCTGTCGAGGAGACGGGCGCGGAACTCATTGTGCTGGCGCGCTATATGCAGGTCCTCTCGGATGACATGTGCCGTAAATACTCCGGCAGAATCATCAACATCCACCATTCCTTCCTGCCTTCGTTCAAGGGGGCGAACCCGTACAAGCAAGCTTTCGAACGCGGCGTGAAGCTGATCGGCGCGACCTCGCACTACGTGACGGCGGAGCTCGACGAAGGCCCGATCATCGATCAGGACACCGTTCGCATCACCCATGCCCAGAGCCCTGACGACTACATCAGCCTCGGCCGCGACGTCGAAGCCCAGGTGTTGTCGCGCGCCATCCATGCCCATGCAAACGGACGGGTTTTCCTCAACGGCAACAAGACCGTGGTCTTTCCGGCGTCACCGAATTCCTTCGCAAGCGAGAGGATGGGCTGACCGACAACGGGTCGCCGCGAGGTGGCGGCCCGACAGAAGAATTCTCGTCCGTGACCAGGTTTCGCGGGTGGCGAGATCGGGATGCCCAAGCCGGGTCACGTCGGTGAGCATTCCGGATAGACGAAAGACGACCTCCAACAACTCATGAAAAAGGGAACAAAAAATGACTGGAATCAAATCAATGGTAACGGCACTCGCATTCGGTATCGCATGCGCTGGGGCGACGACTGCGTCGGCCGAGACATCGCAGACCCTCGAAGCTGTCAAGAAGGCCGGCGCGGTCAAGTGCGGCGCGAACGGACAGTTGGCCGGATTCAGCACCGTGGATTCCGCTGGTAAGTGGACTGGTCTCGACGTGGATTTCTGCCGCGCTGTCGCAGCCGCCGTTTTCGGTGACGCGAGCAAGGCGGAACTCGTCCCGATGACATCCCAGCAGCGTTTCCCCGCCATTCAGTCCGGCGAAATCCAGTTGCTGACCCACACCGTCACAGCCACCCTGACGCGCGAGGCCTCGGTCGGCATGCTTTTCGCCAAGCCGCTCTTCTACGACGGCCAGGCCTTCATGGTCAAAAAGTCGCTTAACGTGACGAGCGCCAAGGAACTGGACGGAGCGTCCGTCTGCGTCAAGCCGGGTACGGTCACCGAACAGAACATCGCCGACTTCGCCCGCGCCAACGGGATCAAGCTCGAGCCTGTGGTCATCGAGCAACAGCAGCAGGTCGTCGAAGCGTTCCTGAACGACCGCTGTGTCGTCTTTACCGACGACTCGACGGCGCTGGCTTCGGTCCGCTCGGAGCAGGGTACTCCCGACGACTTCGTTATCCTTCCGGAGGTGCTGTCCAAGGAGCCTCTCAGCCCTGGCGTCCGGGCCGACGATCCGCGCTGGTTCATGATCGTCGATTGGGTCCGCGAAGGACTGGTCGCGGCGGAGGAACTCGGCGTGACCCAGGCAAATGTGGATGAAATGAAGAAGTCGCAGGACCCGGCAGTCCAACGTCTGCTCGGCATCAGCGGTGACCTCGGGTCGCTTCTGGGGCTCGGAAACGACTGGATGTACAACGCGATCAAGTCGGTCGGAAACTACGGTGACATCTACGAACGTAACGTCGGCAAGACCTCGCCTCTCAAGCAGGAACGCGGCCTGAACGAGCAGTGGAAGAAGGGCGGACTGATGTACGCCAACCCGCTGATCTAAGCCCTGTCCGATCATGGCGGCTCGCGACATCGTCGACGGGCCGCCACACCCGTTCACGTCATGCTGGCACCCAACAGCCGCGTACGAAGCACAGCATGGGTGTTGGGCGAATCATGGCGTACGTTAGAGGTTGCCGCAGATGACCATTCAGAAAATAGAGAATATCCGGGAGGTAGAAACTACCAGAACGGTAGGCATCTGGTGGAACAGGCGCTTTCGGGCCTCTATCCAGCAGGTGATCGTGATCCTGTGCCTTGTCGCGGTCGTCTGGTTCTTCGCATCCAACGCGGCTGTCAACATCGACCGCCAGAAACTGAACTTCGGCTTCGACTTCCTGTGGCGGGAGGCGGGGTTCGGTATTGGCGAGAGCCTCGTCGCCTATTCATCGCAGAACAGTTTCGCGTGGGCGTTCGTGGTCGGACTTGCCAACACTGTCGGAGTCTCGCTCGGCGCTCTCATCCTGACGACTGTCATTGGTTTCGCGGTCGGCATCGGGTCGCTTTCGATGAACACAGCGGTTCGCCGCGTGTGTCTGACGTATGTCGCGATGTTCCGCAACGTTCCTCTGCTCCTCCAGCTCTATCTTTGGTATTCCATCGCGACAGGGCTTTTGCCCGCACCCGCCGGAGCATGGAACTTCCTCGGGATTTATGTCAGCAGGGTCGGCGTCTACCTGCCCGTTGTCACCTTCAGTCCGACACCGATATCGGCTCTGACAAGCCTTGCAGTCGCCGGTGCAGTCAGCCTCGGGGTCTGGTGGTTTATCCTTCAACGCAACCTTTCGCTTATGGTCGTCTTGTCTGCTGCTGCGATCGCGGCGGTGGCGTGGATCGCCACGATGCTGGTTGCTGGAGACGCTGTTATCGATTTGCCCGTCTGGCAGAAATTTCGGTTCAATGGTGGAATGAAGTTCTCTCCTGAGTTCTGCGCACTACTGCTTGGGCTGTCGGTTTATACGGCGAGTTTTGTCGCCGAAATCGTCCGTGCGGGCATCGTCGCCGTCAAGAAGGGGCAGAAGGAGGCGGCGCAGGCGCTTGGCCTGACATCCGGTCAGACGATGAGATATGTCGTTGTTCCGCAGGCGGCCAGAGTGATCATTCCTCCTCTCACAAGCCAGTATCTCAATCTCGTCAAGAACAGCTCGCTAGGCGTCGCGATCGGGTATCCGGACTTCGTTTCGATCGGAAATACGACCCTGAACATCACGGGACGGGCCATAGAATGCGTCGCAATCATGATGGCCGTCTATCTGGCGCTCAGCCTGACGATCTCCGCTCTCATGAACATCTACAACAAGAAGATGGCACTTCGCACAAGATGAGGTCGGTCATGCGCAGTAAAACCAAAGTCTCAGCAGGCAACCGCCTCATTACCGTCCTGGTCTTCGGCGTGGTCGCACTTGCCCTCTATCCGCTGTTTCGCTGGGCGGTCATCGACGCAGTTTGGGGAAATCTGGGCCCTGAAGCATGTAAAGAAACCTTTGGGGCATGCTGGCCCGTGATCTCGGAGAAAGGCTCGCTGATCATTTTCGGGCGATATCCGGCGGCGGAACTCTGGCGGCCCGCTCTCGCGTCCGCGCTGCTCCTCGGCACGGCGATTGTGACTGCGATGCCGCGCTTCTGGAACAAGGCACTCTTGTTGGCCTGGATCGCTGCACCACTGTTGTTTCTCACGTTGATGGGCGGCGGTATACTGGGGCTGTCCAGTGTCCCGTCCAGCCAGTGGGGCGGCCTGCCGATCACCATCATGCTTTCGGTGTTCGGCATCGGCTGTGCGTTTCCGCTGGGAATTCTCCTTGCCTGCGGCAGGCTGTCTTCGAAGCCCGTCATTCGTTGGGTTGCCACATCCTACATCGAGGCCGTCAGGGGCGTTCCGCTCATCACGGTCCTGTTCATGGCAACTTTCATTCTTCCCCTTTTGTTGCCGTCCGGCTGGAATATCAGCGCGATGGTCCGCGCGCAGGTAGCGATCATTCTGTTTACGGCAGCTTATCTCGCCGAGGTCGTCAGGGCGGGCATGCAGACCGTTCCGAAGGGACAGTTCGAGGCATGCGAGGCCTTGGGTATTTCCAGGTTTGAAACCTATGTGAAGGTCGTTCTTCCGCAGGCTCTGTCGATGGTCATCGCACCGACAATCAACACGTTTGTCACGGTTCTGAAGGATACGTCGCTCGTCGCAATCGTATCGATCAGCGAATTGCTGATGACCGCGCGCCAGGCGCTTGCCGACCCTGTCTGGCGGACGCATTTCATCGAGGTCTACGTGTTCATTGCGGTGATCTACTTCGTCTTCTGCTTTGCCATGGGCAAATGGAGCAAGAGCCTCGAGCGGGCCTACATCTTCTCCAAAGGTCGGGAATAACGACCGAGTGCGAAGACACCACATCAAAACCAGAAAAGGGGAATGACTATGCTGGAAACGGCGATCACGCTACAGAATGTGGATAAGTTCTACAGCGATTTTCATGTTCTGAAAGACGTCAATCTGACTGTGCGAAACGGCGAGAAGCTCGTCGTTTGCGGGCCATCGGGTTCAGGCAAGTCGACGATGATCCGCTGTGTCAATCATCTTGAGTCGCATCAGGCGGGAAGCATCCATGTCCTCGGCGTCGAACTGAACGATGACGTGCGAAACATCGCCCAAATACGCAAGTCGGTCGGCATGGTGTTCCAGCAATTCAATCTTTTCCCGCATCTGACGGTTTTAGAGAACTGCACGCTCGCGCAGACGCTCGTATCCCGCCGCTCTCAGGACGAAGCCGAATCCGTAGCCATGGAATTGCTCACGCGCGTGCGGATCGCCGATCAGGCCAGAAAATATCCGGGTCAGCTTTCCGGCGGACAGCAGCAGCGCGTTGCAATTGCGCGAAGTCTTTCGATGCGCCCGAAGATTATGCTGTTCGATGAGCCAACGTCTGCGCTTGATCCTGAGATGGTCAAGGAAGTGCTTGATGTTATGGGAGAGCTCGCATCAGATGGAATAACGATGGTTTGTGTTACGCATGAAATGGCATTCGCGCGCTCCGTGGCCGATCGTGTTATCTTCATGGACCACGGTAGGATCGTCGAGGAAAACACCCCTGCAGAGTTCTTCGATAATCCTGCCGAGCCGCGGCTCCGCGATTTCCTCGCACAAGTCCTGCATTAATAAGCGATGTGCTTCCGATCTGGTTCGGTACCGGTATGCTTTCAACAATGGCTCAGCCGTTTCTCTCCCGTTTCGCAAAGCGCTTGATCGCTCGTTCGCGTTTCAGGCGGGACAGCCGCTGCAGCCAGAAGATGCCGTCGAGCTGGTCGATCTCGTGCTGGAGGCAGACAGATAGCAGGCCGTCTGCTTCTTCTTCCACGACATCACCCAAAAGCGTCTGGTAACGGACGCGGATCGAACGAGGCCGAATGATATCGTCGGTAACTCCCGGCATGGAGACGCTGCCTTCGGCATGTGCGGTCGTGTCGTTCGACGACCATACAACTTCAGGGTTCACGTATGTCTTCACACCGGACGCGGCATCGAGTTCAATGACCGTAAGCCGCCGGAGAACGCCGATATGCGGCGCGGTAATGCCTATCCCAGGTGCCGCTCGCATCGTATCGAGCAGATCTGCCGCAAGTGCTGCGAGACCCGCGTCAAACTGTTCAACAGGGGCCGCCGGCATGCTTAGACGTGCGTCGGGAAACCGCAGGATTGGTCGTATGGGCAAGATCAGCCTCCGCGTTTGCCAGCGGCATCACAGCTAAACAATTCATATGATTTTGCAACAGCTTGGACAAAAATCATGGCACTATCGGCTGGTTGATGCGGCAGGTGGTGGACCTCATCCGTTTGTTGGGTTAGCAGGGAGTGGCGGTTTGCTTTTCGAAGTCGCCGCGATCACCGGCTATGACATTGCCTTCCTGCTCTCGCCCGGTTCTGCGCCGGCGTCTTGGATGGCTGCAATTCTTTTGAGGGCGGGCACATGAGCAGTACCGGCGAACAGGACAAAGACCGCAATCCCTCGGAAGCCGATGTCTATGACGGCTCGGACATCTACGCCGAAGACGGGTCGGTGCGCTCAGACTATCTAATGCACGTCGGCGCTGCCATCGCCGACCGCGATCTTCTCTATTTACGCCAGCATGTGGCCCGTCTGCATGCCTCCGAAATGGGCGACGTGCTGGAAGCGATCCAGCCTGATCAACGCCGCGCGCTGGTCTCGCTCCTCGGCGACGATTTCGACCTTTCAGCGCTGACCGAAGTCGACGAGGCGATCCGCCTTGATATCGTCGAGCACCTGCCGAACGAGCAGATTGCCGCCGCCCTCGGCGAAATGGATTCCGACGACGCTGTCTACATTCTGGAAGACCTCGACCAGGAAGACCAGGAAGAGATCCTGTCGAAGCTGCCGTTTACCGAGCGGGTGCGTCTGCGGCGTTCGCTCGACTATCCCGAAAGCACGGCCGGCCGCCGCATGCAGACGGAATTCGTTGCCGTGCCGCCGTTCTGGACGGTGGGCCAAACCATCGACTACATGCGCGAGGACGACGATCTTCCCGAAAGCTTCACCCAGATTTTCGTGATCGATCCGACCTTCAAGCTGCTCGGCGCGCTCGACCTCGATCGTGTCCTGCGCACCAAGCGCTCGGTCAAGATCGAGACGATCATGCGGGAGACCAATCATCCGGTGCCGGCCGAAATGGACCAGGAGGAGGCGGCCCAGCTGTTCGAGCAGTATGACCTTCTGTCCGCAGCCGTGGTCGATGAGAACAACCGGCTTGTCGGCGTCCTCACGATCGACGACGTCGTCGACGTCATCCAGGAGGAAGCGGAAGAAGACTTGATGCGCCTTGGCGGCGTTGGCGACGAAGAACTGTCGGATTCGATCGGCAGCACCTCGCGCTCGCGCGTGCCGTGGCTGTTGGTCAATCTGCTGACGGCGTTTCTGGCCGCATCGGTCATCGGGCTGTTCGAGGCGACGATCCAGCAGATCGTGGCGCTTGCCGTGTTGATGCCGATCGTGGCCGGCATGGGCGGCAATGCAGGCTCGCAGACGATGACGGTGACGGTGCGCGCGCTTGCCACCCGCGATCTCGATATCCATAACGCCTGGCGCATCGTCCGCCGCGAGGCCGGTGTTGGTCTTTTGAACGGAATGCTGTTCGGCGTGCTGATCGGCATCGTCGCCGGCGCCTGGTTCCAGGACTATAATATCGGCGGCATCATCGCCGCTGCCATGCTGATCAACATGATCGCTGCAGCCCTTGCCGGTATCATGATTCCGCTGCTCCTCGACCGTTTCGGTGCGGACCCCGCAGTCTCTTCGGCGGTTTTCGTTACGACGGTGACTGATGTCACCGGTTTCTTCGCCTTCCTCGGGCTCGCCACCTGGTGGTTCCGCGTCAGTTGAGGCTTGTTCGGAAAATTTGACTTTTACGTCAAAGTCAATCAGACTGACTCCCAACATCGCGACGACCTCGATTCAGACGAGCTGACCGGCGCGACACTTCAACCGCTACTGTATTTTCCGGCGTCTTGCGCCAGATGTGCCGGACAGCGGTTCCAGGCGAGGCAGGCGTGAACAAGTATTATACCATTACGGAGCTGACACGGGAATTCGGGGTTTCGACCCGTACTTTGCGCTTCTATGAGGACGAGGGCCTGATCCATCCTGAACGGCGCGGCCGAACCCGGCTGTTCCGCTCGGCCGATCGCCGCCTGATCATGGAAATCCTGCGTGGCCGCCGCATTGGCTTCACCATCGCCGAAATCCGCGAAATCATCCAGGTTTACCGGGATCCGCCGGGCGAAGCGGGACAATTGCGCCTGCTGATGAAGCGCGTCGAAGAGAAACGCGACGAGCTCAACCAGAAGCGCAAGGACATCGAGGAAACGCTGGAAGAGCTGAACAATGTCGAAGAGGCCTGCCTGACGCGGCTGGCAGAAATCGGCGTCGGTACCTGAGCGTTCGCCCGGCTTCGGGCGCGCTTAAATCTTTCCTGCCATTCCGGATCGGTCGCAACGGACGCGCGCCCCGCGTCACAGCACGTTCACGGCTGCATGCAATATCCCATTTGTCACACAAATCGGAGGCTTGCATGTCAGATCGCCAGAAAACCCGCGCCCGGCCGAATCCGCGCCGCGCCTTTTCCTCATCCTACGGTGAAATTCTCGCAGAAGGTGTCAATCGTCGCACGGTTCTCAAGGGCCTTTTCGGATCGGCCGCGATCGCCGCTATCGGTCATGGCTTTTCTGCCAGCCCGGCGCAGGCCGCGGCGGCCTCCAGCCTGACATTTCCGGAGTTGCAGCGGGTTCGCGATACCGCCGACCATTGGCCGCAGGGCTATGGCCGCCAGATTCTTGCCCGCTGGGGCGATGCGCTGTTTGCCGACAGCCCGGCCTTCGATATTGCCAGCCTCGACGGCAAGGCCGCCGAGCGCCAGTTTGGCTACAACAACGACTTTACCCAGTTCCTGCCCTTGCCGCAGGGCTCGACGTCGTCAGATCGCGGCCTGATGGTCGTCAGCCATGAATATGCCACGCCTTTTCTGATGTTTCCCGGCCTCACCGATGAAGATTACCGCGAGAAGCTGACCGATAACCAGATCCGCGCACTAATGGGCTGTCTTGGGGCCAGTGTCTTCGAAGTTGCGAAGACGGGCAAGGAGTGGAAGATCGTTCTCGACAGCAAATACAACCGCCGCATCCATATGGGCACGGAGATGGACATTTCCGGTCCGGCCGCCGGCGACGACCGCTTGAAGACCAAGGCAGACCCGACGGGCAAGAAGGTGTTCGGCACGATCTCCAACTGCAATGGCGGCATTACCCCTTGGGGAACCATGCTGTCCGGTGAAGAAGGTGCGATGGACGTCTTCGCCGGCGACTACACGACACTTCCCAACCAGGAACTGGTCGAACGGCAGGGTTGGGACGAAGACGAGAACGACATCTACTCCGTCAGCCGCGTCGACCCGCGCTTCAAGTTCGAGGAAGAGCCGAACGAGTGGATGCGGTTCGACTGGGTGGTCGAGATCGACCCGTTTGACCCGGAAGCCAAACCGGTGAAGCGGACATCGCTCGGTCGCATGACCCATGAGGGTGCGCAGGTCACCGTGGCGCCCGATGGCCGTGTCGTCGTATTCATGGGCGATGACGACGATTTCGAGTATCTCTACCGTTTTGTCACCCGCGATCCCTGGAACCCGAACGACCGGGCAGCCAACAAGGACCTTCTCGACAACGGCACCTTGTCCGTCGCCAAGTTTTCGAGCGACGGCACGATGACGTGGCTACCGCTGGTGGCAGGTCAGGGGCCGCTGACGACTGAAGCCGGCTTTGCCACCCAGGCCGACGTGGTGCTCAACACCCGCGCTGCCGCCGATCTGGTCGGCGCAACGCCGATGGATGCACCGGAAGGGTTTGTGCCGCATCACGGCACCGGCAAGCTTTATGTGGCGATGACGGAGAATGAGGACCGGCTGGCGGCAGGCAAGGGCGACGAGCGGGAGACCGTCAACATCGCCAACCCGCGCGGACCGAATCCGCATGGCCATCTGCTCGAACTCGTGCCGCCCAGAGCGCCGGACAAGCCCGACCACGCGGCCGATACCTTCAAATGGGACGTCTTCGTGCTCTGCGGTGATCCGACAAAGACGGAAGACGAGGCGATGTTCAATCCGGGGACCACGGCTTCCGGCTGGTTCACCGACCCGGACAATCTCGGTGTCGATCCCGCCGGCCGGCTCTGGGTGACCACCGATGGCCCGCCACCGGAAGGCATCGCCGATTCGATGTATGTGATGGACACCGAGGGTCCGGGCAGGGCATTGCCGAAACTGTTCTATATCGCTCCGGTCGGCTCGGAATGCTGCTCGCCGACCTTCACGCCGGATGGCACGAACGTCTTCGTCTCAGTTCAGCATCCGGGCGAATTGCGGATGTCCGACAATGAGGATGCAACAACGATCGCCGACGCGGGGACCGCCTGGCCGGATTTTGCCGACGGCATGCCGGCACGTCCATCGCTGGTCGTGATTACCCGCGACGACAATGGCGTGGTTGGAAACTGAGACTGCCCAAGCGCAAGGCCGGTGGATTTCATATCCACCGGCTGGTGGCGCGGCAGTAGCGCTCGAATTCGAAGCCGAAGCGCGACAGGAGGTGCAGTTCCTCGTTGCGGATGGCAAAGGCTGTCGTCACCGCGACCGAAGCGCTTGCCATAATGAAGAACCACGGATTGACCGTGATCAGCCCGAGCCCGACCATCATGATTGTGTAACCAAGATAGATCGGATTACGGGTATATCGGAACGGTCCGCAGGTCACGAGATAGGACGAACGGCGGTGCGGCAGGACGGCCGTGCCTCGCTCGATCAGTGTTTTCATCGCCCAGATGTCCAGGAAAACAGCAAGGGCGATGAGGACGAAGCCGGCTAGCCAAGGCACCCAGCCATGGCTGTGGACCACGGAAATGGGCGCCAAGCGCCTCAGGACCACTGCCCCCAGGATGGCCGCCACGTAAAGAAGGGGTGGCCAGGGATAGGTCAGCGGCTTGGCGCGATAGGCGTTCATGTCCCTATTCCTTGGGTTGGGCATCCATGGTGCATTGACCGGCGATTCGCGCAATGCGCGGGTCCGTCTTGACGTCGATTTTGCCTTCGTTCAGCGGTTCGAACAGGTTTTCTTCCATCAGCTTGTCCAGCGTGCAACCGCAGAAGGTCGTGCAGATGGCTGCGGTTTCCTGCAGGCTGCACGTCGCCACGCAGTTGGCCTGGTAGGCTTCGACGGGATCTGGCTTGGCCGCTGGAAATCCGAGCGAGTAGAGATAGACGAGCGCAAACAGCACCGGCTGATGCACCAGATAGATGCTCAAGCTGTGACGACCCGCTGTCGAGAGGGCCGTTTTCCACCGCGCGCTGCCGTCCGTACGTAACTTTTCGAACCATCCGAAGCCGAGTGCCACGCGCGCCGCTGCGATGCCGGCAAGGAACGGCGCGAGCCAGGGAAGCAGCGGCACGTAGTCGTTCGAGCGTGGCAGCGTTTCCGACAGTCCGACCCACAAGAGCGCCGGCGTATCGAAAATTGCCGAACGCAGGTAGAGCGGCGCGGCGAAGGCTGCGGCTGCGACCGCCAGCGTCAGGATCGCGGGCAGGCGCAGGAAGAGAAGGCCGATCAGGCTTGCTGCAGCTATCGAATGCAGGATGCCAAAGAAGATGAAGCTGTCGGGAAAGGCAAACCAGGTAGCAACGGTGATGACGAGCGCCGCTGCGGCGATCTTGGCAAAGCGGATGACAAAGGCGCGCGTGCGGACGGCGGGATAATGGCCGAGCACAAGGCTGATGCCGGCAAGGAATAGGAAGCTGCCGGCGATCAGCCGCGCATACATCTTGAAGCCGCCGGTTCCGACGGTGCCCGGTTCGAGGTAGCCGAAATATTCCAGATCCCAGGAGAAATGATAGGTCGCCATGGCGATCAGGGCGACGCCGCGCAGGGCATCGATCGCCCAGATGCGGCCACGCCGCCCGGCTGTTGCCGGTGGCGCCGTCCCGTTGTCGCTTTCGGTGACTGCGTTGGTAATCGACATGGCTCTATCTTTTCCAATCATGGGATCATAGCGCGGCGAGCTTGCGTCAGGCGCAACGCGTCACAAGGCGCTTGGCAAGAATTTCAGGGGTTTGTGTCGTCAAGAAGGGCTTCGCGCGCTTCCGAATAGAATTGGCGGCGTGTCAGCACGAAGAGAACGAAGACCGTCAGTGCGATGAAGACGTAAGGACTGACGAACCAGCCGAGATAGCCGATCGACAGAAAGACGCTGCGCAGGCCGGCATTGAAGTGCTTGGCCGCGAGAATGTTCATCTTGACGGCCCGTCCGGCGGCCCGCTCGGCGCTGGCGCGGTCCTGCAGCATATCGGACATCATCGGAATGCCGCCGATCAGAATCGAGCAATAGTTGAACAGACGATAGGACCAAGCGAACTTGAAGAAAGCATAGGCAAACAGGCAGGCAAGGCCGCCGACCTTCAGTTCGAAGGCGCTGCGACCGCCGTGGAACACATAAGGCAGGTCGTTCATGATCGTCTGAACCTGTTCCGTCGCGCCGAGCAGCGCGAAACAGCCACCGAGCGCGAAGATCGTGGTCGAGGCGAAGAACGCGGTTCCGGCCTGCAACCCGGCAACGATCTGCGTATCGATCATCTTCAGGTCGCGGTTCAGCGAATTGAGGATCCATCGCCGCCGGTTTTCCATCATCAGACGGGTCAGGCTGATGCGTTTCAAAAGCACCTTGCCGTCCGTGGCCCAGTTGTAACCGGTCCACAGGATCGCGAAGACCGCCAGTGCGATATAGTCCGTAAGTGTCATGGCTCGTTTTTGGCATGCTTTGCCGAAATTGCAAGGCGCTGCGAAAGTTTGATAAGCCCCTTGAAATGGCCGGGGAGGCGTGGCGACTTATATGCGAGGAATCGTGCTACAGTCATCCGCTAGCCGTTCGTGTCGCACGCGCGTGAGCGGATGTCGGTTGATCGCCTGATGGCGAACGCAGGATGGCCTAGTTTCTATGCAATGATCTTGGTCCGGCAATCTTGTGCGGCCATCCAGTCCCCAGGGCGGAGTTCGAATGTTTCTTTCGGTTTTTGATGTCTTCAAGATTGGTATCGGCCCTTCCAGTTCGCACACGATGGGTCCGATGTCGGCGGCGAACCGCTTTCTCGATCTGATTCTGTCGAGTGACTGGCCGCGTCCGGCCAATGCTGCCGTTGCGTCCATCAAGTCTAGCCTGCACGGTTCGCTTGCCTTCACCGGTATCGGCCACGGAACGGGCAGGGCGGTGATCCTCGGGCTGATGGGTGAACGCCCGGACCGCGTCGATCCGGACCGGATGGATCCGATCATAGAAGAGGTCGAGCGCACGGGACGGATCACGCCGCCCGGGCATCCCGCCTATGATTTCCAGCCGAAGACCGACCTCGTGTTCGACAAGAAGGTTCCGCTGCCGGGCCATGCCAACGGCATGTCCTTCTCCGCCTTCGACAAGGACGGAAGGCTGCTCTTGAAGCGCGTCTACTATTCCATCGGCGGCGGTTTCGTGGTCACCGATACCGAGCTCGAAGCCATGAAGGCCAGCAAGACAAAGCCGGGTGGCGTCAAGGTTCCCTATCCTTTTTCGACGGCCAAGCAGATGCTTGAGATGGCGGAGCGCTCCGGCCTGTCGATTGCCCAGATGAAGCGGGCGAACGAGGAATGTTCGATGTCGACGGAAGAGCTCGACGAGGGGCTCGACCGGATCTGGGCGGCGATGAAGAGCTGTATCGATCGCGGCTTGACGGGATCGGGCATCCTGCCCGGCGGCCTGAAGGTGCGTCGCCGTGCCGGCATGATCCATGACAAGCTGCAGGACGAATGGCGCTCCAACAAGGTCAACCCCTTGCTCGCCAACGATTGGCTGAGCGTCTACGCCATGGCGGTGAACGAGGAGAATGCCGCCGGCGGCCGCGTCGTCACCTCGCCGACGAATGGCGCCGCCGGCGTCGTGCCGGCCACGATCCGCTACTACCTGCATTTCCATGACGATGCCGATCATCACGGCATCCGCGATTATCTTCTGACGGCAGCAGCGATCGGCGGCATCATCAAGTTCAATGCCTCCATTTCCGGCGCCGAAGTCGGCTGTCAGGGCGAGGTCGGCTCGGCCTCGGCGATGGCTGCCGCCGGACTTGCCGCCGTGATGGGCGGAACGCCCGAGCAGATCGAGAACGCCGCTGAAATCGCGCTGGAACATCATCTCGGCATGACCTGCGATCCGATTGCCGGCCTCGTCCAGGTTCCTTGCATCGAGCGCAATGCGCTGGGCGCGGTCAAGGCGGTTACCGCGGCCTCGCTGGCGATCAAGGGCGACGGCCAGCACTTCGTACCGCTCGACGCCTGCATAGAGACAATGCGCCAGACCGGTGTCGACATGCACGACAAATACAAGGAAACCTCGACGGGCGGCCTGGCCGTCAACGTCGTCGAGTGCTAACAGCGCATGGATTTGTGGAGCGGTCGAGAACAGACTTGACCGCGACCGCCCTGCGGGTGTTCAACTCCGGCCATGGCCTTGCATCTCATCAAACTCTGCGTCGGCGCGGATTCGATCGAAGACCTTCGCGAGTGGGTTTCGCGTCGGGCGCTGACGGCAATCGCCGCCGGTCTCGAGCCGCATTCGTCCCACACGACACGGATGGTGCCCAAGCGTGCGGAGGAACTGCTGGACGGTGGCTCTCTTTATTGGGTGATCAAGGGGCAGGTGCAGGCACGCCAGCGGCTGACCGGCATCGAGACCTTCACCGATGCCGATGGCATCGGGCGCTGCAATCTCATCCTCGGCCCGGAAGTCATCGAAACGGCCTATCAGCCTCGCCGTGCATTTCAGGGTTGGCGCTATCTCCAGCCAAGCGAAGCGCCGCGTGATCTCTCGGCCCTCGGCGCCGGAGCGGCCGAAATGCCGCTGGAACTGCGCCGGGAACTCGCTGAACTCGGTCTTCTCTGACATCAAACCCTATCATGCAAAAAGCCCGGCAACGCCGGGCTTTGATCGTTTGTGGATATGACGATTGCCGCTACCGAATCCGCAGCCTGATCGGATAGCGGCCGGATGGTGATGTGACATGCACATGAATCTGTGCATCCGGCTGTGTCGAGCGCCAGGCCCGTGCCCCGTGCGTCAGAAGCAGGGTCACCAGATCCTTGGTCTTCGACCGGGGACGGCTGCCGAGTTCGGCGATGCGCATGGCGGCTTCATGCAAAGGATGCAGGCCGGAGCGTAGCGGTTTCCGCTTCTTGTCCGGCGCGGGCGTCATGCCCGGTCCATTCTCGTTCATTCCCATAACTGACCTCGTTACGCAAAACCAAATCCGAGGAGGATCACCGGCAAACACATACCGGGGATCGAAACTTCAATATTTACTATTGCAGGCTCGCCCAGCACGCAAAGCCTTTGCGCTTCAACGTCTTGCAGGCATTTACGGCCTTGTCCTGATTGGTGAATCCGCCGAACCGCGCCCGGTAGAGCTGGCCGTCGCCGCTGGCAAAGGCCACGGTGAAGGGCGTTGCGCCGCGCAGAGCCTTGCCGCCCTTGTCCTTGGCGTTTTCAAGCAGCGTCATCGCCTGGCCCTTGTCCGGCGTCGCGCCGATCTGGATGACCCAGCCGGCGGGCGTGGATTCTGTAGCCGCCGCAGTTTCAACCGCTGCCTTGGCAACGGAATTGGTGATCTGGTTGTCGACGTCGGCAGACGGAACCGGTGCGGCCTTGGCAATCTTGCGGCTCTGCGCCTCAAGCGTGTTCGGCATGACCTTGTCGTTCAGCACAGGGTTGGCACTGGCCTTGACCGGCTCGGCATAGGCAACCTCGATGCTCTGGGTGGTTTCGCCGTCGTAACGGAAATCCGGAACAGGGCCGTTGTTCGGCAGATTGAAGCTTCCGCCGGTCGCGACAACGGCCGTTTCAGCTGGGACGGCTTCCGACGGCTGTTCGATGGCCTTTGCCTGCATGGTCGGCGCGTCTGCGGTTTCTGCCACAAGGTTGCCACCGCCGCGGCGCGATGCGGCCGGCATGTACTTGGCAACGAGCGCGCGCATCTGTGCATCACGGGCACCGCCGGACTTGCCACCAAGGACGACGCCGACGATGCTGCGGCCGTCCGCCTGGGCCGACGTCACGAGATTGAAGCCGGCAGCGCGCGTGTAACCGGTCTTGATGCCGTCGACGCCGCGAACATTGCCGAGCAGGCGGTTATGGTTGCCGATCGTCTGCTTGCCGAAACGGAAGCTGCGGGTGGAGAAATAGGAGTAATACTGTGGAAAATGCTGGCGAAGCGCCATGCCGAGCCGTGCCTGATCGCGTGCCGTCGTCATCTGCGCATCGTTCGGCAGGCCATTGGCGTTGCGGTAGGTGGTGCGGGTCATCCCCAGGGCGCGGGCCTTGTTGGTCATGATCCGGCCGAAGCGCTCCTCGGAACCGCCGAGCATCTCGCCGAGCGCCGTTGCAGCGTCATTGGCCGAGCGGGTAACCAGAGCGAGAATCGCCTGTTCGACGGTGATCGAATTGCCGGAACGCACGCCAAGTTTCGAAGGCGGCTCGGCTGACGCGTTCTTGGAAAAGGGAACCGGCGTGTCCTTGCTGATCTTTCCGGCTTCCAGTGCCTCGAAGGTCAGGTAAAGCGTCATCATCTTGGTCAGCGATGCCGGGTAGCGCAGGCTGTCGGCGTCTTCGCTGTACAGCACCTTACCGGTCTTCGCATCCACGACGATGCCGGCATATTGGGCGGCGGAGGCTGCGGAGACGGCTGCAAACGAGGCGACCAGTGATATCAGCAGCACCCGGCAAGCCTTCTTGAAGAATAGGACAGGGGGAGCGGAGCCGTTGACTATGGATTTGGACACTACACTACTCTTCATTCTATTTCACAGATGTCGTCCGGGCGTGGCCTCCAGAAACGACCGTTCTCAAAACTCTATCGGGATAGCGTTACCAATCGGTTTATGATGAATGATTGGTTTCCATATTCCGCGCCTTCTTTTGCATTTCGGTACACGCGACCCGCAGACACCAATGTTAAGAAATTGGCTTGCGCAGGGCTTGGCCGATGTCAGGGTATCAGTCTGTCGCTCATGAATTTCACGACGGCGCTGTCGATGGCGTGCCATTGTGGCAGCAATTGGCTGGAAAAGCGGTAAAGCACAACAAGATCGCGGCCGGCATGAATATCGCGCTGGCAATCGGCACTGGTGGACATGGCGGAGGTTGCGGGCAGGATGCAGCGCACGGCATAGGGGGTGCCGCCGTCGCGATTCGCGGTAAAGAATACTTCCTGACCGTAGCCGGAATTTTCCTTCATCTCGTGGCGCACCAAACCGGCCGGACCGGGTCGGGCTTCGCCTTCGAAAAGATGCTGGTAGATTGGCTCAATCCGCCCCGACATGTCGCGTGACATCGTGCTCTGGGAAACTTCCAGGAAGATCAGTGATTCCGGATGGTTGACATCATTGAAGAGTGTCCTCGTCTCGTCGGTATATCCCTGCAGGCCCGGCCAGGTGAGATACAGATCGGTGCGTTCGGCGACGCCGGTTATGCGCTGCTGGTCGAAACGAATGACATTGGACGGCAGCCGCAGGTGATCCTGCCCGATGAATATGTCATTGGCCTCGGTGCTGGTCGTATGTCCGGCAAGCGCCAGATTTTCGCCATACCAGCGCCCGGCTACGCTGATCGCGGCGGTCAGAGCCGCAAGCCCGACGACCACCGCCGTCAGGCCGTAGACGAATCGGGCCGAAATCAGCGGGGCATGATCTTCATTGCCGGTGGCTGCGGGATTGGCTGTCATGGGCGGATCGCAGTCTTGCTGTCGTTAACAGGAGTATAACTTTCGCTCCGTACGTCCCGAAATGAAACAGCCTTGGCGGCACGGAACTTGCTGGGAGAAGGAACAGTCGTAACGCTGTCTCAACATGGTTAATTTTCAATGAATTTGGCGATGATCTTCGTGCTGCTCGGTGCCGGCTTCGGCGTCTCTTTCATCGTGCTCGATGTCAGCCGCGTTGCCGCCCGCGGGCGCTGGCCCACGGCTCGCATTGTGATGGCCGAGAACTTCCGGCCATTCCCCGTTTTCCTGGCGCTGTTTGCCGGGCCTGCATTGTTCTTTCAGGCGGTATGGCGGATGCGCGCGTCGGGCAGCCTGGCATTTGGCGATGCTGCTCTCGGCCTCGTGATCGCCTGCGGCTGGGCCTGCTGCTACGGCTTGGTCGTCACGCAATGCGTCGGGATCTTCGTGCTGGCGGCAGGGTGATCGAGAACAGGATTGCCTGGCAAGGAAAAGGCCGGTTCCGGGGACAGCGGAACCGGCCAGCAGGGCCTTGGTCTGGGACGGGGATTGGGGACTGACCGAAGCCCTTTTCATGCGCGAACCAAGCATCCTGAGCCCGATCGCGTATGTCTCGTATTTTCAAATGCTATTGGCTGACGCTACCGACAGCCACCGTGCGGCCGTCCTGCAGCTTTACCCAGCGGCCGGAATTCTGTTCCGACTGGCGCTTCAGATAGGTGTATTCGGTATCCGACCACAGCAGCACCTTGTTGCGCATGTTGTCGAGCACGAAGTCGCCGCGATCCGTCCTGACCGTAAGAACGGCATGGCCTTCGCCGTTGGGCTGCAGGACGACGGTGATCAGCAGGTCCGAGGGTGAAAAACCCGCCTGCATCAAGCGCTTGCGCTTCAACAGCACATAGTCTTCGCAGTCGCCCGTTTTGTCGGGGTAGGCCCAGTGTTCTTCGACGCCATATATTTCCTTGTCGGTCAGCGGCGTCACGGATTCGTTCACGTCGTAGTTGACCTCGAGGATTGTCTTCCATCCGTCGCGGGTCAGTACGACCGGTCCGGAACTGGCTGGATTGGCGCGGCATTCCTGCGGCAGGCTGCGGCAGAATTCATAGTGTCCGACAGGCGGGTTGGTCGTGCCGCCGGTGATCATGTTTGCAGGCAGGGCAAGAGCCGAATGTGTCGCCGCCGCAGAAAGAAACGCGCCGAGCAGGCCGGCCTTCAGGAATGTTTTCGTTGTCATGCTTGTCTCCCCGTTCTGGTTTGACAATGACACCGAGTTTTTTATTGCTCGCGAAAATCGGAAGTAAAATAAAGTACAAAACAAATTGAAATAAGTATAAAAGTCAAGATAAACTTGAGTAAATATCGAGGCATACTTGATTCAAATTCGTGTAAATTTTGATACATTCCCATTCTGATGCGTCTGTCGTTAAGCAATGGAAAACCATCTATCCCATGGTAAAATCGGCTATTTTGAGTGCCAGGGCCTGAATCGCATCATGCCCTCGGGGCGGCGACGCGAAGCTCCGGCGCAGGATGAAACGACGAGACGTCCGCCGGTTTAGACTTCGTTCACCAAAACGAAGACCGATTTCAGCCGAAAAACACTGAGAAATAGGCGAAAATTATTTTTTGTTCCGGCACGGAAAAACGTGGCTGGATTGTGTTTTCGCCAAAATGGCAGGCATCATCGCTTGGATCTGTACCAGATTGGGGCGGGCAGCGCCCGCCCATGCACAAAGTGACACTCGGGAGCGCGATAAATGGCGGGAGGAAACCACTCGATTTCCGGGATGCTATTCCTGGCTACTGAATTCCATCCCGTCTGATTTGCAGCAGGATCTTATGAAGACAGGGGCAAATGCCGTGATGAAAACCGATCTCTCCGACATCTATCGAGGGTATATCGCCTGCCTGAACAAACAGGACTGGCCGAAGCTCGGGCAGTTCGTTCATGATGACGCATGCTACAACGGTAAGCGGATCGGGTTATCGGGCTATCGCGAGATGCTCGAAAGAGACTTTCGTGAAATTCCGGACCTCTATTTCAACATTCAGCTGCTGATTTCCGATCCGCCTCGCATAGCGAGCCGTCTGGGGTTTGACTGCAGGCCAAGGGGAAAGTTCCTTGGCCTCGATGTAAACGGGAAGAGAATTTCCTTCGCCGAGAATGTATTTTATGAATTCCAAGGGGAAAAGATTGAGATCGTCTGGTCGGTTATAGACAAGGCGGCGATCGAAACTCAGCTCTAATGTGAAAAGTTTTCCGCGATACGGCGCCGGCGCCCTCTTCTTTAGCGTCCCGTAGAGGTTGCCGTCATCGTCCGGATCTGATTGGTCGGTCCTGAGCCTTGCTGACCGGGTATGGTCGGGCGCGTCGAAAGGGCTGGAAATCCCCGCGGCGGAGGCGCGTCTAAAGAAACTCTCTCAGGGCCTCACGCGATTGAATGCCGAGGAACTCGATCGCCACGCCTTCCTGGAAGTGCCGGACGACACGGCCTTTCATGCTGCCAAGCAGGACGGCTGTTCCGAGCGGCAGGCGAGTCTCCATATCGACGGCAGCGCCGGACAGCGACAGGTCGATGATGCGGCAGACATATTTGCTGCCGTCTTCCAGCGTGATTTCTGTGCGGGTCTTGCGCGGCGCGAGACGATCGTGGCGCCGGTCTTCCGGCAGGCCGAGTTCGTGCTTGTTGGCAATCCATGTCAGCTGCGCCGCGAGTTTTTCACGTTTGCGGTCGGTCGCGTTGATCTGGATGACGAAGGCGTTTTCGGCAAGACGTGAAACGGTGCCTTCCAGGCGGCCGACATGGTCGACATAGGCAATGATGCGCTCACCGGTGCGCGGTCGCGCATCGCAGGTGAAAAGGACGTCGCCCGGCGACATGTCGATCGCTGTGCATTCGAATTCGTCGTGGTTCGCAAGCATGAGCCGGCCGGTCAGGTTCACCGAAACGCGCTGAAACGCGCCTTCGTTGTGCTGCTTGGGGCCGGCAGTCTGTGCTTGTTGAAACGAATACATGTCCACACTTGTGCGATGTCCATCCAAGTCACAGCTTTAACCTCTTCCAGTTAACAGAAGGTTTTTTTAAGCCGTGACATTTGACCCGTGTTAATCCCTGCGGCCCCCTTCAAAGACCCGAAGGTGAAGGACACGGCGGATCGCCCCGGCTATGCCCTGATCGGCCAGATGAGACGGGACCGCGGGCAGGGGGATTTCCGGACGGTTCTGTAGAAACACATTGGTCTTTTCGGTATCGAGCACGCGAATTCCGCCAAGGTCGAGAAAGTTGACGGGCGTGGCTCCAAGCCAATGCGGCTTCGACAATGGAGCCAATGCGCCGATGATCCGATCCACATTGCCATCCGGTGATCTCAGCGGCAGAAGGATGATTTCCGTCGGGAGACGATCAGCTGTCCCGGCGAGAGCCGAGGCAGTGAGAACAACCGGCGCTTTCTGTGTCATGACGTCTCTTGCAATCCGCGCGAGGCGGCTGGTCTGTTCGGCAAGCCAGAGCGCATCGAATGTCGAGCCGCGCAATTCCCGCGCAAAAAGTGCGCAGACGCGCGTGCCGGCAAGGCGAAAGCGGATGTCGCCACGCGGTGTTTTTTCCAGGATGAAGAGGTCCGCCAGGATATTGCGAATATGGGCAGGTTCGATCTGGCTGCGCGCAGGCACTTCGCGATGCCCCCGCAACTCGTCCCAATAGGCGTAAATCTCGATAGCGGTCTTGCTGCGCATGCTCTCATTCCGTTTGAAACGCTTATGTGCCGCTTTGGCACATGCGGCGGGAAAAATGGTCCCGTACAGTTTGTAGAGCGATTTCCGTGCCAGCCCGATATTAGGGTTAATATTTGGTTTAGATTGAAAGCGCGCGGCTCTGATGGCATGAAAGGGCATCACTTCACGAAGGGTTGCCTTCGGCACACAGACTTAAGGGCTCGGGGTTTTTGGGGGCTCACCGGCCGTTCAGTTGTTTGACTGGACGGCCTTTTTTTCGTCGGCAGGATGCGATGTCCTTCCCAATTCCGTTTCATTGATCTCGGCGTGAAACGTGTGCGAACAAGTGCCGCGCATCTCACGGCTTTTGACGTGACTGTGAATCGTATAGAGCGAGGGGGACTGATCGAGGCGGCAACGAATGAAGCCGTGGAAGGAATTGTGAAGAGTATGACAGACCAACCGGACGGCGCGACGCCGCCGCAGAGCAACGAGGCAGACAACGCAGCGCCGGTCAGCGAACCGGCGTTCAATCTGCCTTCAGGTCTTGTCGCTATCCTGGCTTTTCTGGTGGCCGTTCATGCAACGCGCACCTATCTGCTGCCGCTGGCCATCGATGAAGAACTGATCTTCAATTTTGCGTTCCTTCCCGCACGATACGATCATTCGTTGGCGGACCAGAGTCTGGCCTGGCTCTGGAGCCCGATTACCTATTCATTCCTGCACGGGTCCTGGGAGCATCTTGTTTTCAACGGCTTCTGGATGGTTGCCTTCGGCGCGCCCGTCATCCGCCGGATCGGCATGTCCCGCCTCGCGGTCTTCTGGTGCTTGTCTGCCATAGCGGCGGTGGCGTTGCATACGGCTTTCCATTGGGGCGAGATGATCGTCGTCGTCGGAGCCTCGGGCGTTGTCGCCGGCTTGATGGGCGCGGCCGCTCGCTTTGTTTTCTCACCCAGCGGCCGGATCAGCCGGCAGTTCGCCCATCTCAACCGCCGGCTGACGGTGGGTGAGGCGCTGTCGAACCGCTCGGTCGTCGTCTTCGCCGGCATCTGGTTCCTGACGAATTTGCTGATCGGTCTCGGTCTCTTTGCCTTTGGTGGAGCAGGAGGCATTGCCTGGGAAGCGCATATCGGCGGCTTCCTGTTCGGCTTCCTGCTGTTCGGCTTTTTCGATCCCCGAAATTGACCAGTCGAAAGATTGGCGATCTCACCTTGAGCGCTTGATTTTCGGAAGGCTGTAGCGCACCATTCCTGTCCGAAGGCTGCAAACCGGGAGGAATTCGGTTCGCAGCCGACGGACAAATAACGCGACAGGAATGACATCTGTCTTGCGGATTGGTCCATGATCGCAACGGCGCAACAGACGCCTTTGCGGTTTACCGACGTCCCGGTCAGACGCAGGTCGCTGAAACGGGAGGTCGTGAATGTCTGTAACTGCAATCCTGAATGAAAAAGGCCGTCAGGTGATGACGGTCGATCCACAGTCGCTGGTGCGCGAAGCCGTTCGGCTGCTCCATGAAAATCGCATCGGTGCGGTGGTTGTCGTCAAGCCCGGCGACAAGATCGCAGGCATATTGACGGAGCGCGACGTAGTCGCCGCCATGGACAAATACGGCGCCGGATGTCTGGACAAGCCGGTTTCCGCCGTGATGTGGTCGAAGGTCTACCGCTGCACGGAAGAGATGACCATCAACAACATCATGGAAATCATGAACAACATGCGCGCGCGCCATCTTCCGGTGGAAAAGAACGGGCGTCTCGTTGGCATCGTCTCGATCGGCGACGCAGTGCGGCATCATATTCGCGCGATCGAAAACGAGGCCGAGCACATCAAGGCCTACATCGCCGGGCATGATGGGAACATGGTTCACCTGTAAGGCGAGGTATTTCCGCGAACGGCGCGGCGAAGTGTCAAGCTTCGCCCGCATCGTGCCGCCGCAGTGTCAGCGCACCATGACGTCCTGGAGGCGCTGCAGCTCGCTGAGCCTTGACTTGGTTTCGTAATAGCCACGGTCGATTGCTTCGCCGGCGCGATGAAACTCCGACAGACCGATATCATTGAGCTTGGGATGCAGCGCGAGGTCCGGCGGATCGCCGGCAAGGCGAGCGCGCGAGATGCGGTCCTGGATGATGTTGAAGGCCTGGACCATGACGCTGGTCATTCCCAACCGGCCCACCTGGCCTTCGGGTTGCTTCGGCATCTGTGGCTGTTCGGCGCTGTGGCTTCCCGCATTGTGCTTGATGACGGCGGAACGGCCGTAGAGGTCGTAGTTGAGGTTGACGGCGACGACGAGCTGCTGCTCGTGGGCACGGCAGACCGATACCGGAACCGGATTGACCAGCGCGCCATCCATCAAGGTGCGATTGTTGCATTTGACCGGCTCGAAGATGCCCGGCAGCGCATAGGAGGCGCGGATCGCGGTGATCAGCGACCCTTGGCCGATCCAGACTTCGTGGCCGGAGTTGACCTCGGTCGCCACGGCGACGAACGGCCGGTCGAGATTTTCAATCGACATGTCCTGCAGGTGTTCCTGCATGCGCTTCGTCAGGCGCAAGCCGCCGAACAGGCCGCCGCCACCGATGGCGAAATCAAGCAGGCCGGCGATGCGCCGCATGGTCAGCGAGCGGGCAAAGACCTCCAGTTCGTCCAGTTTTCCGGCAAGGTAGCAGCCGCCGACCAGCGCGCCGATCGACGTTCCGGCGATCATGCCCACTTCGATGCCTTCTTCGTCCAGCGCCTTCAGGACGCCGATATGGGCCCAGCCGCGCGCAGCACCGCCGCCAAGGGCAAGAGCGATCTTCGATTTCGCCGGTTTGATTTCGATGGGAGGAGGGGAGCTCAGAGCGTGGGAAGGACCGCCGGGTGCTGAGGCATCTGCGGTCATGCCGCTGCGATTAAATGTCCAGTTCAACATCCGGCACCTCCATGCCGCAGAACACACTGTTACAGGCCGTCACGTCTCGCATTACTGCGTTGCAAGCGCATGCCGTAAGACACAATCTACATCAGGCCATTCCGTGCGGTTGTTCCCGCCGGAACGCATCCTGTTGTCGAGATTACGCTCCCAGTCTGGTTGCGAAATCGTGAATCCACGAAAAAACTGAGCCAAAAAGCGTCAGATGCTTAATTTTTGCCGTAGATGTCGCCCGGATGGAAATGAATTTCGGTATCAACAATGTTAAGAGACGTGACGCCGTTCTTAGCGTCGACGACGCGATAGAAGCACGAGCGCCGGCCGGTGTGACAGGTCGCATCATGGCCGGCAACGCGCACCTTCAGCCACAGTGCATCCTGATCGCAGTCAGTGCGTATTTCTTCCACGCTCTGCAGATTACCGGACGTCTCGCCTTTTTTCCAGAGGCTCTTGCGTGAGCGGCTGTAGTAGTGGGCGATGCCGGTTTCGATGGTCAGTGCCAAGGCTTCGGCATTCATATGGGCAACCATCAGAAGCGTACCGTCTCCCGCGTCGGTGACGACCGCGGTGATCAGTCCATGGCTGTCGAAGCGAGGCGTGAAGGCGGAACCGGATTCCAGTTCCGCCTTGTCGGCTGGCGGCGGGGCGAATTCAGTTGTCATCGGAAAAGCTCCGGTTGACGGAGCTTATTTGAAGCCCCGGAGCATGGTCATGAAGCGGGCCTGTTCGGCGGGCTCGGTCTTGAAGGCACCGGTAAAGGTGGTGGTCAGCGTGGTCGAGCCCTGCTTCTGGACACCGCGCATCGCCATGCACATATGTTCCGCCTCGATCATCACGGCAACGCCGCGCGGCTGCAGCGTATCGTCGATCGCCTTGGCGATCTGGGCCGTCATGGTTTCCTGCGTCTGCAGGCGACGGCCGTAGATATCGACGACGCGGGCGATCTTCGACAAACCGAGCACCTTGCCATCGGGCAGATAGGCGATATGCGCCTTGCCGATGATCGGAACCATATGATGTTCGCAGTGGGAGAAGAACGGAATGTCTTTCACCAGCACGATGTCGTCGTAGCCGCCGACTTCCTCGAAAGTGCGGCCGAGAACGTCTTCGGCGGCAAGATCATAACCGGAAAACAGTTCCTTGTAGGATTTGGCAACGCGGGCAGGTGTATCGAGAAGCCCTTCGCGCTCGGGATCGTCGCCGGCCCAGCGCAACAAAACGCGGACAGCGTCCTCAGCCTCCTTCTGGCTCGGTCTGCCGTCGGTGGCAGGCAAAGCGGGAAAATTCTTGACTATAGCGTCCATAATGGCCCCTTGGCGTAACACGGGTTACTTGACGTTTATCTTTTCGGACAACTCGCCACTGGCCATTGACCTGACGCTTTCAGGCCTGGTTTCCGTCGGCGGGCTCCGGGGCTTTCAGATTTGCAGAGGTTAAGGGCTCTGGATCATCCGGCACGGTTTCCCAAACAACAGGCGACTGTTCGCTCTTGCGAACCTGTCGCCCCCACACGACATACCATATAATAGGCTGGGAGGCATGTGAAAGGGGCGCAGATGGAGACACTGTGTTTTTTTCTCAGATACGATAGAAAATCATGCGCTGTTTGCCTGAAAACGCGCAAAAAGAAGCGGATCGCGTCGAATGATGGATGAAATCTACAACAGCAGGATTCTCGAGTTTGCCGGTAATATACCGAGAAGCGGCAGGCTGGAGGACGCCGATGCGGAGGCCGACGCCCATTCCAAGCTCTGCGGATCGAAGGTCCGCGTCTATCTGAAGATGGATGGAGAGACGGTCACCGACTTCGCTCATGAGGTGAAAGCCTGCGCGCTTGGGCAGGCATCCTCTTCCGTCATGGCCCGTCATGTGATCGGCGCCACAGCCTCCGAAGTCCGCCAGGCGCGCGAAGACATGCTCGCCATGCTCAAGGCCGATGGCGAGGGGCCATCCGGCCGTTTCGAGGATATGCGGTTCCTGAAGCCCGTGAAAGACTACAAGGCTCGCCATGCGTCCACCATGCTCACCTTCGATGCCGTGGTCGATGCCATCGGCCAGATCGAGGCGGCGCGTCTCGTCAAGGCGGCTGTCTGAGATGTGCAACGAGCCGGGATGCCAGGGACATGACGTTCAGGCCGTCCGTAGACCATATTCGGGCCGGAACTACGCAGGCCCATTTCGCAAGACGCCCGGACGGCTTTTCGGCATGGCGTTAATCCGGCTCTATCAACTGACGCTCTCCGGCTTCATCGGCAATTCCTGCCGACATATCCCCACCTGTTCTGAGTATGGCTACGAGGCCATCGCCCGCCACGGCTTCTGGCCGGGTGGCTGGATGGTGTTGTTCCGTTTCATGCGCTGCGGCCCGGGGGGCACGAGCGGCCTCGATCCGGTGCCGGAAGAACTTGCACCATCGAAACACTGGTATATGCCGTGGCGCTACTGGCGGCCTGCGACTGCTTCGCAATGACGGTTTACGTCGCTCTTCTCCACAGCATTATCCTCGGTGCCGGACGCCGTGTCGTGATGTCGGATTTGCGGGCGACGGCGGAACGTGTCGGATTTCGCTCACCGCGTACATTGGTGGCCACCGGCAACCTTATTTTCGACGCTGACGCCGGAAGTGTCGCCGAGGTGGAACGGGCACTCGAGACGGCTTTTGTCGCCGATTTTGGAAAACAGGTCGACATCATTGCGCGGACAGCCGCTGATTGGATCGCTCTTGCCGGTGGCAATCCGTTTGCCGATGCGAGTGACGCGGACGCCGCGAACATCGTGGTGCGCGTGATGCGGACGCCCTTGGACAATAGTGTATTAAAGGATTTGGAGCGTCGCGGCGGCGGTGGCGAGAAAATCCGGATCGTAGACGGCGACGTCTGGATCCATTTTCCCGGCAAACCGAGCGAGTCTAAGCTGCTCTCGGCTTTGACCACCAAACGCCTCGGCCCCGGCACCTTTCGCAACTGGAACACAGTGCGCGGTCTTGCCGATATGATCGAAGCCTGATCACGCCTGTTCTTTACTCCGTCACAAAAACGCTCTATCACCCGCGCGTCAATTTGCCGGGCTTCCGGCCATCAACACCACCCGCATTCGTTGGCGGGACTGGACAAGGAAGAAAACATGTCTGACGCTGTTTCCCTTACATTTCCCGATGGTTCCGTCCGCGGTTACGCCGCTGGCACGACCGGCCGCGAAGTCGCCGAATCGATCTCCAAGTCGCTTGCAAAGAAGGCCATCGCGATCGCGCTGGATGGCGAGTTGCGCGACCTGTCCGATCCGGTCGTCACCGGCAGGCTCGAGATCGTCACGCGCGAAGATGCCCGCGCGCTGGAACTGATCCGCCACGATACGGCCCACGTGATGGCCGAAGCCGTGCAGGAATTGTGGCCGGGGACGCAGGTCACCATCGGTCCGGTGATCGAGAACGGCTTCTACTATGACTTCGCCAAGGACGAGCCCTTCACGCCCGACGATCTGCCGAAGATCGAAAAGCGGATGAAGGAGATCATTCAGCGCAACAAGCCCTTCACCAAGGAAGTCTGGCCGCGCGACAAGGCGCGACAAGTCTTTGCCGATAAGGGCGAGAAGTACAAGGTCGAGCTGGTCGATGCCATTTCGGCGGATCAGGACCTGAAGATTTACTACCAGGGCGACTGGTTCGACCTCTGCCGCGGACCGCATATGGCCTCCACGGGCCAGATCGGCAATGCCTTCAAGCTGATGCGGGTGGCCGGCGCCTATTGGCGCGGCGATTCGAATAATCCGATGCTGACGCGCATCTATGGCACCGCCTGGCGCACGCAGGAAGAACTCGACCAGTATCTGCATATTCTCGCGGAGGCCGAAAAGCGCGACCATCGCCGCCTCGGCCGCGAGATGGACCTGTTCCATTTCCAGGAAGAAGGTCCGGGCGTCGTCTTTTGGCACGGCAAGGGCTGGCGTGTCTTCCAGACGCTGGTCGCCTATATGCGCCGCCGTCTTGCCGGTACCTATCAGGAAGTCAACGCGCCGCAGGTGCTCGACAAGTCGCTGTGGGAAACCTCGGGTCACTGGGGCTGGTATCGCGACAACATGTTCAAGGTGACGGTTGCCGGCGACGAAACCGACGACGAGCGCGTGTTCGCTCTGAAGCCGATGAACTGCCCCGGCCATATTCAGATTTTCAAGCACGGCCTGAAATCCTATCGCGAATTGCCGATCCGGCTTGCCGAGTTCGGCAACGTCCATCGCTACGAGCCTTCGGGCGCACTTCACGGCCTGATGCGCGTGCGCGGCTTCACGCAGGACGATGCGCATGTGTTCTGCACCGACGAGCAGATGGCGGCCGAGTGCCTGCGCATCAACGATCTGATCCTGTCGGTCTATCAGGACTTCGGCTTCAAGGAGGTCGTCGTCAAGCTGTCGACCCGTCCGGAAAAGCGCGTCGGCGACGATGCGCTCTGGGATCGCGCCGAAAGCGTCATGATGGACGTGCTGAAGACGATCGAAGCGCAGTCGGAAGGCCGCATCAAGACCGGCATTCTGCCGGGCGAGGGCGCTTTCTACGGCCCGAAGTTCGAATATACCCTGAAGGATGCCATCGGTCGTGAATGGCAGTGCGGCACGACGCAGGTCGACTTCAACCTGCCGGAACGTTTTGGCGCCTTCTACATCGACAGCAATTCGGAAAAGACGCAGCCGGTGATGATCCACCGCGCTATCTGCGGTTCGATGGAGCGTTTCCTCGGCATCCTCATCGAGAACTTCGCCGGCCACATGCCGCTGTGGATCTCCCCGCTGCAGGTCGTGGTTGCCACCATCACCTCCGAGGCCGACGATTACGGCCGCGAAGTGGCAGAACTTCTGCGTGACGCTGGTTTGCAGGTCGAGACCGATTTCCGCAACGAGAAGATCAACTACAAGGTCCGTGAGCATTCGGTGACCAAGGTGCCGGTGATCATCGTCTGCGGCATGCGCGAAGCGGAAGAGCGGACGGTGAATATCCGCAGGCTCGGTTCGCAGGCGCAGACGCCGATGACATTGGACGAGGCAATCACCTCTCTGGTGTCGGAGGCGACGCCGCCGGACGTTAAGCGGAAGGCCGAACAGCGAAAGAAGGCTGCGGCCTGACCCACCGCTAGTGCGTGAGTTGACAAGGTATAGGTGCGCGAGAATGCGCACCTATCGTCTTTGTGTCAGAAAACTGTAACATTGGCAGACTATCCGATTGGGCTTGGCAGCGAGCAGGCAATAACCGCCGCCAGAACACCATCCGGATAGAATTTACGCTTCAGTGCTGCGTCCTTCCGGGCGCGCTTTTCATGGAACGAGGAACAACGTGCAGTTCAAAGAGCTGTCTTACGCCAACGAAAACGATCGACGGCTGAAGCGTTGGTTCATCCGCTCTATGGAGGGCCTTGCCGGACGCAACCGCTACGCCAGGCTCTATAACAGGTGGCGCCACGAAATCGTCGGCAAGAGCGACCGGATTTTCGGCGAGATGCTCGAGCTGATCAATGTGCGGATGCGTGTTCAGGGCGAATGGCCGCCGCGCCATCTGCCGGATACCCCGCTCGTGATCGTCGCCAACCATCCCTTCGGCATCGGAGATGGCATTGCCGTGCTGTCGCTTGCCGAACAGCTGGGCCGCCCGTTTCGGGTGCTGATCAACAACGAGCTTTTGAAGGTGCCGGAAATGGCGCCCTATTCGCTGCCGATCTCGTTTGAGGAAACCAAGGAGGCCTTGGCGCTCAACATGCAGACGCGCCACGAGGCCGTCCGTCTGCTGAAGGAAGGTGTGACCCTGATCGTCTTTCCGGCGGGTGGCGTGGCCACGGCGAGGAAGGGTTTCGGCAGGGCAGAGGACCTTCCTTGGAAGATGTTCCCGGCCAAGCTCATCCAGGCGGCAAAGGCGAGTGTCATCCCGATCTATTTCGAGGGACAGAACGGCAGGCTGTTTCATCTGGCGAGCAAGGTGTCGATGACCTTGCGCATATCGCTCTTGATCCGCGAGTTCCGTCGGCTTTCGGGCACCACGATCTCGTCGCGCATCGGCAAGCTGATTGCCTGGGACGAGCTCAGCGCTATCCCAGATCGCAAGGAGATCTTGACGCGGATCTATGACGCGGTGTTTTCCATGGCACCGCCTCGCCGCCGGTTTCTCAGCAGGGCTGCGTCCTGATCTGACCGATATCAGTCCTGTGCGTCGGCAGCTCCAGTAGCTGCCGGTGCGCCCTTGTCGTTCAAAAGAACCTCGACATCGGTATTGACGCCAGCCTTCACAGTGAAATCGCGCTGAAAAATCTTCTCATTGTTGCGGGCAATCGCCGTATAGCCGCCTTCGGCGAGAACCAGAGTCGGGAAGGCACCGACACTTTCGCTGACGACGTCGCCGGAGGAGGTGAGGATCGACCAGGCCGTATCGGCGATCGCTTCGCCGCCGGGCTCGGAGACGAGCTTCAGTGTCAGTTTGGCGGCGCGGTGCTGGATCGTCGCTTCTGTCAGCTTGCCGGCTTCCACCTGGATATCGGCGCGAATCACCGCATTGACCGAGCCGTAGTTTGAGACAACGTGATAGGTGCCCGTGTTTAGCCGGATGACCGTGTTCGGCTTGACGTCGGCAACGACCAAAGCGCGCTCGCCGTCCTCCTTCTCATCCGCGGAGAAGATGGAAAAACTCAGCTCGCCGGGCGGAATGCGCACGTCGCTGCCGGAGACGGCGTTGAGCATGACGCCGCCGGCGTCAAGCACGAGAACCTGCTTTTCGACGGGTCCGGCCTCTGCCACTCTGATTTTTCGCGTGGCACCGGCGCGTCCGAAGGCGACATTGACGAAATATTCGCCGGGAATGAGCTGGAACGCCGCCGATCCGCCTTCCGAGGTCGCGAGAAGCGGCAACTTGCCATCAGAGCCGGGAATAGGGCTGAAAACACGCCAGGTAAGCCCCTGTTCGACAGGGTTTCCTTTCTCGGTCAGATGCGCTTCCAGTTGGATATCCTTTGCCGTCGGCCCTTGCGTTGCCGTATCGGGAGCCACCGGGTTGAAGCTGTTGAGCTTCGACATTTTCTTCTGCGGAGTGGATATCGCCGGGAAGCTCTTGAAGGGGTCGGCGAGTTCCTGCGCCTGCAGCCCTGGGCCGCCGACAGCTGTAAGAACGAGCGCTGTAACGACTGCGCGAAAGTGACCGGCTGTGATGCGCATGAGGTGGTTGACATCCTGAGTGTGTGGCTCCACTTGAAACGCCGGTATGGCGATTTCGTGGCTGCCCTTTTTGGTGGTGAAGCGCAATGACGACGTGCGGTGGCAAACTAATGGAAATGGACGGCGATGAAAACTGAAATCAGTCTGCGTGATTATCTGGCTACCCGCCGGTCGATACCGGCCTTTCAGATGGGTGGACCGGGGCCGGGAACGGCGGAAATCGAAGCGATGCTGAAGCTCGCATCCCGTGTCCCGGATCACGGCAAGCTGGCGCCCTGGCGTTTCATTGTCTACCGCGGCGAAGAGCGGGGCCGGCTGAGCGCCGAACTGGCTAAAATGGCGCTGGCCGCCCGGCCCGATCTTTCGGAAGAGATGATCAAGGTTGAAAATACCCGCCTGACCCGCGCGCCCGTCGTCGTCGCGGTCGTCAGCACGGCAGCGCCGCATTTCAAGGTTCCGGAATGGGAGCAGCTCATGTCCGCTGGCGCCGTCTGCCTCAATCTGCTGATGGCCGCCAACGCCCATGGCTACGCCTCCAACTGGCTGACGGAATGGTACGCCTTCGACGAAAAGGCCTATCCGCTGCTCGGCGTCCGGCCCGGCGAGAAGATCGCAGGCTTCATTCACATCGGCACACCGCAGGTTCCGCCAACCGAACGTCCGCGGCCGGAACTTGCCGACATCGTCACGTGGGTCGGCGAGGACGCCTGATGTTCTACGCGACCGCAGAAAACGCCCATGGCCTTGCTCACGATCCGTTCAAGGCGATCGTTTCGCCGCGGCCGATCGGCTGGATTGGTTCAAGGGCGGCCGACGGCAGCCTCAATCTCGCGCCCTATTCCTTTTTCAACGCCATCAGCGATATGCCGAAGCTGGTGATGTTCTCCTCGTCCGGTCGCAAGGACTCGGTGCGCAATATCGAGGAAACCGGCGAGTTCACCGCCAATTTCGTCAGCTTCGACCTCAAGGATGCGATGAACATGACGTCGGCTCCGGTGGCGCACGGGGAGAGTGAATTCGCGGTTGCCGGATTGACGCCGGTGGAGGGCGCGTTGGTCAGGGCGCCATTTGTCGCCGAAGCCTATGCGGCGCTGGAATGCAAGGTGACGGAGATGTTCCGGCCGAAGGCGCTCGATGGGTCGATCTCCGACAGCCACGTGGTCATCGGCCAGGTCGTCGGCATCCACATTCGCGAGGAGGCGATCCGTGACGGACGCTTCGACATGGCCAAGGTCCGGCCGGTCGGACGAATGGGATATATGGATTATTGCGACGCTGGCGACGTTTTCGAGATGTTTCGCCCGAAGCTCTAGGTGGGCGTCTCAGCTTGCCGAGAGTGCCGTCAGCTGGGCGATGCTCCGGGCGATCACGCCGGAAAAACCGTCGGCAAGGCTGATGTTACGCAAGGTTCTCGGGTCGTCGCCAGCCAGCGGATTTTCGGGCAACAATTCATAGCAGGGAAGGTCTGCCTGCCTTGCCTTGAGCACGGCAGCGGCGCGCGCAAAAAGCAGCGGTGCGCCGGCTCTCGCAGCCGGCCCGCTGAAGGCTTGGCTTGCCGTCGCATGCAACAGGTCAGCGGCGTTGAAGACAATACCTTTAAGCCGGTCCGATACGTCAAGAAGCGACTGGGGCGATAGAAAAAACTCGAGCATTTGCCCGGCTTCCACGAGAATGGCGATCGATCCAGCCTTCAATCCATATTCGGTCTCGGCAACCCGCAGCATGACGTCAAACCGCTGGATATCGGCCACGCCGCGGCAACCGGAGAGCACGAAGCCATCAGGCCGGAGTGCTGCAAGCCGTCCGATCGCATCCTGCCCGGTGTCATCATCCGGCCTTCCGATGCGAAGCAGTGTGGAGCCGGTCGCATTCTTCGAATGGCGGCGATCAAGCACCGATCGCGCCGATTCAGAAGCTTTTTCCGTTGTCCAATGTTCGCGGATGTCGATGATCACGGTCACGGAACGGTCTGGCGGGATATTCTCCAAGGCCAATGCGCCCGGCGCCGCACAAAGCGTCAACGCCGTGATTTCGAAGCGGTTAACGGACATGGTGAACCAATCTTAAACCTTTAATCGCTAACGTACGAAACACCATGATGTGGCTGGTTGGTGTGTAGTGAGGCGTCGGTGATCATTCAAGCATTTCTTCGTTGGGTCGAAACCGCGAAAACAGGCGATCGGGTTCGGGCGGCGGCGGCATTGGGTCGCGCCTATGTGACGGCGGAGATGAATACACTCGACTACCACGCCGCCGAAATGGCGATGACCTTTCTTCTCGATGACCCGTCGCCGAAGGTGCGGCTGGCGCTTGCCGAAGTGGTCGCCGATTGTTCGCGCGTTCCGCGCTCGATCATCCTGTCGCTTGCCGAAGATCAGCCGGAAACTGCCTATGCCGTCATTTCGCGTTCGCCTGTGCTGAATGATATGGATCTTGTCGATCTCGCTGCCAAGGGTACACCGGAGACCCGTGCGGTTATTGCCGCGCGCCAGGCCATGTCGCGGCCTGTTGCTGCGGCCATCGCTGAAATCGGCGGTGAGGAAGAAGTGCTGATTCTGCTCGAAAACCAGCACGCCAGGTTTTCCTGCCGGACATTGAAGCGTCTCAGCGACCGGCTCGGCCATCTCTGGTCGATCCGCAACTGCCTGCTCGATCGGGATGATCTTCCCGCCGACGCGCGTCATGCGCTGGTCGAAAAAGTCGGCGCCGCGCTTTCCAGTTTCAGCCTGGTGCAGGCGGCGATCGGTGAACGCCGGGTGGAACGCATTACCCGCGAAGCCTGTGATAGGGCCGCCGTTGGCATGGCAGGGGCAGCGCAGGCCGACCAGATTCCTGCTCTCGTGGAGCATCTTCGTGTCACGGGCCGACTGACGCCGGCCTTCCTGCTGCATACGCTTTGCTCCGGCAAGGTCGATTTTTTCGCAGCGGCAATCGTTAACCTGTCTGCAGTGACCGACAAACGCGTGCGCTCCATCCTGTCTGACGGCCGCATTCATGCCATTCGCGCCCTGTTTGAAAGCGCTGGCCTTGGCCGTGATGTGAGCGCTCTCTTCGCCGAGGCAGTGCTGATCTGGCGCAGGGAAAACCGGTCAGGCTCCACCGGCGTGACAACCTCGATTTCCGCCGCGTTGTTGTCGAAACTGCGTGGCAGAATCCAGGCCTCGGAGGTGTCCGGCAGTCTTGCCGATATCATAGAGAAACTAGCGATCGCCGAGCAGCGGCAGACGGCCCGCGACTATGCACTGCTTGCTTCAAGGGAAGCGGCCTGATTTTTCAGGAGGGCCGTGTTGAAGCATCGAGCAGGCGCATCAGGGCGGCCAGCCGCTGGTCCAGTTTCTCAAGTCCGTTCGGTGCTTTCTTGATTCCGTCCAGGCAGACATAGATGAGATCGGCCAGCGCTTCGGCCGAAAGGCCGGTTGCAGCGAGTGAAATCTCATCCTCAGAGATCGCAGTCTTGACTGCATTCTCGATGAGTACGCGCAGGTGAAGCGTCGTTGCCGCATTGATGTCGCTGGCCAGCATCATGTTCGCCTCGAACAGCTCCAGTCCGTAAGCGCTTGCCTTGGCGGGCGCCATCATCGTCGTGGTAAAATTCGTCAGCGCGTTTTCCATCCGCAGGATGAAGGGGCGATCGGACGAAAAAGCTGCTTCCGCCGCTTTCAAGGCCTCGCCGTGATGCCAGTCCATCAGCGACCGGAAAAGATCGTCCTTGTTTCTGAAATGCAGGTAAAGTGCTGCACGCGACATCATGGCAGCATCGGCAATGTCCTGCATCGATGCCTTCTTGAAGCCGTAGCGGGTAAAAACCTCCGCGGCCGCCGTCATGATGTGCTGCTTCTTTTCGTCCATTCCGCTGAATTGACACTTTGGACTAAAAATGTCAAACTGACAAAATAGACTGAAAATGTCAGAATGACAGAGAAGAGGTAGATGATGAACAAGGATGCAGACAGGCTGATCGTCGTGACCGGAATAGGCGGGTTTCTCGGCCGCCATATCGCAGCACAATTGCTGCGCGCCGGCTATGAGGTTCGCGGAACCCTGCGATCGCTGAAAAAGGCAAAGTCTGTCGAGGCAGCGATCCGGTCCGCGGAAGGTGTCATCGGTGGAAAACTTTCGTTCGTTGTTGCGGATCTTCTGTCGGACGAGGGATGGGATGCGGCATTTTCCGGCGTGACCGATGTGATCCATGCGGCTTCACCTTTTCCCTCAAGCGTACCGAAGGATGAAAATGAACTCATTCTGCCGGCGCGCGAGGGGACGCTGCGGGTGCTGCGGGCAGCGAAAAAAGCCGGCGTCCGCCGCGTGGTCCTGACATCCTCCATCGCCGCCATCAGCTACGGATCGGGCAGGGCACCCTATTCGGAGACGGACTGGACCGACGTCAGTGGGCCGCTTGCCACGCCCTATTACAAATCGAAGACGCTGGCTGAGCGTGCCGCCTGGAGCTTTGCCCGCGAAAATGATCTTGAGCTTTCAGTCATCAATCCCGGCATGATCCTCGGACCCATTCTTGGCACGGAGACCGGCACCTCGGTTGGTCTCGTGCAAAGCCTGATGAAGGGTCGCTATCCTGCTACGCCGGATTTCAGCGTGCCGGTGGTCGATGTGCGCGATGTTGCCGAGGCGCATGTTCTTGCCATGACAGTGCCGCAGGCTGCCGGCGAACGTTTCATCGTTGGCGGCAAGGCGCTGTCGGTCAAGGATGTCGCCAACGTTCTGAAGCGGGATTTTCCGGCCTATGCGAAAAAACTGCCGAAGTTCGTGCTGCCCAACTGGCTGGCGGGCCTTGCCTCGCGCTTCGACCCCGGTCTGAAGCTGATCGTCGGCGAGCTTGGCCGCGACGCGCGCGTGTCCAACGAAAAGGCGCGGCGCGTGCTGGGCTGGAAGCCGCGCTCCGAGGATGAAGCGATCCGTGCCAGCGCCGAAAGCCTGATTGCCGCCGGGCTGGTATGATCGATTATTTCGTGAATTTCCGCGCCACCCAGGAATAGCCGTCTTCGATATAGTGAACGGGTTTGGTTACGGCGTTGCGCAGTGTCGACGTGTCGGGCAGGGCGCCGGTGACCATCGCCAGTGTTCGGCGCGGCAGGCTGGGTTGCTGTTGTTCGGCAGTGGGGGGCGTCGGGATTGGGTCCGGCGTGACCAGATGCGTCTCATCGAGCGCGGGCTGGGCCATCGGCACGGGCGCCGGGTCTTTCGCCTTCGCCATCTGCTCGCCGGATTTCTCGCAGACCGCGACGATCACCGGATAGTTGCTGTTGGGAAATTTCGGCAGCTGCTTTTGCGATTCCGCGTCGCACACAGCAATCGACTGCCAGGTACCGCTCACGGTCGAGACGTAGTGGCACTGGCTGACGCTGTCATCGCAGCCGAGAATTGTCATGACGATCAGGGCAGGAACCATCGCGAATGTTTCTCCAAACGGATTTCGATATCGGCCTCGGATGGGCACGATTCTGATTTCGCCGACCTAACGGTCCGTTTGCTTCGGAAGTAAGGCAACGCGACAACAGGTTCGAAACAAATTGTTTCCGCCCGTTTCGCAGGGTGACCAGTGGTTGTCGGCCATGCAAGAATTGCCGTCTGTCGTTTCGGGCAAACTGCTTCTAGTGTCGGCTGCGAACCGCATGAATCGATCTGTGAAGGAATATCGCCAAGTGCCAGTCGTCATTGAAAAAGAATCGCCGCGCCAGACGGGTGTCCTGCGTCTCCTCGAACAATCCGACGCCTATGCGCAGTCGCTCTATCCGGCCGAAAGCAATCATCTCGTCGATGTCTCGGCACTGGAAAAACCGTCCGTGGCTTTTTTCGTGGCGCGGCATGAAGGCGAAATCGTCGGATGTTGCGCCTTGGTGGATGCCGGTGACGGCAGTGCCGAGATCAAGCGGATGTTCGTCGATCCGCAGGCACGTGGTTTGAAGATCGGTCGCAAGCTCCTTGAACATCTCGAAGTCCACGGTCGCGATTCCGGGGTGTCCGCCATTCGGCTTGAAACCGGCATCTATCAGCCCGAAGCCATCGGTCTCTACAAGACCGCCGGTTATGTCGAGATCGGACCGTTCGGTTCCTATCAGCCGGATCCGCTCAGCCTTTTCATGGAAAAGGCGATCGCTTGACGCTGAGTCAATCAGTGCGAAAAAGTGTTTCCGCTCCGTGAGTTGGAGCGGAAACGTGAATCAATTCAATAACGCGTTGAATCAAACTGCAAACTGGCCTGCTTAAATATCCAGGTTTTCCGCAAACACCGCGCGTTCCTGGATGAAGCGGAAGCGGGCGTCGGCTTTGGTGCCCATGAGATTGTCCACGGCTTCGCGTGTGCCTTCGAAATCTACCTCATCGATGGCGACCTTCAGCAGCGTGCGCTTGGCAGGGTCCATCGTGGTTTCCTTGAGCTGGGCTGGCATCATCTCGCCAAGGCCCTTGAAGCGCCCGATCTCGACTTTGCCGCGGCCGGTGAATTCCGTTTCCATCAGTTCCACCCGGTGGACATCGTCGCGAGCGTAGAGCGTCTTTGCCCCTTGGGTGATGCGGTAGAGTGGCGGTACGGCCAGATAGAGATGGCCGCCCCGGATCAGTTCCGGCATTTCCTGGTAGAAGAAGGTGATCAGCAGCGAGGCGATATGGGCGCCATCGACGTCGGCATCGGTCATGACGATGACGCGCTCGTAGCGCAGGTCTTCCTCGCGGTACTTGCTGCGCGTGCCGCAGCCAAGTGCTTGCACGAGATCGCCGATCTGCTGGTTGGCGCCGAGCTTTTCGCGGCCGGCGCTGGCGACATTGAGGATCTTGCCGCGCAGCGGCAGGATCGCCTGGTTGGAACGGTTGCGTGCCTGCTTGGCGGAGCCGCCGGCGGAATCCCCTTCGACGATGAACAGTTCGGCGCCTTCGGCCGAATTCTGCGAGCAGTCGGCAAGTTTGCCCGGCAGGCGCAGCTTGCGCACGGCGGTCTTGCGGCTGACTTCCTTTTCCTTGCGGCGGCGCACGCGTTCGTCGGCGCGCTCGATCACCCATTCCAGAAGCTTGTGGGCCTCCTGCGGGTTGTCGGCAAGGAAATGGTCGAACGGATCGCGCAGCGCGTTTTCGACGATGCGCTGAGCCTCGACTGTCGCGAGCTTGTCCTTGGTCTGGCCGACGAATTCCGGCTCGCGGATGAAGACCGAAAGCATGCCGGCCGCCGAGATCATCACGTCCTCGGTGGTGACGATCGCCGCCCGCTTGTTCTGTGTCAGTTCCGCATAGGCCTTGAGGCCCTTGGTCAGTGCGATGCGGAAGCCCGCCTCATGCGTGCCGCCCTCGGGTGTCGGGATGGTGTTGCAGTAGGAGTGCACGACGCTGTCACCGCCATACCACGTGACTGCCCATTCGAGCGCGCCATGGCCGCCGGTCTTTTCCGTCTTGCCGGCAAAAATTTCGCGGGTAACGGTGAATTCCTTGCCCATCGTCGCCTGCAGATAATCCTTCAGGCCGCCGGGGAAGTGAAACACCGCTTTGTCGGGCGTCTCGGTGCCTTCGATCAGCGAGGGATCGCAGGACCAACGGATTTCGACACCGCCGAACAGATAGGCCTTGGAGCGCGCCATGCGGAACAACCGTGCCGGGTCGAATTTCGCGTGCGAGCCGAAAATTTCCGGATCGGGATGAAACTTTACCTTGGTGCCCCGCCGGTTCTGGACGTCGCCGAGTTCTTCGAGCCCACCCTGCGGTACGCCGCGCGAAAAGCGCTGGCGGTAGAGTTTGCGGTTGCGGGCGACCTCGACTTCGAGAATATCCGAAAGCGCGTTGACGACAGAAACGCCGACGCCGTGCAGACCGCCGGATGTCTCGTAGACCTTGCTGTCGAACTTGCCGCCCGCATGCAGGATGGTCATGATGACTTCGAGCGTCGACTTGCCCGGAAATTTCGGATGGTTCTCGACCGGAATACCGCGGCCGTTGTCGGTGACCGACAGGCAGCCCTCGGCATCGAGATGGACGTCGATGAAATTCGCATGCCCGGCAACGGCCTCGTCCATCGAGTTGTCGATGACTTCGGCGAACAAATGGTGCAGCGCCTTTTCGTCGGTGCCGCCGATATACATGCCCGGACGCCGGCGCACCGGTTCAAGTCCCTCGAGCACTTCGATGGCCGACGCATTGTAGTCACCGGAATCGGCCTTCAGCGTTGTCGAGGCGCCGCTGCGTTGTTCTGCCACTGGCGCCGCGACAGGTGCGGTGACCGGCTTCGGCACCACAGGATCCGTCGCAGGCTTGGGTACCAGGGGCAATGCTGAGAAGAGATCGTTGCTGTCGGTCATAGGCTGTTCAGAGATCTTTCCGTGGTGGCGACTTATGGCCCGGTCAGGGGACACGTAAAGCCGTCATGAATGTCTGCGCGAATCGCCGGAATTCTGCCAGACTCTTGGCGTCAGAGCGATAAAGCTCGCCATGTGGCTCAGTCGAACACCCGCAAATACGCCGATCATGCCTTCAATAGCCTCAACTGTTGCGTTGCGGAAGGTCCGATGGCAAGGCTTGGACCAAAAGAGGAACATTCCGGATGCACATGTCCACAGCTCATTTGATCTTTCGCGGCGTTTTCGCCTGTGCTCTCATCGTCGCCTTGGCTTTGCCAGCGCAGGCCGCGCCGTTGAAGCCGTTCAAGGACGAGCTGTTTTCTTATGGCACGGTCCTCGAAACAGCGGATGGCGGCGATTATCGTGTCGTCGATTATCAGGAAATGCGCGACATCAACGGTCGCGATCAGGTTCCGGAGCGCCGGGCAAAGCGGGCCTATGTGTCGCTCGGCATCAAGAGCGAACAGGCCAACGAAACGATCGATGCCGCAGGCCGACCGCTCGATGTCACCCGCGTTGGCGCGGAACGTGGCGCGACTTTCTCGGTGATCTTTATCCATGGCCGGGGAGGCGATCGGCGCCTCGGTGCCAACGACTGGTCCTTCGGCGGCAATTTCAACCGGCTGAAAAATCTCGCTGTCGAAAACGGCGGAGTTTATTACGCCCCGAGCGTCCGCTCCTTCGATGATGCCGGCGTCGCCGATATCGCTGGTCTGATCGCCCATGCGCAAAAACTGTCACCGGGCAAACCGGTGGTGCTTGCCTGCGCCTCGATGGGCAGTTTCATCTGCTGGGGTATCACGCGCAATCAACAGGCGGTGGCAGCCCTCAAGGGGATGATGATCATGGGCGGCCCGACGGACCCGACCTTCAGCAAGAGCGCCGCCTACAGACAAAAACTGCCGATGTTCTTCAGTCATGGAAGTGCCGACAGCGTCTATGCCGCTGCGGATCAGGTGGCGCTCTACCGTTCGCTGAAGGCCGCGAGCTATCCAAGCCGCTTCGTCCTGTTTCAGACCGGATCGCACGGAACGCCAGTGCGCATGACGGACTGGCGTGATGCGCTGAACTGGATCGGAGTTGATTGAAACCTCTGATATATCCGGGATTTATTAACCAACGCGGCAGTTTTGAACTGTGGCGCGGCCGTTGTTTTCTTTTTTGAAAGCTGATCGTGGGACTGTCCCGGGCATATATTCTCGGGGTTTGATCGTATGGATGCTCGGACAGAAACGCGGCATATTCCGCTGTGCGTCGATCTCGACGGCACGTTGCTTGCCGCTGACACGCTTTGGGAGGGCGTGGCGATCATTCTCTTGCGCAATCCGCTGATGCTGCTTGCGGTTCTTTATTGGATGACCAAGGGCAAGGCACGGCTGAAACACGAGGTCGCCGCGCGCTCCGGTCGTCAGGCCGCCGACTGGCCCTATCGCGAAGCCGTGCTCAAGCGGTTGACGCGCGAGCGCGACACCGGCCGGCAGGTCATTCTTGTCACCGGCGCCGCCGAAAGCGTGGCCCTCGGGGTTGCGGCCCATGCCGGCGTTTTTTCGTCCGTTCTGCATAGTTCGACCGAAATCAACCTGACCAGCCGCCGCAAGCGCGAAAAGCTGATCGAACAGTTCGGCGAGGGCGGTTTCGACTATATGGGCAACAGCCGGGACGACGTTCCGGTGTTCGACGCTGCCCGCAAGGCGATCGTCGTGGCGCCGGATGCGGCGGCCGAAAAATGGCGCCGGGCTCATGACGCCGAGCGGCTCGACGTGGGCAAGACCAGCCGTCTCGCGGCGTTGAAATCGATCCGCGTCCATCAATGGGCAAAGAACGTGCTGATCGGCGTGCCGATGGTACTCAACCACGACATCCTGCACCTCGATGCCGTGATCAATGTCATTCTCGCCTTCTTCGCCTTCAGCTTTCTTGCCTCCGCCGTTTATGTGATCAACGACCTGTCGGACCTGACCAACGACCGGCGTCACCCGACGAAACGCAACAGACCCTTGGCAAGCGGCCAGATGTCCGTGCCGATGGGGCTAGTGCTCGCGCTCTGCCTGCTGGTCGCGTCCCTGTCGCTGACGGCCGTACTGCCCTCCGACTTCGCGCTCGTGCTCGGCTTCTATGCCATGGCGACGACGGCCTACACCTTCGTCCTCAAACGCAAGCTGCTGGTGGACGTCTTCACGCTGGCGGGGCTCTATACGGTTCGCATCATCGCCGGTTCGGCTGCCACCGACACGGAACTGTCCTTCTGGCTCCTGTCCTTCTCGATCTTCTTCTTCCTCAGCCTGGCGCTGGTGAAGCGCTATGTCGAACTCGACGAATATGACGGCCGCGACGGCAACCAGGTTCCCGGTCGCGGCTATATGGCTGTTGATTACGAGATGGTCGGGCAGGCCGGCGTATCCTCCGCCTTTGCTTCAGCGCTGGTTCTGGCGCTCTACATCCACAGCAAGGAAATGCAGGAGATGTATACGCTGCCCTGGGCGCTGTGGCCTCTCTGCCCGCTGGTGCTCTACATGCTCCTCAGAATCTGGATGCTCGCCCGTCGCCGCATGCTGCATGAGGATCCGGTGGTCTTCATCATGCGCGACTGGCGCAGCCTGGTGACCATGGCGATCGGCGCCTCGCTGGTGCTCGCCGGTACCCTGGGATCGCCATGACCGCTGGTGAGTTCGACAGCTGGGGCCGGATCGACCGCCGCGCCCGGCAAGCCGTGTCGCCGGATGGCTACGAGAACATGCGGGAGAACGCGCCGCCCGGCGCCTTCCTGCCCTTCGGCAATGGCCGCTCCTACGGAGACAGTTGCCACAACGATCAGGGCAGGCTGATCGACAGCCGCATGCGCACCCGCATCCTCGGTTTCGATCCGGGAACCGGAATTGTTTCCTGCGATGCCGGCGTCACACTTCATTCCATCCTCGAAACGGCGATCCCGCATCGTTTTTTCCTGCCGGTGACTCCGGGGACTGCTGCGGCCACGGTCGCCGGCGCTGTTGCCAACGACGTTCACGGCAAAAATCATCACACGCGCGGCACGTTCGGCAAGCATGTCCGGCGTCTGACGCTGCTGCGCTCCAGCGGCGGGCTGCTGACCTGCTCGCCGACGGAAAACCGCGACCTGTTTTACGCCACCATCGGCGGCATGGGCCTGACGGGCCTCATCCTGTCGGTTGACCTGCAGCTGATGAAGGTTCCGTCGGCCCATATCCAGCAACATGCAATCCGTTTCGATAGCCTGGACGAATATTTCGGCATGGTCGAAGCCGTCGATGGCGAGCACGAATATTCGGTCGCCTGGATAGACCAACTGGCGACGGGCAAACGGGCGGGCAGGGGCATTCTTCTCGCCGGCGATCACGCGGATGCGTCCTGCGAATTTCCCGATATGCCGCGTGCGACGAAGTTGTCGGTGCCGTTCTCGCCGCCGTTCAACCTGCTGAACACGGTGACGCTTAAAACTTTCAACGAATTCTACTTTCGCAAGGAAAAGCGCGGCGAGACGGTGACGACGGTCAAATGGCCCGGCTATTTCCATCCGCTGGATGCCATCGGCCACTGGAACAGGCTGTATGGCCCGAAGGGTCTCTACCAGCATCAGAGCGTCTATCCGGCGGACAACGCGCCGGAACTGACGGCACGGCTGTTGGAGACCGCCAGAACGGCAGGTCATGCCTCCTTCCTCACCGTGCTGAAGAAGTTCGGCGAGCAGAAATCGGGCGGACTTTTATCCTTCCCGAGACCGGGCTTCACGCTGACGTTGGATTTCGCCAATCAGGGTGAACAGACCCTTAAGCTGCTGAACGTGCTCGATGCGATGGTCGTGGAGGCCGGCGGCGCCATCAATCCCTACAAGGATGCGCGCATGAGCCCGCAAACCTTTGATTCTTCGTTCTCGCAGTGGCGGAAACTGGAGGAATTGCGCGATCCGGCAATGGTCTCGAATTTCTGGAAGAGAACGGCCTTGGCTTTGCCGAAATGAGAACAGGTACAATTTGAATTAAATAAATACGGGAATTTCACGGAATATACGGCTCTTGCGTGTAGTGGTCGGGATGGGAACAGGGAACATCGACATGAAGTATATTCTATTCATTCTCTTCACCGTGCTTACCAACGCGGCGGCACAGGTCATGCTGAAACAGGGCATGCTGTCGCTCGGACCATTGAGCTTCACGGCTGATACTGTCATTGCCCGCATCTTCCAGGTGGTTTTCAACCCTTGGGTCTTCGCCGGACTTGCGACCTTCGTCATTTCGATGGTGTCGCATCTCTATGTCCTGTCGAAGGTCGAACTCTCCTTCGCCTATCCATTCTTGAGCCTCGCCTATGTGGCGGTGGCCGTCTTTGCCTATTTCGTCTTCCGCGAGGATCTGAACGCCTGGCGCATCGCCGGCATCGGCTTCATCTGCGTCGGAACCATTCTCATCGCTCAGTCAGGCATGTCCTCGCATGAGGATCAGCCATCGCTTGAAGCCACGGGCGCAAAAACAGCAAAAATCGGGAGCGCATCATGAAACATATCATTTTCGGCGGTGACGGTTTCGTCGGCCGTCATCTGGCTGAACGCCTCGTTCAGGACGGCGAGGAAGTTCTCGTCGCCGATATCGCAAAATCCGATCTGCCGCACTACGCCCGTGCCCGTTTTGTCCGCTGCGACGTCACCAACCCGGACGATGTGCTGAAGGTCGAGATCGGCCCGGACGACATGGTCTACAACATGGCCGCCAAGATGCTGTCGCCGTTGCAGGTACGCGCCAAGCGCTGGGAGTTTTTCTGGCCGGTGAATTATTACGGCGCGGAGAACATCATGAAGGCGACGGCCCGGTCCGGCGCCAACCGGCTGGTGCAATTCACTACCGACATGATTTACGGCCACACGGTCATGTCGCCGCAAACCGAGGCGCATCCGGCCAAGCCGCTCGGCGAATACGGCAAGTCGAAATGGGCGACCGAGCAGCTCGCCGCCGAATGGCGCAAGCAGGGAATGAACATCTCGATCTTCCGGCCGCGCCTGATCATCGGTCCCGGCCGCCTCGGCATTCTGGAAAAGCTGTTCAAGCTGATCGACGCCAATCTTCCTGTACCGATGATCGGCTCGGGCAAGAACCCGTATCAGTTCATCTCGGTGTTCGACTGCGCCGAAGCCGCGCGTCTCGCCTGGAAGGGCGGCGTGCCGAACGAGGCCTACAATCTCGGCTCCGACAACCCGCCGTCGGTGAAAAAGTTGCTTGGCGACCTGATCGTGCACGCCGGCTCGAAGTCGTTCCTGCTGCCGACGCCGGCATTTGCGGTCAAGGCAACGCTTGCCGCCTTCGATTTCGTCAACCTGCCGATCATGGATCCCGAACAGTACCTGATCGCCGACGAAATGTGCATCCGCGAGACCGGCAAGCTCAAGAAGGAGCTCGGCTGGAAGGCTGAGTACAATGACGGCGCCATGCTGATCGCAGCTTACGACGAATACCGAGCCAAGAAGGCGGGCAAGCTTTACACGCACACATCAGCTGTGCCGGCAGAATGAACCAGGGGATCACCACAATGCTCGATAAGCCAGCTCGCGTCACCATCGACGCGCCCGCCCTTGATGGCGGCATCAAAAAGCCAGATCTGATCACCGTCGAGCAGGCCAAGGCCATGAGCCTTGCCGACATGACGACGCTGTTCAAGGATCACCTGAACCCCGGCCAGCTTCATTTCATGAAGCTGCTGGGCTTCAACAAGGTGAAGGTCGAAAGCGCCGAGGGCATGTATTACACCGACCAGAACGGCCGCAAAATCCTCGATTTCTTCGGTGGTTTCGGCTCGCTCGCCTTCGGCCATAATCACCCGCGCATCCTTTCGGCGCGCAAAAAATTCCAGGACGAAAACCGCCACGAGATCGCGATTGCATTCCTGAGCCAATACGCAGCAGCGCTGGCCAAGAACCTTGCGACGATCGCCCCCGGCGATCTCGATATGGTCTTCCTCGGCTCCTCCGGTTCGGAAGCCATGGAAGCCGCCCTCAAGGTTGCCGAGCGCGCGGCTGGCCCGAAGCGCCCGCGGATCGTCTATGCCGAGAATTCCTTCCACGGAAAGACCAAGGGCGTCCTGTCGATCACCGACGGTCCGCTCTATCGCGGCGAGTTCAAGCTCCTCGATAACAACGTCAAGGTTCCGTTCGGCGATATCGATGCAATCCGGAACGCCTTCGAACGTGATCCGACGATCGGTGTGCTGGTCCTCGAAACCATCCAGGGCGGCGGCGGCATTGTCCAGGCATCGCCGGAGTTCTGGCGTGAGGTGCGCGCGCTCTGCGACAAGCACGGCGTCATCTGGGTCGCTGACGAGGTTCAGTGCGGCATGGGCCGGTCCGGCCGCTTCTTCGCCTTCGAACATGCCGGCGTCGTTCCGGATGTGACGGCGCTCGCAAAATCGCTCGGCGGCGGCAAGTCAGCCATGGCGGCTATGATCGCCAAACGCGATGTCTACATGAAGGCCTATGGCACCAAGAACACGGCGATGATCCACGCGCACGCCACATTCGGCGGCATCGGCGAGGCCTGCATCACGGCGATCGAGGGCCTCAACATCATGTATGACGAGGACCTGATCGAGAATGCTGCGGTTCAGGGCGACTATCTGCTCGAACGACTGAATGCGCTGAAGGCGAAATATCCGAAGATCATCAAGGACGTTCGCGGCCAAGGCCTGATGGTCGGCCTGGAATTCCAGGATTTCAGCCAGACCCTGCCGATGGTGCTGCGCCCGGTCGTATCTGTTCTCGACGACAAGCTGAAGGGTTCGCTGTCCGGCTTTATCGGCGCGCTTCTTCTGCGCGACTACGACACACTCGTTGCCTTCACCGAATACAATCGCAACGTCATCCGGCTCGAGCCGCCGCTGATCTGCGAACGCCAGCATGTCGACCAGTTCGTTGATGCGCTGGACGATCTTCTCGGTCGCGGCATCATCCGCATCGTCAAGGATTTCGTCGGCAGCCAGATCGGCTGATCGTCTGAAAATAAACCAAGGGCACGGCGTTTTGAACGTCGTGCCCTTTTTAGTTCCTGCGTGGTGCCCATACCTTCTTCAAGGCGGGCAATATTACTTCAGTGTGGATATCTCGACCCTGCGATTGCGGCCATCCTCGGGGTCGGCCGGGAACAGCAGGGCTTTCTCGCCGAATGCGCGCAAGACCAGCCGGCTCGGATCGATCTTGTATTGGGTGAGCAGATACTGCGTCGTCGAGGCGGCCCGCGCGCGGCTGAGTTCGAGATTGTCGCTGTCCGTTCCGGTCGCATCGGTATGGCCGCCGATCACGAAACGATAGGATGCGAGGTCCTTCGATTGGAGCGCTTTACCGACGTTGTCGAGCAGGCGCTGTGCCTGCGGCGTCAGTTCGGCCGAGCCGAAATGAAAGTTGACCGCGAGATTGACCGTTGCTGCGAGCTTGTCTCCGTAACTGTTGATCGTCTCCAGATCCTTGGCGCTGACAATCTTCAACCCGCGCGTTTTTTCCTTTTGCACCAGCTCGGGATTGAGCGAGCGCACCAGAAGGCCCGGCGTAGCCGTGGTCAATACCTCCTGAGCGCTCGCGACCGCTGGAAGAACGCTGAGAAATAAAACGAGGACATTGAGAAAATTATACTGCATCTGACCGCCCCGAATTTTCCGGGCCATGAAACAAGTGAATAATGCGCAGTGCTCACGAAGAGTAGGAGAGCATTTATACCTCGTCAATTCCCCGTCGGGGAAGGCCCGTAATCTCAGCGCATTATGATGGTTGATGGGGTCGTCCGCATGTTACCATCGTAACAGTTCTGCGACTGGTGCGAATCCCGCCGTATGCAACGGCGGGCGCAGGATGAAAGAGACGTTTAACGGCTTGACGTGGTATTAGTGCTTTTGTCCGTTCACGATCATGTCGAACTGCACGATGTTGGAATAGACCGGGATTCCCGCAGACATGTCGTAGCGGGTCCGATAGACGCCGCCCTGGATGTGAAAGCTGATGACATTCCGGTTCCATTTTGTCAGCTTCGCTTCGAAATGCTCGGTTCTGGTGGTGCCTTTCGCAGTCAGATTGCCCTCGATCTCGGCTGTATCCTCGCCCGTCTGGGTGATCTTCGTCGATCGGAAGGTGATTTTCGGGTGGTTCGCCGTATCGAAGATGGCGCTGGAACGCAGGAAATTCTCGATGCGGGGTTCCCCTGTCTGTACCGTTTCGGGGAAGAGCGCGAATTGGACAACAGACCGGCCGATATTCCCCCCATCCAGCTGAAAGGTGCCGGAAAACTTGCCGAATTTTCCGGAAATGCCGCCGCCGCCGACCTGGTCGACCGAGAAATTGATCTGCGAAGAGCTGTCGATGTCATAACGGCCTGCCGCGTCGTCGAGGGACGGTGCTTTCGCCTCAGACGCGGAAGCGTAGAGTGCGAAGCTTGCAAGCGTCATCGACGCCGCGGTGACGAATCTGAAACTGACTATGGACATGTGCGGACCTTCCCGGTGCTTGGTTTGCATTCCGTTTGACGCAGGATGCGGCTGGAATATTCCTAGCTTTCGTGCCGTTCGCTTCGCAGCATCCGCATCAGGACAGTGTCCCGCCGCAGGAAATGGTGGTGGAAGGCAGCACTTGCGTGCAGCAGAACGAGACCCGCCAGGCTGTAGGCAAGGATTGCGTGCATGTCTGTCCAGAACGCCTCAGCACCAGCTGATTTTTCCATCGGCAGATGCGGAATGACAAAACGGTTGAAGAAAAAGGTCGGGATACCCAGCGTCGAGGTCGAGGCCAACGCCCAGCCGGCCAACGGCACGGCGATGGTCAAGCCGATGAGCAGCCGGTGGGTGATGGCGCTTGCGCGTTTCTCCAGCGTGGAGAGGCCGGCAACCGGCGCCGGATGTTTGTTCGCCAGCCACCAGATGACGCGGATGACGGAGAGAGCCAAAGCCGTGAAACCGAATGACTTGTGCCACTGGTAGAGGTCGAATTGCAGCGCCGGATCGATATTCGGCCGGGTCATGGCATAGCCAAGCACGATCAGTCCGATGATGAGAAGAGCAATGGTCCAGTGCAGGGCGATCGTGCCCCATCCAAAAGCGTCCCGCCTGTTGCGCAGCATGAAGGTCTCCCCGGTAGGTTCGGAACAAATCATTCTCGCTTGGACGCGTTTGAACAAGCATTTAGTCCCTCACGGTTTCGCGATGGCTGCTGCCGGACGCGCTTTTCTTTGTCCGGCTTATTTGCTAGGGCCTTTGCCGGGAAAAGGACAACACCCTTGAGGAGACGACATGACGCCCGACGTACGCCCGCTTGTTGCCGGAAACTGGAAAATGAATGGTCTGCGGGCTTCGCTCGACCAGATCAAGGCGATGGCGGAAGGCGTCAAGGGAAGCCTCTCGGAGAAGGTCGAGACGCTGATCTGCCCGCCGGCGACGTTGCTCTATGTTGCGACCGCGCTGTGCGACGACAGCCCGCTGTTGATCGGCGCACAGGATTGCCACGAGAAAGTGTCCGGCGCTCATACCGGCGATGTGTCCGCTGAAATGATCGCGGATTGCTTCGGCACCCATGTCATCGTCGGCCATTCCGAGCGTCGCACCGACCACGCCGAGACCGATGCTCTGGTTCGTGCCAAGGCCGAAGCCGCCTATGCCGCCGATCTGATTGCCATCATCTGCATCGGCGAGACCGGCGACGAGCGCAAGGTGGGCCAAACGCTGGACGTCCTGAAACGGCAGCTGGCCGGGTCGATTCCCGATAATGCAACCGCTGAAAACACCGTCATCGCCTATGAGCCTGTCTGGGCGATCGGCACCGGACTGACGCCGACGGCTGCCGATGTCGAGGAAGCCCATGCTTTCCAGCGTTCCGAGCTCGTCGCCCGCTTCGGTGCGGAAGGCGGCAAGATGCGCATTCTCTACGGTGGGTCGGTCAAGCCCGGCAATGCCCGCGAACTGATGGGGGTCGCCAATGTCGATGGTGCGCTGATTGGCGGCGCGAGCTTGAAAGCCGACGACTTCCTCGCCATCTACCGGGCGTATGAAGAATTGACGGCCTAACTCTGTCGCGAGACGGGTAGGGGCTTTTAATAGGCGGTGGCTTGGTATATGCAGCCGCCAACACTAATCTTTGCCGCGTGGAGCGGACGCTGAAACGTGCCTTGGCAATGTTGTTGCGTCTCCCATGCCGGACGATCACTCGATCGCGTGGCTGATCTTTGGCTTTCCCCGAAGCCGGACGAAGCGTGGTCTAAGGCAGGACTGGACAAAATGCAGACCGTATTGCTTGTCATCTATCTCATGGTTGTGCTGGCGCTGATCGGCGTTGTGCTCATTCAGCGTTCCGAAGGCGGCGGCCTTGGCATCGGCGGCGGTTCGGGCTTCATGTCCGCGCGCGGCACGGCCAATGCGCTGACCCGCACCACTGCAATCCTTGCAGCTCTGTTCTTCGTTCTGGCGCTCGGCATGGGCATTCTGTCCCGCTACCAGCCGAATGCGACCGACGTCCTCGACCGTATCCCCGGCACGACCAACAACGGCAAGGGTGTCCTTGATTCGCTCGGTGGCACCACCACCCCGCCCGCAGGCGAGACCCCTGCACAGTCCGGCACCAATACCCAGACCCCGGCGACCACCACGCAGACGCCTGCTACGCAGACCGAGACGCCTGCGACCCAGACGCCTTCGACGACCGAGACAAAGCCGGCGACATCCGGTTCGGAAGTCCCAAGCGGCCAGTAAGGCCAAACGCAGATATAATCGCCGGCGGAAGCCAGTCTTCCGCCGGTTTTCTTTTGTTTGAATTCCGCCGCCTGAACCTTTTGAACGGAAAAATTCTGGAAGATGAATTTTTCGGTGGCGGAATCATTTTTGAAACGGTATCCGGTGAAGCCCATGGCGCGATATGTATTCATCACTGGCGGCGTGGTTTCTTCCCTTGGAAAAGGGATCGCCGCAGCTGCTCTCGGAGCGTTGCTGCAGGCCCGGGGTTACCGGGTGCGGCTTCGCAAACTCGACCCCTATCTGAACGTCGATCCCGGCACCATGAGCCCGACGCAGCACGGCGAGGTCTTCGTGACCGACGACGGCGCGGAAACGGATCTCGATCTCGGTCACTACGAGCGCTTCACAGGCCGCTCGGCGACCAAGACCGACAACATCACCACCGGCCGCATCTACAAGAACATCATCGACAAGGAACGCCGCGGCGATTATCTCGGCGCCACCGTCCAGGTCATTCCGCACGTCACCAACGAGATCAAGAATTTCGTCACCGAAGGCAATGACGATTTCGATTTCGTCATCTGCGAGATCGGCGGCACGGTCGGCGATATCGAGGCGATGCCCTTCATGGAGGCGATCCGCCAGCTCAAGAACGATCTGCCGCGCGGTACCGCGGTCTATCTTCACCTGACGCTGATGCCTTACATCGCGGCAGCCGGCGAGCTGAAAACCAAGCCGACCCAGCATTCCGTCAAGGAACTGCAGGCGCTCGGTATCCATCCCGATATCCTGCTGGTGCGCGCCGATCGCGAAATCCCGGAAGCCGAACGCCGCAAGCTGTCGCTGTTCTGCAACGTCCGCCCGTCCGCCGTCATCCAGGCGCTCGACGTCGCCTCGATCTATGACGTGCCGATCGCCTACCACAAGGAAGGCCTCGACAACGAAGTTCTGGCCGCCTTCGGCATCGAGCCGGCTCCGGCCCCGCGCATTGAAAACTGGATGGATGTCGCCAACCGCATCCGCACGCCGGAAGGCGAGGTAACCATCGCCATCGTCGGCAAGTACACCGGCCTCAAGGATGCCTACAAGTCGCTGATCGAAGCGCTCTACCATGGTGGCATCGCCAACCGCATCAAGGTCAAGCTAGAGTGGATCGAATCGGAAGTCTTCGAACAGGAAGACCCGGCTCCCTACCTCGAAAAGGTCCACGGCATTCTCGTGCCCGGCGGTTTTGGCGAGCGCGGCTCGGAAGGCAAGATCCTGGCAGCTCGTTTCGCCCGCGAGCGCAAGGTGCCTTATTTCGGCATCTGCTTCGGCATGCAGATGGCCGTCGTCGAAGCGGCACGCAATCTGGCCGGCATCGAAAAGGCATCCTCGACGGAATTCGGTAAGACCGAAGAGCCCGTCGTCGGCCTGATGACGGAATGGGTGAAGGGCAACGCGCTCGAAAAGCGCGCCGCCTCCGGCGATCTCGGCGGCACCATGCGTCTCGGCGCCTATAAGGCGAGCCTCAAGAAGGGCACCAAGATCGCTGATATCTACGGCTCCACCGAGATTTCCGAGCGTCACCGCCACCGCTACGAAGTGAACGTCGACTACAAGGACCGCCTGGAAGCCTGCGGCCTCGATTTCTCCGGCATGTCCCCGGACGGCGTCCTGCCGGAAACTGTCGAATACCCGGATCACCCATGGTTCATCGGCGTCCAGTACCATCCCGAACTGAAAAGCCGCCCGCTCGACCCGCACCCGCTGTTTGCGAGCTTCATCGAAGCGGCCGTGGAGCAGAGCCGGCTGGTTTGAGGAGTGCGGATGACCGATTCGCTGAAGACCGAACCCGCTTGCAATCAACCATTGCAGGCGGGTTTTTGCTGGCACGTAAAGGCTGCTTGGGGGGCTATCGCTGCGAGTATAGATTTTTGATAGGGGAAATTTGCGCCCAAGCGGTCATTTAAATATTTGACTGGTCCGCAATCGGCCCAAAGCGGATGTCGAAATTGCATCTGACTTTTGCAACCATGCAAGCTATTGAAATTTCACAATCGAAAAAACGGTGCATAAACCTTGATTTATGCTCACTGCAGCGAAAACCCTTTATCATAGGGCATTCCCGAAATTGGTTCGACCCGTGCTATCAACTCTTAAAACTCTTCGAGACACCTCGTTTAAAGCTGTCGCGGTAGAGCGTCTACCAACCAACACGACCACCCGTGGACATGCCGTCCATAGGTGGTTCAATTTCATTGCGGGATTTTCTCCTGAGCTTGTAAATGCTTGCGTGGAAATGACCGGAAGAGTGCCTCACCGAGAGATGCGGCTGCTTGACCCGTTTTCCGGCTGTGGGACGGCGCCAGTGGCTGCACGTCTTATGGGCATTTCAGCTACCGCCTATGATCCCCATCCATTTTTTGCGGTTATAAGCGAAGCGAAAGCGAATAGCGCGTATTACTGGTCTGATCTTCCTGGAATTCAAGCTGCAATTGAACGTGGAATTGGAGATCAACCAACCGAGCATTCTCCACTGTCTGATTCCGCGATTGCATTTTTGAGCAAATTAGTTGAGCCGAAGGCGCTTTCGGCTCTCAATTCTGCGAGGGTTGAGCTTGAGAATGATGGCCTTTCGAAAAACCCGTTGGCAATACTTATCTTATCTAGAATTTTGGATCATTGCTGTTCTGCAGCTACAGACGGTATTTACAAAGCCCCGACCTCTTCAAAGAAGCCGCTATCGCCTGAAGCTGCTTTAGACCGAGTAATGTCTATTCTCTTGTCGGATCAAGTTGATGCTACCAACACCGGGACGGATATTCAGATATATGCGCGTTCATCTGAATCGATGGCGGAGCTAGCGGACAGCTCAATAGATATAGTGGTGACCTCGCCGCCTTATCTGAACAATTTCGATTTTGCCGAAATGACCAGAATGTATTTGTACTTTTGGCAGATGGCATCGTCTTGGTCGGATATTTCTAATAAGGTGCGATCCCGACTTATCGTAAACACGACGACTGCGCTCAAAGGCCACAAACCTCTGCAGCAACATTATCGCGACAGCTTGCCAATTTCTGTCCGGCAAGCGGCGGATGAGGCAGTTATGACACTCATAGCCCGCCGCAAAGAAAAAGCAGGAAAAAAGGAATACGACTTCCTAGTATATCCGTACCTGAGCCAAATGAAAAAGGTACTGGCTGAAACATACCGCACTCTAAAAACGGGTGCTCCATTTCACATGATGGTGTCAGACGCAGCACTTTACGGTGTTCATATTCCTGCACCCCAATGGCTCGCCGAAATCATGATCGAGATTGGCTTTCAGAACGTTCAATGCGAAATGATACGCCCTCGGGGGCACCGATGGATTTTAGATAAAAGGGCTGGGTCTGATGAAGGTCTCGGCGAATACTACATTTTTGGGGTCGCGTAATGCACACTTTATACCAGCTCGCCGATGCTGAAATTCGAAGCTGCATCTCGGATTACCTTGTCTTTGCCGATGCAACTAACGGTTTTACGGACGTTTCAGAAGAGGCAATTGATACTGTCAGGAAAGCCGTAATCCTCCTTGCCGGCATCAATTCATCAACACAAGACACATCACCAAAAGCGGTGGTGCTTGAATGGGAACGACGTCGCGCAGTTCCGCTTGATGTCGAAGCAGGAATTACTGCAGGCGTTTATGCAAATATTCGTGGAGCTGGCGTTCGCTACCTTGAGGAAATCAAAGCTGGAACAGACGGATTTACTGTGTGGAAACCCGACTTTATTAAGGCGAACCCCCATACGTTACCACTACTCCAGCATCTAGCTGGGATATTCAGTAAAGCCGCTTTGATCAAACAAATAGGCGGCGTTTCCGACAATAATATATCGGTTCCGGCATCGAAACGGTTGGCAGAAGTATTAACTCAAAGAGTGGACCCTCAAAACATTCGCGAAGGCGAAATTTTACAGAGGCTTGAATCCACCTTGGAAGGAATTGTGCGCGATCTTATTGGACGTGTCATGCTGGAATCAATCGTTGAAAGCGCATTGATACGCGCTAAAGTAGCATTTAAGCGTGAAAACGAATATGCTAATCTAGCGGGCGTTGTCTATGACATACGCGCCGACTTTGTTGTCCCTGATGAAAAGAACCCATTAGCATTTATAGAAGTGCGCAAGTCTTCTTCTCGACATGCCTCTCTGTATGCAAAGGACAAGATGTTCTCTGCCATAAATTGGAAGGGAAGACATCGAGAAATGCTTGCGATTCTAGTTGTAGATGGAGATTGGACTTCCGAAACTTTACGTATAATGGCGAATGTATTTGATTACGTCGTTCCGCTCCGACACGTAAATGAACTAGCAATTTCAATTTCTGAGTATGTTTCCGGTGATAAAACGAAACTTAAATGGCTAATCGATTTTAAAATATCACCCGCCCAATAGCGTCGGAAAATTCGATTCCATGATGGACGCTTATCTGATCGATGGCTGCTGTTGGCGCAAAGCGGAATAACGCTTCGCAAATGCTGCCGAGACTGTTCTTTGCAACCTCTCCGGTCTGCGACGAGACCCATCTTCCTCCAGAAATCATCCCCGCAAATCTCCGTCCTGAAATCCCGTGTCATGATCATGGCGTCCTGTCACGGATGCACCGCAAGACGTTTGCGGCGAGGCAGGGCTGGCGCTCCACGCAAAGCCTCGGGGTCTTCGACAAGGAGACCGCGAACGTCAG
>UCEZ01000035.1 GCA_900471525.1 Hyphomicrobiales bacterium | reverse complement strand
CCACAAGATCGTAGTTGGGAACCGAACCCCGAGCAATCCCCGACGATTTTCGACTTCCTCGAAATCACGCGCGACGCACCAATTCTGCCGCGTCCACTAAAGCCACGCGCCCAAGAACGGCCAACTTTGGCCCATGGGCGATCGACCGTCTTGGATAGTTATGCCCTCATCCTAGGGGTTTTTGCGAACACACTGAGACCGAGCCATTCCTGCATGTCGCGCGCGAGGCACCTGTCCCCTTCAAGTTTCAGCGCTTCTGCATCGGTTTCCTGACGTATGGTCCTTAGACCCATCCAAATTGCGGTCATCGAACGGAGCGACCCTTCAACAAGAAGGTCTACATCATAGCCCGGATCGAAGTTACAGAGATCGACTTTTCCGTTTTCGACCACAAGCCACCAGCACCTTTGCGCGGTCGAAAGTTCCGGGTACAAAAACTGTATCGTACAACGACGGGCCGGAAGTCTGCTTGTATCGAGGTTCCGGCGCATGTCCCACATGAGCAGAGAAGGGTCGAGATTCTTTAAGGAAAGTCGCGATTCCATCCACCGTTGAGCCCAATTTCCGAGACCTATGATCAGAGGTCTCAATTCTTCACCCGCTCCAGTGAGTTGATATTCGGACGTGCCGTTCGCACTCCTTGTCACCATGATGACGCCCGATTGTTCCAGTTCTTTCAGTCGTTTTGACAGGAGTGCTGGAGACATTTTTGGTAGGCCGCGGCGTAACTCGTTAAAGCGCGTCGACCCGCAAAGGAACTCGCGAACGACCAAGGTCGTCCAACGCGAGCAGAGGACTTCCGACGCCATTGATACTGGACAGAATTGCCCATAGCCGTCACGCTCTACCATAAGGACCTCCACCGGTCTGGATCAGACACGATATTGCAAAACGACCCGTCCTCCAAACGCTCCATTCGTGGCCCGCGGCGGAGTTCAGTACAGTTCGTGTACTAGCCGCAATTGTGAAACGAGCGCAGAGTTTCAGTCCTCAGGAGACAGGAGGCATTGATATGCTCGGGCTTACAGAACCAACACAGAATCTTGGCGGCGGTCAGACTATTGTCGAACTAACCAATTCGATCCTGCCCACCATCGCGCAACGCGCCGCATCGATCGACGAGAGCGATGCTTTCGTTGGCGAGAATTACGCGCTGCTAAAGGAATCTGGCCTCGCGCGGGCTGGCGTTCCAATCGAACTGGGCGGGCTGGGCGGCGAAGTGCCCGAACTTTCTGAAATGCTCAAATCCCTCGCGCGTGTATGTGGGTCCACTGCGCTTGCCTTTTCCATGCATACCCATCAAGTCGCCATCCCCGCCTGGCGCTGGCGGCATCAAAAGGTGGCCGCGGTGGAGCCGCTCCTGAGACGTGTTGCATCGGAGCAAATCATTTTGCTCTCGAGCGGCGGATCAGACTGGATTGGCGGATCGGGCAAGGCGATGAAAGTTGATGGCGGATACCGGATCACCGCCCGCAAACGCTTCACTTCCGGCGCGGCGGCAGGGAATATCCTGATGACCGGTGCTGTTTTTGAAGAGGAGGACGGCGCGCGCTCCGTCATTCATTTCGGTGTTCCGATGGCATCGCCAGAGGTGTCGATCGAGGAAACGTGGCGGACACTTGGAATGAGGGGAACTGGGTCAAACGATGTTATCATCGAAAACCTCTTCGTCCCGGATGCGAATGTTGCATTTTCCAGAAGCGCGGGACAATGGCATCCAGTATTTCAAGTCATCGGCACAATCGCCTTTCCTCTGATATATGCGGTCTATCTTGGCATCGCCGAAAGCGCCCGCGACATCGCAGTCAAGATGGTCCGTAGCAAGGCCAACAGCGATCATCTGATCGGGTTGGTCGGGCGCATGGAAACGTCTCTGAGGGCCGCACAGATCGCGCATCGCTGGATGTTGGAGGTGGTTGCTCGAAACGAACCGTCCGCGGAAACCGTCAACGAGGTTATGATCGGCCGTTCCTTGGTCGCGCGGCACGTTATCGAGGTGACGGAGCTTGCAATGGAAGTAGCAGGCGGCGCGGCATTCTATCGAGAGAACGGGCTGGAGCGCTGCTTCCGTGACATACAGGGCGCTCGCTATCATCCGATGCAGCCCGGCGCCCAGGCGCATTATGCGGGTTCATTCGCACTCGGACTTCCCACCGAGAAGATTTTCTAACTCCGGGCGCAACGACGAACCCGCGGAATCGTAGGTTAGGAGGGCTAGTTTGACATCCAGAATCCGAATGGACGAGCCCCGCTAGCAGGGACGACAGAGCAACCTTTTGTCTGCTTCGGGGCAGCTTACAGGCCGTCCGCTGCTAAGACTGCCAACACGAAAAGCAGACATCCGAGGCGTCGGTGGGGAAGTCCGGTAACGGCCCGGAAGCTGACATATTAGGTTCGATCCCTGAAAGACGGCTTAGCGCCCGCATATCAGTCATAGAGGCAAATCATCGGCCTGCCTGCAAGCAGACATCGGCCTGGCCGCTGCGTTACATCGCCTGTGCACCAAAGCGGAAATCAACTCGCCGGTGGCGGATGTCCGTTCCGGTCCGCTAGGGCAAGCGGTCGTCAATGCAGGACGATCGACTACCAGTGAGCCTGACCGCCATTAACGGAGGCGCGTCTGATAGGCGGAACGCTACGATGCCATCCGCGCGCGCAGGCGGGGACCGATCCAGTCAAGGAAGCAACGCACCTTCAGCGATAGCGGATCGGCTGGTCCGTGAATAACATTTACTGGCAGCGGCTCCGGCGCGAACTCCGCCAACAATTCCTGCAGAGCGCCAGAGCGCAAATGTTCGTTGATCTGGTAAGAAAGCACGCGAATAATGCCGATACCGGCCAGCGCAGCCTGAATGGCAGCCTCTGTCGTGTTGACCGCGAGTTTGAGGCGCGGCTCGACGGCGAAGGCCGCGCCGTCCCGGCGGTATCGCCATTCCGGGGCGGTCGCGAAGCCCTGGAAGCTTATGCCATCATGCGGGGCGAGGTCTTCCGGCTGACGCGGCACTCCTCGGCGGGCGAGATAGTCGGGGCTCGCGCAGATCACCCGGCGGACGGCACCAACTCGTGTTGCGATAATCGGGCTGTCCGGCAGGTGCCCGATCCGTAGGGCTACATCGACGTGCTCATCCGTAAGACTTAGCTGCCGATCAGTCAGGGTCAGCCGCAGGTTGATATCGGGTTGCTCCTTCAGGAATTCGAGCGCAATTGGCAGCAGATGGCGCTCGCCGAAGGCAATCGGTGCGGTCACGTGCAGCCCGCCACGCAGCGCTCCATAATCGCCGCTGGCCTGCCGCTCCGCCGCGTCCAGTTCCTCGAGTATACGACGTGACGCGGCGACGAAGGCGCGCCCCTCCTCCGTCAAGGCGAGGCCGCGGCGGGTGCGCACGACCAAGCGAACGCCAAGACGCTTTTCAAGATCGGCCACTTTGCGGCTGACCGTGGCCAGCGGCGCATTCAGCCGCCGTGCCCCGGCAGAAAGACTGCCGGCGTCGACCACCGCCAATAGCACCGCCATCGCGTCAAAACGATCCATCGAAGCCTTCCATAAAATGAGAAGAATGTTTCCACATAGCCAAGATACCCCGTTGTTTGTGGATGTCATAGCATCCGCGTCGTCAAGGGGCTCGACGTAGCTCCCATCGTGCTACTGATCCGGAGAAAGATGTCATGCCTCAACTTTCACGTCGCGCCTTCGCTGGCGCCCTGCCTCTCGGCCTCATCGGGGGAAGCCTCCTCGGTGGAGGCCTGCTCGGCGACTCCGCCGCCCGTGCGGCGACGCAGGAAGCTGCCAAGGCGCCTGTTGCGGTGAGCCCGTTCGCACAGATCCGCATCGGTCGGTTCACCGTGACGGCACTGACGGACGGGTATGCCGATATGCCGTATGACTACTTTCCGGGGCGCTCAGCACCCGAGGTCGAGAGGGCGGCAAGCGCACAGTTTACCGCCCGGCCGAGTGGGGTTCGGTTCCTCTTCAACCAATACCTCGTCGAGGATGGCGAGCGCCGCATCCTGATCGATGCCGGTGCGGCAGGTTCGATCGGGCAGACCGGACGGTTACCGCAGGCACTCGCCGCGCTCGGTCTGAAGCCCGACAAGATCGACGCGGTCATCGTAACGCATATGCACCAAGACCACATGGGTGGGCTGGTTCTGGGAGGTAAGAACAACTACCCCGGAGCCGAGCTTTATATCGATCGTCGCGACATCACTCACTGGACCGATCCGGCCAAGCGCAACGGCGCGCCTGATTACCTGCAGACGAGCTTCAGGATGGCGGAGGAGGTCGTGCGGCTATATCCGAGGCTCCAAGCGATTGACGGAGAGCGCGAGATCATGCGGGGCGTTTCGATCGTCGACTTGACCGGCCATACACCCGGCCATATCGGCGTGCGGGTCGAAGATGGCGGGAAGAGCATGATCATGGTTTCGGATATGATTTTTCCGGTCGTGCATCCGGCCGCGACCGATGTGTTCTTCCTGTTTGAGCAGGACCGTGCCGCTGCGAAAGCCATGCGTGATCGCTTCTTTCCGCGTGCCGCGTCGGAAGGCGCACTCATCGCTGCCACGCACATGCCGTTCCCTGGTCTCGGTCGTGTCGTTGCTGATCATGGGGAGATGCGTTGGCAGGTCGCAGACTGGGCCTTGCAGGACTGATGTCTGCTCTCGGTGATCTTAAGGGTACAAATGCCAAGCACTGATTTCGGCTACCCAAAGATAGATCCGGGCTCGCACCGTGAGACAACGATGCGAGCCTGCCTGGGCAAGGAGAATAGGCATGCCATATCATTTCCTTGAGGTTGCTGTAACGCCAAGCGTCAGAGCAGCTCAGGCGAACATGGGGGTGGACCAGATATGGCTGGGCGCTGACAACCGCCCTTCAGACACCCTCACCGAAGACGAGATCGCCTTCATCGCCTCACGTGACAGCTTCTATATGGCATCGGTCTCCGAAACGGGTTGGCCATACGTTCAACACCGTGGAGGAAAAGCCGGCTTCCTTAAGGTCGTCGATCAGCGAACATTGGCCTTTGCCGACTACCGGGGTAATCGCCAGTACATCAGCGTCGGCACTTTTGCCGCTAACGATCGGGCCTGCCTGTTCTTGATGGATTATGTACGACGGGCACGGCTCAAAATTTACGCGTATGTGGAGCGACTGGCGCTTGATGCTGACCAGGAACTCACGGAGCTGGTGTCCGACCCGACCTACAAAGGAAGGGCGGAACGGATCTTCAGGCTTCGGCTTGAGGCGTTCGATTGGAATTGCCCACAGCACATCATCCCGCGCTACACCGAACAGCAGGTTGAACAAGCTGTCGCTCCTCTTCGTGAACAACTGCAGCGATTGGAAACCGAGAACGCGACTTTGCGCGCACGGTTGGAGAACCCTGAAAGATGACTGAAGCTCAACGACCACCCCTTCCACCTTTTACGTTTGAAAGCGCAGTCGAGAAAGTTCGTCTTGCTGAAGACGGCTGGAACAGCCGCGACCCGGCGAGGGTCGCTCTGGCATATACGGTAGACAGCCAGTGGCGGAATCGTGCCGAGTTTGTCACCGGGAGGGAAGCGATCGTCGCGTTCCTTTCAAGATGGGGCATTTTGGGAGATGGAAGGAAGCATGCGGTGAACGCAAACGCGAAAAAAATGGCGAACCTCATGCTCGCAATGCCCGCTTTCATCACGGCGATCTCTGTGGCGGCGGCACAAGCCGTTCCGATGAGCGACGTCACACAAAGACAGGACGGCATGAAGACGATGGCAAACGCCGGGACTAAACATCTAGGACGAATCGACATTCAGGATTCCCAAATCGCTCGGTGAATGTCGATTGATCGTAGCTGCTAGCGCTCGAAGGGTTCGCCGAGCGAGGCGACGCCGTTCAGCTTCAATAGGCGACGATCCGCCGAGATGATGCCGAGCACGATGATCGTGACGAGATAGGGCAGGCTCGAGAGCAGTTGTGACGGAACGTCCAATCCTGTCGCCTGGGCCGCAAGCGCCATCAGAGAGACCGCGCCGAAGAGACAGGCGCCGAGGAATACCCGGCCCGTGAGCCACGTCCCGAAGACGACGAGTGCGATGGCGATCCAGCCACGCCCGGCGATCATCCCGTCGGCCCAAAGCGGTGTGTAGATCACCGCCGCATAGGCGCCGGCAAAGCCCGCCATCGCGCCACCGAATGCGATGGCCAAGACGCGGACGGTGATGACCGAATAGCCGATGGCGTGGGCCGCCTTGGGGTTCTCGCCGACCGCGCGGACGACGAGGCCGACCTTCGTATAGGTAAACATTGCCCAGATGGCGAGGGTCGCGGCAAGGGAAAGCCACACGATGATGTCCTGGATGAAAAGGCCGCCAACGACCGGGATTTCCGAAAGCCCCGGGAGAGCAAGCTTTGGAAGCCCTTTGACCGTGAGGCTTTCATAAGTCTTTCCGAAAAGGGCGGAGAGGCCTTGTCCCAGGATGCCGATGGCAAGGCCCGTCGCCACCTGGTTTGCCCGAAATCCCAGCGCGACAATGGCGAAAATCAGGGAAAGGGCGGCGGTGCCAAGGCCAGCAACGACGAAGCCCAGAAAATGCCCGCCGCCATGATAGACAATGATGAAGGCGAGGACGGCACCAAAGGCCATCAGCCCTTCGACCCCGAGATTGAGAACCCCGGCGCGCTCAACCACCAGTTCGCCGAGTGCGGCGAGAAGAAACGGCGTCGCAGCCGCGAGCATGCCGGCAAGGATGAACTCGATGGCGTTCATGACGGGCTCCGGTGGGCGGTCTTCTTGGTGGCTTGCGGCCATTCGAGGCGATAGCGCACGAAGGCGACGGCGATGAGATAGGCAAGCAGGAGGCTGCCTTGGAAGACGCGAACGGCGGCAATCGGCAGATTCGCCGAGACCATGGCATTGTCGCCGCCGATGTAGATAACGGCCATGACCAGCGCGGAGACGACGATGCCGATCGGATGCAGGCCGCCGAGGTAGGCGACGATGATGGCCGCATAACCGTAGCCGGTGGAGATCGAGCGCTGCAACTGGCCGAGCGGCCCGGCGACTTCCGCCGCACCGGCAAGACCTGCGGCAAAGCCACCGATCAGCAGCGAAAGACAGACTGCCCAGCTCTCGTTGAAGCCGGCATAGCCGGCCGCCCGCGGCGCAAGCCCGCCGACCTGCAGCTTGTAACCGGAGAAGCTCTTCTGCATGAAGACCCAGGCTGCAAGCGACAGCGCGAGCGTGATGAGGAGCGAGACGTTGACGCGCGTACCGGAAATCAGGAGCGGCACCATCGCGTCATACTGGAACATCACGGACTGGGGGAAGTTGAAGCCATTCGGATCCTTCCAGGGGCCGAGCAGCAGGTAATTGAGGAGTTGCGCAGCAACCAAGCTCAACATCAGCGAAACGAGGATTTCGTTCGCATTGAGCCGGACCCGCCAGAAAGCGGTGAGCGAGGCCCAGAGCGCTCCGCCGATTGCCCCAAGCAGCAGCATCGCGGGCCAGATCCACTGGCCCGTCGCCTGCGGAAACCAGACTGGAATGGCAGAGGCGAATATCGCTCCCAGAATGAACTGGCCCTCGGCGCCGATGTTAAAGATTTTTGCGCGAAAACCGATTGCCAGCCCCTGTGCGATGAGGAGGAGCGGGCCGGCCTTCAGCAGTACTTCCGAAAACGACGCCCAGGTAAGGAAGGGCTCCAGAAGCATCGCATAGACGACCGCGACCGGGTCACGGCCTATCAACACGTAAAGGCCGAGATTGAGGATGATGGCGACCGCCAGCGCGACGACAGGCGCAAGCAGGGTCGCGGCCAGTGACGCGCGCTCACGACGTACAAGGCTGGGAAAGAAAGTCATCGACCAGAAATTCATGCGTGCGCCTTCTCGGGCGATCGCTGTGCCCCGATCATGTATCTGCCGATTTCCTCGGGCTTTGTGTCGCGCGTAACCAGAGGCGGGCTGAGCGCACCGTGATGCAGCACCTGGATGAAATCGCAGAGCTCGAACAGTTCCTCGAGTTCTTCGGAAATGACGAGGATCGCCATGCCCTCATTGCGCAAAGCGACAAGTCGGCTTCGCACGGCTGACGCTGCGCCGATATCGACGCCCCAGGTCGGTTGCGCCACGAACAGCAGCTTGGGCGATAGCATGATCTCCCGGCCGACAATGAATTTCTGCAGGTTGCCGCCGGACAAACTGCCCGCTTCCGCGTCTGGGCCGGGTGTACGGACGTCGTATTGGCGGATGCAATCCTTGGTGAACGCGGCCGCGCGCGCTCTGTCGACAAGACCGTGCCGCAGAAGTTTGAGCGGATGGGCCGTCAGCAGGCTGTTGAGGACGAGCGACATTTCAGGCACGGCGCCTCGTCCGAGCCGGTCCTCCGGAACAAACGCAAATCCGAGCTTCCGGCGGGCGGCTGCGTCGAACCTGCCGACGTCCTTTCCCATCATGTAGATTCGGTCGCGCTGTTCACGTCCAAGCAAGGTCTCGCCGGAGATCAGCGAGGCAAGCTCGCTTTGGCCGTTGCCTGAAATGCCGGCTATGCCGAGAATTTCGCCGGCGCGCACCTGAAGGCTGATACCGGAGAGCGGCACGGCAAAGGGATCTTCGGGAGTGTGGTCGAGGCCGATGATCTCAAGCTGCTTTTCCCCACCAGACAGCGGCAACGCCGGCATCGGCTCCGGCATATCGCGGCCGATCATCATGCGGGCAAGATCATGCGCATCGTGCTCGCGTGGATCGATATCGCCGGTTACGCGCCCGCCGCGCAGGATGGTCGCCCGATCGCAGATCGCCCGGATTTCCTCCAGCTTGTGGGAAATGAAAAGGATGGAAACGCCGCCGTCGCGCAGGCGGCGCAGGGTTTCGAAAAGCTTCTCCACCAGTTGCGGCGGCAGGACCGAGGTGGGTTCGTCAAGGATCAGCAGTTTCGGATTGGTCATCAGGCAGCGGATGATCTCCACGCGCTGCCGTTCACCGACGGACAGCGCATGCACATGGGCGAGCGGATCGACTTCGAGGCCGAACTCCCGTCCAAGCGTTCGGATGCGTTCCTTGAGATCGGCTTTCTGCCCCGGGACGACCAGTTGAATGTTCTCCACCACCGTCAGGGTCTCGAAAAGCGAGAAGTGCTGGAAGACCATGCCGATGCCCTTGCGCCTTGCGTCCGCGGGGGAGGCAAGGTGCAAGGGCTGTCCTTCCCAGATGACGGTTCCATCATCCGGCTGCTCGACACCGTAGATCAGCTTCATCAGAGTCGATTTTCCCGCGCCGTTTTCTCCGAGGATCGCATGGATCGATTGGGGAGCCACGTCCAGATCGATTGCCCGGCTGGCATGGATCTGGCCGTAGCTCTTCGAAATGCCGCGGAGCGACAGGAGCGGGTTGGTCATGGTTTACTTCGGCAGCGGCGTGGCAACGCCCTTGACGTGCCAATCCATTGCGATGATCTCGGCGTCGGCCAAGGATGCGCCGGACGCGACGCCCTCGCTGCCATCGGCCTTCGTGATCGGCCCCGTAAACGGCGAGAAGCTGCCATCAGCGATTTTTGCCTCGATCTCCTTGATCTTGATCATCACGTCAGCCGGGACGTCCGGGCTCCAGTCAATCACTTCCACAACCTTCTCGGTAACACCGAGGAAAGTATTCGCGCCCTTGAACGTGCCTGCTAAATGCGCATCGACCGAGGCCTTGAAGAATGGCGACCAGTCGGTCGAAATGCAGCCGAGATAGGTCTTGGGCGCATATTTCTTCATCGACGAGTTGAGGTTGAACGCGTAGACGCCGGCTTCCTCGCAGGCGGCGATGACGGAGGGCGTATCCTGCGCGTTGGAGAAGATCACGTCGCATTTCTGCGCGATCAGGGCTTTGGCGGCTTCCTGCTCCTTGGCTGGATCGAACCACGAGTTCACCCACACGACCGATACCTCGATGTCCGGCTTGACCGCCTGTGCGCCGAGCGTGAAGGCGTTGATGGTGGTGATCAGTTCCGGGATGGCGAAGGCGGATACGGAGCCCAGCTTGCCGGTTTTGGTGAGGGCGGCGGCAGCCATGCCGAGCAGATATGAACCCTGGAAATACTTGGCGGCGAACGGCGAGAAGTTCGGTGCGACCTGAAAGCCGGACGCATGCAGCACAGTGACGCTCGGATCGCGGCGGGCGATCTGCAGCGCGCCGTTCTGATAGCCGAACGACCCGGCGATCAGGAACTTGTTCCCGTCGGCAACGGTCTTGTTCATGATGCGGTCAGCGTCAGGACCTTCCGCGATGTTTTCGAGAATAGTGACCTTTACCTTGTCGCCATGGGCCGCTTTGACGAGGTCGAGGCCGGCGGAAAGTGCATGGCCCCAGCCGACATCGCCGATGGGCGAGGGGATCACGAGCGTGATGCCGAGCGGCTCGTCAGCGGCAAAGGCGAGGCGGCTGCCGAGTGCGCCGGCAAGGCCGGTGGCGGCAGCGGTCTTCATCAGGTTTCTGCGGGTCAGGTGGGTCATGCTCTCAGTTCCCTCTTTTGGTTTTTTAGAATTCCACGGTGGCGAGTGCTGCCTCGGCGTCGGCAAAGAGCTTGGCTTCGTCGAGCCCGGCGAATTCGCCCTTCTGCCAGACGATGCGGCCGTTGATCATGGTCATGTCGGTTGCCATGCCGATGCCGACGCGGGGGATCAGGCTCAGCGGATCATGCCGCGTGCCGACATAATCCATGCGGCGGGTATCAATGGCAAACAGATCGGCGGCCATGCCGGGCGCGAGCCTGCCGATGTCGGTCCGCCCGAGCAGGCCCGCGCCACCGGTCGTGCCGTAGCCGAGGAAATCGGCCGGCGGCGGCACGGGATGGGTGCGGGTGGAAGAGACGAGGCACTGGAGCATGTAGGCCGAATGCAGGCAGTGCATCAGGTTGGAATTGTCATTGGAGGCGGCACCATCGCAACCGAGGCCGACGCGCAGGCCGAAGGCGGCCATGGCGGGGATGTCGGTGACTTCAGCACCGACTAGGTAGACTGGTTCGGGGCAATGCGAAACGCCGGTGCCGCTCGCCGCCATCGTCCTCAATTCGTCGTGGGTCAGCTCCCAACAATGGGCATAGAAGGCGTCGGGACCGGCGAAGCCCAGCTCTTCCAGGTAATCGACGGTGCGCATGCCATGTCGCGCGTGAATGACCGGGCTCTCGCCTTCGCCCACATGGGTGTGCATCATGACGCCGCGGTCACGCGCCAGCGCAACCGATTCCACGAAGGTCTCGCGGTAACAATTGACCGGCTGGCACGGCGCGACCACGACCTGGCGCATGCTGAAAGGGCTGGTGTCGTGATAAGTGTCGATCAGGCGAGCGCAATCGGCAATGAATTCGTCCGTCGTTTCCAGCATCTCGTCAGGGATCGTGGAGCCTTCAGACTTCGGCAGGGTGTTGCCGCCGCGGCCGGCATGGAAGCGCATGCCGAAGAGATCGGCCGCCTCGAACTGCCGGTCGATCAACCGCTTTCCGGCATGCCGGGGGAAATTGTACTGGTGGTCGAAGGCCGTGGTGCAGCCATGCTTGATCATCTCGGCCATCGCCGTGACCGAGGAATGGTAGAAGCATTCCTCGTTGAGCTGCGAGAAGATCGGGTAGATGCGGTCCAGCCACTCGATGACCGAAAGCTTCGTCCAGTCGAGGTCGGCGCGGTTGCGCACGAAGCACTGGAAGAAGTGGTGGTGCGTGTTGACGAGGCCGGGATAGACGAACCAGCCCGTGGCGTCCTGAACGGTCGTGCCAGCTGGCAGCGCGTCCACCCCGAGATTCTCGCCGATGGCCTGGATCGCCCGGCCATTGGTCAGCAGGTCGACATTGCGATGCACGACCGGGCCCTTGCCCTCGTCGACGATCACGGCTGCGCAGTTCTTCAGGAGATAGCCGGTCATGTCATGCCTTGCCCAGTTCGATATGCGGTTCGGGCTTCAATTCATGCAGCCGGTGGATGCCAGGCATCTCGATGAAGGCATCGAGCGCGCGGACGGCGCGCGACCACAGGCGGATCGCGGGGTATGGATCGAGCGAAACGCCGCCATCGGGCGCCAGCGCGACGTAGGGGAAGCAGGCGATGTCGGCAACGGTTGGCCGGTCGGCGGCAAGAAAACGCATGCCGCGCTCGGCCTGTTCGACAAGGCCGGCTTCCAGCTCGCGAAGGGCAGCAATACCCTGGGCCTGCAGCGCGCCGATATCGCCGGGACGCAGCAGCATCTCATGCAGCCGTGCGCAACCGAGGCTTGCGGTGAGCCGGCCGGAGAACGAGAGCCATTGCTGCACCCGGGCCGCTTCTTCCGGCTTGTTGCTTGCGAGCCATTCCGGCGCGGCGTGTGCCGCGAGATAGACGAGGATGGCCGAGGATTCGGTCAGTAGCAGATCACCGTCCTCCAGAATCGGGATCGAGCCTGCAGGATTGAGCGCCAGGAGTTCGGGACCGCGATGCTCGGCGCCGGGGTGGAAATCCACAGGGCGCAGTTCGAGCTTCACGCCGGTCAGCGCCGCCATCAGGCGCACCTTGTAGCAACTGGGCGAGAGGATGTAGTCGTAGAGCTTCATTGTGCCACCAGCTGTGCGCCATAGGTATAGTTGTGGCGTTTGAGCCAGCGCCGATAGGCAACCGATGTCAGATCGGCCCGGGTCGGAATTTCCAGGCCGGGGTCGAGCGGCAGAAGGCGCGGGATCTGGTTTTCGAGGATCGAGCGGTCCTGCAGGAAGATCGTCTGCTGGAAGTGGATGAGGTCGGTCAAAGACGTCGTGTCGTCGAACAGCGCCATCCACGGCCAGACGTCGCAGAGGTCTTCCGCCAGCGGCTGCACGAAAAGCGTGATGACATCCCATTCGCTCGGGCGTGGCGGGCAGGTCTTGTAGAGCACCGAGCAGGTCGGCGCCGGTACGCGGTACATGTATTCGGTGGTGATGCCGCCGCTTGCGGATTTCGCCGCCAGCGGCTGGTAGAATTTCACCTGCGTCGCCCAGACCTCGTCGACGTCCTCGCGGATTTCGACCTTATAGTTCTGGACCTCAGTATGGGGTTCGGCACCAAGGATATCGGTGTGCACGAACGGGAAATGAGCGACATCAAGGAAGTTTTCGACGGCGCGCAGCGGCGAGCAGCGCACGCGCACCACGCCGACATCGACGAAACGGCGACCCGTCTGATCAGCCTCGGGGATCGAGAAAAGCGCCTTCTTCGGCGCGCCGAGGGACGACCAGACATGGCCGTAGCGCACGCACACCGGCAGGACGCGGCCGTTTCCGCCCGTGACCTTCGCATTGCCATCGGCATCGGATGCCACCACGATCGGCTCGCCCATCAGCGCGGTCCCGCGGCCGGCCGCGTCGAGCTGGCTGAAGAGGCCGACCGGATACCATTCGTCGATCATTGCTTGCATGGTCATTGAGCGATCCCCTTCTTCTGAAGATCCTCGGCCTTGCGGCGCAGGCTTTCGGCTGCCCGCGAGGCGGCGATGCGCGCGGCGGTGCCGGCTTCGCCCTTCAGCAGCACATGGAGCAGCGTCTGCCTGTCTTCCTGGGCGGACAAGAGCAGGCAGATAGTCCCGGTGCTTTCGGCGGGTTCGACAAGACCTGCGGGGCTTGCCTTGGCACCAGCCGCAGCCTCGATCGCGGCGATGCCGGCCTCAGCCATCAGGGAGCGCAGTGCAACGAAGCCTTCAAACTTCGGTGGATTTGCGGAAGGCTCACCCATGGCAACCCAGATCACGCCGCCTGTCTCCTCGACCGGATAGGTCTTGACTCGGATCGCCTGCGGCGGCGTCAGCCCGGGATGGGCGGGGATGCGAAGACAGTTTCCGGCCTGGGCATAGCTCCAGCCGTGATAGATGCAGGAAAGCGCTTCGCCGCGCACGAAGCCGTGCGAGAGGCTCATGCCGCGATGGGGACAGCGGTTGGCTGAAGCGGCCGGGCGCCCGCTCTCGCTGCGCCAGAGGGCAATCGATCCGGCAGGAATACGTGCCGGAATGACGGTTCCCGCCGGCAGGTCAGCGGAAAGGGCGACTGGCGTCCAAGAGCCGGTCGTATCGGGGTGCATGGGTAGACTTTCTAAACAATTTCAATGCCTTGCCGAGCATAAGCAAGGCGTCTCCGTCTCTAGGCGTCTGCTCAGCGGTTGTTACGTTTGCATAAACATTTCGCAATGGCAACAATGATTAAATAAAGTGCATAGGCTCTATGGTGGCAACTGCTGTGTGTCTTGCTTACCAGTCGTCACCCGCGACCGGTTTTCGCGCTATGATCTCGACCCAGACGTCGATGGGGCCGAGCGTACAGCCCAATTCCATCATATCTATCAGTTCCTCGGGGCCGGCGAGTTCGAGCTCGATCCGATCAGCGCTGGCATGCGAAATCGTCTCGGAGAGGCCAAGTTTTGCCGCGTAGCGCTGGATCCAAGGAACAAATGAGGCGACCTCAAGATCACCAAGAATCGTCATCCGCTCCCGGAGATAGCTTTGATGTCGTTGCGTCAAGGATGACCTCACACTCAGTTGGATGGCGTAGAGCATAGCGAATGAATGAACTTCCGGAAGCACCACAAAAGGGCCGTAACAAGAACTGTTCAAAATCATACGGTAGCCATGAACCTATGGAGAACCTGCGTTTGAGAGAACGCGGACCTCGGATTCATGGTTCGCGATGAAGGCTAGTCGAAATAGCGCGTCGGGTAATGAGAAAGAGGTTGCTCACTGGATCGTGGCTGGAAACGAAGCGCTGAAGATGTCGTGCCGACTTGAAGCGCTTCGTGATCCACTCGCGTCGCCGAACCGGCTGGTGGGAGTTTCGGCCCGCTGAGCTTCCAGGCATGGCCGGGATGTCGCGATCCAATTTCGCCGAGCGTTTTTGCATCTTGGTCGGTGCCGGACCCTTGCAATATAAGACTCGCTGGCGCCTGCTGCTGGCGAGCGATATGCTCCGGCGCTCCGACGTACGGATGAGTGACGTCGGCCACCGCGTCGGCTATGACTCCGAGGCCGCCTTCAGCCGCGCCTTCAAGGCGCAGTTCGGCATTCCACCTGTCATGGCCCCGGGGAGTTAGGCCCGCTCTACGGTTCGTGTCCCACGTCCTCAATTGCAGTCTCAAATGCAGAAATTATTTCCGAGTGTCGGAGATTACACAATCATCCAATGCCTTGGCAGCCGAACGCGAGCGCGAAGCCGACGGTTCGAATCCAATCAAGAGCGTCGACTTCAACTTTCACTCCGCTCTTTCGAAGCTGAGGAAAGACTTCGTCCGCGCTGCTGACGAAGTCGTCATTCGACGTGAGGCAGATCACTCCACCTTATCCTCAGGAGGGATTTCCCCGTTTTAGGAAGCTTCGAGCGATCGACCATCCGGGATGAGACTTCAAAGTCCGCGTTGATCTTCACGACGAGCAGCTTGCTGAAGTTGCCTGATACCTTCACGGAAACCTCGTTATTGGACTTGAATGGCGTGATGGTTTTGATCTCAACGTGATCGTTGCCAAGCCTACCATCGGCGCCCTGCGCGTAATTCTTGTTCAGCTTTATTCCGTAGGTGATAGCGCCGAAGAGCTCCCCAATGTCGCCGTACAAATTGAGATGACGACCTGTCTCAAGGTGGTAGCTTTCTGCGAGTGACAAGAGATCCAGAAAATAGGGAATCAAAGATCTTATCGCATTGGGATATTTCGCTCGCCACTCTTGGTATCGGAGTTGTTCTTCCACCTCGGACCAGGAAACCCACTCACCATCGTCATAGAAGGCCCGGTTCCAGATATCAGCATCCATTTCACACCTCTTGGAAATCCGGTCGTCGCGACCCCGCCCTTGCGATCTTATGGTCGACCCACGCAGAAAGGCCGTTCCAGGCTCCTTGGTCTCGGCCGAGGTGACAAGCGATTGCAATGATCTGCTGGTAGGAGATCGGCGTGATCGCCGCTTGGCCAGCGAGATTGGGGGCCATCAGGCCTCGCTTCACCTTACGCGCCGTCGGGAAACTGGGGTGATCGGCAAAGGCTGCGAGGGCTGCCGCTTGAAGGTTGCGGTGCTTGCCTATCGCTGCCGCCAGCACGGCGTTGCGCATCCACTGATAGGCGTCCCCCTTGAATGGGCAGGGTGTATGATCAACGCCCGGATCGAGCGCGAAGACCTCAGGGATGTATTCCCAGTACCGAATGCCCTTGCCCATAAGAGCGCATCGCGAGCGCACGCCGTTATCCGGGTTGATTTGATCAGCGTAGTGTCCGTTGCATTGCCGCTCACCCGAGCGCGACGCGGCCGTTTGGCTACATTTTCCTCCGGGTTCGGTGAACTTGCACTCGATGACGAGCGCAGCCTTTGAGCCGACGGCAAGGACGTCGACTTGCGTAGGCCTCGGTTCCCTCAGCATCCGATCGCTGTCCGTCCACTCGAGTGTTATCGACCATGGGCCGCCCGGTGCCACTCTCACACGCTCGGCGATGGCGTCGAGGATGCGGTCGCGATCGGTGCTCATCTTGAGCGTGCCGAACACGTCGATTGCGATGGCTTGCGACGAATGTGCCTTGCGTGCCTGAATTCTGTTGGTCCGGTCACGATGCCAGGGGAACGCCTTCCAGTCCTCGATCGCTCCGTGGCTGGCCGGAAACAGATTTTCGCGAACGGCCTCGAAATCGGAGATCATCTCGGGGCTGCCTCAATTCCATCAAGCCAAGGTGATGTTTTCCTCCAATGGAAGTAGCTCGACCGTACAGGCATTCGTGATGAGGGCGCGTTAGGTGACACTCGGCTTGTCCACCAGCTTCTCGACCAAGCGCCTGAGTTCCGACGGGGTCGTTTGGCCAGCCACCACCTCGTAGTAGCCGATACCGGCGCGTCGCAGCGCCTCTTTCTTTACCGCGTCGCGCGCGGCTGCGGTGCCTTGATGATGCGCTCCGCCCTGATATTCGATGACGTGCCGCGGTCGGCAATTGCTGTCCACGAGCAGCAAGTCGACACGCTTGGAGTTGATACAACTGTAGGCATCCGCATCGGTGCTTCGGAGGATCTCACCCAACGAAACCTGCGCCATTACCTGCCACGAAGGATTGCAGCCGATCACGACGCGGTCGAGTTCCCTAAACACTCGTGCTTCGCTCTTGTTGAGCAGCGGTTGAATGGTGAAATGCGAGCGCATCACGATACGCAGTTGATCCGTGGCGTCGACAGGTCTCATCTGCTCCGCAGCCGGCATCGGAAGCCAGGGCCCCAGTACGACGCGTTCGTTGCTGTGCTTTTCCTCCCAGCGCGACCTGTTTTTTTCCCGCCACGCCTGCTTCCTCATCGCGGATAGGAGCTGCTCAACGGCCATGCCGATGATGAGGCCGACAAGCAGGGCGGCGATCAGCAGTTCTGGCTTGTCGAAATCAGCAACAGTTATACCACCCGAAGCGCCTAGTGCGGCCGCTCCGATGATCAGTCCAGGTGCTGCGAACAGCACCGACCTTTGGCGATAGTGCATGCCCCTCTCCAGATTTCCCGCCAAGAGAGTAGAATGCGTGGAGCATGCGTGAAAAGTTACCCAAAAGCATTAGGTTCCGCGGGCGCTGAGTCAGGAGCTATCGCATTCGAAATGCCTGGATGAAAGGTTCGACTCCGTTCAAGGCGAAAACGACTGAGGTCCAGTCAGATGCGTAGATTATTTCCGCATCTGACTGGACGATGTGGATCAGCTATTCATCCGACCGGCTATGCAGCTTCCCAAACCTGATTGAGGATTTTCGCCGCGAGGGCCGCCTTGTCCTGCGGTAGGAAGCGACCGTAATGCTGCTGAACGACATCCGGTGTGTCCTGGATGGCATAGCTGGCCTGCTCGTATGACCCGGTCTGCTTGAGGATATGCGTTGCCAGAATATCCCGAAGATTATGCGGTCCGTGGGGCAGCAACCCCTTGATGGCGCCGCGGCCGGTATAGGGATTATAGATGCCATAGCGTTGGATCACGGTTCGCCAAGCTTCATAGAATTTGGTGGAATCGTATGCCGCGTCCAGACTGGTTGTCTTCACTGTCTTGACGAACAGGGTGCCGGGATCCTTTGCCGGACCGAGCAGCACACCGCGATGGCGATCGATATAGGCCTCGAGGTATTTGTAGAGGTCGAGCAGATCCGGCAGGATCAGCCGGAACGGCTTCTGGCCGAAGAAGGATGAGCCGGCGTTCTTGAAGGCAACGGATGGGATGAGGACCTCCCATCCGTTCTCTCGATCGCTCCAGCGCAACTCACCGCACTTCATGTCTTCTAGCCGTCGCTCGGACGTCGGAAAATGACCGCGCGGGCAAACGCGAAGCTGGCGAAGGTTCTTTTGCCGAAGTCCAAGGTGCAGACCAAGACGAAGCAGCAGGAACGATCGCACAGCCTCCGCGGCCGCTCGAGGGTAGCGGGTTTCGTCCGGCATACGTTTCAGGATTTCGTCGGTGATCTTGCGATATTCCGCCAGCGGGCTGTCAGCTTCGAGGATGCACATGATCGGCTCGAAGGGGTCGCGATGGACGCGCATGACCCGCTGGATTTCCTTCGAGCGATTGGCGGCATGCCGGTGAAAAGCGTCGCAAGCGCCGTGCCAGTCGCGGGACGCGAACTCGATCTCCTCCGGCGCGATCAGACCATCGATCGGTCTGACATGTTTCAGCAGTTCCGGATGCTGGCGTATCCAGCCGACCTCCGCACGGGTCAGCGTCATTGCCACCATCAGCATGTCCTCTTCCCATTTGGTATAGAAGCCACGCCGCTGCTCGCGCCATTGCAAATACCAGTCCCACACACCTGGGAAGATCAGTAGGCCAAAGGTCAGTTGGCTGAGAGGAACGCCGCGCCCTTTGACGACGCCGGCAGGAGAGGCGGCGAGAGCGCCAAACATGAGACCGAGATGCTCGATCTTCTGGGATGCTGTTTCCTCACCCCATACCCCGTTGCGCTGAAAGCCGATCGCCGTCAGCGTCGAGGTCTTGAACCGGATCAGGTCGGCCATTTCCATAGCCAGCCGCGGCGGCGCATCGACGACTCCTGACAGGAGATCAGGATCTTCGAAGGTTTCCGTATTGTGGCTGGCGCTGCCTGCAAGGCTATGCGCGCGAGGTGACAGTGCTCCTCCGCCATAGGTGACGCCTGGGAACCGAATTGCATAGCGCTGCTTGATCGCTGCCGCTTGGTAGCGGCGATAGTCGGTTGAGCCCGAGATGATGACCCTGCGCACCCATTCGAGGATTTCCTCCCGCTTGGAGAATGGCAGGCTGCTGAAATCGTCCGGCAGATGCCACGCGAGCCGTCGCCGTTCCGCAGCGCTGATATTACCCAGATCATGGCCGTAGAGGGAGCGGGATTGGTGCGGCAACTTCGCCTTGAAATAGCCTTGCGCCAGTTGGTAACGCCGCTCGATGCGGGATAGGATCTCGAAGCTCGCCACGGATCGCGGCACGCGGTCTCCCTGTACCCAAGACAAGAGGGTCTTTTCGTCGAAGGTTTCTCCCAAGCGTATTACGGCGCGATAAAGTTGCCAGTAGCTCTCGCCGAACCGGCGCATTTGATAAACGAGCGCATCCTGAAAGCTGGCCGGATCATCGGTCGCATCGAACAATGGCTCAGGAAAGGGAGTGATCGGTTTCGGTTGTGGCCCTCGGGGCGCCGACGAAGATTGAGCCGGGGTCTTGTCGGAGATGATCTGTCGCGGCCTGGAGAACGCCGCGGTTTCCGACTTGTGCGGAACGGTTTTGTGCGATTTCGCACGTGGCTTTGTCGTCCGAATGTCCTCTGCGGCAGGCGGCGCTCCGAGCCAGCGGATAATCGCGTCCAGTCCCGGACGGAGCTGCTTCTTCAACTCTGCCGTCAATTCGCCTTCGATCCCGCATGTCTGGCCAATGGTCGTCCAGTCCATGCGACCATTCGAGATCGGTGGTGGCTGTCGGTGGATGACGAGACTGATGAGATAGGGCCGAATGCGTTCCAGCACCCGTTTTGATGCGATTGGCGCAATCCGCATCTCGCAGAAGTCGGAGATTTTTCGTTGAAAGTGATGAGACGAAAGGTCGTGTTTTGCCATGCTCTTATTCCATTTCTCTCGGCACCAATGCCGAGGGCGAGCGGGAATAGGAGTGGACATTTAACAATTGGTTTTGTGGCCGTCTGGGAGCGTTTGGGTTCAGGGTTTGTCCCAAGATTCCAAATGAAGCATCGAGAGCGCCATGCTAAAGGTTGCGAATGGGATTCGGGGTTTTCATTCACCGATCAGATTCGATTTACGACGACAGCCCGGCTGAACAATATCAGTTCCCGGGCCAGTACCTCGGTCGTGTCCAGGCATGTGTCGGTGACTGGATCGTCTATTACGAGCCTCGGAAGGTCGCTGCGACCCGTGGCTATTTTGCTGTCGCCAAGGTTGAACGGGTCATTCCTGATCCGAAGGCGCCTAGCATGTATCTGGCGCTGATAGAACACAGTAGCTATCTCGACTTCATCAATCCCGTTCCGTTCAGTGGGCCAGACGGTGTCATCGAGCGAGGCGTGTTGAATGAAGAGGGCCGCATTTCCGGCAGGGCACAGTCGGCAGTGCGTTCGATATCCGCGGCGGATTTCAACCGCATCGTATTGATCGGCATCGACGAGCATGAGCCTGAACTGCCTCGGTTGGATGAGCCGTGGGTGACGCCTCCGGTCGATGGATTTTCAGATGAACCTCAAGCGCCGCTCATGTTCGCGCAGGAGCGCGACCGGGTCACGCAACTCTCGTCGCGGATCGTTCGAAATCGGCTGTTTCGCCGGCTCGTTCTGCAGGCCTATGATAAACGATGCGCCATCACGGGATTGAAGCTCATCAACGGCGGCGGCCGAGCGGAGGTCGATGCAGCTCACATCCGCCCCGTGGAAGCGAGCGGTCCCGATATTCTTTCCAACGGGATTGCGCTTTCGGGCACTGCACACTGGATGTTCGACCGCGGTCTGATCGGTTTGTCGGATGATCTTGATATCCTGATCTCGCGTCAGGCGAATGATCCTGGCGGCATTCAAGGTCTACTCAACAGGACCGGAAGGGCAATCGTGCCGGGCAGGGTTTTCGAGCGTCCACATCCCCAATTCCTGAGGTGGCATCGTGAGAATTGCTTCAAGCATTGAACATGAGGCGATCGCTCTTTGGTTCACTCATCCCGACCGGGTCTATTTTGGCAGTGGAAAGCAAGCGAACCTACAAATCGTCCCGCTCGGTTCTTTTATCTTCCCTTTGCACCTTCCGCTGATATAATCGGCCCGATAGGGATGATTATGGAAAAGATCTTAGATACGAAAAGTCTCGGTATCCTCATCCGTCAGGAGCGCAAACAGCAAGGTTTGACGCAGGAGCAGCTCGCCGGGGTGATTGGCGTCGGCGTACGTTTTCTGCGTGAACTCGAGGCCGGAAAAGAGAGCTGCCAGATTGGCCGCGCGCTGCAGGTCGCCGCCGGTCTCGGCCTCGTCGTTTCGGTCGGTCGTCGACAGGGTACGCGCTCATGACCAACTTGCTGGACGTCTATTTTCGCGAGACCAAGGCCGGCGTACTCGGCCGGCTTGACGACGGCATGCTGACCTTCACCTACGACAGCGCTTATCTTGCAGAACAGAGATCGCGGGCGATTTCGTTCTCAATGCCGCTGCAAGAAGAGCCTTTTGGTGATCAGGTGGTCCGCCCGTTTTTTTCTGGACTTTTACCGGACGAAGGCGCGAGGCAACGTCTCGCCGGTGCGCTTGGCCTCTCGGTAGGCAACGCGTTCGGGCTGCTCGAAGTCATTGGTGGCGAATGCGCAGGAGCCCTGTCACTCTACCCCGAAGGCACGGCGCCCGAGGCCTCAAGCGATTCTGACATCGAAATTCTCAGTCCGGAACAGCTAGATGAAATTCTCAGCAGGCTGCGGACTCGACCTTTGCTGGGCGGAGAAGACGGCATTCGGCTATCGCTGGCAGGCGCGCAGGATAAACTGGCGGTCATCGTTAATGGCGCTTCTATCGCCTTGGCAAGAGATGGTCGACCAACGACGCATATCTTGAAACCCTTTATTCAAGTGTTGGAAGGCACGGTGGAGAATGAATACTTCTGCATGCGCCTTGCTGGGCGCCTCAAACTGCCGGTGCCCCGCGTGGAGATGCGCCTCGGCGGAGCCACTGCCTTTCTCCTGGTCGAGCGCTATGATCGGACGAAAACCGTCGACGGCAAAATCGAAAGGCTCCACCAGGAGGATTTCTGCCAGGCGCTCAGCGTGCCGCCGGAGCTGAAATATGAGGCTGAGGGCGGACCGGGAACAGAGCGATCCCTCGCTCTGATCGACCAGGCCTGCGCGAGACCAGTCGCGGACCGGTTACAATTCATCCGAATGCTGGTCTTCCATTATCTTGTTGGCAACGCCGATGCCCACGGTAAGAATTATGCACTGCTTTACGGCTCAGATACACCGGATCTGGCGCCGATCTACGATGTGGTCTGCACGGCCGTTTATCCGCGTTTGTCGAAGAGGCTTGCGATGAAGATTGGCGGTCGCGATGTACCCGATACGATCCAGCTGAAGCACTGGGTGACACTCGTGCCCGATACAAAGGCTGCTCAGCGCATCCTTGTTCGCGATCTCGCCCAGATGGCTGAGAGGATTGTGCATGAGGCCGACGCCCTTATTGCAGAGCTTGCTGACGAGGGCATCAAACATCCCATCCTGAGTGCAATTCGCAAGGTTATCTCAAGTCGTGCTGGTTCGCTGCAGAGAATCACGGAACAGGTGACTTAAGCCATTGAATGAACGTCAGTTTTCAGTGCTCAGCCCCTCGGAAGACCGGGTGGATGGTTCGATTCCCATCAAGACTAATCGACTTACTTACCATCAATGCCTGATTATCGTTTTGCGCTCATGCTAGCGAGATTGGTGTAGGGCATGATGCAAAAAAGGGCGTCGCGCCTTTCCCGCCGTAGCAAGGGTACAGCGCAAAGCCCGGCCGAACTATCGGACGGCCGGGTTGTAGAACGGCGCTACCTGGCACTTTTCGGGAAGGCCGGCAACTTGGCGATATCCTTGGCGTCATGCTGCACGATAAGGGTGGCATCAATCGCCGTGGCGATCCCTATCAGCCGCTCCATCGACGCCAGCGTTTCGGCGCGGTCGAAGTTGAACCCTGGTACACCACGGTTCTCGAACTGCTCCTCGAAATGCGCGACGTCGCCGGAAAGCACGATCGGTCCGGTTTCTGCCAGGCGCACCAGCAGACTTGTTTCGCCCGGCGTGTGACCCGGCGTCGAGAGAATGGTTACCGTTCCATCGCCGAAGACGTCACGGTCGCCCGAGATGGCGTCAACCTTCGATCCACCGTCGAGCCACGGCTTGATGAAGGCCGGATCGACGGCGAAGGGTAGGGGATCGGCCTTGAACTGGGCGAGATCGGCCGCGTCGATCATTAAGGTCGCCTGCGGAAATGTCGCGGCCTGTCCGACATGGTCGAAATGGTTGTGGCTGATGCCGAGGCGGCTGATCTGCTCGGGCCTAACGCCAATTTCCGCGAGCTGGGTCGGAATGTCCTTTGCGAGCGTTGGCGCGAGGACCGCATTCGGATCGAGCTTTGCCCCCAGAAGGCCGGCCGGCAAGCCAGTGTCCCAGAGCATATAGTCCTGGTTGTGGCGGATCACGTAGCAGCTGTCGGTCAGCGTCCGTTTCTCGCCGACGTGATTGTAGGTATCGGAAAACAGCGAAAGGTCGCGGACCTCGATCTCGCCGCAGTCGAGCCGCCAGAGCTCGACCTCGGCGGAATGGGCCGTGGACGCCATCAGTGCAGCAGCGGAAAAGAGGATTGTTGTAATCGGGGTCATGTCAGTCTCCATGGATGTGGAGACTGCTTTTGACGCATCCTGTTCACCGGGGAGGGTCCGGTTTGATCGATTTCGAGCCCGAAACGCTCACCTATGTGGTTTTTTCCGAGTGTGTCCTGCATTATCGTTTCGGCCATGAACATTCATTACAAAAGCAGCGACGACGCCCATCTCAGGTCCATGCTCGTGGAGCGCCTGCGGCCGATGATGGCGCCAGACGGCACGGCCGGGCGATATGCGCATGGTAATCGCCTGTTTTCCTATTGCTCCATCGATCAGGAGCGGTTCAGGGCGATCGAACTTCCGTGCCCCATCATTGGCATCATGTTGAGGGGCCGCAAGGAAGTGTGGCTCGGCGACACGACGCATTTCTTCGAGCCGGGCACTGTCTTCGTCCTTCCCGCGCAGGTTCCGATGGATGTCGTCAATATTCCCGCGGGGCCTACATCCCTCTATGAATCACTGTTGCTGGAGGTGCCGGCGCTGCCGGCCGGCATGGCGCCGCTGACGGGGGGCGAAAAGACGAGACCTCGTGATGGCGACCGGCAGTTCCGTGTGCCGCTCGATCCGGATCTCGTGCATACGCTTATTCATGCGGCGACGGCGATCGCCAGTGAAGCGTTGGGCGAAGCCGTCAAGGCGGTGCGGCTGATGGAAGTGTTGACGCTTCTGCGGCCGGTCGCTGCCGCCCGTCCATTGTTCGAGGCTAGCCTGCCGGAGGAGGTGGCCTGGCTCATCGGAAGCGTGCCCTCGGAGGACTGGACGGTCGAGCGCGTCGCCGACCGTCTCGGCCTCGGGGCTTCGACGCTGCGCCGCCGGCTTGCGGCGACGGGCACGTCCTTCCGTAACGTTCTTCGAACCGAGCGCCTGCGAGCTGGCCAAACCGCACTCGCCTCCGGCGCATCGAGTTTTGCCGCCGCCGAGGCCGCCGGCTATGCCTCACGCTCACATTTCGCCCGGCGCTACAGGGAAAGCTTCGGCCAGTCGCCGAGTGGTCGCCGCTCCTGATGACTAGGTGTATAGTTCGAACCCCATCAAGGCGCTCGATATGTTCGCGTATCGTCGCGGTGCTGCTGAGAGGCAGGCTTCGTTTTCTCCGACAGAAGTGGGCGTGTTGTCATCTGCGAAGCAGCTACAACGCCACAACACGATTGCCGGGGTTGGGGCCGTCCTTCAGGCGCGCTACCGCGTTGGGCAGGTCGTCGAAATCGACGGTCTCGATAATCTGGGGATCGAACTCGCCGCAGGCGATCTTCGTTGCCATTTCGGCGCCGGAGGCGACGAGGCGGCCCCATTGGCGATCGCAGGCGTGGGCATGCATCGCATTGAGGCCCACCTCATGCAGCGAGATGGTCGTCGAGAAGGCGGGGAGCGGCGCAGTTTCCTGCCGATCCTGGATGCAGACCAGATGGCCGTTGGCGGTCAGGAGTGGCGCAAGGCTCGCCGCATGGGCGCCGCCGACCAAGTCGAAGACCGCCCGCAGCGGCTGATGCTTTGCCCGCCGTACCCAGTCCTCCCTCCAGCCGTCCTTGCGATAGTCCGTGACGGTTGCGGCGCCGAGGCGAAGCAGGCGCTCCGGCTGCGAGGCCGAACCGACGGCATGGATGACCCAACCCCGTTCGCGCGCAAGCTGAAGCAAGGCGCCGCCGACCGCGCCGGACGCGCCCGTGACCAGCACATGGGCGCCCGGCCAGAGCGCGACCTTGTCCACGGCCTGCTGCGCCGTCAGGCCCGGGCAGGGGATCGCCGCAGCGGCAGCGAAGGGCAGGGTCTCCGGCAGGGGAATGGCGGCGCGTGCCGGGATCACCGTGTACTCGGCGAAGGAGCCCGGTTTCAGCAGGTCGTTGTGATAGGCGACGCGCGCTCCCACGGCGATGTTGGCGGCGCCTTCACCGAGTGCCTCCACTTCACCCGCCCCATCGACGCCGGGAATATGTGGCCAATCCCAGGCATCGTGACCCCAGAGAATGAACTTCCAGTCCACCGGATTGAGGCCGATCGCGCGGTTGCGGATCAGAAGTTCGCCCGGCCCCGGTTCGGGTTTTGGCCGGTCGCGAAGCTTGAGCACATCCGGATCACCGGTCTTTTCGTGAATCCAGGCTTTCATATTATGCCTCCTCAGCAGATTGAATAGCCGCCATCGATAGGGATCATGGTCCCGGTCACGTAGCCAGCATCCTCCGACAGAAGGAACCGGACGACGGAGGCTACTTCGGTGGGTTTGGCCCAGCGCCCCATGGGGATGCGGGCGTTGATGCGTTCGGCCCGTTCGGCATCGGTGCGGGCCTTTTCGGAAATCCGTGTTTCTACCCAGCCCGGTGCGACGGAGTTGACGCGCACGCCACGCTTGGCCCAGGCGACGGCCTGGGATCGGGTGACGGCCGCAACGGCCGCCTTGCTGGCCGTATAGGCGGGCGCACCGGGCGAACCGAAGATGGCCCACATGGAGGCGACGTTGACAACGGCGCCACCGGCCTGTTCGAGCCGATCGACGAGGGCGTTGGCGAGCGCGAAGCCGGCCGTCAGATTGACGCGCATGACCTGCTCGAAAGCCTCGGTCTCCCATTCCTGCTGGTGCCGCAGCATGCCGGCACAGTTGACGAGCGCCGAAACCGGTCGTCCCTCCGGCAGGGCTGCGACGCTTGCCGCCGTCTCGGTGATGTCGACGGTGTGGAAGGCGATTTCAGCGGGCAGATCGGCATCCCGATCGAGACCCAGTGCGATCACTTCATAGCCGCTTTCCGTCAGGAGTTCCGCGACGGCCCGGCCTATACCGGTTCCACCTCCGGTCACGACGGCAAGGGGCGTTCCCCGATCCTTATTGGGCATTTTGTCTTCCTCTTCAGTTGGCAACGGCAGGGCGCCGAATGGTCTCCGCCTCGATGGCGAGCATGGCGTCCACCAGATCGTCGACGGTCAGCGTTCTTGGAAAATTGAGCATGTGCGGCACGGCAATCGATGCCTGCGCCACGTCGATCAGCTGCGACCGCTCGATTCTGGTGGACGTCAGGTCCGAGAGGCAAAGCGGAAGCCCTGCGTGGCGGTAGAGATCGAGGAGTGCTGCGGGCATGGCCTCGCCCAGAAGCCGGTGGTGCACGACAAGCCCGTAGGCGACCTGCAAGCCATGCGGTTTGGCGACGACACCCGGCAGCAGCGGCAGGCCGCGCGTCAGCGCATGGGGCACGGAAAGACCACCGCTTTCGAAACCGAGACCGGCCATCAGGATCATGGCTTCAACAGCGGCTTCAAAGGATCCGGTTACCTCACCCGTGCCGGCGGCGTCATAGGCTGCCCGGCCATGCGCGATCAACGTGTCGTAGCATGCTGCGGCGATCGTGCCGGCAAGCAGCGTCGGGCGCGACCGGAACATGGTGACGCCCCGACCAGCGGCGCAGGCGAGCGCTTCGGCCTTCTTGGAGAGCGCGTCACCCAGCCCGGCGGCAAACATGGATTTTGGCGCGTTGGCAAGCACCGCGGTATCGACGACCACGAAATCCGGGTTGCGGGCGAGGTGCCGGACTTCGAGAAGCATTTCATGCTCGTCGTAGAGCACATAGTTCTTGCTTGTCGGCGCATCGTTGGAGGCGACCGTGGGAATGGTGATCAGCCGCAAGGACCGCGTATCGGCGAGCGCCTTGCCGGCGTCGATCGCCCGTCCACCACCCGCGGCCATAACGATCGACGGCGTCTCGGCGCCCAGCATCGCGGCAAGCTCGCCGCCGGTCTGCGGACCGAGGCGACCCTGGAACGGAAGCACAATGAGGGAGATGCCGCTCCGTTCGCAGGAACTGCGGATGGTCTGCTCGACAAGCGGCAGGATATGAACATCGGCCACCAGCACGGCGCTGCGGCCGACCTGGTGCGCGAAGTCGCCGATGCGGTGAAGGATCCCGCGCCCCTGCACATAGCGCCCAGGGGCCCCGAAGACCTTGAGTTCGGCGTCGAAAATAGTCAAAGGGGAGTTCATGCAGATGCCTCTATGGATATTTCATATATCATATATTATGTGAAACGACGCGCAAGCGCCTTCTCGCTATTTTAAGGATTCACCCCATGATTACCGGGCATACCCGTTTCGTTCCTCTGCTCGCCCATCCCTGTCGCCATGTGCGCACGCCGCCGCTGTTCAACGCCGAATGTGAACGGCAGGGCGAGGACATCGTCATGGTGCCCCTCGACGTCGAGCCGGCCGTGCTGCTGGCCACCGTCGAGAGCTTTCGGGCGATCGAAAACGCCGCCGGCATGGTGATTACCATTCCGCACAAGGGCGCTGTTGCCGCACTCTGTGACCGACTTGTGGGGGCGGCCGCGCTTGTCGGCGCCTGCAACATTGTTCGCCGGGAGAGGGACGGCAGCCTCACCGGCGGCATGTTCGACGGCGAAGGGTTCGTTGCCGGCCTTCTGCACCAGGGACACGATCCGGCCGGCCGGCGCGTGCTGCTCGTCGGCGCCGGCGGCGCGGCAGGCGGCGTCGCGCATGCGCTGCTTGGAGCAGGCGTGGCGAGCCTCACGATCGCCAACCGCTCGCCTGAGAAGGCCGAAGCGCTGGCGGGTCAATTGCGTGGTTTCTTCAGCGATGCCCAGGTGGCTGTCGGCAAGCCTGATCCGCGTGGTTTCGATATCGTCGTCAATGCGACCGCGCTTGGCATGCATGCCGTCGATCCGCTGCCCGTGGATGTCGACCGGCTCGATGCGGGGACAGTGGTTGCCGAGGTGGTGATGCAGCCGGACGTAACGCCGCTTCTTGCGGAGGCTGAGGTGCGGGGATGTGTCGTTCACAAGGGGATTCACATGATCGAGCAACAGGTGCGTCTGCTGGTCGATTTCCTGAAATGAAAAAAGGTCCGCATCGCGTATTGCGATGCGGACCAGTCTGCCGGGGTGGGAGGCTCACACGCGGCGTTTCGTCCGGGCGCCGATGCCCTGCATCAGCACGGCAAGAATGATGATGACGCCCTTGATGATCTGCTGGGGGTAGGCTGGAACGCTCATCAGGTTCATGATGTTGCCGATCAGGCCGAGGATCAGCACGCCGATCATCGTGTTCGTCACGGTCCCCCTGCCGCCGGACAGCAGCGCGCCGCCGATGACGCACGCCGCGATCGCGTCGAGTTCAAGGCCGATGCCGGTGACCGGCGTGCCCACTGCGGTGCGGGCGGTCACGAAGATGCCGGCAAGTGCAGACAGTGCGCCGCAGAGCGTGAAGGCCAGGAACTTGTAGCGCCAGGCGGGAAGGCCGGCGAGGCGGACGGCGTCCTCGTTGCTGCCCGTTGCGACGGTCAGCCGTCCCCAGTTCGTGCGGCGCAGCAGGAAGATGAACAGCGCGATAATGACGAGGACTGCGAGGACCGGCCAGGGCAGGCCGATGCCGGGCACACCCTTGCTGCCGAAGCCGGTGAGGATCTGGGCGGTCGGCAGGTCGCGCGGAAAACGCACTGGCTGGCCGTTCGACAGCATGTAGGCAAGGCCACGTGCCATGGTCATCATGGCGAGCGTCGCGACGAAGGAGGCCATGCCGAAACCGGCCACAAGCACGCCATTGATGGCGCCAAGCAGCGCACCGAAGAGCACGGCACCGAAAATGCAGACAAACAGGGCGGTAGCGCCATCGAAGGGAAGGGCCGGCATTGCCATCGCCACACCCATGCCGCCGATCGCTGCGACGGAACCGACAGAAAGGTCGATGCCGCCGGTGAGGATGACAAGCAGCATGCCGATCGAGACAAGGGCGAGCGGCGCCAGTTGCCTTAGCAGGTTGAAGAGGTTCTGCAGTGTCAGGAAGTGTTCCGACAGCAGCGTGGAGATGATCGCCAGCGCCGCCAGCATGAAATAGATGTTGTAGGTGACGAGGATGGAAACCAGGCTCGGTGCCTTGGGATTAGTGGACATGCTTGCGCCCCATTGCCAGTTCGATGATGCCTTCCTCGGTCAATTGCGCGCCGGAGAGTTCACCGGCGAGGCGGCCGGCCCGCATGACGATCACGCGATCGCACATGCCGATCAGCTCGAGCATTTCGGAGGAGACCATGACAACGGCGGCGCCATTGGCCGCCAGTTCGTTGATGACCCGGTAGATTTCGACTTTGGCGCCGACATCGACGCCGCGGGTCGGCTCGTCGAGCAACAGCACTTCGCAGCCGGACACGAGCCATTTCATGATGGCGACCTTCTGTTGGTTGCCGCCTGACAGCGTGCCGGCTTCCGCATCGATGCTCGCGGCTTTCAGGTTCAGACGGGAGCGCAATGCCTCGGTCGCACCGCGCTCGCGCGCCTCGCGGATCAGGCCGAGAAAGCCGAGATGCGGGTTGACCGGCGTCAGCATGGCATTGTTGAGGATCGGCATGTGAAGCAGGCAGCCCTGCTGCTTGCGGTCCTCGGGTACGAGGCCGATGCCGGCCCGCACGGCGTTACCGGGCGAGCGAATGACATGGCGCTTTCCGTCGATGCGGATTTCTCCGTGGGAGAGAGGGTCTGCCCCGAAAATCGCGCGCAGCACCTCGGTCCGACCCGCGCCGACGAGGCCGCCGATGCCCAGCACCTCGCCTCGGCGCACCGAAAAGCTGATATCGGAAACCAGCGTGCCGGCCGCGAGCGCCTCGACCTCCAGTGCCACTTCGCCTGGAGTGCCGTGCCGTTCGGGGAAGAAGTCCTTCAGTTCGCGGCCGATCATCAGGTTGACGAGGCTCTTGTGATCGAGTGCGGCCGTCTCCCAGGTTCCGACCGTCGCGCCGTCCTTCAGGACGGTCACCCGGTCGCAGAGGCTGAAAATCTCGTCGAGGCGGTGCGAGATGTAGACGATGCAAACCCCCTGGTCGCGCAGGCGTCGCACGAGGTCGAAGAGCTTTTCCGTCTCGTGCGTGGTCAGGACGGCCGTCGGCTCGTCCAGCACGAGGATCGAGCAGTCCCGCGACAGCGCCTTGCAGATTTCGACCACCTGCTGGCGCGCGATGGTCAGCCCACCGGCAATCTCGCCGGGATCGATATCGTCGAAACCCATCCGGGTGAGCAGTTCGGTCGCGCGGGCATCCATGGCTCGCCGGTCGACGAAAAGGCCGTGTCCCAGGGTTTCGATCAGGATGTTTTCGGCAACGGTCAGGTCGCTTGCGAGTGAAAATTCCTGATAGATGATCGAGATGCCTTTGCGGATCGCATCCTGCGGGTTCGATATGCTGACGGGCTCGCCGCCGATGCGGATTTCGCCGCCGTCATGGGTATAGGCTCCGGCAAGGATCTTCATCAGGGTCGACTTGCCGGCACCGTTTTCGCCCATGAGGGCGTGCACTTCGCCCGCCCGCGCCGAAAACCCGGCGCCGCTCAGTGCGGCGATGCCGCCAAATTCCTTGGAGATCTGCCGCATGTCTAGCCGATCCATTTCCTGCCTCCTCCTGGGGTTGCGGCGGACCTGCCAGGCCCGCCGCTCCTTGACCGCTGGCGTCGATTAGCTCTTGATCTCGCCGATGGTCTTGAAGGCGGGGACCGTGTAGCGGAAGAACGGGTTTGCTGTGTCCGGGTCGATGAACTCGTCGGCGTTCTCCTTGGTCACGATCTGCGAGGGATAGTACGAGCCGAGGGGCAGGTTGTTGGCATCGAAGCCCTTGTCGAAGATCTGGTTGATCAGGGTGACGACGCCTTCGCCGGTGTGCGAGCCGGAGCAAAGGCCGGTCACCAGCATGTCGCCCGACTTGACGAGATCAAGCGCCGTGCGGAAACCGTCCGCCGCATTCGCCACCTGGATCTTGCCCTTAAGACCCTGGTTTTCCACCGCGCGCAGCGCACCCATGCCCATGAAGTCGTTCTCTGCAAGGATGATGTCGAGCTTGGAGGAATGCGCCGTCAGGATGTCCTCCGCCGCATCGAGACCACCTTCCTCCGTCCAGAAGCCGACACCCATCGAGACGACGCTGAACTTCATGTCCGGATAGTCGAAGGCGCCGCCCGTCTTCAGCTCCTGGAACTTGTTGAAGCCGGCAAGCATGGCGTCTTCCTTGGAAAGGTTGAGGCCGAGCTGCTGGGCGCGCTCATAGATGATGCCGGTGATCATGCCGTTGACGCGGCTCTCCGAGGTGGAGTTGCCGACAGTACCGAGGATCGCGGCGGCCGTGATCGGCTTGTCGGCGCCGTAATGCTGTGCGACGAAGCGCCCCGCCTCGAAGCCGTTGCCGTAGGGGTTGAAGAGCACGGTCGTAACGATCGGGCTGTCGTCCGGCACGGTGCCGAGAGCGATCACCGGAATGCCGGCATCGACGGCGCGTTGCGCGTCGGCGGCGGCCGCTGCGAGGTCGGTCGGATCGAGCACGATGATATCGACCTTCTTGGCGATGAAGGCGTCGATCTGCGCCGAGGTCTTGGCCGGGTCGCCGTCGGCAACCTGCACGTCGAGTTCATAGCCGTATTCGGCAGCCTTCGCCTTGGCCGTGTCGACGACGCTGACGAACCAGGGATTGCCTAGCGTGATTTCGCTCCAGCCGATGACGAGCTTCTTGCTCGCGTCGCGCGGTGCCGTCGGCAGCGCCTTGGCGATGCCCGAACGATCGGCCATCTCCGGATCGATGACGCCGGACAGCGCGGAATTCGGCAGCAGCTTGTAGATTTCGTGTTTTTCGGCGGCACCTGCGGAACTGGTGACAATCGCCAGCGCGGCCGTGCACAGCATCAGCGATGCGGATTTCAGAAACGTCATGGTCTCTCTCCCTGTGTTCAAGCTTGGTCATGAAGGCTCCGCCCGGAGGGGCGGAACCGGATGCACACGCCCTCCCGGCGCATGGTCTCAGTGCGTCAGCCGATGATTCCGCGGACGACGGATTCGATGCCGGCCTGATCGAGCCGGTAATGGGCATAGAGGTGCGTTGGTGGGGCGATCAGCGCATATTCGTCGCGGATGCCGTGGCGGACGAGCCTTGCGGGACCGCCTTCCTCCGCCAGCACCTCGGCGACGGCGGAGCCGAGGCCGCCGAGGATGTTGTGTTCCTCGATGGTCAGGATGATCTTGGAGCGCGCGGCAGCAGCAAGGATGGCATCGCGATCGATCGGCTTGACCGTCGGCATGTCGATGACACCGATACTGCGGCCTTCGGCAGCCAACTTCTTTGCGACCTGCACCGATGGATGGACGGGAAGGCCGCAAGCGATGATCGTCACTTCCTCGCCTTGCGCATGCTCGAGCGCCTTGCCAAAGACGAAATCGGCCTTCGGATCGTAGAGATCCGGTTCGCGCCCCCGGCCGGTGCGGAAATAGATAGGCCGGTCATGATCGACCGAGGCGCGGATCGCCGCTTCAAGCTGCGGGCCGTCCGCCGGCGAGACGATCGTCAGGTCGGCGATCGAGCGCATGGTGCCGATGTCTTCCGTCGCATGGTGCGACGTGCCGTAGAAACCCATCGAAATTCCGGTGTGGTGACCGATCAGACGCACCGGCAGGGCGCAATAGGCGACGTCCATGCGGATCTGTTCGCAGGTCAAAAGGCCGAGGAACGAGGCGAAGGTCGCGACATAGGGCATCATGCCCGTGGTGGCGAGACCGGCGGCCGCTGATACCATGTTCTGCTCGGAAATGCCGAAGCTGACATAGCGGTCCGGATAGCGAGCGGCGAAACGGTTGAGACCGTTGGAATACTGTAGGTCGGCCGAGCCGGCGACGATCGGATGGCCGGCCTCGGTCAGCGTGATCAGGCCGTTCGACAGGTGGTCGAGGCCGGGATTTTTCATGTTCAGTTCCCGGTAGTGCCAGGAATTCGGCGAGTTAGGCCGCAGATTGGTTTGGGTCATCTCAGATCACCTTGGACAGAATTTCTTGACGGGCGGCCTCCGCGTCGGAGGGGTCGAGATAGCCGAGATGCCAGCCGGGTTCGGTCTCCATGTAGGAAACGCCCTTGCCCTTCAGCGTGCGCGCGATGATGCAGCAGGGCTTTTCACGCGAGCTGTCGGCCTTGACGCGGCGCAACAGTGCGGTGAGTTCGGCGATGTCGTGGCCATCGACGACATGCACTTCCCAGCCGAAGGCGCGCCATTTCTCGTCGAGCGGCTCGATGCCCATGACGTCGTCCACCGCGCCATCGAGCTGGTAGCCGTTCCGGTCGATGATGGCGACGAGGCGGTTGAGCTTGTGATGGGCAGCGCCGATGGCGGCCTCCCAGACCTGGCCTTCCTGCATCTCGCCGTCGCCGAGCATGACGAAGGTGGTGAAGTCGCGGTTCTGCATGCGGCCGCCAAGCGCCATGCCAAGCCCGTTCGACAGCGCATGGCCGATCGAGCCCGACGAGAAGTCGACGCCAGGAACCTTGCGCATGTCGGGATGGTCGCCGAGCGGGTTGCCGAGGCGGGTGTAACCGTTCAGCACGTCGGTCGGGATGTAGCCGTGTTCGGCGAGGATCGGGAACAGGCCGACGGCGGCATGGCCCTTGCCCATCAGGAAGCGGTCGCGGTCGGGCCATTTCGGATCCGCCGAAAGCGTCATCACGTCATAGTAGAGCGCGGCGAAGATCTCGGCCGCCGAAAAGACCGAGGTGTAGTGGCCCACCTTGGCAATCTCAATGAGCCGGATGGTTTCAAGGCGCACGAACTGCGCCCGGTCCCTCAGCCGCGCGGTCTCGGCGTCCGTGGGTCGGTAATCGTTTCTCACTGGCTGCGTCACGCGCTCTCCTCCCGTCATGTGCCGATCGACCGGCAACAAGTCCTTGCGATGAGGCGATCTAACATGATATATGATATATGTCACGGACAAAAATGGAGGAGACGACGTGAATCTTGCACTGACACAGTCGGATGTGGCTGCCATCCGAAGCCGGCTTGCCATCAAGGGGCAGGCCTTCATCGACGGCCGCTTCGTCGATGCGGCATCGGGGGAGACGTTCGACGACATCTCGCCGCGCGACGGCAAGGCGATCGCGCGCGTCGCGGCCGGCGATGCCGAAGATATCGATCGCGCGGTCAAGGCCGGGCGGCGCGCCTTCGAGGCAGGGGTCTGGCGCGACCGGTCGCCCAAGGAGCGCAAGAAGGTGCTCCAGCGCTTCGCCGCGCTGTTCGAAAAACACATGGACGAGCTCGCCGTGCTCGAAACCCTCGACATGGGCAAGCCGGTTTCCGAAAGCCGGAACATCGACGTGAACGTCGTGCTCGACACACTGCAATGGTATGCCGAGTGCCCCGACAAGCTCTATGACGAGATCGCGCCCACCGGTCCCGGTCAGCTTGCCATGATCACGCGCGAACCGATAGGCGTTGTCGGCGCGGTCGTGCCGTGGAATTTCCCGATGCTGATGGCGACGTGGAAATTCGCGCCGGCGCTCGCCATGGGCAATTCCGTCGTGCTGAAGCCGGCGGAGCAATCGCCGCTGACGGCGCTCCGGCTCGCGGAGCTTGCGGTGGAAGCGGGCATTCCGGACGGTGTCTTCAACGTCGTGCCGGGTTTCGGCCCGACGGCCGGCAAGGCGCTCGGCATGCACATGGATGTCGATTGCCTCGCCTTCACCGGCTCGGGCGAAGTCGGAAAATTGTTCCTGCAATATGCCGGCCAGTCGAACATGAAGCGCGTCTTCCTCGAATGCGGCGGCAAGTCGCCGAACATCATCCTGGATGATGTGCCCGAGCTTCGGGTCGCGGCGGAGCGCGCGGCAACGGCGATCTGCTTCAACCAGGGGGAAGTCTGCGTCGCGCCATCGCGGCTGATCCTCTCGAGGCGCATTCAGGAGCAGTTCCTCGATATTGTCGTCGAGACGGCGAAATCGATCCGACCCGGCGATCCGCTCGATCCGGCGACGAAGCTCGGTGCGCTGGTGGAAAGCAGCCATCGCGACCGCGTCGAAGGCTATATCGCCAAGGGCAAGGCGGAAGGCGCGCGGCTCGTGCTGGGCGGTGACCGGCCGGGCGATACGCCGGATGGCTACTACCTCAACCCGACGATCTTCGCTGATGTCAGCAATGACATGACCATCGCCCGCGAGGAGATTTTTGGTCCTGTCCTTTCCACCATCACGGTGGAGGACGACGAGGAAGCCGTACGCGTGGCGAACGACACCTCCTACGGCCTTGCCGCCGCCGTCTGGACGCGCGACCTGTCACGCGCCCACAAGATCGCCCGCAAGCTCCGGGCCGGCACGGTCTGGGTGAACTGCTACGATCACGGCGATGCGACCGTTCCCTTTGGCGGGTTCAAGCAATCCGGCAACGGGCGCGACAAGTCGCTGCACGCGCTCGACAAGTACACGGAACTCAAGACGACGTGGATCGAGCTTTGATCTTCAGGGGAGGGCGGCTTCGGCCGCCCCTTTTGCTTCCAGCCAGTCGGCCATGACGACGCCCACGCCGATATCGGCCTGGATGGCGCGCCGCGCGGCGTCCGGGTCGCGGGCGCCGAGCGCCCGAAGCACGTCATAGTGGCCATGCTTGCCGCTGACGAGGACGCGGGGAGGGGTGTGAAGGTGATAGAGATGGATGAGCGGCCCCATCTGCGCCCACATGCCTTCGATGGTTGAATAGAGCATCGGCATTTCCGCCGCTTCGGCGAGCTTGAAATGGAACTCGCGGTTGGCACGCGAGGCTTCCAGCGGATCGCTCGCGGCAGCAGTGGTGAAATCGGCCTGCAGGGCTTCGAGCGCCGCCAGACCTTTCGATGATATCTTCACGGCCGCCTGCGCCGCCGCCTCGCCTTCGAGATGGTGGCGGATCAGCTGGATCTCGCGCAATTCGAAAGCCGTGAGGCTGCGGACCTGAATGGAAGTCGCCGCCCGCATTTCCAGCGCGCGCTCGGTGACGAGGCGAAAGATCGCCTCTCGGACCGGTGTGATGGAAACGCCGAGCTGGTCTGCAAGGCTTGCGATCGTCAACCGTTCGCCGGGTTCGTACCGCCCGTCCATCAGGGATGCGCGAATGGTGCCGTAGACCTGCTCGGAGAGATTTCCCTTGTTGATTTTTTGTAGCTGGCTCATCCGACGACCTGTGACGTTTCCGCGAATCTGGCGCTCAGGCGCCAGCCCCACACATGCGCATCAAGCGTTCGATGGCGCAAGCGGCTCCAGTCCGCGAATGATATCTGACGCCTTTTCCCCGATCATTATCGCCGTGGCGTTGGTATTGCCCGAAATCAGTGTAGGCATGATGGAGTTGTCCACAATGCGCAGATTGCGCAGACCGTGAACCCGCAGCTCCGGATCGACGACCGCCATCGCGTCGCGGCCCATCCGGCAGGTGCCGACCGGGTGATAGACCGTCTTGCCCTTGGAGCGGATGTAAGCACGGAGCGCGGCGTCGTCATCGACCGCCTTGCCGGGGTAAGCCTCGCCCTCTTCCACAAAGCCGGCGAAGGAGGGTTGCGCGAGGATATTGCGGGCAAGCTTCAGGGCCTTCACGGAAAGCCGCATGTCCTCGGGCGCCGTCAGGTAACGTGGATCGACCAGCGGGTGAGCGGCCGGGTCGGTGGATTTCAGCCGGATCTCGCCGCGGCTTTCCGGCCGCAGCACACAGGGGTTCACGGTTGCGCCGGCGCGTTTCACGGACTCCTGGTCACTGTCCATGAAGACGATGGGCACGAAATGCATCTGGATGTTCGGTTCTGCGTCCATGTCGTCGACATTCATGAAGGCGCAGGCCTCGGTGACGTTCGACATGACCGGGCCGGACTTGAAGAGCAGGTATTGCAGCCCGTTCTTGATGGAGCGGAAGAAGCTGTCCTCGCCATAGTAGCCGTAACGGCCGGTGCAGAAGCGGATGGCCGGAAACTCAAGATGGTCCTGCAGGTTCTGGCCAACGCCTTCCAGACGGTGTTTTACCGCGATGCCTTGACGCTGCAGTTCCGCTTCCGGGCCGATGCCGGACAGCATCAGCAGCTTCGGCGTCTGGACGGCGCCGCCCGACAGGATTACTTCCTTGTCGGCCTGCACTGTCTCGACCTTGCCGTTGCGAACATATTCGACGCCGCTTGCGCGGTCGCCGTCGAAGAGGATGCGGGTAACGAGGCAGCCCGTGCGGATTTCGAGCTTTCCGGATTTCATGGCCGGGCGCATATAGCCGACGGCAGCGCTGCATCGGCGGCCATTTCGGGTCGTCGTCTGGTTGAAGCCGACGCCGCGCTGGCGCGTGCCGTTGAAATCCGGGGTGTAGGGAATACCGGCTTCCTGGGCGCTGCGCACGAAGGCGCGCGTCAGGTCGCTCACCTGCCGGAGGTCCGAGACACCGAGCGGACCGCCGGTGCCGTGATAGGCGTCGGAAAGCCGGTCATTGTCTTCTGCCCGGCGGAAATAGGGCAGGACGTCGCTGTAGCCCCAACCGTCAGCGCCAAGTCGTGCCCAGTCGTCGTAGTCGCGGCGCTGGCCGCGAATGTAGATCGCCGCGTTGACCGAGCCGCCGCCGCCCAGCACCGCGCCTTGCGGCATCACGGGCGCGCGGCCGTTCAGCGTCGGCTGGGCCTCTGTCTTGTAGTGATAGAGAAGGTCGGAATCGAGCAGCTTTACGAAGCCCGCCGGGATGTGGATCAGCGGGTTGCTATCACGCGGGCCTGCCTCGATCACCAGCACCTTGCCGGCATTGGCAAGCGCCAGCCGACCGGCAAGCGCGCTCCCGGCCGAGCCGCCTCCGACCACAACGTAATCCACCATCGGTTCCTCCCAGGATGTTATGATAATATATCATATATCTACGAAACTTGCCCGGCATGGTCAACGGGTTATGCTGATCACGCAGGCGGAAAAGGCAGGGGTTCGCGGCCTACGCGCAAACGGAGCCGATCGCTGCCGGTCGCCTGCGCGCGCGTCTTCGTGTCGGTACCGGACCCGGTGGCTTGCCGGCCGCTAAGGGCGCAGCGCGCGGTCCTCGAGCTGGGTCATGGAGGAAAGCCAGAGCACACCCTTCGGCGGGGCGGTGTGGCTATGCGGCACAAAAACGGTTTCGATGCCGGCAGCGAGCGCTGCGGCGGCACCGCTGCTGCTGTCTTCCACGATCAGGCATTCGTGTGGCTCGACGCCAAGCAGGTAGGCGGCCCTGAAATAGCCGTCCGGATGCGGCTTGCCGAGCAGCACGTCGTTGCGCGCAACGGTCACGAGCCCCGGCCGGACCAGCCCGGCGGCCCTGAGGTTGACGTCGACGATCGCGCGGTCGCTGTTTGAGACCACGGCCTGACGGACACCGGCCGCCGCAAGCCGATGCCAGGTCCCCACAGCGTCGTCATAGCCTCTCAGCCGCTCCGCCGCGAGAAAGTAGTGGTGATGCTTGCACCGCTCCCAGTCGAGCGGATCGGCGTTCAATCCGAAATCCCGGACGATAATGTCGTAGATTTCATCCGCCGAGCGGCCGACGACCCGTTCCTTGAGGTCGCAAGGGGGGGAAAGCCCTGCTTCTTTCATGGCGCATCCCAACGCCTCGACCGCGATGTCCTCGCTGTCGACGAGTGTGCCGTCCATGTCCCACAAGACTGCTTTGATCATGCTTTCTTCAGCTTTCGAAGTGGATCCGGAGCCTTGCCCGGAAGGAGAATGCCGCCTCGAGGGACGGTGCCGATCGCGCCGGGGCGGACTTTTTCCTTGCCGCCGGCGCAAAAATAAAAATCATTTTTTTTGGTATTGCGCAATAACGAATTTCATTCTATTTGTTGGTCACGGTAGGAAATTCGATTGGAGGGGCAGATGAACTTGACCGGAGCGGACATTGTTGCCCGGATCGCGGCGGCGCGCATCTTGCCCGTCGTCGTGCTGGAGCGAGCCGAAGATGCGGTACCCTTGGCTCGCGCCCTGGTCGAGGGAGGATTGCCGGTGGCGGAGGTGACCTTCCGCACGGCGGCAGCGGCGGAATCGCTGCGGCGCATCCGCGCCGAGGTTCCCGACATGCTGCTGGGTGCCGGCACGGTTCTGACGGGCGAGCAGCTCGAGATGGCCGCGGCTTCAGGCGCGCAATTCATTGTGACGCCGGGTTTTAATCCCGCGATCGTCGCTGCTGCGCAGGCGTTGGGTCTTCCGATCGTGCCCGGCATCAACAATCCGACCGGCGTCGAGCAGGCCATGTCCTTCGGGCTGGAGGCGGTCAAATTCTTCCCGGCCGAGCCGAGCGGCGGCGTGCCTTTCCTCAAGGCGCTGACGGGACCCTATCCGGCCATGCGCTTCGTGCCGACGGGCGGCGTGGGGGCTCAGAATCTGACCACCTATCTCGCGCTTCCCGCAGTGCTCGCCTGCGGCGGCTCCTGGATGGTGGATGCAAAACTCGTGCGGGAAGGTCGGTTCGACGAAATTTCCCGGCTTACAGCGGAGGCTGTCGCTCTCGCCCGCAGTGCCTGAGGCGGTCCCATCGAAAATCTGAACACGCCTCGAAAAGGGGCATAATACGGAGGTTCCAATGCCCAACAACACCCTGTCGGAGGGGCTGTCCCTCAAGGGGAAATCCTGCATCATCACCGGTGCGGCGTCCGGGATCGGCGAAGCCGTCGCCCGCATTTACGCCCAGAACGGTGCCAAGGTCGCCATGATCGATTTCGACCGGGAGCGTCTGAAGCGTATCGCCGGTGAGATCGAGGCGGATGGCGGTACCGTGCTGCCGATCTACGCCGACGTCTGCGAGGAGGAGACGGTCCGCGCCTTCTTCAAGCAGGTGCACGAGGCGTTCGGCTCCGTTGACGTCGTCGTCAACTCAGCCGGGCGCGACAGCCTTGCCCCGCCGGTCACCCGGGTCACGCTGGAAGAGTGGAACAAGACGATTGGCCCGAACCTGACGGCCGTCTTCCTCTGCTGCCGTGAAGCCTTTCTCTATATGGAAAAACAGGCCGAAGGCGGCCGCATCATCAATATGGGCTCTTCCTCGACCCGTGTCGCCTCGGGCCCCGGCCACAGCCCCTACCGCGCCTCCAAGCACGGCATGCTGGGCTTCTCGAAGAACATCCTGCTCGAAGGCAAGGACAAGAAGATCGGCGTCACCGTTCTCAATCCGAGCCACGTGAAGACCCCGATGACCGAGATCATCGACACGGGCCGCTATGACGGCGATCTGGAAGCCTATGTCGACGGCTGGCTTGACGAGAAGGAGATCAAGGAAGGCATCCACGCATCCTGCATCGACGTCGACAACGTCGCCTGGCTCGCCCTCTACGTTGCGACCCGCACACCGGACGTGACCATTCCGACCATCTCGCTTTACCCGACCCATAAGGTGCACCGCTACGGGATGGAGGTGTAAGCCGATGAGGGCCGCCGTGTATCAGGGCATGGGCCGGATCGCTCTGGAAGAGCGTCCGCGGCCCGTGCCGCGGGACGACGAGGTTCTGATCCGCGTTTTCGCAGCCTCGATCTGCGGCACGGACCTGAAGGTCCTTCGCGGCGGCCATTTTCGTGTCGGTGAAAACGACACACGTGTACTCGGTCATGAGCTTGCCGGCGAAATCGTCGAGGTCGGCCGCCATGTCGGGCATTGGAAGAAGGGACAGCGGGTTTCCGCGGTGCCGAACATCGGCTGCGGCCATTGTGAGATGTGCCGCCGCGGGCTCAACAACATGTGCCCCGACTACGAGGCCTTCGGCATTGATATCGACGGTGGTTTCCAGCAATACATGACCGTCACGGCCAAGGCGCTCTACGGCGGCAACCTCTTCGAGATCCCCGCTGCCATGAGCTACGAGGAGGCCTCGCTGGTCGAGCCGCTCTCCTGCTGCTTCAATGCCTGGAAGGACCTTGTGGCGACACCGGAGGACCGTGTCCTCATCCTGGGCACGGGGCCGATCGCAGGCCTGTTCCTGCAGCTGGCGAAAGCCTACGGCGCAAGGCAGGTCATCGTGGTCGGCCGGCGGGCCGAGCGGTTGGCGGAAATCGCGCCGCAGGGCGCGACCGACACGGTGGATTCGAGCCGGGTCGACGTGGTGGAGGAGGTGCTTCGGCTGACAGGTGGCCGCGGCGTCGATGTGGCGCTGACCTGCGCACCGGCGCCGGAGCTCCAGGTGCAGGCGATCGCCTGCCTGGCGCGTCTCGGCCGCATGAATTTCTTTTCCGGCCTGAACAAGGGCACCAAAGTCGAGCTCGACACCAACAAGGTGCACTACTGGGGCCTGAAGCTGCTCGGCTCGACCGGGTCGAGCGTCGAGGACTATGCCCGGGCGCTGAAACTGGTGGAAACCGGCAAGATCCGCGTGACGGATATAGTCACCCATCGCTTCGGCATGGCGGATGCGGTGTCCGCCTTCGATCACGCGCTTTCGGGCAAGGGCATGAAGACCATCATCTACCCTCAGGAGGAGAGCCTGTGATGAAGGCGGCTGTGTTGCATGCGCCGGGGGATCTGCGCGTCGAGGACGTACCCATGCCGGAGATCGGGCCTGACGAGGTTCTGGTCGAAGTGAAGGCCGCCGGCATCTGCGGCTCGGATATCGGGCGCGTCATGACGACCGGTACTTACCGTTTCCCCACTATTCCGGGCCACGAATTCGCCGGCAGGGTGGAGCGGGTTGGTTCCTCGGTTTCCCATCTCAAGGCGGGCGACCGCGTGGCGGTGGCGCCGCTGATGCCGTGCCGCACATGCCAATGGTGCGAGGCCGGCAAGTTCCACCTCTGCGACGACTACGATTTCATGGGATCGCGCAGTGACGGCGCCTTTGCGCAATATCTCTGCGCGCCTGCAACGAACGTGCTGAAGGTGCCCGACAGCGTTTCCTACGAGGTTGCCGCCACGATCGAACCGGCGGCGATCATCCTCCATGGCATCCACAAGCTTGATCTCAAGCTCGGCGATGCCGTGGCGGTGGTTGGTTGCGGCGCGCTCGGCTATTTTGCCCTGCAATTCGCGAGGCTTTCCGGCGCACGGCCGTTGATCGCCATCGATGTTGACGACGACAAGCTGGAGCTGGCTCGCAGCATCGGTGCCGATCTCTGCCTCAACCCGGCCCGCGACGACGTCGTCGCCCGGGTGCGGGAGGCGACCGGCGGGCGCGGGGTTGCGGTGTCGCTGGAATGCGCGGGGTCCGCGCCGGGACGGAATCTTTCGATCATGGTCGCAGCCAAGCAAGGCGCGGTGATGCTCTACGGCACCGCCTATGGCGACGTCACCTTCGCGGAAAAGGCCTTCGCCAAGATCGTACGCGAAGAATTGCAGGTGATCGGCTCGTGGAATTCCTATTCCTTGCCGTTCCCAGGCAAGGAGTGGTTTGACATCATTGGTTTGCTTGGCGACGGCCGTCTGACGGTCGAGCCGCTGATTACCCACCGGGCGACGCTTGAGGAGGCGCCGTCCATTTTCAAGGCACTGAAGGACCGCAGCTTCGGCAGGTATCACAAGATCCTGTTCAAGCCGAACGATTGACGCATGCGGGGGAGGAACGAATGGTTGAGCGTTATGTCATGGCACTGGACGAGGGAACGTCCAGTGCAAGGGCCATCCTCTTCGATCGGGGAGGAAACATCGTCTCGCTCGCGCAGCGCGAGTTTCGGCAGATCTATCCGCGGGCCGGCTGGGTAGAGCACGATGCCAACGAGATCTGGGCGACCCAGCTTTCCGTCGCCCGCGAGGCGATGCACAACGCCGACGTTTCCGCCGCCGAGGTGGCCGCGATCGGCATCACCAACCAGCGCGAGACCTGCCTGATCTGGGATCGCAAGACCGGTGTGCCGCTGCACAACGCGCTCGTCTGGCAGGACCGGCGCACCGCCGGCATCTGCGACCAGCTGAAGGCAAGGGGGCTCGAGCCCTATGTGAAGGAGAACACCGGCCTCGTCATCGACGCCTATTTCTCCGGTACCAAGCTTGCCTGGCTGCTCGACAATACGCCCGGCGCCCGCCGCCGCGCCGAACGCGGCGAACTGGCCGCCGGCACCATCGATACCTGGCTCATCTGGAACCTGACCGGCGGTCGCGCCCATGTGACGGACGCCTCCAACGCCTCGCGCACGCTGCTCTTCAACATCCGCACCGGCGACTGGGACGAGCGGCTGCTTGCGGAAATCAACGTGCCCCGGGCGATCCTGCCGGAAGTGCGCGATTCCTCCGAGGTCTACGGCCTGACCGACCCGGATCTTTTCGGCGGTGAAATACCCGTCGCCTCCTCGATCGGCGACCAGCAGGGCGCGCTCTTCGGCCAGTCCTGCTTCCACACGGGCATGGTCAAGGCGACCTATGGCACCGGTGGCACGCTCCTGATGAACACCGGCACCCAGATCCGCACATCCGACAACGGCCTGTTGACCACGGTCGCCTGGCGGCTCCGCGGCCAGCTCGAATACGCGCTGGAAGGCACGTTGTTTTCCGTCGGTTCGGTGGTGCAGTGGCTGCGCGACGAGTTGAAGATCATCCACAGCGCCTCGGAGACGGAGGCGGCGGCTATGGACGTGCCGGATACCAACGGCGTCTACATCGTTCCCGCCTTCACCGGCCTCTCCGCGCCGTTCTGGGATCAATATGCCCGCGGCACCATCGTCGGCATCACCCGCGGCGCAAACCGCAACCACCTCATCCGTGCCTCGCTGGAATCCATGGCCTACCAGATCCGCGACGTCATCCACCGCATGGAGGCCGATTCCGGCATCGCGCTGGCGGAACTGAAGGTGGATGGCGGTGCTGCGATGAACAACTTCGTCCTGCAGTTCCAGGCCGACCAGCTGGGGGTGCGCGTGCTGCGCCCCAAGGTCATCGACACAACGGCGCGCGGGGCCGCTTTCCTTGCGGGCCTCGCCGTCGGCTACTGGAAGGACCAGGCCGAACTTCACACCGCCTTCGCTTTGGACAGGGAATTCACGCCGTCTGTCGAACGGGCGATAGCGGACACGCTTTACCGCGGCTGGTGCCGCACCGTGGACCGGTCGCGGGACTGGGCCGAACACGACTAGGGAACGTCTGTCATGACTTACACACCAGCAAGCCGGCGCACGATGTATTTCATCGGCGTGACCACCGCCAAGTCCTCGATCATGAAGGTCTTTCCGGCCTGGTCGGCGCATCTTGGCCTCGACGCGGAGATGAAGGGCATTGACTTCGCTCCGAATTCGGAGCCATCAGCCTATCGCGGCGCCGTGGCGTTCATCAAGCGCGACCAGCTGTCGCTCGGCGCGCTGGTGACGACCCACAAGGTGAACCTGCTCAAGGCGTCGCGCGACCTGTTCGACGACCTCGATCCCTATGCCGAAACCCTGCATGAGATCAGCTCGATCTCCAAGCGCGGTCAGCGTCTGGCCGGCCACGCCAAGGACCCGATCACGGCCGGCGCGAGCTTCGAAGCGATTGCGCCGGAAGGGCACTGGGACGCGACAGGGGCGACACTCTGCATCCTCGGCGCCGGCGGCTCCTCGCTCGCTCTGTCGCTCTACCTGCACAACAAGAAACGTGCCGGGGGCGACACGCCGCAACGGATCGTCGTGACGGCGCGGCGAGAGGCCTCGCTTGGCGAGATGCGCCATGTGCATGGCGAGATCGGGTTTTCCATTCCCATTGAATACCGCCTGGCGCCGACGCCAGCGGAGGCGGACGCAGTGGTCGCCGCCCTGCCGCCGGGCTCCATGGTGGTCAACGCCACCGGTCTCGGCAAGGACGGGCCGGGTTCGCCGCTCACCGACGCGGTGCAATTCCCGAAGGACGGCCTCGTCTGGGAATTCAACTATCGCGGTGACCTCGTCTTCCTCGACCAGGCGCGCGCCGCGGTCAGGGATCGCAACCTCACAGTCCACGATGGATGGGTCTACTTCATCCACGGCTGGACCCGCGTGATCGCGGAAGTCTTCGACATCGACATCCCCATGTCCGGGCCGGCCTTCGACGATTTGAGCCGCATCGCCCGCGACGCCACAGCCTGAAAGGAACAGGACATGACCGTTTTGCCAAGCCTGCACGAATTCAACCTCAACAACGGCCTGAGCTCGACCTGCGAGCCGATCCGCCGCACGCTCTCCAAGATGAAGGGCATGTTCCACGACGAGGCAGCCTTCGACGCTGAGCTCGCCAAGGGCGACAGCCTGCTCTACGAGTTCTACGACATGGGCGTTCCCGACAGCGAGAAGGACGTCGCCTACGGCACGTCGATCACCTATCCGGGCAAGGTGGGCGACGAGTATCACATGACCAAGGGCCATTTTCACACGGTCATCGACACCGCCGAGGTCTACTACTGCCTGCGCGGCCACGGCTACATGATGATGGAGACGCCGGAGGGTGAAACCCAATGGCTGGAGTTCCTGCCGGGCAAGGCCGTCTATGTGCCCGGCCGCTGGGCGCATCGCTCGATCAACGTGCATCCGACCGAGCCGCTCGTCACTTTCTTCGCCTTTCCCGGCAATGCGGGCCATGACTACGGCACGATTGAGAGCAAGGGTTTCCGCAAGCTGATGGTCGAACGCGACGGCAAGCCGACCGTCATCGACAATCCGCGCTGGAACGGCTGAGCAGGACACGCCGATGACCGGTAAGATCGCCGTCACGCCCCGCTCCCTTTCCGGCTCGGGCCACCCTGTTTTGTCACGCCTGATGGAGCGGGGGTTCGAAATCGTCTATCCCGCGCCGGGCAAGATGCCCTCCGAGGAAGACTTGCTTCGCAGCATTCCCGGTTGCGTCGGCTGGCTTGCCGGCGTCGAGCCGATCAGCGTGCGTGTGCTTGATGCGGCAAGCGGCCTCAGGGTCATCAGCCGCAACGGCACGGGCGTCGACAATATCGACATTCCGGAGGCGCAGGCCCGTGGGATCACCGTGGAGCGGGCGACTGGGGCGAACGCTCGCGGCGTGGCGGAGCTTGCAATCGGTCTGCTGCTTGCTGCTTCGCGCCATATTCCCTGGTCGCATCAGCATCTCAGCCAGGGAGAATGGCGCCGCCGCATCGGCTGCGAGGTGAAGGGCCGGGCGCTCGCCGTCGTCGGCTGCGGCGCGATCGGCCGCGAGGTGATCGACATGGCGCTCGGCCTTGGCATGGAGGTCGTGGGCTACGATCCGTATCCCGATGCGCGGTTCGTGCGCGCCGGCTTCCGCTATGCGGGCCTGGGGGAGGTGCTCCGCGACGCGGATGCCGTCAGCTTCCACTGCCCGCCCGGCGAAAAGCCCATTCTCGACGCGGCGATGCTGGGGCAGATGCGCAAGGGCGTTATCGTGGTCAACACGGCGCGGGCCGAACTCATCGATGACGGCGCGATGCTGGCGGCGCTCGAAAGCGGGCAGGTTTCCACCCTGGCAACCGATGTCTTCCATCAGGAACCACCCTCGGCCTCAGCGCTGCTCAGCCATGAGCGCGTCATCCTCACGCCGCACGCCGGCGGGTTTACCGAAGAGAGCGTCGACCGCGCCACCAGCGTTGCCGTCGATAATCTTCTGAAGAACCTGGTGTGCCCATGACGATCCTGGAAACCCGCCCTCTAGCGAACGTGGACGCGCTTGAGCCGGGCGATGGCGCAACGTTGGCCTGGCTCGGGCAGGCGGGTTTCCTGATCTCTCAAGGGGGATTGCGCATCGTCATTGATGCCTATCTTTCGGATTTTCTTGCGGAAAAATATCGCGGCACACGTTTCCCGCACACACGCATGGCGCCGCCAGTCATCACGCCCGGCGCGCTGACCGATATCGACTGGCTGCTCTGCACCCACGGCCATACGGACCACATGGACCCCGGCACGATCCCGGATCTTCTGGCCGCCAATCCCGCCGCCCGCGTGCTGGCGCCTCGGGCGGAAAGGGCGCGCGCGATCGAACGCGGGGTACCGGAGGACCGGCTGGTGCTGATCGATGCCGGTGAAGCCGTCGATCTCGGTGGCGTCCTGGTGACCGCAACCCCCGCGGCGCACGAAGACCTGCGCAGGAGCGAGGACGGCTACCTGTTTCTCGGTTACGTGCTCACCGGCGGCGGTGTGACGCTCTGGCATTCCGGCGACACGATCCCGTTTCCCGGGCTGGCAGAATGGCTGATGCCGTTTCGCGTCGATCTTGCCCTGCTGCCGGTCAACGGCCGCGACGCGGAGCGCGCGAAAAACGGCGTGCCCGGCAACCTGACGCTCGAGGAGGCGGTGGCCCTTGCCGACGCGATCGGTGCAAGCGCCATGCTCGGCCACCATTTCGGCCTTTTCGATTTCAACACGCTCGATCCCATCGACGGCGCGCGGCGTCTTTCCGCCCTTGCGCGGCAGGCGGATGTGCGCATTGCCGAGGTGGGCATGGCGTATCGGGTCGCTCCGGTCGGCCGTCCGCCTCTGTCTGTGCTGGTTGTCTGCCGCGGCAATATCTGCCGTTCGCCGACAGCCGATGGCCTCCTGCGCGCCGCCTTGCCGGGACACCGGATCGACAGCGCCGCCATCATGGACTGGAACGTCGGCAAGCCGCCGCATGGCGAGACAATCGCGGTGGCGGCGGCTCGGGGCATCCGGCTCGACACGCTCGTAGCACGACAGATTCGAGAGACAGACTTCGAGGAATTCGACTTGATACTCGGCATGGACGACCACAACATGGCGGCGATCCATGCATTGCGGCCTGCAAAGGGCAGGGCGCGGATCGGGCGGCTCGGCGCCTTTTCGGCGCCCGGCGCGGAAACCAGCATCATCGATCCGTGGGGCGAATCGCGCGCGACCTTCGAAGCCGTCTTCGACCAGATCAAGACGGCCTGCGACAGGCTCGCGCAGTTTGCCCGCACGGACGGAACGATTAACAGGGAGAGGAAATAGGACCATGGATTTCGCAGTAAACAGCAAGATCGCCATCGTGACCGGCGGTGCCACGGGTATCGGCTATGCCATCGCCAAGACCTTCCATGACGAGGGCGCGGTCGTCGTCATCAACGGCCGCGACCAGGCCAAGCTCGACAAGGCCTGCGCCTCCATCGGCCCGCGTGCGCATGGCGTCGTCGCCGACCTCATGAAGCCGGAGGGCGCGACACGGCTTGCGGACTTTGCCGGCAAGCTCGGGCCTGTGTCCTTCCTCGTCAACAATATCGGCGTTTTCGATGTCAATGACTTCTTCGAAGTCAGCGACGAACGCTGGATGGAATATTTCCAGCACAACCTGATGACGGCGATCCGCATCTCGCGCATCGTCCTGAAGGACATGCTGGAACGCAACGACGGCAGCATCGTCTTCATCTCCTCGGAGGCGGCGATCCGCTCGATCGGTAACATGGTCCCCTATTCGACGACGAAGACCGCCGTGCTCGGCCTCAGCCGCTCGCTTGCCGAACTGACGCGCGGCACCAACGTTCGGGTGAACAGCTACATGCCGGGTAGCACCGCGACGGAATCGGTCGAGACCTACTTTGCCGATCTTGCCGCACAGCAGGGCAAGACGGTGGAACAGGCGCTCGCCGATTTCTACCGCGACGTCCAGCCGTCCAACCTCACGCAGAAGCTGATCGACCCAGTGATGCACGGGCGCGGTGTCGTGCAGCTGATGACGAACAGCGCGATGAACGGCGTCTGCCACCGTGCCGACGGCGGCACCATTCGTTCGATCTTCGGCTGAGGGAGCACGACATGAGTGGAAAACTCGGCATTCACAGCCTGGTCTTCACCGACGATTGGTCGCCGGCGGCGGCGGAAGCGAGCTGCCGTGCGGCCGCCGAGATCGGCTTCGAGCTGATCGAGGTGTTGCTGTTCGATCCGGCCGCCCTCGATGTTCCGCTGACCAAACGGGTAGCGCGGGAGGCGGGGCTTGAGCTTCGCCTCGGCATGGCGCTCGGACCGGATACGGATATCGCCTCCGTCGATCCGGACATAGCTGCGCGGGGCGAGGCAAGCGTTGCCCGCTGCCTGGAAATCGCCGCGGAACTGGAGGCGCCCGCGGTCTCCGGCATTACCTACGCGGCCTTCGCCAACTACTCAGCACCCGCCACGAAAGCGCAGCGCACGCAGGTCGCGGCAAGCCTTGCCCGTCTCGATCGGCGTGCAGGCGAACTCGGCGTGCGCCTTGGCCTCGAACCGGTCAATCGCTACGAGAGCTACCTTGTCAATACGCTGGACGATGCGGCGGACCTGATCCGCGCGTCGGGCGGCTCCAACCTGTTCATCCACATGGACACGTTTCATATGAATATCGAGGAGGGGGATATCGCGGCTGCGATCCATCGCAATGCCTCCCTGCTCGGCTATGCCCATGTCGCCGACAGCAACCGCGGCCTGCTTGGCGGCGGGCATTTCGATGTGCTCGGCTATTGCCGCGCGCTGGAATCGGCAGGTTATCGCGGCGACCTGACGGTCGAGGCCTTTTCGTCCAGAGTGTTGGGCGACGGGCTGGTCAGCGGTGTGCGGCTGTGGCGGGAGGCGTGGCAGGATTCGTTCGTGGCGGCGAAGGCGGCCTATGATGTCTTGCGCGTGGCGCGGGAAAGCGCGCGCGCCGGGTGCACTGCCTGGTAACAAAAAGGAATTTCATTTTCTCTTCGTTGCCGGTTATAGAATTGCGCAAACGCAACCGGAGTGACGGGCCGATGGACAGCTCAACGGACGGCAGGCAATCCATCCTGATGAGGATACGATGGAAAGCGGGCTACATGAACCCCGCACTCCGCCGGATCGCGGACAGGGTGCTGAAGGCGCCTGAAGAAATAAAATCGATCTCCATCAAGGATCTGGCGCTGCAATGCGACGTGTCGGAATCGACCGTGACGCGCTTCGTGCGGGAAATCGAGGTTTTGAGTTTCCAGCAGTTCAAGATCTTGATCGCCGAGGAGTTGTCGCAGGGCACGGCGACTGCCCAGCCGCCCTCTGAACGCCACGTCTATGAGGACATCACCGATGAGGACAACGTTGCCTCGGTGCTGTCCAAGGTGGCCGCCCGCTATGCGATGACGGTCTCCGACACGCGCGCGGGGCTCGCGGAAGGGGAGGTGGAGCGTGCCGTCGCCGCCATCGAGGAGGCGGATGTGCTCGGCTTCTATGCGATGGGCGCCTCGCTACTCTGCGTGGAAAACGCACTGCTGCGGTTCATGCGGGTGGGCAAGCGTTGCCTGTTCTTCCGCGATCTCGGCATCCGGCAGATTTCCACCTCGACGCTCGGCCCCAAGTCTCTGGCGATCGGCGTCTCCAATTCCGGACGCACCATCTCCACGGTCGATAGCCTCCAGCAGGCGAAGCTGCGGGGCGCGACGACGCTCGCGATCACGTCCTTCCCCGACTCTCCGATCATCCGGCACGCGGATATCTGCCTCTTCACACCCACGGTTACGGGCGTCGTCGGGCCGGGCGAATACCACGAATCGATGGTGTCGAAGATCGCCCAGCTGCAGGTCATCGACGTGCTCTACTCGCTTTACGCGGTGCGCAATTTCGGCCGCGCCATCGAGGGGCTGGAACGCACCTCCGACGTGACCGCCCTGACCCGCTACTGAAGGAAACGCGATGCCCGATACTTCGTCCGCCGAGCAGCTGAAACCGCGTCTGGCCACCGCCGAACGCGCCGCGCGCGAAGCCGGCCGCCTGCTGCTTGCCCACTACGGCCGCCGCGACGGGCTCGCCATCGAGCAGAAGGGGTTGAACGACTTCGTCTCCAACGCCGACCGCGAGGCGGAAGACGCGATCGCCGCCATTCTAAAGCCGGCCTTCCCGGATGATGGCTTTTTGGGCGAGGAGACGGGGGCGTCGGCGGTCGAGGGGGCAGAATTCGTCTGGTGCGTCGACCCGCTCGACGGCACCACGAATTTTCTGAAGGGCGCCCATAACTGGTGCGTTTCCATCGGCCTCTGGTCGAAGGGCGCGCCGGTTCTGGGTGTGATCTACGATCCCCTGCGCGACGAATTTTTTGCCGGCGCGGATGGAATTGCGACCACCGTCAACGGCGTGCCGGTTGCGGTCAGCGCAATCGACAGTCTCGACCGGACCAGACTTGGTTTGGGCCATAACCACCGCGTTCCGCCGGCGGATTTCGCTGCCGATGCGGAGCGCCTCCTCTTGGCCGGCGGCGGTTTCTCCCAGGTCGGCGCGGGTGCCCTTATGCTGGCCTATGTGTCGGCAGGCCGGGTGGACGGGTATTTCGAACGCCACATGTGGGCCTGGGACGCGGTTGCGGGCCTTGCGCTCATCAAGGCCGCCGGCGGTCTCTTCGCGCCCTATCCAACCGCGGGCACGCCAGTTGCGACCGGTAGCCTTGTGCTGGCGAGCGGACCCGGCCTGTTCGGCACGCTTTCCGATCTTTTTGGTGTAGCCTAAGCATCTTGCCCGAAGGCAGTCTTCCGATATTCCGAAGACTGGTTCATCTCTCCCCATGGTATTGATCCGGCTGGCTTTTCAAGCCAGCCACGGCGCGTGCGCGCCTTCGGATCGATGGGAGAGATTTCATGAAGGACGGAATGTTTGTCTTTGATGCGGCGGTTCATTGCCAGGATTTCAGCGATGGCCAGATCAAGGACGGAAGCGATGGCAGGCGTGTGCGCATTCTGCGCGAACAGCTGACCGGTTTCATCAACCTGACCGGACGCCGCGGGCCGCCGCCCGAGCCGGAAACCTTTTCCGACCCGGACCTCGACTGGGGCATCGACATGCTGTTCGGCAAGGCCGACACGGACATGGCCTGCGCCTGTTCGGTGCCGCTGTTCTCCCACTGGCGCGCCGGCCTCGGTCCGGTCGAGCTCAGCCACGCGCTTGCCCAAAAGGACCCGGCGCGCATCGTGCTCACCGGCGGCGTCGATCCGGTCTATCACGGCCTCGGCCCGGCGCTGAAGGAGATGGAGCGGCAGGTGCACGAACTTGGCGCCGTCAGCTTCAAGTTCTACCAGTACCAGTCGCGCGGCTGCGCCTGGCGCGCCGACGACCGGGACATCGCCTATCCGCTCTGGGAAAAGGCGATGGAACTCGGCATCAAGATGGTGCAGTTCCACAAGGGGTTCCCGCTGGAACTCGGCCCAGTCGAGGCCTTCAAGCCCAATGATATCCAGTACGCCGCCGCCGATTTCCCGGAGCTGAATTTCGGTATTCATCATCTGGGCGATCCCTATGTGGACGAGACCATCTCGATCGCGAGCCGCTTCGAGAACGTCTACCTGATCCTGCCGCTGTGGTTCAATCAGTACTACCTGCAGCCCTACAAGATGTTGCAACGCCTTGGCGAAGCGCTGCTCTACGTTGGTTCGGAGCGCATCTGCTACGGATCGGAAGCGTTTATCTGGCCGCATGTACAGACCTATATCGACACGCTGGCCAACCTCGCCATGCCGGATGAACTTCAGGACAAGTACGGCTATCCGGAAATCACCCGCGCGATGAAGGAGAACATCCTCGGCAAGGCCTTCGCCCATGGCATGGGGATCGATCTGGAAGCCAAGAAACGTGACCTGGGGCTGGTCTGATGATTGATCCGGAAACGCTTTCGGCGGCGCTCGACCGGGCACGGCCGCTTGTTCTCGGCCATGGCGGCGACATCGAGATCACCGCGGTCACCGGGGAGGGCGTCGTCCATGTCGCCCTCTCGGGCGCCTGCCGCGCCTGTCCCAACCTTGCCATGACATTCGTCGGCCCGGTGCGCAGCTATCTCATGGCGGTTCCTGGTGTTTCGGAGGTTTGCTGCGAGCAGGTAAAGGCCGGCCCGCGGGCGCTGTCGCGATTGGCGAACCTGCTGCACGCACATCCCTATCCCGTCGCCTGACGGCGGTCACCAGCACCTCGGAACGCAAAAGAGCCCGGAGGATTTCGATCCTGCGGGCTCTTTTGTGACTGCTCCTCCGGGAGGGAGGCGCTTTTGTTCGCTCAGGGAATGATGCGCTCGGCCCGCAGCCGGTCGAAGACGTCGATGAAGGACTGTTCGGTGTCCTGGAAATCGGAGAAACCGAGTGCGCGGCTCTTGGCCCTGGAGTGCAGGCACTCCATCGGGCGGCCAAGATCGAGATCAGTGTGCCATGGGGAGGCCAGCCGGTCGAGTTGGTTCGGCTGCAATCCGTGCTCGGCAACGAGTGCATCCCACTGGCCCCCGAGACCGCTCATTCGCTCTGTCAGGGAATTGTACTCACCGGGATATACGGCCTCGACGCCAAAATAGTCGGCGATGCGCTGCCATAGCTGCTCCCAGCGGAAGACGTCCCCATTGGTGGCGTTGAAGGCTTCGTTGCGCGCGTTGGGCTCGGTGGACGCCCAGACGATATGCCGGGCCAGCAGCCTTGCGTCGGTGATATCGTTGATGCCGCGATAGGCGGTCGGCGAGCCGGGGAAGACGAAGGGCGCGCCGGTCGCCTTGCAGATCGAGGCATAGGTGGCGAGCGTCGCGCCGATGTTCATGAGATTGCCGACGGCATAGCCGATGATCGTGTGCGAGCGGTGGACCGACCAGCCAAAACCATGGCGCGCGGCATAGTCCATCGCGACATCTTCCAGTTCGTAGTAGAAGTTCTTCTTTTCGAGCCGGGGGGCGTCTTCGCGGAAGGGTGTGACCGGCGTGACCTTGCCGTAGTCCTCGAAGGGGCCGAGATAGTGTTTGGTGCCGGTGACCACGGCGACATGCTCGACGGTTCCCGCCGCCGCCACACCGTCCAGCAAGGTGCGCAACATGCCGCCGTTGAGGCGGATGTTCTCGTCCTCGTTGCGACCGAGCGTCCAGGTGCAATAACAGACATGGGTTGGCTTGAGTTCGCCGAGCGTTCTGAGCGCCGCCTCGCGGTCGACAAGGTCGACGGCGATCGAGCGCATGTAGGATGCGCCGGCCGGGGGGCGACGGCTGAGGCCGGTGATCTCCCACCCGCCGCTGTCGTGCAGGTGTTCGGCCACATTGAGCCCGACAATGCCGGTGGCGCCGGCGATGAGTGCCCGCTTCTGATACATGCTGATGTCTCCTCCACAAATGATTGACCTTGTGTCTGGCATTTCCCTCTTGTGTCGAAAAGAAGGCTGCTGGCATAAGTGAATTGACAGAGTTTCATGAATGGAGACAGGTCATGTCCGGCAGGATTTCGGAGATCGAGGTCTTCGTGAAAGTTGTAGAGACGGGCAGCTTCACCGCTGCTGCCGATGCATTGCATCTGTCGCCGTCGGCCGTCAGCAAGATCATCGCCCGCATCGAACTCCGGCTCGGCCTGCCGCTCGCCGTGCGCTCGACCCGCAAGCTGCGGCTGACGGCGGAGGGCGATGACTATTTCGCCCGCGGCAAGCAGATCCTCAAGGATATTTCCAGCCTGGAGCGCGGGGTGAAAGAGAGCGCCGGCCAGGTCGGCGGCGTACTGCGTGTCAGCTGCAACGTGCCTTTCGGGCTGCATTGCGTCTCGCCGCTCGTGCCGGGTTTCCTTGAAGCCTACCCGGAAATCAGCCTGGAGTTCTCGCTTTCCGACAGCACGTCCGATCTCATCCGCGACGGTATCGACGTTGCGATCCGCACGGGCGTATTGACGGATTCGACCATACGTGCCCGGCGCATCGTGGCCTCGCCGCGCCGTGTGGTGGCCGCGCCCGCCTATCTCGAACGGTGCGGCATCCCGGCCGAACCGCGTGACTTGCTCGAACACAATTGCCTGACGCTCGGCTTCAGCCGCAGTTACGGCAAATGGCCCTTCCGCATCGAGCAGGACGGCATTCCCACCCAGCTCGATCTTGCGGTGAAGGGAAACCTAAGTCTCGACAATGGCGAAAGCTTGAGACGGTTCGCGCTGGATGGCGTCGGCCTGGCGCGCCTTTCCGAGTTTCATATCGGCAACGACCTGAAGGCGGGCCGGCTCGTCGCGGTGCTCGACAGCTTCAATCCGGGGGACCGCGAGCCGGTCTCCATCATCTATGCCGACCAGTCGCCGCTCGCCCCGCGCATCCGCGCCTTCATCGATCATCTGGCCCGGTATATCGTCACCTAGGATTTGTGACGTTTAGGACAGGATCAAATGACCATTTTTCACCGCACCTTGCCGGGGTGTGGTGTTACTCCTTTATGCGAGGTTTCTAATGCCCGGAAGGAGGACGTCCGTCGGAGGACGCCGGGGATCGGAGGCGCCAGGCAGATATGCCTGACAGGAGGATCCAGAATGAATGGTTTGGCCGATCTCAGGATGTTTTCGGAAATCGCCCGCTCCCAGAGCATGGCGAGCGCCGCAAACCGCCTCGGCATGGCGCCGGCAACGATCAGCGGGCGGTTGAAGGCATTGGAAGATCACTACGGCGTGGCGCTGGTGCGGCGCACGACACGTTCGCTGCTGTTGACGGAGGAAGGCAAGCTTCTGCTGGAGCGGTCAAAGCCGGTGCTTTCCGGTTTCGCCGACCTTGAGCGGGACATGGGAGGACGCCGCACGGCGGTTTCGGGCGGTCTCGTGCTGTCCTGCGCGGCCGATATCAGCCGCGTCCAGCTGCTCTCGCTGGTACGCGCATTTGCCCGCGCGCACCCTCATATGCAGTTCTCCCTGCGCCTCGATCCGCCGGGCAGTCTTCATGAAATTCCCTTCGATGCCGCATTGCGGGTCGGCCCGGTCCGGGATTCGAACCTGACGATCAGGAAATTGTTTTCGATGGAAACGGTGACCTGTGCCGCGCCGGCCTATCTCGCGGAGCACGGTGTTCCCGTTTGCCCCGCCGACCTCTGTCGCCACGAATGCCTGCGGCTCGATGGCTCCGCCTTCGCCGGCAACGACTGGGCTTTTCAGGGCGACGCCGGCCCGGTGGCGGTTGGCGGGCGCTTCCGGGCGAGCGACCCAGCAACGTTGAAAAACTTTGCGGTTCAAGGCCTTGGCATTCTGCGCACGGCTCTGGCGGACGTGGAGGCGGAGTTGGCGGCCGGCGTCCTCGTGCCGGTTCTCGGTAACTTCGAGCCAGAACCGCAGACGGTGTGCCTGCTCAGCGACAGCCGGCGCCGGCTGCCCGCGAGAACTTCGGAGTTCATCGATTTCGCCCAGGCGCTTGTGCGTGCGCCCTCGGCCGGCGGGAGGGGCGCCGCGCCGGTGCGGTCGGCGAATGACATTTGCAAAATAATGTAAAATTTATTTTCTTGCAAAATATATGAAAAGAAATTAGTTCTATCGGCCAAGGCAAGTTCCTTCCGGCCGACAAGGCGGGCGGCCATGTGGCCGCACGGAGGAAGAGAACGGACCGTCTGGAGGGGCGGTCCACCGGGGTTGATCCCCGATTGCCATGGGAGGTTTGGGCAATGGATTATGGTCTGAAGGGCAAGCATGTGCTGGTCACGGGTGGCGCGACGGGCATCGGTCTTGCGGTTGCGCAAGCCTTTGTCGCCGAGGGCGCCAGCGCGACGATCAGCGGCCTTGCCGAAGCGGAGGTCGTTGCGGCCGTCGCCCAGCTTGGGGGCCGCGCACAAGGCTTGGATTGCGACCTGACCGTTGCCGGCGAAGATCGTCGGCTTGCCGACTTCGCGCGGGCGGCAGGTCCCGTCGATTTCCTCGTCAATTCGGTCGGCATTTTCGAGGTGCGGCCTTTCTTTGAGACGCACGACGAGGACTGGTTCCGTTTCTTCGACGTCAACGTCATGACGGGCGTGCGCATGTCGCGGCTGCTGCTGCAGGACATGCTGGCGCGCGGCGAGGGGTCTGTCGTCTTCATCAGCAGCGAGAGTGCTGTGAAGCCGCAGGCCTGGATGCCGCACTATGGCGCCATGAAGGCCTGCCTTCTCGGTGTTTCGCGGGCGCTGGCCGAGCTGACCCAGGGCACGCGTGTGCGCGTCAACACCATCCTGCCGGGGCCGACCGATACACTCGCCGTGCGGCGCTACCATGAGGAGATCGCCCGCGAGAAGGGTGTGACCCGCGAGCAGGTGGTCGCCGATTATTTCGACGAAACCGAGCCGACCTCACTCATCCGGCGAATGATCGCGCCGGAGGAGGTGGCTGCCAGCGTCGTGCATCTTGCGGCCTCGCCGGCCCTCAACGGCATGGCGATGCGGGCCGAAGGCGGCACCATTCGCGCAATTCTTTGATCTTCAATCGGAAAAGACAATGGCTGACCTTCAGATCGACAACCTGGCAAAAACATTCAAGGGCGGCTTTGAAGCGGTGCGCGGCATCTCGCTCGATGTGGCCGACCGCGAGGCCGTGTTTCTGCTCGGTCCATCCGGTGCGGGCAAGACCACGACGCTGCGCCTCGTCGCCGGGCTGGAGGAGGCGGGTGCCGGCCGCATCATGATCGGTGGCCGCGACGTGACGCAATGGACGCCGCGCGAGCGCAACCTCGCCATGGTCTACGACAAGCACTCGCTCTTTCCGCATCTGAGCGTGTTCGAGAACCTCGCTTATCCGTTGCGCATCCGGAAGATGGCGGAGGGCGACATCCGCCGCCACATCGCCGGCGTCGCCGAAACGCTGCAGATCGAGAAGTTTCTGGAGCGCCGGCCGAACCAGCTTTCCGGCGGCCAGATGCAGCGCGTCGCGATCGGCCGGGCGCTGGTGCGCGATGCGGATGTCTTTCTTCTCGACGAACCGATTTCCCACCTCGATGCGCAGTTGCGCGCCCGCATGCGCGTCGAGTTCAAGCGTCTGCAGCGCGAGTTCAAGGCGACGATGCTCTACGTCTCCCACGACCAGCTCGAGGCGATGACCATGGCCGACCGGATCGTCTTGATCAACAAGGGGCGCATCGAGCAGATCGCCGCACCTCAGGATCTCTTCGACCGGCCGGAAACGCTGTTTGCTGCCACCTTCGTCGGCGAGCCGCCGATGAACGTCATGAAGGCGGTGATTTCTGAGGCCAACGGCTGCCACTCCCTGCGCGTCGGCGACACCTATATCGAGGTCGACCACGACTGGATGCAGGACGGCGAGGCGGTGAAGCCCGGCGGCAACTACGTGCTGGGGCTCAGGCCACAGCAGCTCTGCCTCAATCCGCCGGACGCCGAGCATCCCTGCCGCGTGCAGGGCAAGGTTTTCGCCGTCGAGACGCTGGGCTCGCGGGTGGTGTTCGATATCGAGGTGGAGGGCCAGGTGATCCGCGCGATGACCACGATCGACGCCGCGCTGAAATATCCGCGCGCGATCGGCGCGCCGATCGCATTCCGCATTGATCCCGACTTTGTCTACCTGTTCGACGCCGATACCGGCCGCACCGTGCGGCAGGCGCGCTTCACCCGACAAAGGGCGGCAAGACACCACACCTGACGGGCGTGGCGCCGAATACGCATGCACCATCAACGGAGGAGGAGAAAATGAACATGGTGAAATTGAGTGCCGTCACGGCGGCGGGGCTATCGTTAATGCTGCTGGCGCTTCCAGCCCATGCACAGACGGAGGCGCAGAAAGCGTTGGCGGGCAAAACCGTCCACTTCCTCGCCCCGTCCATGCCGCAGTTTGCGGCACTGGCAAAGTTCTTCCCGGAATTCGAGGAGAAATACGGCATCAAGGTCGTCGTCGACGAGGTGCCTTTCGAGAACTACCGGCAGAAGTCGCTGGTGGAGATGCAGCAGGGCACCGGCACCTACGACTTCTTTGCGGTCGACGTGATGTGGCTTGCCGAATATGCCGCGGCCGGCTTTCTCGAGCCGTTGATGCCTTACGTCAAGAATGCCGACCTGACGGATGCCGACTACGACATCGACGACTTCCTGCCCCGCGTCATCAGCGGCACGGGCGTCTTCAACGATACGCTCTACACGCTGCCGATCGGCGCAGGCCCGGTCGGCACGACCTTCCGCGCCGATATCGCGGAGAAGGCGGGCTTCAAGCTGCCGGAGCGTTTCTCACCGGAATTCACCACGAAGTACATGTATGACGCGGCCAAGAAGGTGAACAATCCCGAATCCAACATGATCGGCTTTGCCAACATTCCGGGCCGCTGGTTCTGGGGCGTGACCTACCTGCCGTACCTGTTTGCCTATCAGACGCCCGAGACCAAGGGCGACGAATATGTCGACAAGGACTGGAAGATCACCATCAACAACGAGCGCACTGTCGCCTCGATCGATTACTTCCTGAGCCTGAAAGAATTTATGCCTGCCGACAGCGCCAACTGGGGCATCGGCGAAGCGACCGCCGTCTACCAGGCGGGTAACGCCTTCGGCACCTGGAACTACCAGGACTTCGTCAAGGGCTTCTTCGAGGATTCCGAAACGCAGGCGAAGGTCGCCGGCAAGAACGTGCACCTGCACACGCCCGCCGGTCCCGACGGTGTGATCGATCCGTGGTTTGGCGCCTGGTCTCTGGGCGTCTCCAAGGACTCCAAGAACAAGGAGGCCGCCTGGACCTTCATGCAATGGGTGACCTCAAAGGACGTGCAGGCACGCGCTACCCAGTACGGTGCTGGCCCCTCGCGCCACTCGACCTACAAGAGCGAAACGCTCGCGAAGTATCAGCCCTGGTGGCCGGGCGTCTACGATTTCATGCTGAAGGAGACCAATCCTGATGAGCGCGTTCGCGTGCCGGAATGGGCCGAGATCTCCGACGTCATGGGCGAAGAGGGCAACCGCGTATGGATCGGCGAGATCGACAGCAAGACGGCGGCTGCCAACATGGAAAAGCGCATGACCGACGCCATGCGAAAGGGCGGCTACTACATTCCCGGCCGCAGCGACCTGCCGAAGCAGCAGTGGCGCGACCTGACCTACTACGATCGCCTGCCGTCTGAGTGGAACTGACCGCTGAGGTCTCCGGGCATGACGTCATGCCCGGAGACCGGCCGACACCCCGGAAATTTGCCGACAGGTGCCGGCCTCCTGCTCCAACCGCAATTCAAAGGGACTGAGACATGTCGATCTCGGAACGTACCATAACAGCCCCGTCGATGGCGCTCGGCCAGAGGGGCATCCTGTCCCGTTTCGGCCCTTCGAACCGGGCGGTCTTCCCCTGGGTGCTGATGGCCCCGACGCTGATCATCCTGTTCGCGATCGGCATCTACCCTTTCCTCTATTCGCTCTACATTGCGAGCCACAACGTCATCCTGTCCAAGCCCTATCTGCCGCGCATCTTCGTCGGGCTCTACCAGTACCAGGCGCTCATCCAGGATCCGGAATTCTGGCATGCACTGCGCAAGACGCTGATCTTCACGGTGCAGGCGGTGTTCATCGAATTCTGGCTCGGCCTCGGGCTGGCGCTGCTCTTTCAGAGACAGCTGACCGGTATCGCTTTCATGCGGGTTTTCATCCTCATTCCGATGATCCTGCCGCCCTTGGTCGCCGCCCTCATCTGGCGCTACATGTTCTATCCCGGCGCCGGCCTGATGACCTATTACGTCGGCGGAATCACCCGCGCTCTCGGCTTTGGTGAAATTCCGTTCCTCTCCGACCCGACGGTCGCCTTCCAGACGCTGGTTTTCGTCGATGTCTGGGAGTGGACGCCGTTCATGTTCCTGATGCTGTCGGCTGGTCTCGCCTCCATTCCGCGCCAGCCCTACGAGGCGGCGGAAATCGATGGCGCCGGATCCTGGCGGGTGTTCTGGACCATCACGATGCCCTTGCTTCGGCCGGCGATCCTGATCGCCGTCATCATCCGCACCATGGACGCCTTCCGCACCTACGAGCTGATCGTGATCATGACCCGCGGTGGGCCCGGCAACGCGACGACCACCCTCAACGTCTTCCTGACCAAGACCGGCCTCGAATTCTTCGATGCGTCGAAGGCTGCGGCCCTGTCGCTGATCATGATGATGATCATCATCGTGATGAGCTTCGTGTTCATCCGCGTCTTCCGGTCCAAGACCGAAGTCGCCGAGTAAGGAGAGCCGCCATGAAGAAGCCAACCTACAGCATCGAATCGCCCGCAGCACCGCTGGTGCAGCGCAACTGGTGGGTCTATGTGGTCCTTACCCTCGTCTGCCTGGTCAATTTCGTGCCCTATCTCTGGGTTGTCATGACCGGCTTCATGGACGGCGCCTCGGCTTCGTCAGCTACGCCCGCCTGGTTCTTCACGCCCTCACTCGAAGCGTTCCATTACCTGATCGTCGAGAAGGGCATCATGAAGAACTTCTTCAACAGCGTGATCGTGTCGCTCGCCTCGACCTTCTTCTCGGTAACGATCGGCATGTTCTGCGCCTATGCGCTGGCACGCTACGATTTCACCGGCCGGGACGACGTGTCGTTCTGGGTGCTGACGAACCGTATGATGCCGCCGGTGGCGGTGCTCATCCCGATCTTCGTCACCTTCCAGACGGCAGGGTTGCTCGACACGCTGGTGGGGCTGGTTATCCTGTATACCGCGATGCAGCTGCCGTTCGTGGTGTGGATGCTGACAGGTTACTTCCGCGACATTCCCCGCCGCTACGAGGAATCCGCCATGGTGGACGGCGATACCTGGTTTGCGGCCTTCCGTAAGGTGACGCTGCCGCTGATGATGCCGTCGATCACGGCCACCTCGATCTTCGTCATGATCCTTTCCTGGAATGAGTTCGCCTTCGCGACCTTCCTTACCAGCACCCAGGCGAAGACCATGCCGCCGGCGATCATGGCCTATTCGATCGGCGCCGACATCCGCTGGAACGTGCTCGGTGCCGCTGTCGTGCTCATCACCGCGCCGCTCATCCTCTTCGTGCTGCTGCTGCAACGCCAGCTGATCAGCGGGCTTTCGCAGGGGACGGTGCGCAAATGATCCCTTTCCACAAACGTGCCGACAACAGAATGGAATACGGTCATGGCTGATATCGAGATCAACAGTCTGGTAAAGCAGTTCGGCGCGTTCAAGGCCGTCGAAGACGTCAACATTACAGTCAACGACGGGGAATTCGTCTTCCTGCTTGGTCCGTCCGGCTGCGGCAAGACCACGACGCTCAGGATGATCGCCGGCCTCGAAATGCCGAGTAGCGGGCGCATTGCTATCGGTGGGCGCAACGTCACCTTCCTGCGCCCCCGCTACCGCAATGTCGGCATGGTCTTCCAGGATTATGGCCTCTACCGCCACCTCACGGTCTTCGGCAATATCGCCTATCCGCTGGAAGTGCGCCGGCTCGGCCGCGTGGAGATTGCCAGCAAGGTCGAGGCGGTCGCCCTAACCATGCAGATCACCGAGGTGTTGCAGCGAAAGCCCGACCAGCTCTCGGCGGGCCAGCTGCAGCGCGTGGCGATTGCCCGCATGCTGGTGCGCGATGCCGACGTCTTCCTGATGGACGAGCCCATGTCGCATCTCGACGCACAGCTGCGCGGACAGATGCGCGCCGAGCTGCGCCACATCCAGAAGAGCGTGGGCGTCACCACGATCTTCGTCACGCATGACCAGTTGGAAGCCATGACCATGGCCGACCGCATCATCGTCATGAAGGACGGCGAGATGTTGCAGTTCGCCACACCGCGCGAAATCTTCGAACGGCCGACCACGGAGTTCGTCGCGACCTTCGTTGGAGAACCGCAGATGAACGTGCTCGACGCCCGTCTTATCCGCCTCGAAGGCCGGATCGTTGCCATGACGGAGTATTTCGCCATCCCGCTCGATGCGGATTGGGCAGAGCGCAACGGGCTCGCCAGCCTGATCGACACGGCGGTTCGCGTCGGTGTCCGTCCGGAGCATATCTCGATCCGGGAAACGCCGGATGCCGATCACCGTATTGTCGCCGAACTCTATTCCTTCGAGCCGACCGGCGCGGAAAATCTCTACGTGCTCCAGTGCGGTTCCGTCATGGTGACGACCCGCACGTCCACCACCGAAACGGCCCACCTCTCGAAGGACGAGGGAAGTTCGCTTGCGGCCCGCTTCGATCCGAACTGGATCTACCTGTTCGATCCCGAAACGGGGCGCACCATTGCGCAAGCCGCCGGCAGCGATGTTTCGAGAGAGGAAATCTGACATGAACAGATCCAACGTCACTCTCCTCTTCATTCTGGCCCTGCTGCTCGGGTCCTGCACGGTCATGGCTGGCGACGTCTCGCATTGGCCTGCCTCGCTGGTCGCTGTCGTGGTGATCGTCTCGCTCAAATTATGGAACGACCGGGCAAAACTTCTTGCCTGGCCGATGGAATTCCTGCTGGCGGCGGGCGTGTCGATGATCGTGATCAATCTGGCCCGGCTCTACATCACGCCGCTGCCCTATTGAGACGGATCGGTTCCATGACCAGCCCCGCCCTTGCCGTCCACGCACTCTCCAAGACCTTCGGGGCCAAGCGCGCCGTGGAGGACGCCACGTTTGCGGTGGCGCGGGGGGAGATCACCGGGTTTCTCGGTCCGAATGGCGCCGGAAAGACCACGGTGATGAACATGATCGTCGGGCTCACCGACCCGGATGCCGGCGAGATCGAGTTGCTCGGCGTCCGACACGGCAGCCGTCGCCGGGATCTCAGGATGCTCATCGGTTATCTGCAGGAGAAGCCGCGGGTCTATCCCGAAATGACGGCGCGGGGTTACCTGCGCTTCTTCGCCGATCTGTACGGCATTCCGAATGCCGGTTCTCGGGTGAAGGAGGTGATCGAGCGTGTCGGCCTCGCCTCCGCGGCGGACAGGCGGCTTGGCAATTTTTCCCGCGGCATGCAGCAGCGGGCCTGCCTCGCCCGCGTGATGCTGCACCGGCCCGAATTGCTCATCCTCGACGAGCCGACGCTCGGCCTCGACCCGAACGGGGTTGCCGACATGCGGGCGATCTTTCGCGAGATGAAGGCGGAGGGCGTGACCCTGCTGTTCTCGTCCCACCAACTGGCCGAGATGGAACGGGTCTGCGACAGCGTCGTCTTCATGCGCCAGGGACGCGTTCTCGCCGCGGGCCAGCCGGCGGAGCTGCTTCCGCCCGGCGTTTCCACGGGCAGCCTCCAGGTCGAACTTTACGAGCCGGCGGCGCAATGTCTGGAGCGTATCACCGGCCTGCCGGAGATTGAGCAGGTGCGCCAGACCGGCCCGCACCGGCTGGAGCTTGTGCCGCGCCGGACTGCCGGTGACAGTCGGGACGCCCGGGCACAGACTGCCCGGCTCCTCTCGCAGGCAGGATACACGGTCCTCGCTGTCGAGGCGGCGGCACTCTCGCTTGAGGATGTCTTCATCAGTTTGACCCGGCCGGAAAAATCCGGTTCGGTTGCAGCCCGCAGGGCTTCATTGAAAGGGAATTGACATGAATCTCGGTTATCGCGGCAGGCGCTGCCTGATTACGGCTTCCACCGGAGGCCTCGGATTTGCCATTGCAACGGCCATGGCCCGCGAAGGGGCGACCGTGGTGATTAACGGTCGCAGCGGGGAGAGCATCGCAAAAGCTGTCGGCCGTCTGAGGGCAGAGGTGCCGGACGCGCTGCTTGAACAGGCAGTCGGCAACTCCGGCACGAAAGACGGCTGCGACGAACTCGTCGGCAATTGCGGCGACGTCGATGTGCTGATCGTCAATCTCGGCATCTACGAAGCCATCGACATCTACAAGGCCGGCGACGATCGGTGGTACGAGCTGATCGAGGTAAACGTGATGAGCGGTGTGCGGCTCGCCCGACACTACCTGCCGAAGATGCTGGCGCGCAACAGCGGCCGCGTGGTGTTCATGGCAAGCGAATCCGGGATCAATCCCGCGCCGGAAATGCCGGCCTACAGCGCCACGAAAACCATGCAGCTGTCGCTTGCCCGCAACCTCGCCGAGACGACCAAAGGCACCGCCGTGACCGTCAATTCGGTGCTGCCCGGTCCGTGCAGCACGGAAGGCGTGGCCGATCTTATCGCCGGCCTCTATCCCGGCGTTCCGACGCCCGAGGCGGAGCGCCGCTTCGTTGCGGAGAACCGCCCGACATCGTTGATCCAGCGTCTATCGAAGCCGGAGGAAGTCGCCGATTTCGTCACGTTCCTCGGCAGCACGCGCACCGGCATCATCAACGGTGCGGCGCTCAGGATCGACGGCGGGCTGATCCGCACCGTGATGTGAGCGGCCGCGCCATGGAACATGTCCGCCCGCCCTACATCTACTCAAGGCTGCGTCCACCCGGATGGGCGCGCCAGGCCTTCCTGCTGGTTCGTCGGGAAACCGCCGCCAAGTTTGCGTCCCTGTGGTTCTGGCTGGTCGCCAGCGCTCTTTGCCTTATGGCCTATGTCTACGGCTCCGGCTTCGCGCAGACGTTTGAGACCGAATCCGTCGTTGTGACGGCGGATCCGCTGGCCGGACTGAACATGCTGGTGGTGGCCTTTCTCGGCATCGTGCTGGGACTGAGGCTGGCCAGTGGGCTCAGCTGGGAGCGCGAACACCGCACGCTGGAAGTGCTGTTGGTCGGTCCGGTCTCGTCAAGCATGGTCGTGCTGGCAAAATACCTGGCGGAACTGGTGGTGCTGGCGGCGCTCATTGCCGTCTACTACCTCTACCTCGCGGTCGGGCAGCCCCTCGGAACCGGCGTGACCGGAGCCGGCGATTTCGCTGGTATACTTGCAAACAGTCTCTTCGTGCTGCCGGTCATGGCGATGGGGCTTGTCGTTTCGGCCATGACGGGGTCGGTGCGCATGGCTGTCGTCATCTATCTGGCACTTGTGGCGCTGCTTGCGGCCTACGAGGTGGGACTTGGACTGCTGCGGGCGCTACCTACGGAGACCATGAGCCTGTTTTCGCTCTCTCTTCGGGCGTTGCTGGAAGCCGGGGCGCCACTTTTTCACGCGCTGTCACCCGTCGCGGGCATTGCCCTTCTGGCCCAGCGGCTCGTCACGCAGGAAGCGTTTTCGGTGCCGCAGTTGCTCGGCGTCGTCGCATTGACGGCCGGGCTCCTTCTGCTTTCCTGTTACATCGCCCGCTGGAAGGGAAACTAGGCATGTGGAAAATTCTTGCCGTCCTTCTTCTTTGCCTGCCGGCCGCCACCATCCTAAGAGCGATGGAGCCCGAGCGAAGAGACGCCGTCATCGTCACTGGCCGTGTCTGGGATGGTTTTGGCTTCAGGGACATGTTCCTGCCGTCGCGCTCGCCAGCCTTGCATCTTCTGTCGGGTGAGGACAGCGCCATTTCCTTCGTGGAGACGCAGGAATATTACTGGCCGCTCTCCCGGCAGGTCTACGTCGACCTCGAGAAGAAACGTGAGGACGTCGCCGGTGTTCTCAGGGTCACGCGGGATGGCGCTGTTGTCGCGGAGCTCGAACCCTCTCCCTATGTCATGCTCTATCCCGAGGGCGTCCTGAACGGCAGCGGCCAGCTTCTCTGGGGCGCGGAGGCCATCGAGGCCTACAGTGCCTATCAGCAGGAAGAACGCAGTTTTGCCCGCCGCTACGTCGAGGCCGAAGCGCAGCAGCGCGCCTACGAGCGCAAGCTTCTGGAAGCCGGCGCGGCGCGGCTTCGCGGGGCGCCGGTCGCCGTCATCCCGCCGCCCGATCCGCTGCCAAAGCCGAGCCTGCGGCTAGTGACGGCACCTACAACGGCCTTTCGTCTCGCGCTTGAAGCCGGGTGGTACGAGATGGCGCTGATCGTGAACGGAACGCCTGTGCCGGATACCGTGCGACGCCTCGATGTCATAGACATCGCCGGCCGCCGCGTTACCGTCGCGGACGTGGTGCCCGAGGAGCGCTGGACACGGCCGATCGCCACGAACGGCGATGACATGCGCATCTTCGCCCGGCCCGGTTCCACCTTCTATCTGACGCTGTCGCAGGCCGATCGTTTCGACGAGATGGAGTACCTGCCGGTGGTTTCGCCGCAACAGGATGCGGTCGCGGGACGGAGCACCTGGATTCGGCGCATGGCATCGCCAATCGATAGTCTGGCCTTCCGCTTCGCGCAGAATGGCGATGTGCAAAACCTCCCGCTGGCTCGCTTGAAGGTGGAGCAGACCGAGGGTTCCGGTTTCGGTTACCGGGTGCGCAGCGCGAAGGATGGTGAAAAGGAAGACCTGAAGGCCTTCGCGGTCTCCGTCCCGGCCGGAGTCGGCGTGTTGCGCGGCGAGGTCTGGTCGGGCGGGGAGGGCGTCGCCGCCTTTCGACGGGACGTCGTGGTGGTTCAGCCGCGCAACGACGGTCTCGCTCTTGGCCTCGCCCTGCTGCCGCTGCTGGGCTGGCTCGGCCCGACGTTGATCCGCAGGACGACAGCAAGGGCGGATACCAACAACTAGCCGCGAGACACAATCCCAAACAGTTTTCAGACGCAGGAAGGCCGGCTGTTCGCCGGCAGAGGAAAGGCTTTGACATGAAGATAGGTACCCCGAGGGAGCTTTGGCCGGGTGAGGCGCGCGTTGCGCTGACGCCGGAGTCTGCGCTGCAATTGCAAAAACTTGGTCATGATTGCGTTGTGGAAACGGGGGCGGGGCTTGGTGCGGGTATTTCCGACGATGCCTACCGGGCGGCCGGCGTGAGCGTGGCGGCGGACGGCGGGGCGCTGTTTGCAGGGGCCGACGTGATCGTCAAGGTACGGCCACCGACGGACGCAGAAGTTGCGCGGCTTTCGGGCGGCAAGACGCTGATTTCGTTTTTCTATCCGGCCCAGAATGCGGAGCTTCTGGCGCGTGCGCAGGAAACGGGCGCCAATGTCATCGCCATGGACATGGTGCCGCGCATCTCGCGAGCGCAGAAAATGGATGCATTGTCGTCGATGGCCAACATTGCCGGATATCGCGCCGTCATCGAGGCGGGCAACAATTTCGGCCGCTTCTTCACCGGCCAGGTGACGGCCGCCGGAAAGGTGCCCCCGGCCAGGGTGCTGGTGATCGGCGCGGGTGTTGCGGGTCTTGCCGCGACCGGCGTTGCCGTCTCGCTCGGCGCGCAGGCCTACGCCTTCGATGTGCGGCCGGAAGTTGCCGAACAGATCGAGAGCATGGGTGCGGAGTTCGTCTATCTCGATTTTGCCGGCGGTCAGCAGGACGGGGCTGCGACCGGTGGTTATGCTGCGCCGTCCTCGCCGGAATTCCGCGAGAAGCAGCTTACAAGGTTCCGCGAACTGGCGCCGCAGATGGACATCGTCATCACCACCGCGCTGATCCCCGGCCGCGAGGCGCCGAAGCTGTGGCTCGCGGATATGGTTGCGGCGATGAAGCCGGGTTCTGTGGTGATCGACCTTGCCGCCGAGCGGGGCGGCAATTGCGACCTGACGGCTGCCGATGAGCGCGTCGTCACCGACAATGGTGTCGTCATCATCGGCTATACCGATTTCCCCAGCCGCATGGCGGCGCAATCCTCGACCCTTTACGCCAACAACATCCGCCACATGCTGGCGGACCTGACGCCGGGCAAGGACGGCGTCATCGTCCACAACATGGAAGACGACGTCATTCGCGGCGCGACCGTTGCCTTCGAGGGGGGTATTACCTATCCGCCGCCACCGCCCAAAGTGGCTGCGATCGCTGCGCAAAAACCTCGGGAAAAGCCCAGGGAACCGACACCGGCGGAAAAGCGCGCGCAGGAAACTGCCGCCTTCAAGGCACAGACCAGAAGCCAGGTCGCCCTGCTTGCCATCGGCACGGCGCTGTTGCTGCTCGTCGGCGCCTACGCGCCGCCGGCCTTCATGAGCCATTTCATTGTCTTCGTGCTGGCCTGCTTCATCGGCTTCCAGGTGATCTGGAATGTCAGCCATTCGCTGCACACGCCGCTGATGGCCGTCACCAATGCGATCTCCGGCATCGTGCTTCTCGGCGCGCTCTTGCAGACCGGCTCCGAGAATGGGCTGGTGACAGTTCTCGCTGCAATCTCCGTGCTGATTGCCACAGTCAACATCGTCGGGGGGTTCCTCGTCACACGGCGCATGCTCGCCATGTTCCAGAAGTCGTGATCGGGAGGAATTCATCATGACGATCGGTATCATTTCGGCCGCCTACATTGCGGCAGTCGTTCTCTTCATCCTGTCGCTCGGCGGCCTATCCGGCCAGGAAAGCGCCAAGCGTGCCGTCTGGTACGGCATCGTCGGCATGGCGCTTGCCGTCATCGCCACGGTGTTAGGGCCGGGCATCGGCAATTGGTTCGTCGTTGCGCTGATGATCGCCGGCGGCGCGGTGCTCGGCGCCTACGTGGCAAGCCGCGTGCAGATGACCGAGATGCCGCAGCTCGTTGCGGCGCTGCACTCCTTCGTCGGGCTCGCCGCCGTGTTTATCGGCTTCAATGCCCATATCGAGGCGGTTGACGTCGCCGGTCTCGACGAGGCCGCGCGCACAACGCTTACCGGTTTTGCAGCGATCCTCGCGCACAAGACGCCGGTGGAACTGTCGATCATGAAGGTCGAGGTGTTCCTCGGCGTGTTCATCGGCGCGGTCACTTTCACCGGCTCCGTCGTCGCCTTCGGCAAGCTTGCCGGCAAGCTCGACGGCAAGGCCAAGAAGCTGCCCGGCGGCCATGGGCTCAATGCGGCGGCGGCTCTTCTGTCGCTCGTCCTGCTGGTGCTCTATGTCAATGGCGCAGGTGCCTGGACGCTCGCCCTGATGACGCTTGCCGCCTTCTTCATCGGCTATCACCTGATCATGGGTATCGGCGGTGCCGACATGCCGGTGGTGGTGTCGATGCTGAACAGCTATTCCGGCTGGGCGGCGGCCGCCATCGGCTTCACGCTCGGCAACGATCTGTTGATCGTCACCGGCGCGCTGGTCGGCTCCTCGGGCGCCATCCTGTCCTACATGATGTGCAAGGCGATGAACCGCTCCTTCGTCTCGGTCATCCTCGGCGGCTTCGGTGCAACGGCCGGACCGCAGATGGAGATATCAGGCGAACAGGTGGCGATTGACATCGACGGTGTGGCTGCCGCGCTGAAGGATGCCGACAGCATCATCATCGTGCCGGGCTACGGCATGGCGGTGGCGCAGGCGCAGGGTGCGGTCTCGGAACTGACCCGCAAGCTGCGCGCTGACGGTAAGACCGTGCGCTTCGCCATCCATCCCGTCGCCGGCCGCCTGCCGGGCCACATGAACGTGCTGCTCGCCGAGGCCAAGGTGCCCTACGACATCGTGCTCGAAATGGACGAGATCAACCACGACTTCCCTAACACCGATGTGGTCATCGTCATCGGCTCCAACGACATCGTCAACCCGGCCGCCCAGGACGACCCGAACTCGCCGATATCGGGCATGCCGGTGCTCGAAGTCTGGAAGGCGCGGCAGGTGTTCGTCTCCAAGCGCGGCCAGGGCACCGGCTATTCCGGCATCGAGAACCCGCTGTTCTACAAGGAGAACACCCGCATGTTCTACGGCGACGCCAAGGACTCGGTCGGAAAGCTCCTGCCCGTCCTTGCCTGAACGGGGTTCTTCGCGGGTTCAGTGGATTGCGGTAACGAGAAAGCCACACCATGGCATCGCCTACCGGGCGTTGTCTTGGTGTGGTCCTTGCTAGGACGTCCCTTTCAGCAGGGGCGATTCACCCAATGTTACAACCATGTGCTCGATAAAGGCGCGGACGCGTTGGGGCAGTGGGCCGCCACCCACATAGACTGCATGAACCAGTTCGACGTCGCCCGGGTTATGATCTTCGAGAAGGGGGATAAGCCGTCCCGCCGCAATCTCGTCCGCGACATGAAACAAACCCACCCTGGCGATGCCGGCCCCGGCCAGTGTCATTTGCTTCATCGTCTCGCCGTTGTTGACGACGATGCTGCCTTTGACCGGTTGTGCGATTTCCCGGCCCTCGCAGCGAAATGGCCAGGACGGCCTCGTTCGCCGGAAATTGAAGGTCAGGCAATCGTGATTTTCGAGATCCGGGGGGGCTTCAGGTCGTCCCCGGCGTTTGATGTAGCTGGGTGCTGCGCAGACGACACGACGGCTCTGTCCCAGTTTGCGCGCGATCAGACTGCTATCTGGCAAGTTGCCCATGCGGATGGCGACGTCCGTCTTCTCTGCCACCAGATCGACAATACCGTCGGTGAAGCTAAGGTCGACGATCAGATCGGGATTCCGCGCAATGAAATCCGGCATGGCCGGTGCGACGAACATCGTCCCGAACGGGATGGTGGCGTTTACCCGGAGGCGGCCGCGGACCGCACCCCCGGTCGCCTCCTGATCGGCATCATTCAGCTCCTGCAAAATCCTCAGTGCTGCATGGTGATAGGCTTCGCCTTCTTCCGTCAGTGTCAGAGCGCGCGTCGTGCGCACCAGAAGACGTGTGCCAAGTCTCGCTTCCAGGCGCGCGATCAGTTTGCTGACGGCTGACGGCGTGATGTCGAGGCTGCGAGCCGCGGCGGAAAACCCGCCCTCCTGAACGACGCGTGCAAATACCTCCATCTCGCCAGAGCGTTCCATCAAAATGCGCGCCACTGATGATCCTCATTCACAAGTGCATGTCTAATACGGGCAATAGTACCATTGTTTCTTAAATCATAAATTGCCAGCAGCAACAGGGGAGGTGGCAAACCTCGTTGCCTATCTCGCCAGTCCCGTTCATCGGCAACAAGCGGTGCCGCCCTGCGCGCCGATGGTGGTCTCGTCAACACCATCGCCTGAGAAAGACCCTTCCATGTCGAACTCTCCGCTAACTATTATCGCCATCACCACCGCAAAACCTGGCAAGGAGGCGGCCCTTGGCGCCGCACAGGAAAAGCTGGTCACCGAGACCCTGCTCGAAGACGGATGCCTTCGTTACGAACTCCATCAGTCTCTTGATGACGGTCGCGTCCGCATCTTCGTCGAAACCTGGAAAAGCGAAGTCCAGTGGCGCGCTCATGTGGAAGGAGCCGCCATGCAGCGCTTTCAGGCGAGCGGCGTCGGTGATTATTTCGCCAATTTCGCTCTGCATCGCCTCACCAAGGTGGCCGGCTGAAGAAGAGCCGCTTCCTTTTTCATTCCCAATCAGATTTCCTCAAATTCGGAGACACCCGATGAAACTATTGCGCAGCCTCGCGATCATTCTTGCGCTCGGAGCCACTACCGTTAGCGCTTATGCCGGAAACGTTCTGGTCGTCCTGTCCGATTCCGACCGTCTCGACCTGAAGGATGGCAAGGTGTTCGAGACCGGCTTCTACCTCAACGAACTGATGCAGCCGGTCAAAGCGCTGCTCGATGCCGGTCACGAGGTTACATTTGCTACACCGAAAGGCACCGCACCATCCGTCGACAGGACGTCCATAGACAAGATGTATTTTGGCGGCGACGAAGCCGCCATGAAGGCAAGCGAAGCACAACTGACGGAACTTGGCCTGATGTCGAACGAGACGTCGCCCGTCATTAGCCTCGCTCGGGTCGAGCAGATCGGATACGATCACTTCGATGCGGTCTATATCCCAGGCGGCCACGCTCCCATGCAGGATCTTTTGGTTAGCTCCGAACTCGGCAAACTGCTCACGCACTTTCATGAAAAAGGCAAGACGACCGCTCTCGCCTGCCACGGTCCTATCGCACTTCTCTCGACGCTTGCAGATGCAAAAGGCTTCACCACTCAGTTTGAGACGGCGGGAACTGCGAAAGCCGAAGGCAATTGGATATATGCCGGCTATAAACTCACGGTCTTCAGCAACCAAGAGGAGGAAATGGCGAAGGGACTCCTGAATGGCGGTGAGATGAAATTCTATCCGGAGGATGCCCTCACGCGAGCGGGTGGTCAGTTCAGCCAGGCTGAGGCACCATTCACCGAGCACGTTGTCGTGGATCGCGAGCTGATCACCGGCCAAAACCCAGCCTCTGCCCTTGCCGTTGCCCGAGAGCTGCTAAGCCGGTTGAAGTAGTGATCACCAATAGAATTCTCGATGAAGCGTAGCGGCGTTGGCGAATTGGTTGACGCTGGCTCGAGCGGTTGATTCGAGGCTTTCTTTTGGAGGCGTGATTGAGCGGCGGCGATCAGGCTTTCCGTACTTGATCCTAAGCCAAGAAACCCAATGGCAGTGCGAAGAACACCTAGCCGCGACCACTTGAGGCGCGAGCATTACGCGTCTTGCTCCGAAAATTCCATAAAAAGCATATGCCGCAGCAATTGCGGTGTCGATGGTTCGAATCCCTTCAAGAGCTGCCAAGCCAGCATGGCTCCTGATGGCCCGCAGCGGTTATCGCCCCTAGACCCGCGTGAGCATGTCGTGGACTATCTCTTCAATATCTGCGTCAGGCCAATGTTCGGCGTGGAGCAGTTCCTGTGGTGGGACTTCACCAACAATAGCTTCGAGAGGCGAGGTTGAGCATTGAAATATCGCCGTAGGAGTCACCGACCGCTGCCAACGAGCCCTGTTCTAGTTTGAGCTCGGCGAGCAGAGAGTTCAGATAGATGGCCTTATCCTCCGGCCAGAAATGGCTGAGGGTGTTGTCCTCCCGCCAGCCCGTACCGACCGCATAGTCGGCACCTAACTCTGCGGCGAGCCATTTGACGGCGAATTGCCAAGTAATCGAGACAAGGGCGATCTTTACCCCTGCGGCCTTTAGCCGGGCGAAACCTTGTTTGACGCCCGGAGCAAGACGGAGGTCAGCCAGATGCTCAATCAGTCTTGCCTTGCTGAAAGGAAGGTACCATTCCAGCATAGTCTCCCGTCCCGTGGTGATGTCCTCGCGTGAACGCAGAAGCTCGAAGGCATCCATTTCCGTTGAGCGCCCGATATGTCTGCCAATGCAGCCGCAGATGTTTTCGCCTTCGACGGTCCGGAACTCTACAAAGGTGAACAGGCGCTCTACGACGCTGCCCTCAAAGAAGGCCTCGTCGTGTCTTTCGACACCGGGCCGACTTGGGCCAACTGGGCGGGTCAGTTCAAGGCTTTCCAGAAGCGGTATCCGGGCATTGAGATGGTGTACAACGACATCGGCTCCGCGGCGACGGTCGTTACGCTCGACAAGTCGCGGAACCGCCCGCAAGCCGATACCGCCTATTACTTCGCGGCCTCCGCGCTCGACGCGGCCAAGGCCGGCGTCGTCGAAGGATACAAGCCGGTTAACTTCGACCGCCTGTCGGAAACCCTACGTGCGACGGATGGCCAGTGGTTTACCGTACACACGCTCAGCGTTGCGTTTCTGGTCAACACGAAATTGGTCAATGACGTACCAAAGAGTTGGGCGGATCTTCTGAAGCCTGAGTACAAGAACGCGATCGTCTATCAGGATCCGCGCTCTACGGGACAGGGCCAGGTCGTCACCTTCGCCGCAAGCTTCGGCAATGGCGGCGACATGGACAATGTCCAACCGGGCATCGACTATCTCGGCAAGCTTAGCAAGGCGGGCAATGTTCTGCGCACCGTGGGGACGACGCCCTACGCGCAGTTCCTGAAAGGCGAGATCCCGATCTGGATCGGCTATGAAAACGATGGCCTGAAGGCAAAATTCATCGACGGCATGGCGGATGACATTACCGTCGTCATTCCGCAGGAGGCTTCTGCGGCCGCGCCCTATGCTATTTCGCTGGTAAAGAACGGCCCCAACCCGAACGCAGGAAAGCTCTGGCTCAACTTCATCATGAGCGAAGCGGGCCAGAATATCTTCGCCCAAGGTTACGTCCGGCCCTCTGTCGCCGGTATCAAGCTGCCGGATGACGTCGCGGCGAAAATGCCGGTGGCCTCGCAAATCAAGCCGCTGGATATCGCCAAGGCCACCACGAAGAAGGCTGAAATCGACGCTGGCTGGGCAAAGGCCGTCCTCGGCCAGTAACCGTCCATATCCCGCCGTCCGCGCCAAGATCGCGCGGGCGGCGTCACCGCGTGCCATCATATTGAGGAGACTTCGCATGAGCCCTCGTGCTTCCGCGCCAATGCTTGCCGCCTTTGCGCTCCCCGGAATTGTCGTGCTTGCCTTGTTCTTCCTCGTGCCGGTTAGCACCGTGCTGATCGGCGCCCTTTCGGATGGCGGTAGTGCTTTTGGACGCCTCGCAGCCGATCCGGTGTTTTGGAACGGTCTGAGGGGAACACTTATCATCGGGACGGCCGCCCCTTTGTTTTCACTTGCGGTTGGATTCTGCGTCGCTTTAGCGATTTCGCGAATGGCTCATGGTCTGCGGACGGCGGTTCTCATAGCTATCTCGTTACCGTTGACCTTCTCTGGCCTGATCGTCGCTTACGGCTTCATCCTGCTCCTTGGTCGCTCAGGTTTCATCACCCTGCTCCTCGCCAAACTCGGTTTCGATCCAGCGGTGACAGGCGGGTTTATTTTTTCTCCGTTCGGATTGGGCCTCGCGTACTCTTATTATCTCGTGCCGCGCGTCATCCTGATCGTCCTTCCCGCGATCTCTAATTTCGATCGGAACCAGATCGTGGCGGCGCGCTCACTCGGTGCCAAGGGAGGGCGTGCCCTCATCGATGTTATGCTGCCCCAAATAATGCCGAGCCTCGTTGCCGCTTTCTGCCTGACGTCGGCTGTCGCAGTTGGGGCATATGGCACTGCGCTTGCCCTCGTTGGGACCCAAGTCAACATTCTGCCGCTCGTACTCTACAGCAAGGTCTCCGAAACCCGGACCGATCTGCCAGCTGCATCGGCAGCGTCGCTGGTCCTTGTTGCGATCTGCGCCACGGTCGTGGCGCTTGGAGAAGTCGTACGGAGCGCTCGAAAAGCGTGACTCGAACGGGCTGAGGAAATGGAGCGGCGAAGGGCGAGAGCGATGGGCGCTGGTGACTTTCTCCCGGAGAGCACCGCCGCCTGCCTTCTACATGTGGCGACGTTGGAGAGCGGCGGCCTCCCGGGGAGCAGTCTTCGAACCGCGTTTGAGCACTTGATCCGGAGTTGTCACGTTATCGAGCGGCGAACGAACTGTCCCGCAACGCAGTGAGATTACGCAATGGTGCGGGGCACGGCTTTCCATTGCGCCATTGCGCGGACGCGATGAATGTGAGTGTCGAGAGCGGATCGTCTGTGATGCGGGGGGCCGAAGAGATTCAACCTGCCACGAGAGTGCGGAAAATGTTGTCAAGTTCGCCGCCCAGGGAAGGCTACGCTTGATTTCTCACAATGACGGAGAGCGAAAATGCTCAGCCGAGGGCTACTGGGGGGATTCAGGTTTCAGGGCCATTGAAGATCCTGCAGCGGTCCCGGAGTGGCTAGCCAGGGAGGGAATCGGCACATCGATATACGCGATGGGCTTTGATGAGCGTGATCATTGGGCATCGCGCATGACGCTTTCACTCGTTGCCAATTTCTTCGTCGCGATTGACCGCGGCCAGATAGAGTTCGTCGTCGATGGCTCCGCGATTAATGGTACTTCGCTGGATAACGTGCTGGAAGATGAGGCTCCAGAGGCGCTCGCGCGTGAACATGATCAGCTTGCCGAACTGGACCGCGCTCGTCGACTTTTGTTGTGCATAAGGTCGGAAGCTGCAACCCGGCATGGCATCACCGTGGGGGGACTTGGGGATTTTACCCTCCACCTGCTCGTCAGCGAACAGCTTCCCCGCGAGGTGCACGTCTTACGCAACGGCGTCTACATCACCGACAATTTCGCGAAATTTTCGCAGCCTATGCGCCAATTTCTAGGCACAAGAGAATTTATTGCTGTGCTTGAACCTGCTTTGACAGATGAAGGTCGGGCTCCGAGCGCATTGCTCAAGCAACTCGATAACCCTGCCCACGATGCGTTCGCGCCCGACCGGATTGTTGACGAGAAAGATCGCAAGCTCGGGCGTGAACAGATCAAGAAGCTTATCAGCGAGGTGCGCAAAATCATCCGCTTGGTAGCCAAGATCGATGAAGTGCAAAGCCGCCGCCTCGATGAACTCTCGTCGATGTTCGCGGATATGGCGTTCGCAACGTCTGGCGGCAGTTGAAGCGAGAAGGCTTCGATGTCGCCCGCTGCACCGTCGCGAGGCTTATTGTGGTTCGGCGCCGAAGGTTGACCCCGCAAGGATCTGCGACAACAATCTGGAAATGCAGCAAAAACCGAAAAATGAGGCGGGTCACGACCGGAGTTGTTCGTGACCCCAACTCTGCGGCGAATTGCGTCTTAAAATCAATGTGCTGCTCTCCACCAAAGAGGAGTCGGCCTTCGGATCCGATTCACAGGAATGATCAAGAAGTGGCGAAAGGTCATTGATGATCGACGAACTGCTGGATAGCCAACGAACTTTTCCCTCAACCGAGTTTGGCGGCAAAAACTCTACTGTCAGCTGGTTCAAGATCAGCGGCCGCGGGCATTGTGAGAAAGGAGACGTTGTATTAAAGTTGAAATACAACTATCAGCTAAGTTGACAAAAAGTCCGCGGCCGATGCGTTTATATGCGATCCCTGAGTGAGAACTGGAGGTATTGCATGGCAAGCCTACCGACGCACCGCGTTCCAGGACGTTGTTTCTGGAGATTGACGCGGGTTACACTGGCCATCGGCGTCGTCGCCGTGGTTCTCTCTTGGGTTTTGAAGCCGGAAGCCCCGAGTTGGACAGCATGGGCGCTCGGAATCGGTGTCTGGGTCGGCGCTCTAAGCTTGTGTGCGCTTGTGCTCAGATTAGTATCCAACGCGACCGACCTACTGCGGGCTGTCGCCGCCATGTGGAGGCCAGTTGTCCTCGTCCTCGCGGCCGCCTATCTTCTGTTTTCAAATGACCAGGGGCGTGAACTCGGCGTCGGCCTTATGGCCGAGAAAAATGGGTGGCGGCTCTCCTTTCTGTTTCTGGCACTGATCTATTGGGCGACTAATAATTGGCATACGGCGCGCCTCGGCCTGCGCGCCGCTGTGAAGCGTGGTGATATCGCCGCTCCGTCGGGCGATGATAAGTGGCTGTTCTGGCCGCCGCGCATTCTTGGCGTCTGCGCGCATCTTTTCGCTGCAGTCAATCTCTCTTTAGCGGCGGAAAGCCAACCCTCTTTGGCCTCTAGCGGATCGTGGCTGGTGGCATGGACATCGCCGGTGGTCATCGTCACGGCGACGGTTCTGGCCTGGGCCTTCGATCGACTTTTGGTGTCGCAGCGAACTCCCCGCGAAAAAACGATGCGGACATGGACCGTCGGCGCGCTCGTCGCGGTCCTCCTGATTGCCGGCATCCCCGGTTTCATCGCGGGCGTCGCAACTACTTTTGGGTCCCTTCCGCCCGGATTTTCTTGGGGAACGTTCTCCATCAGTGCCTCGGCGGTCTTTTTCCTGATCGGCGTCAGCTGGCTTCGGAGGAGGCAGCCTGTAGCCGGTTCCTCCGATGCGGAAGCTGCCTCCGACGACAAGCGCGAGAATCGGGAAATTTTTGTCTTCACCGCCGGACTGTTTCTCATAGCGGTCGCCTTCGCCTGTGCGACATGGGTTAACGCCGTCGCGGTTGGAAGCACCTTGGGCTCAATGGTTGTTGCCTATTTCGCGTTGGGAGCAATCTTAGCCCTGGTCAACGCTATCGAGTTTGCGCTCACCTGGTTGACTGAGAAGGAGGTGTTCGGCCAAGAGGTGGGGCCTCGGGTCGTTGGCGCCTACGCGGCCGTCTTCGTGATCGGTATTGGAGTAGTCAATGCCTGGCTGCATCCGTTCCACAGGGTGCGTCCTTGTGATGGCGATTGCATCGCGACAATGTCGCCCGAGGAAAGGCCGACCGTCGCCGATGCTGCACGTGCCTGGTATGAGCAGGCGAAGACCGCCTACGGGAAGGCGCATGGCGAGGGGCCCGTGCCAATGGTGATCGTCGCAACGGCGGGAGGTGGCATCCGTGCGGCCTACTGGACGGCGGAGGTGCTCGAAACGCTCGCGAGCGATTTCGCGAAGGAAGACGGGTTTAAGGAAGAAGGAGGCGTTCGCCCCTATCTCTTTGCCATCAGTGGCGTCTCCGGTGGCAGTGTCGGCGCCACAGCTTTCGAGGCGGCTCTGGCGAAGCGCGGCGACAACCCGTGCCAGACAGGCGACGACGAGATGTGTCCACGAGCCACGACTTATCTGACTGCGGATTTCCTCGCGCCCGCACTCGCGAACCTGGTGTTTGTCGACACACCGTCGAGCTTTCTGCCAGATTTTGGCCAGATCGATCGCGGCACGGCACTCGAAAAAAGCTTCGAGAATGCAAGCGGAGGCCTGCTGGCACGACCGTTCCTGAGTTTGTTTCCTTACAAGAGGGATCCGGCCGCAGTAGGAAAGGCGCCGTGGCGCCCCATCCTTCTGCTCAATGCCACACACGAAGAAACCGGAAAGCGAATTATCACCGGTCACGTCCTTGTCGAACGCAACGTGTTCATCGACAGCATTGACGCGCTGCATGAGTTGACGAACGACGTGCGGACAAGTACGGCCGCTCACAATAGTGCGCGCTTTACCTATATATCTCCAGCTGGTGACCTCGGAGAAACAAAGGGTTCGGTGATCGACGGCGGATATTTCGAGAATTATGGCGCTCTTACCGCGCTCGAAATCGCTCGCGCTGCGAGGTTGGCGCTGAAGAAAGAGACGCCAGGGGTCAAGCTGATTGTCCTCATGATCAGCAGCGATCCAGGCCTCAAGAAAGCCCGCGAGCTGGTCCGGATTAAGGAGGCCAAGGACCACGGAGGGTGCCTCGTGAGCGTCGCCGAGCGCGAAGACGCGCCGTTAGGCGCCGCAGGCGTTCGGCAGACACCCGATAAGTCGCCAAACTATCTTTCGCCCGACAGAGCGCAGGTCCAGAACGCTTGGCTTAACGAATTTTTTGCGCCATTCCAGGGCATCAAGAACGTCCGCGAGGCGCATGGAAACCGGGCCGCAGCCGAACTCGCTCTCCAGATCTGCGCCGAATATCCCGATCCAGCGAGCGCGGTTGCGCCATCGGTGACCACGGAGCAGAAAGCCGACCCGCCCGGTTCGCAGTCCCCGCAGATGCAAACCGCCGCCGTGCTCGACAAAGCGAAGAATGAGAGCGTCAGCCAGTCATCAGCCGTCGCGGCGAGCCATGAAAATCCGTATTTCGCTCATCTCGCGATGTGCACGGAAGGAGACCCCCCGCCGGTCCAACCCCCGCTTGGCTGGGTCCTGTCGAGTGCGACCCAGGACGCCTTCCACACGCTTCTCAGCCAGTGCGACAACGGGACGGAGCTGGAACAACTGGAAATCGCCATTGGGAAGAAGGGCAACATAAACGATTAGTATCGGAAATTGCGAGCGCCGGTTCGTGAGCTCGTTGAGTATATCCGACAAAGTCGGCATCGAGGTTGTCATACCGGTAGAAAGACACGCCATCTGATCACGCAGTTGCCCAACAACACCATAGCCTGAGGAGGATATGAGATGCCGAGTTTCACCGATCGCGTGAGGGTGCCCGCGGACAGAAACCCGGGTCTGAACGGTACGAGGAATAGCGACATGATTTCGCTTCATGGAAATCCACGTGGACCAATAGAGAAGTAAAACACACAGGGGGCAATGTAGTGAGCGATCTCGAATTGCATAAAAATCAAACGGCCGTCTTTTTGTCCTACGCGTCTGAGGACAACGAGATTGTCCGAAGCTTCTTTGAGGGATTGACACAATTAAACGCACTACCGCTCAATATCGATATTTTTTTTGACAGAGAGGTCATTCACGCTGGCCAAGGGCTAACAGAAAAAATTACTGATGGTCTAGAGCGGTCAGAGTATCTAATAATTTTCCTTTTCGGTGCGATGAAGCCAAGTCACAGCTGGACCGGGCTAGAAGTGGGTTTCTACAAGGCTTTGATAAAGGCCGACATCAGGCAATTTGGCGAAACAAAGCGCCAGATCATTCCAATCTATCTTGATGAGCTGCCGGATCTCTTTGCCGACACAAAGGGCATTGGCCTTGATTTGGATCGCGATGATATCGCGTTGTCGCTTGAGCAATTCGTCGAGCGATATCGGGCGGTGGGCACTAAAGCAAATGAACTCGCAGATACTTTTAAGAATTTGTTCGACAACATAGCGACACTGGCTGAGGTCCGAGTCGAGATCGACAGCTTCGACGAAGACGCGCGACGCGCGCATTATAACAGAATAGAAAGGCGCATGGCGATCGTTGGGGAAAGCATCGTCCCTAACATCATGACAACCGTTTTCCATTGGCTAAGACAACGTATAACGACGCGAAAAATCGAGCAATATTTTCTCGAGTTCGAGTTTCCATATGACGTGAACGCTTCAACAGAAATCAAAAGCCAAGCTAGGCTTTTGCCATTCGCTAACGCATTACAGGTCTTTGGACTACCAGGGGTCAGTGAACCGATTACATGGAAGAGGTTCAAGGCAGAGATCCAACGGGGGGCACCCCATACATACGCAGAAATCCTCGCAGCCATCGAGCGATGCGTGATAAGCGCGATTTCCGCCGATGAGGAGCTCGATAATGAGCAGATCTTTCGCTCGCCTTATGATAACCGCGTATACCGCATGGTCATCACTCGGCAATACACATATTACGACGGTCGTGTCACGGTTCACATGTACATTATAGATGTTCTGAACCTGCAGTTTGCTGTAGGCGAAGATATAGAAACGATCATGTCGTATATCAATCTTTCGTTGAAGTTTCGGGTCCTATTTCTGGAGTGGGGCGCGAAATTCTCAGTCCAAAAGTTCCAGCAGATCGAAAGAGATGTCCCAGAGGCCAAGCGCTTCATACAAAAGTTTATGCAGCAACTGGACATCATTGAGGAAGAATCCAAGATATTCAGCCTCGACGAACTGCAGAAAATCAAAATTTATGGCGGAAAGATTTCTGGTAAGACCCTTGCAGAAAATATGCAGCTTTGGGAGCAGCGGCGGACCGCCCTGACAGAGGCAAGCAAGGATGCCTTGGCCGAGGATGCTGTTCAGCATTTTGATGAACGGCGGGAAGCGTGGAGAAATGCGCAAGCGGGCTTTGTCGAGCTGACAGAGCAACTGAATCGGGAGTTCGGTCTGCGGGCGATCAAGCAGCTATCCAAAGAGTTTAGACAAAATATTTTTCAAGCTGAAGACTGACGCAACAGTCATCAATATTGCCGGAACCGTAATTGCGCTTGACCACACTCGCTCGAGAAAATGCCGGAATTCAATTCTTTATCGGAGCACTGTGACATCGAGACGGCATCGACAAATCATAAGCTCATACTTCAAGCGTTGCTGTTGTCCGGCAGATGCTGATTTCAGTTCGCTATTACAGACTTCGATAACCTCTAGCTGGAGAATTTACGGCCAAGCCCCTTAAGGATGAGCGCCGTAATCGTTTGCGGGTCGTCAGAGGTAACCATTTCGCCATTTTCCTCCTCATCAAGACCATTGTTCAAGGCCTCCGATATGCCGCGGGCGCCATATTCTCGGATCTCTTCCGCAAGCTGCTCTGGTGTGGGGACAAAATGACCTCGTCGGGAATATTCTGCGCGCACTTCGATCACGTTTGGATACTCGGCAAGCCAGTCACTCGTCATCTCCGCCCGGGGAGTACCGCGCAACGTGTCGATGACGAGCCTCGCCGCTCCGCCAAAGAGTCCGAGCAAATAGAGAGGCTGCCGAGCGCGCAGCGTAAGCACGGCTTCCTCCAAAACCCCTGGCCACAGTCCGAGATAGTTCGTCAACTTTCCACCCATCACAACACGAGCCGAAGTTGCCTGTTGCATGGTTTGACGCATGAAGGTGAGCGAACGCGCCCAAGCGTATCGGCGGCTTGCATTGTCCGGGGGAAAAAAGCCGTTCGGCAGCGGATTCAACTCCTTCGAGCCGACTTCAAGATCGGGTGGAGACGGCAAGTCTTTGAGCACGGCCTGCTGACCATAATGACGCAGCTCATCTGTTCCAAAGCGCTGGTGAATGGGCCAGGCAACCCAGTTTTCAATGGGAGCAGGCGGCAGCGCTCTGACCTCGTTGAGCAGGATCGAATGGCTCCGAACCATAGCAAGTAGGCGCTCTATGTAGTTTATATCGTCGCCTTCGACCGTTCCCTCACGGAGCGCATCGTGGCCGAAGGCCCCGCCATAGGCAACCCGGAGTCCCGCAATCATCAGATAGAGAACTAGATCGTCGGCGAAAGTTCCCAGATGTTCCGGTCCGCCGCCATAGTCTGCAGCGTCTGGTGCATTTGACAATGAAACTGCAACGGTCTGAATACTAGGCGGACGGGGCCAGCGAGCGAGCGCACTCAGCGGTGTCGTAAGGTCGACATGCTCTTTGCCCACCCCGATCTGCAAACGCTCCAGTTCCTCGCGGCCCAGCGGAGGGTCTGGATACCAGACGCGCCTGGTTCCCGCGGACAGGTGCGCAAGCGTCAGAGCTTCGGGCGGCGTACCGATGACAACATCATTTTCGCTCGCCATTGCCAGCAGGCGTCTATTTTCATACTGGTGGCGAAGCGCCTCCAAAAGCGCTGCTTCAATGACAAGTGCCGCGTCCTCGGCCTCCCAACGGGATTTGCGGGCAGACCAGCCCGTGTCAGAATCGGACACTACTGGCGCCGCAACGGCGGCACGCCATCGCAAAGTCAAAGCGTTGCCCAAGTAGGGAAACAGGCGCATAACTCTTGCCTCTAACGCATCCACTACAATCAGCGGCCGGCCGGCGAGTTTCGCTTCCAACAATTCCCTGCGACACCATTCCCGACTCGACCACGTGTCGGTCAAAATGGTCACAAGCACACTCGAATTGAGCACACCATGTTCGATTTCATCTGGAAAACGCCCTCCTGGCGGAATTTTGGCACTGTCGAACCAACTCGACACAGGCAATTGGCCCAAGGTCGCCAGGATTGATCTTACGGGACCCTCCGAGATGGAGGCTGGGTCCGAAGGAAGGTCCCGTTTGGCATGACTAATGAAGAGGCTCACCGGAATCTCCGGCAACTTGTCCAGCTCATTTCCGGGAGCGCGAGGGAGTGATTGAAGGACGCGCAGTGATCGAACTGCAATATGAAGGACCAAGTGGCGATCTCTGTCAGGACCGTCACGGACATCGAGGCGAACAAAGCTGATGTCATCCAGCGACGGCGCCAACCCCAACCCTTCTGCATCAAGACACACCGGCAAAACGCGATGCGGGCTGGCGCTCGCCGGCCCATGGTCACGCAGTAAATCAGTTGTCAGGCTCGCCCATCGGTCAGCGATTGGCCCGTCGTTTGAGCGTGCACGGCGCGCCATGCGCTCGTCCACCAGAACCACAAGAATTTCGTGCTCCGCACTCAACTCGATGCTCGGCGGCGGCCCACCGTCTGCCTGACGCGGACCGTAGCGTATTGGGATGCGGGGGCCGTCGCCGGTCGGGCGGGCGGAAAATGTCCGGTAGATTTCTTTGGCCAAATCCCTTGCTGGCTGCGAATCCCAATGAAACAGCAGCTGGATCCGAAGAAATATCGATCTGCTCCGAGCGCCTCGGACTGTCTGTTCCATCTCCGTCGCCTTAGTCAAGAGTTGAAATATGGCGGCCCAAGCTTCCCTCTCGAGATATCTGAAGCGCGGGGGCACTAGCAACATATTGCTTAAGTTCAGTCAAATCCAACGATCTCGGAATTTTTCTGTTGGAATTGGTCAATTGGGTCGGGTCTCAAGCCAGCCAGTGGGTATACGTGGTGCAGTTCACTTTCGTGGATGGGTAAGAACTGTCACGGGCGAATGGGTTGCAAGCAGAACGCCGGTGCGTCACCGCAAAAGCGTCGCACGTATGGTGTCGGCAGGCGCAAATGCGTGAATGGCGCCCGAGGCGAAGTCTATGGTTTCACCGGGTGGCGCGTCTGTCTGATTGAGCATTTGACGAGCCGCGGGAAGCATGGAGAACGGCGCAGCCGGTTTTTGTCGGGCTGACCGAAGAGCGCCACCGAGAATTTTGCTGCGGGCGATCAAGCAGTTGTCCACGGTGCTTCTGGCAAATAATTCTCAAACCGAACATTGACGCGATGGCCTTAGCGATGGCGCGACCGCCGCGCGACATTTGCCGATGTCTCCATGCCTGCAACGTGAAGACGAGTCCGCCTTCCGCGATGCTCGTCAGCTAGGGCGCTGTCACATTGGTCGAAAGTGATGAGCATTAGGCAATTTTAGCCAGAATTTCGGTCACAACCGTCTGTTCTCCCATGGCCCTGAGGCAGTGGAGATGGATCGCTGGCGCAGAATTAAATGAGCGTCGTGGGACAACGAAATTTCAGATCCCTAAGGAGAACATTGATGAACTGCTGTAGGCTCGCCAGCGGGAAATGGAGGGGCTATCCACATTTGTGTTTGTTCACACCGACGTGCGAATCTCTGTTTTGGATACTAAAATAGCACTTGACGCTGAGACGACCATGGGTTGAAATATATTTGACGGCAGCCAACTCGGGCGGAAGGGAAGCATGACCGACCGGGGCGGGCTGTCGCTACTGCATAGGAAGTGGCATTGAGAAAACGCCAGTGTGACACCTTTTGAAATGACTACGATCCTGCTGGCAATGGGGAGTCTCCGATGACGGACATCAGCGACGGCGCGGAGACTTGGCGCGAGACGCTCGCCTCGCAGCTTGCGGATGACAGCGCGTTCGGAGTGGATTTTTTTGAGGCCTATGGCGAACTCCGCTGGGGTCATAATAATGCTGATCGCAATGCTGCGCACGCGCTGCACGTGGAATTAATCTCGCGAATCGCCACTCAAGCCCTCGGCTATAGCGAAGGGGTCGAAGGGCGCGCGCTAACGAGCGTATTCGAACTATTCGGACGCGCCCGGACGATAACTGAGGCAAATCTGGGCTGCACCACTTTTGAAGTCCTCGTATGGCATGTTCTCAATTCGCGTGTTCGCCCTTTCACGGCCAAGTGGCATGCCAGAAGTGTTGCCGGAGAGCTTAGGGCTCAGGATGGCAGCGACGAATTCAGAGCCGAGCTCAAGCGCGTTCAGGTCGCTCTAATCGAGCTGGACCAAATGCTTCAGCTCATCAAGGCAGGCGCGGGTTACATCATCACGGCTCCGTCGATACACCGCCCGGATAGACAGTCGATCGATGAAGAAATGGCAGGGTCGGTCGAATGGAGGCCGATGGGCTCGAAAAAGTCAGGTGACGATCTCTGGCAGTTCGCGGAAGAGGAGCGGACGGCCGTCGCGAAGCGCCGGGCGCACTACGTCTTGGACAAACAGCAACGGTGGGCAGCGGGCTTGGCTCTCTCCGGCGGTGGCATCCGAAGCGCCACATTTTCACTGGGTGTGATTGTTTCCTTAGCCAAGCGGAACCTTCTGCCACAATTCGACTACCTTTCAACCGTCTCTGGCGGAGGCTATGCGGGGGCGTTCCTCACCCAGCTGCTCGGCGGCCCAGGTAGCAAAACGGAAGCCGCTCCCGGAAGGCGGCCGGAAGCTGATCGCGAATGCGCGCCGACAGTTGGTTTGAGAGAAAAACCGCAGCTTGGTCTCAGTAGTACTGACTTGCCATTCTCGCGCAATGAGGGGGAATCTGAGATCCTCCGAAGAATCCGGCAAGGCGCGAGCTATCTGTCCGGATCGTTCTGGGAACGGCTAGGAGTCGCCATGGCCCAGGCGCACGGTGTTTTCATAAATCTGCTGGTTCTTGCTCTGCTCGGCGCTGCCTTCGCCTACGCCGACTTCGCGCTTCGGCTGCTTATTCCCACCGAGACCACCTATTGGGCGGCGATCCTGTCGCCGTTGCTGCTCGCCGCGGTTTTCCTCCTGATTCCCTGGATGCGCAGACTCCGCGGATCGTCGGAAGCGGCGCACGTCTGGATGGCCACGCTCGGTATAGCGTTTTTTCTGCCTTTGCTGTGGGTGGCCTTGGGTGCGGTGCACACAGCGTGGCAGCCTCTCACCCGCTGGGTAACGGCGCTCTACAACGTAATTGCTGACGACACTTCGAAAACGGCCGCGATTTCAGCATTGCTAACCGCGCTGGCATCGGGCTCCGCCCTGGCTGGAGCACTGCTCACCAAAATTATCAAAGCTCGATCTATCCTGCTGACGTTTCTGATTATCGTATTCTTCGTTGTTCTGGAGGTGGCGACCTTCAACACCTATGATGCTCTCGGGACTTACTGGGCTACTGCGGCGTTCTTGAGTGTGGTCGCGCTTCTGGTTTACCTCTGGTTTGCCTTAGACGTAAACTCAACGTCCCTGCACGGGTATTATCGGGCGAAGCTCGCGGCGGCGTTCCTCATCGATAAGTCACTGGCGGCCGCCAAGCCCATCCGCCTGAGCGACTTCAATCCTGAGCTTGCGCCTTTCCCGATCATAAACTGCGCTGTTAATCTGCCTGGTTCGAAGAATCCCTCCATGAGAGGGCGACTTTCAGACGTATTCGCATTGACGCCCGTCGCCACTGGCTCACCAGTTCTCAACTACGACTGGACTAAAAAATGGGAAGAGATAAACCCGAGCCTTGATCTTGGGACAGCGATGGCGCTATCCGGCGCCGCCGTATCTCCGCAGATGGGACTTCGTACAACACGATACGCGAGCTTCTGGCTTACGGTCCTGAATCTGCGACTAGGTGCGTGGCTGAGGAAACCAGCCGCCAACGCGAAGGCTGGGCACGGTCCTGGTATCAGTCATCTCTTTCGTGAGCTGACCGCGACCGCGGACGAATACGGCCGGTTCCTTAATGTGTCTGACGGCGGACACATCGAGAATCTCGGAGTGTACGAACTGCTACGTCGTCGGTGCCGCTATATCGTGGCCATTGATGGCGAGAACGACCCGCAAATGACTTTCCATGCACTTACCAATCTGCAGAGGCTGGCTTATATCGACCATGGAATAGTGCTTGAATTGGAGCTCGATGACCTACGATTGGACCTTGCCGGCTTCAGCAGGTCCCACTTCCATTTCTGCCGTATCATCTATCCAGCTGGAGCGCAGGACGCGCAGGAAGAAATTGGCTATCTTGTCTATCTGAAGCTTTCCCTGACGGGGAACGAGGGCGAGTTTCTTCGACGCTATAAGTTCGATGAACCGGCGTTCCCACACCACTCCACTGCCGATCAGTTTTTCTCCGAGCCTCAGTTCGAGGCATACCGGGCTCTCGGCGAGCACATCGGCGAGAAGATGTTCCTTCCGGCAATCACAGGCGAGCTCGGGTGCGATGCCAGCCTAGAAGACTGGTTTCAGCGACTCGGGCGTAGTTTGTTGGATGTACGCAATTCCGCGACGGGCAGGGAAACTGCGGCAGCGCCGTAGGGCAGGGTGGGGTCGACTTTTCTCTGTTTTTGTTTCTATTTTGTTGAGGCACATTGTTAAAAGCGCTGGAGTGAACGTAAATATAGTTTGTCAGAGAAGCGTCAAACTATATGTGACCGCTGGTCTGCTGCCGGTTTTTCGGACACGAGGTTAAGCTAATCCCACCTTGGTTTCAAAGTCATTGGGGCTGAGATAGCTCAGTGTCGAGTGGCGACGCTTCCGCCCTTTAAGCGCCAGGATTGTTTCGAGTTTCGACGATCTCGCAACTGTGCGTGAAGCCATCAGAGCCATCCTCTTCAAGAAGGAGTCCGTCCGGCACTCCTTATATGCAAGCGACTGTCTCCGGATCCAGACGAGCTAGATGATACAGAGGGTGATCCACCGCCCGAGCAACATGCCTGAGATGATTGAAGGGAGATGGGAGCGATCGCTGAACGCGGTCCCTCCTCGGTGCTGCTTTAGTTCACAATCTTTGGATGTTTTTGATATACTCGAACTACCAAAAAACAAGAGAGGCCGCGATTTGAATTGTTGATCGCGGCTCAGTTGGTTGGGAGGAAGTCTTCAAAGTGCCAATGCGAAGGCCTGCGCTAACGCCTTCGCGCCGGCCGAAGGTGACAGCCGGAATTCAAATGCCGGGTCACGATGTGGTGATCTTGCCCTTGACTGCTGTGCCGGCTGCGTTCGCATCGGCCAGTGCTTGGGTTTGCCAGGATCGGCGTTGTGATCAGCGACAACGAGGAGTGTACGATGGTGCAAAAGATGCGTGCCAGGAATTGGACGAGGAAATAGAATGTGGGCAGTATCCAGAAGGATTGCCGCGCACTTGGCGCGTCGTTCTGCCTCTTTATTGCCTGCTCGGCTCGCGAACCGCATCGCCGACTATCTTTTCGCATATGATTTCTTCATCTCCTACAGCTGGTCGGATGGTGCCGACTATCCCCGCCGGTTGATGGAGCAACTGACCCGCAATGGATACACAGTTTTTCTCGACTCTCGCGACCATCTTCCAGGTGAAGACCTGACAGCGTCGACCCGCCGGCGGGTTCGCATGAGCCGTAATCTTCTCCTAGTGCTCCGCCCACATGCCGTCTGCTCTTTTTGGGTTGATCATGAGTTGAAAGTGTTCTTGGCGACCCGACGCGATCCAATTGCAATCGATATCAATGACACCTGGAAAAACCTGCCGTCGGATTCATTCTTTTTCACCACCTTCGCCAAGAGGCTGCGAGTTCCCGAGACTCTGACGCCAGGCACGCAGCGGCCATCCGACGAAGTTGTTGCCGAGGTGGGCCGGGCCTTTCAAGGCACGCGGCGTGAGGTGGTCCGGCGTCGCTTCATCACGACCGTCGCGACCACACTTCTGGTCATCCTGATACTAGCGCTCTGGCAGTGGTATCGCGCCGAAGTTCAGCGCCGAGTCTCGAATGCGTTGGCCTTAGACGCAATGGCATCCCAACACTTTTCCGAAGCTGCACAAATCACAGCAAAGTGGGATCGGGAGTGGGCGCGGCAACATGAATTGGAGAGCGAGTTGGGGATCCTCAAAGAGGATCCGTCCACGCCCGAAGAACTGGCGGACGCGATCATCGCTTCCGGGGTTAAGCGCCTTCCCACGCCGGCCGAGGCATTCTTCAGCCGAAAGTTGCGGATCAATAATTTCCGCAACGAGATCGCGGAAGTCAAAGCCCTTCGCGCACGCTACACCGTCGATGCCCGTTCCGAGCGGGCTTTAGGAAGAGAGCTTCTGGCCAAGGCTGATGAGGCCTGGGAAAGAGCAAACTCTCTCTCGTTCGATGCTTCCATCTCGCGCCAAGCACCCGCAGCACCAAGACTTTTTTCCATAGAAATGCTTACTGTCGGGTTCGGCGAAAGCGTCATCCTACACTATGGTGACGTTGATACCCCCAAATTCATTGTCATCGACGGTGGACAGCGGCAAACATACAAGCGAGCCCTTGGCCCTCGGTTGGCAGAATTAAGAAGTTTCTGGGCACAGGGGCACGCGCTCAATCTGGAGAACGTCATCGTATCCAATCAGGACTACGATCGCTTAGGAGGTATTCTGCAGCTGCTGCGGGACATCGATGATTTCAGAACGGCCGGTGTGCCGCCAACGATCGCGATCAAAAACATCTGGTATGAAAGCTTCGGACCGGGCTCCAAACGCGACCTGCGAACGACTGCCAGACTGGTGATGGAGCAGCTTGGATTGCCATTAAACAAGCCCTTTGCGACTAACGTGATGAGACCTGCCGACGGAGCAGTCGTCCTTGCAATGGGCGATGGATTAATGGGGACAATCCTAAGCCCGACCTTTGAAGACGTGAGCGCCCTATTCAAGTACTGGCAGGGGCGTGGTAGCATATCCACAGTGCGGCCACTCCAAAAGCCAGTGGAACACTACGATGGTGTACCTGGGGTGACCAGGATCGCAGGACGCACATCAATGAACGATGATCGCCACTGTCGAGATCAGAGCATCGCCAATCGCGCCAGCCATGTGGTGCTATACCGCTTTGCCGGCAGAACCTTCTTGCATGGAGGCGATGCCTGCGGAGCTCAAATCGAAGCTGGGCTCAGAGCGGCTGGGCTTCCGGCCAGCGACGGAAGTATGCATGTGGACGCGATGCTCGTGCCTCACCAGGGCAGTAGCAATAACGTGAGCGTCGACTTCTTCCGTAGGATAAAGGCGGATAGCTATCTGTTCACCGGCAATGGCAGATTCGACAGTGACGACCGCCTCCGCGAACAACGGGTCCTGGCGATGCTACTTGAGGCTCGAAAGGGCGAGCGCTACACGCTCGAGTTCATCAACCGGGATGGCGAGAAATTCCATGGCGCTTTGCTCGACGCCTTTCTTGCAAAGTATCCGGCATGGCAATATGGCTATCGCCGGGTTTTCCGCTCGAGCTCAAGGGACTCCATGATCATCGATCTCCTAGACCGCGTTCGATACTAGGCCAGCGCCCTAATCCTGGCCCACACTCGCGCTTCCGATCCAGCAGTGACGTCGGCGCTTATCTCGGACTGACGCCGTGCCGCCGACAATCCCGTGAATCCGAGGTAGGTGGTCGTAAATCACGCTGGGTGGACAGGCTGCTTCGAACGTATTTGCATGAAGCCGCCAGTGTGCTGATGCTTCGAACGAAGAAGTGGTCAGCCCTCAAGGCATGGGGCGTTCGTCTGTCGAAGCGGATCGGGATGAAGCAGGCCAGTAAGCCCAGCAATCGTCATATGTCCAAGCCCTCGGTAGGCCTGCAACATCACCGATCAGAACGTAATCCGGTAGGTGGGCTCAGAACACCGCATACGTTTCGGCTGACGTCAGATACGAACGTCGTTGCACACGTTGAGGCACCCCACCCGGACATCATCATGAGGCATCGACCTCGGACGGACCATGACCCCGGCAAAGGCAGAGCGAAAATGATTTGACAGTCAGCCGCAATTAAAGGGCCGACCCACACACAAGCCTTAACGCGTCCGTCATTTGTACTATAATGTTGCGGCGGAAGGCCACTGGGATCCAACCATATAGACGAAAGGCGCAGACCCGCAGCATGGCTTTGATCTCAGGCAGCGTGCCCGTGAAGCCTTTGAGCGGCGTCGGTAACCACACCATATTGGCGCCGCAGGAAAAGTGAATCCTGCGCTACTTTGCTGAGCGGTCGATGGATCGTCGTATCCCCAGATGTGACAGACGGCCCAACAATGCGGAGGCGCTATACGGGCGCGTGTTCCACAGTTCGCCTCCTTTAACAATATTCTCACAGCGCTGATCGGAAGAACTTGATTTTGAATTCAACTAAAAATACAATCTAAGGGTATGAGGATGCCGCGCTGTATGCAACTAGCAAAGATCGACTCGTGACAAATTCACCCATTTTCTTTGTGAGCTACGCCAGAGCTGACGTGGCGCATCTTCCCTTTTATGACCATTTCAAGACGTTCATCGGTGATCTAGGGGCTCGGGTCGCAGGCCAACTCGGTATCTCAATTGAGGACGCATACTTTGTAGATGAGAATATCGAAACTGGCGACCTTTGGTCTGATCAACTAAAAAATGCAATAATGAATTGCAAGGCTTCGATTGCTTTATATAGCCCCAATTATTTCACTAGGGAGTGGTGTGGCAAGGAATTTCAAGTTTTACTTGGTCGTAGCAAAAAGGAAGGTGGAGTAACCGGGATAATTCCTGTCCGTTGGGTGAAAGATATCTCCGGTCTTCCTGCAAGTGCAGCACAGGTGCAATATCAGGATGGGAAGCTTCCGCAGGAATATAGCACTCGAGGCATGCGGCAGGTGGTCGCCCTTCGAGCGACGAATGTTGGCCTTTACGAGGACGTGCTCGACGTACTTGCAGACCGCGTCGTGGCTGCAGCTGAAAATCAACACCTGGCACCATTGACTGAGCTCGATTTTGAGGCCGTGACCTCGGCCTGGCAGGTTGACGAAGCGACGACTGAGCCCTCACATACACGAGGGAATATCTCAAAAACATGTTTTGTATTTCTGGCGAAGGAAGGGTGGGATTGGAAACCGTATGATCAGGAAAGGGCCGGTATCGGCGCGTTGTCTCAGAAAATTTCCGGTGATCTGGGACTCCGATATGAGGAGATTCCATGCGACGCGACATTGACTCAGAAATTAAAAGAAACTTTCGAGAATGACGTCCCCACGGTGCTTTTTCTTGACCCAAAGAGCTTGGAGGAAGCACCAATTCTTCAGTCAATGCAGCATTATGATGAGACGTATTACTTAAATTGCGCTACAATTGTGCCGTGGGAATCTGAAGTCGAAGATGCGATCGACGAAGATTCGCGCTGGCTTGCTCTTCAAACCACGGTGTGTCCCCAGAAGGTCGAAACCCCGCCGCCATTTCATGAATGGCGCACAATTTTCTCGCATACTTCGTTGGAAGAGCGGACGGCAACGTTAATCGAGCAAATACGTTCTCGCTTGATGAAGCAACTGATGTCCAGCCAATCCAAATTGCCGACGTTTCGCCCGGCAGCGGATCCCGGACTGTCAGGAACGGCGGCGGCTCTGGGAATTGTCACTGGATCATTGCCAAGTCTGGGAAGTCCCGATCGATGATGCCCGAAAGAATTCCCGATCGAATGGGAAAGATCGTCACCTTCTACTCCTATAAGGGGGGTACCGGGCGATCAATGGCGCTGGCGAACGTGGCGTGGCTTTTGGCGAACGCCGGAAACCGCGTGCTCACCATAGACTGGGACTTAGAGGCACCAGGCCTTCACAGATATTTTGAACCGTTCCTGGCTGACAAGAATCTAGAACATTCTACCGGAGTGATCGATTTCGTCCGGGACTTCGCAACGGCGGCTCTTTCAAGAACTGCTGCTCCTTCAAAAGATGAGAAAACCAGCACCCAATGGTTTGAGGAATACGGCGATATCCTGGCGCACGCTATTCCTCTCGATTGGGAGTTTCCGAACGGCGGCGCGCTGCACATGGTGCCAGCGGGTAAGCAGGACAGTGCTTACGGCGTCCGTGTAAATTCCTTCGATTGGCAAGATTTCTACGAACAGCTTGGCGGCGGCGTTTTGCTTGAGACAGTGAAGGCCAACTTGCGTCGCGCTTATGATTTCATACTTATCGATAGTCGTACCGGTGTAAGCGATACATCCGGCATCTGCACCTTGCAGATGCCGGATGAACTCGTGGTGTGTTTTACTCTCAATCGTCAAAGCGTGTTTGGAGCGTCTGCAGCGGCGCGCCATGCGTTCACGGCGCGGCACACACCGGCAGGTGAGCCGACGCTAAGGATCTGGCCACTGGCAACTCGCGTCGAAGCATATGAAAAAGACCGGCTCGAAATTGCGACCAACATTGCTCGGGCCCGTTTCTCGGGCCTGATGGTCCATCTCGACCCGGTGCAAGAGGAAATCTACTGGGGCGAAATCCCCGTAAGCTATGAACCTTACTACGCATATACAGAGGTACTTTCACCTTTTCGGGACCAATATAACCAGACGACATCCATGCTCGCTCGCATGTTGAAGCTGGCAGGGTATCTGAACGGTGGCCCGCTGAACGACGACTATCTAATTGATGAAAGTCGAATGTCTGAGGGACTCGCGGCGTATACCTCACATGGAGCGGGTGATTTTTACGAAGAGCTCCGCTGGCTCGGCCTGGAGTATGACAGCATGAGGCGACGTATGCGGGCCGGGAACGCCCGGACAAATTTGATGACTTCGCTGGTAAACCGCGCCCAGACTCTCGCCGGGCAACGTGATGCGGGGACGGTAGCAGAAAGACTCTTCAGCGACACAACCGATGGCGGACGGGTGGTTGGTCTGGCATTGGCTCGCAAGGATCCCCATCGTCATCACACCGAGATGGCTTTGTCAGCCATAGGAGACAGCAAGTCTGCTTTCGAGCAATTCCAAGGATTGGTGCTGCTGCAGGGCCTCATACCGACGATGCATCCTGCAACAGCGGCGCAGTTCGAGGAAGTTCTCATTTCGCAGTTGGGACACCCCTTTCTTGGTGGCGATCCTTCCCGGGCGCGCCTGGCGAAGCGCCTCCTGCCATTGCTTGCTGAGATAAGTGAAAAGAGCAGTCCGCAGGATTCGAACTCTGCGGCGTTCGTTCAGGCGCCGCAGCATCAGTCCCTGATAAGTATCACACCCACATCAACCCTCATTCGCTATCCAGATCCGGAAGAGCGGTTTGGTCAGTCGGTTTCCACGCGAGGAAGTCACGCTGTCAGGTTGCCCAAGACGATACGGATCGCACCTTACCCCGTAACGAACTTGGAATATTTGGAGTTTGTGAAGAGCGGCGGATACAATAACATCGCCTTCTGGCCATTCGGCGGGTCGTATCGCACCCGATTTGTTGCCGGAGACAAGAAGTCGTTGGGGCCGGGACATTGGGTGAATTCTGGAACCATTCCTGATGGGCTTGAGAATCATCCGGTCACGGCAATCTCCTTCGTCGAGGCTCAGGCTTTCATAAGCTGGTACAATTCGAAGACTTCTTACGATGAACCATGGGGCTTGCCAACCGAAGATCAATGGGAGTTTGCGGCGCGCTCGGAGGAAGGGCGGATATATCCTTGGGGGGACGTTTTCGACCAATCTAGATGCAACTCAGCCGAGGCAGGTCTGGGAGGAACGAGCCCGGTTACAGATCATAAAGAGGGTGCCAGCAAATTCGGATGCTTCCACATGGCCGGCAACGTCTGGGAGTTTGTCGTTGCTGAAGGAACCCGAGACAACGAATGTGTCTTGCGAGGCGGTTCATTCAAGAACGACCGATTTGAGGTTCGTAGCTATCTTCGCCTCTCCGCCGTGCCGATAACCCATCGCCCTGCCGACTTCGGCTTTCGGCTAGCATTGTTTGAAGCGCCGCTGGCCGCAGCATAAAGATTGAATGCGGTTCCTGTCCCAGCGAACAAGGGTTCTTCGAGGTCACGATTCCACTTTGGTAAGTCCCCTGGGCAGCCAGCACCTTGCTCAGGTAGCGCCTTCAGCCCACCAACGGCCATTATCATCGCATCGTCTATATTTCCCCAAACAGTGTTAAGACGTTAAGACGGGCTAGTGAACGTCTTCCAAAATAGTGACCAGGCTCGTCGGAAAGTATTGTCTAAGTTGCAAAGGTCTTCATCCCAACTCCTGTTCACAAGCGGCCCGAGATCCGTGCTTTCTCCCGGAGTAAAATTGGCTGGGCTCCCAACTTTTGCAAAGCACGCCTGGCGCCAATCTCGATCGACTGGGCTAACGGGAGGCGGCGCAGACCATACTCGCCCTGTTGAATCTTCGCCGGCAGTTGCAATCCATTTCCCGTCTGGACTCCACGCAATGTAGTCTACTAATCCGTTATGCCCGTCCAGCTGAGCTATTTCGTTGCCAGTAGTCGCATCCCAAATCCAACTGTTTGATCTTCCTCCCGTTGCGATGCGTGTACCGTCTGGACTCCATGCAAGAGAGTCGCTTTCTTGACCAGCAAAAGCAGGGGTTTCTCTTCCGTTCGCAATATCTAGAATAACACCGCTTTTGTTAGTCGAAACAACCGCCAGACGATTGCCCCGTGGACTCCAGGCGAGAAAGGGCAAGCCTTCTCCAAAGGGCAACATTTTCAGCAATCTGCCAGTCTCGGCTTCCCAAACTCGAGCGGTACCATCAGATGAAGCGGTTGCAATGAGTTTACTATCCGCACTCCAATCGATTCCGTAAACTTTGTCGCCGTGCCCACTAAGGACCGCGATTCGCTTTCCGCTCACAGCGTCCCAAATGGCACCGGTAGCGTCATCGGAGGCAGTAGCTACCCGTGCTCCATCGCGACTCCATTTGAGATCCCATACTTTATCCTTGTGCCCCGCAAGCAGGCTCAATTGGCTCCAACTTGACGTCGACCAAATCCTACCTGTGCCATCATGAGATGCTGTTGCAAGACGCGTTCCGTCAGGACTCCATACTATTTGATTCAAGCGATCATTGTGTCCGCTAAGCTTTCCAACTAAAGCTCCATTGACGGCATCCCATATAATTCCGACGTTGTTATCCGATGCTATCGCTATCTGGTTTCCATCATTGCTCCAAGAAGCGCGCCAAACTCTACCGTCCGTTACTTTGTATGCGGAAATTTGCTTACCTGTAACTGCGTCCCAAACGCGACTTGTTTCATCTTGACCAGCGGTAACCAAGCGCGTTCCGTCAGGACTCCAGGCGATCTGTCTAACCATGCTGTCATGGCCTTGCAGAGAAGCGGCCTCTTTCTCGTCGGCGATGTGCCAGATACGGCTCGTTCTATCTGCGGATGCAGTAGCTAAGCTGGTGCTATCCTCGCTCCACGCCATGTCCATTATCAAGTCTGAATGGCCATTGAAAACAGTAATCTGCTTACTATTAGCCAAACTCCAAAGGCGTGCACCGCTATCTTGTGACGCGTAGGCGATGAGTCTGCTATCTGGACTCAACCTAAAGTCTGTTATCCCGCTATCGCCGTTCAGTTCGTTGATAATTAAACCGGTCTTTTTATCCCAGATTCTAATGTTGACATGATCAGACGTGGCCGCGACAAACCTGCCATCAGCACTCCACTGGATATTTTGGACTATGCTTCCATCGAGCAAAGCGATCTGCTTTCCCGTTGCGGCGTTCCAAATACGAGCATTATCATAAGAGTCAGAGGCTATCTCTGCTCCACTCGGGCTCCACGCAACGTCGAAAACAGAACCGCTATGACAGCAAAGGTAGCCAATCAGCTTCCCCGTTGCCGCGTCCCAAATGCGAGCCGTCGAATCTTCAGAAGCGGTGGCTAACCGCGCACCCTCAGGACTCCAGCGAACCTGCAAAACAGCTGCGCTGTGGCCAAGAAGACTAGCGATTTGTTTGCCGTTGATGGCATCCCAAATCCGGCTAGACGCGTCCTCTGAAGCTGTTGCGAGCATTGTCCCATTCGGACTCCAAGCGATGCTGTTGATTTTCCCGGTATGCCCGGTCATCACAGCGATTTGTTTCCCCGTCATGGGATTCCAAATACGGGCGGTTGCGTCGTCGGAGGCGGTTGCGAGGAGTGTGCCTCGGGGATTCCACGCTATATCGACAACTTTGCCTCTGTGCCCACTGAGCACTGCAACTAGTTCGCCCGTAGAAGGTATCCACACGCGGCCAGTGCCGTCGTCAGATGCGGACGCAGCGTACCGATTGTCGGCGCTCCATCCAATCCGCCGAACTATGTCGCTGTGGCCTAAGAGGATAACTGGTAGCTGGTAGCTGCTTTGCATAAGAGCAGCGCTCGCATCCGTAACTGGAATGCGCAGGATCGGATCATTGCGATAGCGTGCGCCAGCTATGGCGACTTTCACGGCAAGAAGTGGATTTCCCCTCGACAGCTCGATGATCGAACGCTGGGCAAGAAGCCGATTGCTTCGCAATGCTTCCGTTCGCACTTGCTCTAAGAGGAACAACGCTAATCCAGTGGCTACCAGCAATGTCGCAAGGAATATCATAAATAGTTGTTGCCGCTTGCGGCGTCGCTCACGATTCCAAAGTGCGTCGAAAGGAATTTCTAGGATACCAGCGACTAGGCGGACGAAAGCCCGGGAAAATTTGTCTTTCGTCAGATCAATGGCCAGCGGTTGGTCCGACGCTAGCATATCGGTCCCCGTTCCGGTCATTCGGTTCGCGAGCGCGGGAGGAAAACATTCATTGTACGCCTGTTGGGAATTTGGAACGCCCGATGCAATTATACTTAGTATCTGTCTCCGCTCTCTACTTTGAAAGTAAATGATCTCCCCATTCACCCAATTTGAGGCAGCGGCAGCAGGGCTTGCAATTATCACCAGCTTTTCTGAATCGTCGAGCGCTCCTCTCAATGCGCTTCCGAGATCGCTAGACGCTGCTAACTCATCGTCATCAAGGAAAAAACGCCCCAGCCGTTTTGGATTTTGTGCCAACAGTCCCGAAGGAATGCGATATGATTCTAGTTTTCTCTGGAATCGACGCGCTAGAACTTTATCCGAGGCGGCATGGCTAATGAACGCTTTGTATCTCTTTATTGTAACCGTCATAATAGATCCCAGCTCATCTCTCGGTCCACCAGATATATTCTCCTGAATATGACACTGCCATTGTTTTTGTACGCTTAGCGCAAACCTATACCAATGCCAGTTCGCCAAACTAGTTGACCGTTGTTTCAGCTCGCATTGTTCTGAAAATCATAATTAAAGATATTTTCTCCCACAGAATAGATGACTGAGCTTGGGTCAGTAGTTGGGAAAAAGATACGCTGCAAAAAGGCTCCGACTCAGGGAGGGACACAAACACTCTTTAATTTTGACTCGCTTTACACAAATAATTCGGTATTATCAACTCTAAGGGGAATTCACAGTAGATGCAATTGTCTTGTGAGTAGGGGCAGGTCATGTCTTCCGATGCCGCACGCCGTAGTGATTTGGGCACTCTTCATCCCGTAGTTCGCGACGCCGTTCGGCGAGTTATAGAACAATTGCAGGCAGAGAGCCTGCCCTTTGAAGTATTCGAAGCCTATAGGACACCCGAGCGACAAAGGATGCTGTATGCCCAAGGTCGAAATGCGCCCGGAGATATTGTTACGAAGGCCCGAGCGTGGACGTCTTACCATCAGTATGGCTTAGCGGTCGATTTCGTTCTCCGTATCGATGGCAACTGGAGCTGGGTTTCCAAAGGCAAGTATAGCAAGTGGTGGGAACGGCTCCATGCAATCGGTCGCGCCAATAATCTAGAGCCATTAAGCTGGGAGCTCCCGCACCTACAGTTCAGCGGCACTACCATCGATAAATTACAGAGAGGCGAGTATCCACCGCTCGGTGATGAAGATTGGGCCGAGAACCTTGCGGCAACGATTGCTGGTTGGTCTGGAAGCGAGATTGCACCACCTCCACCGGCTGATGGCGTAAGGCGTCCCGCGATGGCTTGGGGTAGGGTCGTTGATGATCCGGATGAAGGGACATTTGGAAGCGCCTCCGCACCGAACGATGACGCTATCCTTGAGCAGCCGAAGATCGGGTTAACCGCAGCGGTGATCACTGCAGCTCAAGCCTCTGATCGTATTTGGGGCGTTCCGGCCTCTGTGACGTTGGCCCAGTTCATTCTAGAAAGCGCTGGCGGGAAGCGAATGCCCGTCGGATCCAATAATCCCTTTGGAATCAAAGCCAAAGATGGAGAGTCGTTCGTTCCGGCCCAAACCTGGGAAGTCGAAAACGGCAAAAAAGTTGTCACTGGCGCGCGTTTCCGCAAGTTCGCAAATTTCGATGAAGCTTTCTCTCATCATGGAAGGCTGCTGGGGACGTCATCGTATTACAAAAAAGCCATGGCGGTTAAGGATGATCCAGTAGCTTTCGCCAACGCTTTGACCGGGGTTTATGCCACGGATCCCGATTATGGAAGGAAGCTCATAAGCTTGATCAATCAGTATGATCTGTTTGTTTATGACAGAGAGGTTGCTGGAACTACGATTGCGGGAGATGCTCGAGTTATCGCCACAGGGGGAGTGACATCAGTGACGCTTCGATTTGGAGAAAGAGGCGAAACAGTTCGCGCCTTGCAACAAATGCTCAAGACGGCTGGCTACAGCGTTGGTGCTGTCGACGGCATATACGGCAGCCTAACACGGGCAGCGGTCGGTGCATTTCAGGCCGACAACTCTCTGCAGATGACCGGCGAGGCAGATCCCGAATTGATGGTATTGTTGAATAAAGCACCCCCTAGGCCGCTCGATAGGGAACGCGTCAATGCCACAGAAGCCGATCTTCTAGCGGAGGGGTCGGAGACTGTCATTGAAGCTCGCCGTACTAAACTTCTCGGATGGGTGACGGGGATTCTCGGAGCGCTGGGTATAGGCAACAGCACCGTTGTGACCGCGAGCGGGGCGAGTACAACACCTGTCCCCGCACTTGATGCATTTGTTACACAAATACAGGGTTACCTGGCAAATCCGCTGGCTCCAGACTCCATTGCTGTACTTGCGGAACTCAAGAAGAATGCGCCTTTGGTTGCCGAAGCGCTGAAGACGATAAAAGCTGGAACCTTGCCTGAGCTGATTGCCAAACTTCAGCCTTTATTGTCTGGTCAGGCCACCGTGGAGTCATTCCAGCCGGTTCGGACTGTATTCGATATGATGGCAACGAGTTTGCAGGGGACACCGGGATTGCAATCCGTTTTACAGGTCATCGCGTCCATCGCGGGGAGCCTGGTCCCGGGTTTCGGTGGATCAGTTGCAGCAGTGGGCATAGGCTTGCTGACCCACTACTTCGGATCGAAAATCTCTCAAGCTCGGGTACAGGAGCATCGCGAGGGCAGTAACTTGAATCGATAAGCTGCCGCTGACTTTAGCCGCAAAATGTTGATTTCCACTGAGACATGACCCGGCGCTGGAGTGTTCGAACCCTTCAGACTGGACCACGGGGCTTTCGAAACTAAGCCGCCTGCTGGGCAAGCTGGGTTTCAAATTCTTCGGGCGATCGATTGTGAAACGGCACCACATGATGACCCCACTGGAGACTTAAATTTCAACGCGTTACCATGCTTATCGGCAGAGTGACCCCCACGCCGGTTCACACAGGGCATGACGCGGGAGCCGAGAACTGGGCGACCATAGCCTCGCTCATTGATACCTGCAAACTCAATGTCGTCGATCCGCTGGCCTGTCTGACCAGCACGCTCACCGCCATCGTCGAAGACCACAAGCAGAGCCGGATTGAGGAACTTCTACCGTGGAATTATCCGGTGAAGCAACGCGTGCAAAAGGCCCAATGGGCCGATTGCGGCCATCCAAATCAAGCTAAAATCTGGAGCAGAATGCTCGGTGAGCTTAGAAAACCACCAATGAACAGCCCACAGAACCCAAGAGCTATGGCTCCGATCAGGCCGTGATTTTTCCATCCGTGGACAGCGCCAACAATCACGGCGAGACTCACGATACTTGTGGTCCACACGTTTGCAAGACACACCAAATGCGACGGAACATAACTTCTCCCGTTGTCGGACCAACAAGCCGCTTCAAACGTCGCTAGGATACCCACGGCCTGCATTTGTAGCTTCTGTAAGGAGCCAATCGATAAAATAGCTTATATCTTGTCGTTCGCGATTTGCTTCTGTGCAGATGCAATAATAGTTATTGATCGCGGGCACTGCCAGTTGCAACGGTTGCACCAATCTGCCTTCGTCCAAGTCGCGGGCCGAAATGATCTCGTCGCTCAACGCCACCCCGTATCCGTCCCGCGCAGCCTGCACGCCTGCTGACGACAGTCTTCGAAGCCTCTTGGAAACCATGGAGATTGGGTTGGCATCCCAACTCGGAATTCGTTTTCGTTCGAGGATGAGGCCAAATGCTGCCAGTCCAAGCTCCACGTGCGTTGGCCGAATTGATCGTGCCGAGGCTCCGCAAATCGCATGTTGGGCCAAGCTACCTAACGACCGCTTTGCGGGCGCTTTCCGGCCGAAGTGCTCGTCCGCAGTCGGCCGATATTGTTGAAAAAGTCCTGAGAAGGGTGGCACGAGTGATCTCGGCTGACGGTCTCGAAATGGAATTCAGTTGTCGGCCATGATGTGGAATTGGGTTGCGTTGGCGTCAGGGAATCAACACCTTCGAGCAACCTCATTTCAGCGCTTGCGATCCTGCCGCGAGGAGTTTTTCAACAGTATCGGCGCGTTCCGGTCGTGATCACTCGAATAGCAGACTGACGGCTTCCAGGAACTAAAGCCGATGGTGTGGACGACCGAAATGCGGGTGAAGCCGCCGTTAAACGCTTTAATCGCAATGTCCGCAATGGGCTTAACAGTGGATGAGCTTTCAAGGACCTGAGCGGGATGGAACCATCGACAACTATTTCGATTGCATAGGACGAGGTTAATTAATGGAACACACGAATTGACTTGCGCTAGGTTCTGGTCCGGTCGCGCATGAGATCAGCCTCTACTCGCATCGCGAAGGCGCAGCGACGCAAGTTCGGTCGACAGCGAAACGTCAACCGAAAGGTCGTTTGTGATGAGGCCCTGGCTCCATCCGCTCGGTGAAAATAGCGCATGCCGTGGCGGTCAATCGATGACCGTCGTGCAAGTTCGTCTCCAATACCGCTAATGTGTTTCGGCGTGCAAATTGACCCCTTGGCGGGGTGATCGGCGTCCAAATTTTGGGTGCCGATTGACAGACCGATTTCTGGAAATCGCCTTTTGCTTAGACGAGCAATAGTCCAAGCGTCATTGCCGCGTGATGGCGTCCTTGAAATAACCTGCAACATCGCCGGAGTTATCTGCGCGATGACGGAGTTCCGTAGCGATCTGCTCAAGCGCCAAGTCGAGACAATAGACGGTCTGATGAGCATCAAGAATGGCAGCGCTTTCGCGCGCGAAGACGACAAGGCGAGTGATCGCACGAAGTTCTTCGATTTCAGACTCAGTAGACGTCTCTGAATTACAAAAGGCTAAAGTGGCTTGCGCTGCTGTCATTGCTGGCTCCGCTGATTTTGTCGAGCCACAGTAGTCCATATGAAAAGAAACGACGCGTGACACAAGCGTGACACACGCCATGTGGGAAAACAGCGATCAACGTTTCGCGCTCTTCAATGCATCCTTCCACATCGACGTTGAATGGAAGTCCCAGGGTCTTGTATCGACCGTCCGCTGATCGAGCGATTCCGTAACAGCCGTGATCAGTTCCAGACCGTCGGCACGTTTGACGTCGAAGTAAGAAGTGCAGACTTTTGCTATAAGGTCGGTCTTGTCCGCAAGGCTTAGGAGTTGCGTTGCTTTTGCGATCTGCCGCCACGTCCGTTCCTTGTAGAAAATTCCCGCGGCAATGTCCCGCAATTCGTCCTGTTGCGCTTTGGAAATCCTGCCGGCAGCCCTCATCCGCTCCAAGGTGATCACGAGGTTGACGAGGGGGATGGAGAGAGGCGCATATCCAAGTTCAGCGGGAGCGTGGACCAGAGCCACATCTGAATCGTCGGTCAGGTCTGCTGAAGCATAGCGCTGATAGACTTCGCCAATGCCCACCATGCCGAATGCGCGGCACTCAACTGCTCGCAGGGCGCCCATGCTCGAACTACCGAAAACATGCACGCCCTGTGAAAGTCCAAACAGGATTTCTTTATGCCATACCGGCGCCGCATACTCGAAGTTTCCGTCAATCAATCCGATGACAGATGCGCCTTCGAGCACGGCCCGCAGCACGTCGCCCTGAACGGCGGGCCGACGGACGATGATGCCCGGTTCGCATAATGATGCGGCGTCGGGGATTGTCGGGCCGACAAAAATGACCTTCATGCGGCACTGACGGCGAAAGATAACGCGCGTGCACCCAGTCGGCGCTTGCGTGCCCCGACCGGACTTTCTAGGTCCGGCATAATAATCTTGATGACGGAGATGGGAAGGCCAGGCGGATGGAGGCGAACTGCGATGGCGGTCATTATTCCTGCTTCTTTCAATCTCCCTAGCAGTCTTTCCAATAGGGCTTCCGGGCCGTTGGCAGTACCGAAAATTCCGTGGATCGAGGGCGAGACAGGTCTAGCCTCAAAAAGTTTCTGCGTCTCCCGCGGCAACGGACGCTCATAGGTTTCGGCAAAAATGTCGTCTCGTGCGCCACTGATATAGGTCAGCCTTGATTGGGCGGCTTCGGTGAGCGCACGAATAGCCGCTTTTTGGGGAACAGGGTGTGCACCATAGCCTATGGTGACGTCATGAAATCTTGGCTGCCGGCGGTTGAGGATATCTGCTTCAGCAACGACCGCTGAAAAACAAGGCACCTCGATGTCGCTGGTAAGATCGAAAATGCGCAGGATCAATCCCGAGCTTTCGTACTTTTCAACCAGAGCATCTACGACATGGTCGCCAAGAAGCTTCGGATCAATGCAAGTTGCCAGCCTCGCGGAAATCGACCGTAAGCGCCACAGCACGTCGGCATCCCGCTCAATGCGTTCAAGCAGGCCATGAAGGACTGCCTCTGTTTCGTCATTTCCAGACGCCAAACCGTCAGACGATTGCCAGAAGCGGCATTTCTCGAGCGTCCGATCCAATGTTACGGCATGAAGGGGAACCCATACTTGGTCGCTATTGATCAGGTCTTTGCCTTTGGTCCAGATGATCACGTCGTCAACATCGATGTCGGGCTGGCTCGAAGCGATCAACTGGGAAAGCGTCTCAAATCTTACGCCTGCAGTATCCAGGTCGCGTGGTGATGCCTCAATTGTCTCGACCGCCGGGCTGCATGCGATGGCACGCTCCAGTGCTTCCATCGCCGCGGAAACGCGAGCATCTATATCGCTGACGCCTTTGCCCTGGTTGATGACGATGGACTTCGCATTGGGTGAGACGGCATTCCAGACGGGAATGCCGACCTTGTCCAATCCGGTCAACCGTGAGAGCCGGGTAATTCCAAATTGCGGCAGCAGAGGTTCGACACGTCGCCACGTTTCCGCCGGGTGGCAGATTCTGTCACAGAGCGTGCCCTCATCCATGGCCGGCAAGTGGCATCAGCCGTCCATATAACCACCGGAAACGGACGCCGCAGAGGCTGCCAGCACCGCCAGGTTGACCCCCTTCGTCACGGTGGCGCCGTTATTGCGCAGCTCGTTCGCTGTCTGGAGAGCGCCGGTCGATGGTGCGGGTACCTTCGTTACCGTCCCGGCGGCCAGATCCGCGATCCAGAGCTCACTTTCTCCTGCAATACCGATGATGACCACATTTGCCATTTTATCTCTCTCTCCGTCTCTGTTGGTAGGTTAGAAGCCCGCCTTGATAAGGCCCTCTTTGTAATGCTGCTTTTGCCAATCCTCCTTGAAGGGGACCAGCGCCATCCAGGTGTCAAGATCGAACGCAGGATGGACATCGAACGTCTTGCGGACGAAATGGGCAGCTTTGCGCCCATCACCGAGCATTCCCCAACTCGCGGCAGACAGCCTATCTGCTGGGGCCCGGTCATGCATCCGGCCAATGTAGTCCAAGGCCTCTTCATAGCGTCTGAGAGAATAGCAGGCGCCCGCCGCCGTCCAGAAATACTCGTCCGGTGCGATCGGATTGAGATTGATCGCGTGTTCGACCTTTTTCAGGCCCTCCTCCGGCCGCGATGCCTGGATCAATGAATCGCCGAAGCTTGCAATCAGATTGGCGTAGTGTGGGCTGAGCGACTCCGCAGTCGCGAAGAATTCGGCGCTTTCATCAAACTGGCGCGTATAAAGTTTCGCGACGCCAAGTTCCTTATAGCCACCGGGCAGGTGCGGGTCGGAAACAATCGCATGTTGTGCATGACCTTCCGCCAATGATAACAAGCTCTTGTCATTTCTGGCTGTCACGAGCCATTCCAGGAAATAGCTACGCGACATTCCGCTTTGCGCGGGCGCAAAGACCGGATTGAGCTGAAGGGCCTCGCGAAAGTGTTTTCGAGCTCGCCGGACTTCAGGGAGGCTTAGATTCATCAAGTGGCTCTGACCGCGAAGAAAGCTGCTGTAGACCGTAGGATCGTGCTCATAGCCGCCGCGTACCGACTCGTTCGTATGAATTTGGCGGGATATGGCTTGTGCAAGGCGTTGCGCGATATCGCGGCGGGACTTGACCAATCCGCTACCGCTTAGCTCGAAACGCTCTGCCCAGACGACCTCATCGCTCCCAAAGAAAATCAATTGGGCGAAGAGCGAATAGCCATCCCCTTCATGCGTGAGGCGGGTGTCGAGAATATAGCTGATAGCGTACCGTTCGTAGGTCGCGGCCTTGTCAGTGTGACTACGTATCTTGGCAGCGCTATAAGGTGCGATGACCGATAACGAGCGCAGGCTGCACAAGCCAATTGTGACGTCCTCGATGAGCGCTGAGGCAAACGAGGAAACGTCCGGGCCGGCGCTATTTGATAAAGGTGGCAGCAATACCAGACGAGGTAGCCCCTTGCGGATTTCCGGGTGAGAGGCTTCGGTTGTAGGTAAGATGGGGTCAGAAGACTTTAATGGAGCTTCTACCGCCGGAACCGCTTTCTGGTACATTGAGCCGCGAAGGAAATTGCGAACGTCCTCATCGGTTGGATCGTGCTCCAGAAGTTTGACTGCTGCGTCTTTTATAGCGCGATTTTCGGCGCCATCCCCGCTCAATCCGGTCGCCAGGACACAGCGACGCAGCACACCAAGGTGGGCTTCTCGCTCGCGATCGATCCAGGCGGCGAGAGCTTTGCTTAACGGTTTAACATCTCTCAGGAAATCTTCCCGCAGCCTTGAGGCAAGCGTTGCCGTAAAGGCGCTGTCGACGACGGAACTACTGATGGACAGATGGTCGAGGTCTGTCTCGATCGTATCAGGCCCCACCATGACCATCGACGTCGAGAACGATAAAAATTGGAGACCCATCTTGTTTTGGCGGCTCAGGATTCGGGAAGCCGATTTGCGCAGGTTCGCAAATGCCTGAGCCGGATCCACGCTCCCCCACAGCAAGGTCGAAGCCTCCGCGCGGGGATGGTTAGAGAGGCCCCTCGCCTTCAAATAAGCAAGGATGATCAAGCCCATCTGCGGGAACGGAATGTCATTTCCGTCGTCGTCGCATAAGCGTAGCCGCCCGAATGTTTGCAGCCGTGGCACCATAGGCACTTACGTCCGAAGCTCCGGCTTCACGATAACCATGTTTTCGGAATTGTGGAGGGGATCAGCGTCATGGCCGGCAAGGACCTTTGCAAGAGCGACAACTTTCTTTCGCACCAGCGGATCTTTGATTTGAACGAATGCTTGGTTCAATGCAACACCTTCCTTTGAAAGCAGGAAAGTACCGATTTCATCGACTTCGCGAGTAGCGTCATCGGGTTCGGATACCTGATCCTCGAAAAAATAGCTGACCGGCACACTCAGCACCCCCGCGGCGGCCAGCAGTTTGCTTGCGCTGACGCGGTTGGTGCCTTTTTCATATTTTTGAATTTGCTGAAACGTAATACCAAGGCGTTCGCCAAGTTTTTCTTGGCTCATGCCCAGCACAAGGCGGCGTGTCCTTAAGCGGTTTCCGACGTGCAAGTCGATTTGGTGAGGCGAATTTCGCACCATTAGCAAACCCCCAAAATTGTCAAAATTCAATCATGCGTTGATCTTGGTCAGCATGACAATTCTCATAGAAAATGCAAGCGCCCTTGAAGACGGGGCGCGGAAATAGAAATCCCGGTTAAGTACAATTCGAAACCGCGAAACGAAGACGGTGGCAGACGTCCTGGGCGTATAGCGTTCCAATCTCGCTGAGCGTCTCAAGGGCAAGTCCAAGCCTCGTGGACCATATCTCAAAGCAGACGATGCCGAGCTGCAGGGGAACCGATGATAACTGTCACTGGCCCTGGCACCATCCGCGTCGCGCGCCATCCCATGACCGGGCAAGGCCTTCCTTGATCAAAACATCGCCCAGTGAATTGCCCGCACGGGACACGCTTCGAAGTTGGCGTCCATACTTGTCTTCGTCACGGAACCCGGCCGTCAAAGAGAATTTTCCGGCGTTGAGCAGTGCCAGCAGGCGGGATTTTGCCGCTTCACCTTTGATCCGTTCAGCCTCGCAGCGGGACGGGCTGAGCTCAGGGGTATCAATATCGACAATGCGGATTTTCTCGCCCTCGAACCAGAAGGTGTCGCCATCGACGACGCAGTTCGTCCGATGGCTGTCGGCGCAGAACACGAACGACGCCGAAAGCCCATCTTGTGCAGGCGCTTTGACGAAAGCAGCAGCGCTGTCGAGATGACCGTTGTGATCAAGATACAGCCAGCCCGCGGCGCCGATTACCACGGCCCAGACGATCGCGGTCGGAATGCTTCTGCCGCGATCGGGACGGCGATGACGTGACGTCGGCCGCGGCGCATTGGTGCCGGAACGATTATTGCCGAACCTACGATTTTTCCTGAAGGGTGGGACGTTCTTTTGCGCCAAGCCTTTATCCGTCGAAGCGCCGCAGCAAAGCGACGAGACCCGCCCCATCGAGGAATTGGATGGCGAGGAAGCGACACCAAAAGACGTGCAGCCAGAGACGGTGCAGGATGTTGAGCGCGCTGGGATACGGATTGATCTTTCCCGCATTGGTGGTCAGCAATAGCGTTTTCGCGGGGCATGTTCGGCCAAGCCAAAATTTAGCGCGAGTCCAAAGCATGAAATTAGTGTGTTTCCGACTCACGAAATTAGTGTGAACCAGATGCATGGTTTGTGTTTGTTACGGCGGCGAGCCAGTACGAAACCGCATGCTGACGGGTTTCACTTGTGGGTTTGCCCCATTAAAATCCGACGGGATCAGATTTCTGTTCACTGCTCGCGTGGTTGCGACCAAGCAGCTTATTTGCCCAACCTCGCAGCCGCATCCGCGTGCGGCATCAGGAATGCGGCGATCTCCGCGATGACATCCGTCAGATCGCCAGGATTGTGTGCAACGCCTTCAACGAAAGCGCGCCATTGCCGCTGCTTTCGCTGGTCCTTGGCAAAGGCGCCCGTCAGGGCATCCGGTAGATCGGCTGGGATCGGCGTCTCACGGCGCTCGAAGGTAGCGGCGATTGCGCGTGCCAGCCGATCATCGCCAAAGTCGAATGACCTGCTGAGGATCCAGATGTCGTAGAAATCCTTCATGCGGCTGTTTGCTCGCCCCAGGATCACCATCGCCTGGAACTTTTCGGCAATGACCGTTTCCCGTGCATAGACCCGGAGCCGTGGCATCGGAAAATCCAGCATGGACGGATAGTCCAATACCTCCACCCCTGGCTCAAGCGCATCGCCAAAACCAATGTCGGCCGTCAGGTTGATGCGCGCGCCGCTGATCGAAGCGACCATTCGCAGCCTGAGCCCACCATATTCCAGTCCCTCGCGAATACGATCCACGCGCAGCGTTTCGGGGTCGAACATAACGCCATCGTCGGCCTCTTGCGCCAGAATTTCCCGAAATGTCTCAAGCATCGGATCCGGGTCGGGGTTACCAAAACCCAAGAGGTCGAGGTCGCGCGTGCCGCGGTGTGGATCGTCGAACCAACTCATCATCAGCATCGCCCCCTTCAGCACGAAGCGACCGGCGTGGGGCGACTGGCTGAGCCGGAACAATAACCGTTCAAGGGCGAAACGCGTCAGGACCAGATCGAAGCTTTGGCCGCTAGCCTTGGCGAGTTGCAACAGGCGGGCGCGCACCGAGGCGCCGACGTTTCTGATTTCTTTAGCCATTGGCGGTCAGCGCCTCGAGATACGGCCGGATCACAGTGCCGACGCCACCGCGCTCGGCCTGGCTGGCGATTTCACCAGGAGTAGCCCTTCGTTGCCGCAGTGCCTCCTGCAGCCCTTCTATCGCTATCGAAAGGCCGATCTTGTTGCGATAGCGAAAGCAATCGGCAATTGTCTTGGCTATTCCAAAGACCTTCACGGGAACGCCCTCAATGACATGGGTTTCGACGCTTTCGTTGAGAAGGCTTTCCGTGAAACGCACGATGCGCATAGCGGGGCCGTCCGTTTTTGGGGCCCAGTCCTTGCGGCCTATGGCAAGCCAGATTTGTCTCGGGAGTTGATCTGTCAGGCCATGGAAAGCCAAGGCCGACACGAGGCAGATAACGGCTTTCGGCGCGCGTTTGGCGACCTCCGCCAGACTGTGGTTAACATCGAGCCCTGCATCAGGAAGCTGGTAAAGACCGCGGGCAAGCCGCAGCACTTCACCATCCCGCTCCATTCGGCTCATAGTGGCGGCCGTCACACCTGCGTTCCGGAGCTCCACCAAACGGGCTATGCCGCGCTCAGCAAGCACGGCCTGGGCGATTTGACGTTGAGTCTCAGAGCTAGGCATTGATACAAAAACTCGGAGCATAGGACCTATTGTCCGAGGATTTGTATCACAATCTCTAAGGTCGAGAAACCCATCACTTCGTGAATTCGTCAGCTACTAATAGTCGCCTCTTTCCGATGGGGATTGAATGGCACGCAAAAATCTCAATGTCGTAGGCATGCTCCGACGATTTCTCGTGGTCGCCAGCTGCATTGAAGCTGTTGCCTAAAAGGTTATGCACCTATTTGCGTATCAACTTGGGTCTCGCCGATCGGTCGAACCAATTCAAGGTGGCTGACATCCAAGGCCTGAGCCAGTTCATAAAGAGTAATCACAGTAGGGTTGCGCCGACCTCGCTCCAGACTACTCAGGTATTGCTGGCTGAAACCGGAACGTGCCTCGACCTCTTCCTGCGTCAGGCCTTTCTCCCGACGTAGGCGGGCAAAATTAGGGCTCTGACTCAGAATTGCTGCTGTTGCGCGCGAGATTTTGGCTGATTCATCGGAGGATCAGCATATGCAGCATCGATTTCAGCGCGCAAATCTTGCTCCTGACGGCCTTGCAGTAGATGAGGTTAGGATTGTCGCGGACAGCGTTCAAATTCGGCTGCGATCGCGCCTTCGCGCGGTTAGTTGTCCTGACTGCGGGCGGCCAAGCGAGAGAGTTCAAAGTCGATATATCCGGCGACCCGCTGACCTGCCTCTCAGTGGTCGGCGAGTAGAATTGACGGTCGTAGCCCGTCGGTTCTGGTGCAATGCTGTTCTGTGTGGTCGGCGCATCTTCTGCGAGCAGTTCGGCGAAGGCGTGTTGGCCCGTTATGGTCGGCGCACCCAACGGCTTGAGACCATTGTCCACCACCTTGGTTTGGCACTTGGCGGCAGGCCGGCCGCGGCCTTTGCCAATCGCTTAATGATGCCGGTGAGTAACGATACACTGCTGCGGGTAGTCCGCCGCCGTATTGCTGATCAAAACGACGAGCTGACCGTTATAGGCATAGACGATTTCGCCTTCAAACGTGGCCAGACCTACGGAACAATCGTTTGCGACCTGGAGCGCCGGAAGCCCGTCACCCTGTTGCCGGATCGCGCGCTTGATACGTCTCGGGCATGGCTTGCCAGGCACCAGTCAATATCGATCGTCGCTCGCGATCGGGGTGGCGGATGCCCGGTATCGCTGATCGGGCAGTGCTCATCGAGAATCTTGAGGTTGGCCGCCGCCGGCTGACCGTCGGCGATTTCTTCGACAAAGGCGACGACTGTCGGTTGCTTGGGAAGAGTGAAGGTCAAGCAGAGGCATAAGGCGGCGAATGAAAACCGTCCCAAGACCATGCCACGCAGAAGGGTCATCTTCATGAATTCCGGTCAGATCGTGGAGGAGTGGAATCCGGAGGCGTTCTTCACCAATCCTCAGTATGATCGCACGAAACTGTTCCTCAGCCAGATCCTCAAGCATTGAGTCTTGGAGGCCCAACGAGTGGGATTGGTTTGGAATGAATTTCCATCCGCCCTGCCCGCAAGACAGCAGAAAATATCCATTGCGACCATCAGTTTCTGAGCCACATTGTATCGGCGTTCTTTTAGAATTCGATTGCGTAAGTCATGCCGATGGCCACCGCCCAATCCCCGTCTGCCGTAGCGTCGTATGTAGCGCCATCGGCCACAGTCTGTGAACCAGACGTGAGGTATGAAACTGCGGTTCCAAGTCCGAAAGTGCCGTATTTCGTTTTGTATTCGCCGCCGACTCCGAGCGTCCAGGTATCCGTAGCGATGTCGGCCTTGGTGCCTACGCCTTCGTCCCAAGTGAGGTTGATCGTTCCCGACAGTGTGTCGCTGAATTGGTGGCCGACGCCCATCTGCACCGTGTAGCCGTCCTTGTAGTTGAAGATCTTGTTGCTGGTGGCGAGGTTGGAGACGTCATAGGAGAAGGTCTGGAGAACGCTCCAGTCCGTCCAGGTGACTGAGCCATAGGCAAGCCATCCCGGCGCAACACCGGACTGAACGTACAGCTTGAAGGATTGGGGGAGGGTGCCGGTGCCCGCTGTTGGCAGGTTCATCGTCACGCCTTGGGCCACGGCAAGCGCCGAAGGGTAGAACAGACCGTCTGCATCATGCTCGACCTCGGATCGGTACATGGCCTGGACACGCAACGCATAGTCGGGGATATCGTAGGCCACCCCCATGCGATACCCCAGCGAACCGTTATCCTTGAGATCGACCGATCCGAACCATGTATCCTCCTTATACTCGAAGGTTTCGAGGAAAACGCCTCCGATAAGATGAAGATTGCCGGGCCCCGTGTCGAAATGGACATCACAGGTCGCACCGTATTCGTCGGACGAGAATTCCATGCGAGATGTCGGATTGGCCAGCGGGAGGCCCAGCGCAATGGCGGTGATCAACTCTGCGTTCTGGGCGGCGTTTCCATAGGTGGCGGATGCGCCGAATGACCGGGTGTATGTCAGCGCGCAAGACAGGTTCTCGCCCAGTTTCGCCTTGATACCTACGCTGGGGATCCAGAAGGAATCCGAGTAGGCATCGTCCGATGTCGCGTTGCCCATCATCGTGGCGTAGGAACGGCCGGGGGATGCAAAAACCGCTCCCGCTCGCATGCCAAAATCGGCGTCGCCATAGAGAATGTCGGTATCCGCTTCCCCACGCGAAAAGCCTCCCGCAAAAGCAGAAGACGATATCAGTATGACACCGCCGACGGCGATCCCCCTGACCGCGCGCGCAGAATAGAGTGATGCTTTTTTCAGCATTAGTTTTGTTCCCTTTTTTGATTGGTTCTTGCCTCGCAACGGCGATGATTTCGATCACCAACGCCACATCATGAAGCGCTGCAGCAGCTCGGCGATCCGGCCATAGGGCGGCATTGCCAGCCGTGCCGGATTGAAGATCCGCACCTGCGCGATGCCGCGGGCGTGACTGAACCGCCGGAAACCATCACGTCCGTGATACGCGCCAAGCCCGCTCGGTCCGATGCCGCCAAAGGGCAGATCGTTTTGCGCGATGTGCAGCAAGGTGCCATTGACGGTCACATTGCCGGAAAGCGTCTGTTCGAGGATTTTTTGCCGGAAGGATCGGCTAGAGGAAAAGATGTAAAGCGCGAGAGGACGCGGTCGCGCGTTGACGTAGGCGATCGCATCCTCCAGCCGGTCATAGGGCAGTATCGGCAGAACCGGCCCGAAGATCTCCTCATGCAGGAGCGATGACGTCGGAGGCGGATCGAGAATGACTGTCGGCGGGATGCGACGGCCCGCGCCGGACAGAACGTCGTCATGCGAAAGCACCCGCGCGCCGTCGCGGCGGCAGTCGGCAATGGCCTGCGACAGACGCAGGAAACTGCGCTCACCCACCAGCCCGGAGTAATCCGCACCGCTGGAGGCGGCCGGATAAAGCGCCTTTGCCTGATCGAGGATCGCCGCGGCAAGCGTCTCGACGCTTTCGCGCGGCGCCAGGACATAGTCCGGCGCGATGCATGTCTGCCCGGCATTCATCAATTTTCCGAAAGCCAAGTCCCGGGCCGCCCTGTTGATCGGGTAATCGCCCGTGACGATTGCCGGCGACTTTCCACCCAGTTCGAGTGTGAGGGGGGTCAGGTTTTCAGCTGCTGCGGCCATGACCTTGCGCCCGACGGATGTGGAGCCGGTAAAGAACAGATGATCGAACGGAAGGCGCGAGAAGGCCTCGGCAACCTCGATATCGCCATTGATGACCGTAACCTCGTCCGGGCTGAAGAATTCGGAGATGGTTTCGCCGAGCAGTCGCGCGGTCTCCGGCAACATTTCGGATGGCTTGATCATTGCCCGATTGCCCGCCGCCAGAACGTCGATCAATGGTCCCAAAGACAATAGAAGTGGATAATTCCAAGGCACCATGATCCCGACGACGCCGAGGGGCTGGTATTGAACCCAATTCTTCAATTGAAGAAACTCGAGCGAACGTCCCCGATGTTCCGGCCTCATCCATCGGCGCAGATGCGCGCGGGTGTGCCGGATCGAGCCCATGAGTGGCGCAAGTTCCAGCGCGGTGGTCTCGGAGACGGACCGATGACCGAAGTCGCGCGAAAGGGCGGCGCAGAAGTCCTCCTTGTGTTGGATGATCATCTTGCCGATCCTGCCGATCCTGTCGCGACGGACGGCAAGGGAGGGATATCGATCCCGATCGAATGCCCCCTGCAGTCTTTTGAGCTGCGCCTGTAAGAGAATGTTGTCGTTCGCCGTCAAGATGTCTTTACTCCGCAAGTTTGGCGGGCATTGCCCTGGAGAAGTCCAGATGCAGGCGTCCGAATACGAGAGTGCCGCAGAGAGCCGCAGCAGCGAGGGGAACCATGAAGATCCAGCTGAACTCCGCTGGCCCGTAGGCTGAAAGAACCGGCCCCGCCAGCGCCGTTCCGATCGTGGCGCCGACAAGTGCGACCACCAGGATCCGCGACATGACGGTTCCGTCCGGATCGTGCTCAGTCAGCAGGCCCGTGACGAAAGGGGTGACGATGTAAAAGCCAACATTCAGAAGGATCTGAGCGGTCAGGAAGACCGGGCGGCTGTAGATATTGAAGAAGCAATGAAGAGACACGGCCATGATTGCGAAGCCGGACAGGACAGACAGCAGTCTTTTGCTCCTGCCGTCGACAAACGACGGGACCACCGCGCCGAGGAAACCCAACAAGGAGGAAATCGCGAGATAAAGTCCAACTTCGGTGGGCGTCAGATCGGCGAGTTCGCCAATGTAGCCGCAAATAGCCCATTGTCCGGCCTGCACGGCGTAGACCATGAAGACGACAACCATCATCAGGACCATGGTTCGCCGATCGAGGCCGGGCTGGCTTGTATATCTGGCCGGCGTTCCGGCTCGCGCTCGCATAAAGGGGAAAAAGGGGATCATGACCAGGACGAAGCTGGCGAGAAAGATGAAGACCATCGCCCTGTCGGCGTCCTCGGGGAGCGCCGAAACGATCAGCAGCAAAAACCCCATTGCCAAGCCGCCGACAAGATTGAGAGATCCCCACAAACGTTCGGCGTTAGCCAGGGATGCAATGCGCATGGCGACAAGACTGAATATCGCGCCCTCGCCGAGACCGGCCAGCAGGCGTGTGGCCGCCAGGGGTATGGGCGCAACGAAGGAATAGCGAACAAGGCAATAGCTGAGGAGTTGGCCCAGAAAGGCGGCTAACAGGCCGCCGATCGTCACTTTCAAAGGATTGCGGATAGCCAGTTTAGGCAGGAAAAGGCAGTAGATCGCAATCCCGGCCAACTCTGCACTGGCAACCAGGGTGGCCGTTCCTTCGTCGTATCCCGGTATTCGGCCCAGCGCCAGGACCACGATGGGCATGACCATCGTACCGTTGAGGGCAACCGCATAGGCGGCACTAATACCGAGCACCCACAAGACCATCGTTTATTTCCCCCCCCCAAATGGCTAACCGTTGATCGCGATGTCCAAGGGGGTCGTTTCTGTGCCGAACCTCTGCCTTTCACGGTGAAGTATCGTCAGGGTGGGAGCTTCGGGACGCAAGGGAAAGCGGGGCCAGAAAGGGGTCAATTCCGGCCAAAGGACTGGTCAGGGAACTCCTGATCTTGACGTCATCCGTGACCAAGGTTGCAATCGAGTGCGGATAGTCTTCTCATATCCACGACGAACTGCTTTCATCGATGGATATCATGACTGACTCCGATGCCCGCTATACAACAGCCAATATTCCGGTCTTTCTGCTGCGATGCCTCATGTCGACGTTGAACGATCTCGGCATGGATACGTCCCGGCTTATGGTTGGTCTTGGACTGTCTTCGGATGATCTTTCGGACCCGTCCTGCCGCATATCGTTCCGGCAGGGCAGTGAAATCATCCGCCGCGCTTTGAAATTTGCAAAAGGCCAAGCCTTGGGCCTGGAGACCGGCATTCGGGAGCGCCTGACCTCCATCGGGCTTGTCGGCTATGCGATGATCACCAGCCGGACGGTTGGCGATGCGATCGCCCTTGGGCTTTCCTTGCAGAAGGACACCGGCAGCATGCTCGAGTTCGGTATCCACACCGAAAAGGATGCGGTAGCGGTCGTTGCCAGCAGCCGTTTCTCCGATCCGGAAATCCATATCTTTCTCGTAGAAGAGGCATTTGCGAGTTTCATGTCGATAGCGCGCGATCTTGTCGGCGACGGCTTCAAGCCCCGGCGTGTGGATTTGAGCTATCCCGCTCCAAGTTATGCCGATGCCTATCGCAGGATTTTCGGTTGCGAGGTCCGCTTCGGACAATTGGCCAGCCTGTTCGTCTTCGATCCGTCGTGGTTCAATAAATCCTTGGCGACGGTCGATCTGCTTAGCCATCGGCAGGTATTGAGTTTCCTGGAGCAGAGCCGCGCCCGAAACCGTCAGGCGGTTGAGATCATCGAGTCGGTTGAGCGCATATTGCGTCAGAACCTCCACGAACAGCCGCATATCGAGAAGATTGCGCGTGACCTTTGCCTGAGCGAAAGAACACTGCGGCGTCGTTTGACAGAGTACGGCGTGTCCTTTCAATCCCTGTTGGACGACCTGCGTAAGAACCGGGCGTTGGAACTGCTTGCCAATCCGCAATTGTCCGTCGGACAGATCGCCTTTGCCGTCGGATTCACGGATACCCATAATTTTCGCCGCGCGTTTCGGCGCTGGACCGGCAGCACACCTGGTAGTTTGCGGCGCGACATCCTGGCGGTATGGCCGAAATAGACCCCTAATCGGCATTCACTATCACTAGTTCTGGCGGCTCTCGCGCCTATCCTGACGATCACAAAACCGTCGGGAGTGACTTACATTAGCGCGCACGCCTTCCCTCAATCGAACACGGAACGCTGCATCCTGTCCATCGATCTTGGGACAAGCGGGTGCAAGGTCGGCCTCGTCACCGTTTCCGGCCGCGTTGTCGCGTGGGCGTTCCGGCCGGTATCCATCGTGGTTGTTGGGCAGGTCGGCGCTGAACAAAGGCCGGAGGACTGGTGGCAGGCTTTTCTCGACGCGAGCCGCGAGCTTCTGAGTGTCGCGGATGTCCCGCCGGACCGCATCGTGGCCATTTGCTCATCCACCCAGGGCGAAGCCACGATTGCCGTCGATCGCAACGGCAAGGCCCTGATGAATGGCATTATCTGGATGGATATGCGCGGTGCGGCCAATCTGAAGCGCCAGATGCGGGGCTCGTTCAAGGTTGCGGGCTATGATCCGATAAAGCTTCAGAAATGGCTGAGGCTATGCGGTGGCGCGCCGGCCCTTTCAGGCAAAGATCCCGCAGCCCACATGTTGTTGATCCGGGACAGTTTCCCCGAGATCTATGAACGGACGTATAAATTCCTCAATGCCCTCGACTATTTCGTCCTGAGACTGACCGGGCGTTTCGTCGCGACGCAGGACTCTATCCTGACGTCATGGGTCACCGACAACAGGGACCTTAACAATATCCGCTATGATGACGGGCTGGTCGCGATGAGCGGACTGGCGCGTGACAAGTTTCCCGAGCTCGTCCGCTGCACCGACATTGTCGGCGATCTCCTCCCGGCGGTCGCAGAGACGCTCGGCCTTTCTCCGCGAACCAAGGTGATTGCGGGCGCCATCGACAATTCGGCCGCAGCGATCGGTGCCGGCACCTATGCCGACCACGACGCTCACCTCTATGTGGGGTCCTCTTCGTGGATCGCCGCGCACGTCCCGTTCAAGAAAACGAGCGTGATGGATCAGATTGCGTCGGTTCCCTGCGCGGCGCCGTCGAAATATCTGATGATCGCCCTGCAATCGAGCGGCGCCAATAACATCGCTTTCCTGAAAGATCGCATCATCTTCCACGATGATGGTCTCATCGACACGGAACCTTCGCCGGATATCTACGAAACCCTCGACGATATCGCGGCCCGCACGCCAGCTGGTGCGGACGGGCTCATGTATCTGCCTTGGCTGTTCGGCGAGCGTTGTCCGGTAGACGATCGGTCGCTGAGGGCGGCCCTGTTCAACCTGAGCATGGATCACAACCGCGAAACGCTGGTGCGTGCAGTGTTTGAAGGGACGGCGCTGAACACGCGGTGGATGATGAAGCCGGTCACCCGGTTCCTTGCCCGCCGCCCGCCGCATCTGACGATCATCGGCGGCGGCGCGCTCTCAAATGCCTGGTGCCAGATATTTGCTGATGTCCTCAACGTGCCGATCAAGCAGCTGCGTGATCCTCTCAAGGCGAATGCGGTCGGCGCAGCTATCATCGGCTCGGTGGGACTGGGCCTGACGAGCTTCGAGGATGGCGTCAAATGCGTGGAGACTGCTCAGGTCTTCGAGCCCAACCCGGCCTTGCGAAATCTCTACGACGACCGGTTCGGTGTCTTCACCGAACTTCACCATCGGTTGGCGCCACTCTATCGACGTTTGAACGGATCCAAAGGCAGGCAAAATGGCTAGATTCAAAGCGCAACGACAACAGGTTGCGGACATGTGCCGCGTCTTTGCCGACAAGGGGTATTTTGCCGGAACGGGCGGAAATATCGGCGTGCGGCTTGATGAAACGCGGTTCGCGGTGACCCCGTCCGCCACGGATTACTACACGATAACCGCAGTCGACGTGGCCGTGCTGCGTCTCGACACACTGGAGCAGTTGGAAGGCACAAAACCAGCATCCGTCGAGCAGGGATTACATTCCAGGATGCTGAATCTGCATCCAACCCGGCTGGCGAGCGTGCATACCCATCAGCCCATCGCCAGTGCAGCATCTCTGCTGCACGAGGTCTTGCCATGGCCGCCGAACACCGACAGCAGGCTGTTCGGCGAATATATCGGCCTGGTTCCCTACAAACCGTCAGGCACAAGAATGCTCGCCAACGCCTTTTCCAAGGCATTGCGGCCGAACCTCTTTGCCTACCTGATGGCCAGCCACGGTGTTATCTGCGCGTCGCCGACGCTGGATGCCGCCACGGGCATGATAGCCAAGATCGAGGCGGCCGCGGCCTGCTACCTCAAGAACCTGATCTCGACCCGCCGGGGCTCGGATGACCACGTCGTCAAGCTCGCTTTGAATTGCCTGAACGCGGCTTGCAAGGAGGATATCAACGCATGAACATAGTCTCGAAAGTTCCCGAAACATCCCATGGAATCAGTGCCTGGCCCGACACCAACGATGTGATGGACCGTTTGAACGCTTTGCTGCGGCAACCACCGCGCGGCATTCGCAAGGACGCCATGCCCAAGGTTCTCGAATATTTCGACCAAAAATGTCAGACGTCGAAGGCACTTGCCGAGCGCACGGCAAAAGTCATTCCGGGCGGTGTACAACACAATCTTGCCTTCAATCATCCGTTTCCGTTGGCGGCAACCCGGTGTGACGGAGCCTATATGTGGGATGCCGACGGAAACCGCTATATCGACTTTCTGCAGGCTGGTGGCCCGACGCTGCTGGGCTCGAACTATCTTCCAGTCCGGGAAAAGGCGCTTCAATTGATCAATGAATGCGGACCGGTGACAGGCCTGTTCCACGAATACGAAGTCAAACTGGCCGAACTGATCCGCCACTACATGCCAGCCAATGAGATGTTCCGTATGCTGGGTTCCGGCACCGAAGCCGTCATGGGCGCAGTCCGGTTGGCACGCGCGTTTACCGGCAAGAAATGGATCATCAAGGTCGGCGGCGCTTATCATGGCTGGAGCGACCAGATGGTCTACGGCATGCGCGTCCCGGGAACCGGGCGGCGTGAAGCGATCGGCATCCCCAAGGGAACAACCGCCTATACCCAGGAAGTGTTTCCGAATGAACTCGGGACGCTGCGTCGCAAACTATGGATGAACAAGGTGCGTGGCGGCACCGCGGCGATCATCGTGGAACCGCTCGGACCCGAAAGCGGCACGCGGCCGGCTTTGCGCGACTACAACAAGCAACTTCGGGCATTGTGCGACGAATTCGATGCGCTGCTTATCTTCGATGAGGTTGTCACCGGCTTCCGCGTCGGCATGGGCGGTGCGCAGGGCTATTTCGGCGTTCGCCCCGATCTGACGGTCTTCGGCAAGTGCCTGACAGGCGGCTACTTGATGGCGGGCGGGATAGGCGGCTCCAAGGCGGTGATGATGCTTTTGGCGGGGGGTATCGGCACGAGCAGCAAGCGCGCCTTTGTCGGCGGAACACTGTCGGCCAACCCGCTATCCTGCGTGGCCGGCTATCACGCCATCAGCGAGATGGCGCGGACGAATGCGCCTGTTGTAGCGGGCCGGGCGGGCGATCGTCTCTGCAAGGGGCTGAACGAGATCATCAACCGGCTCGGTCTGCCATATGTCACCTACAACTTCGGCTCCATCGTCCATTTGCAGACATCGGCTGTGCTGTTGATGAGCATGCGTAATCCGATCAAGTTGATGAAGGAGGCCAGCAAGCGCAAGCACGTGATGGAAGAAATGGGTGCGGCCTATCTTGCCCACGGTGTTCTGACACTTGCCGGAAGCCGCATTTATACCAGTTTGGCCGATACGGACGAGGTGATCGACAACGCCCTCAACCGCTTTGAATCCGTGTTTAAACTGGTTTGATGAGGCGAAAAATGGAAAACAAGGACACGATAGAGGAAAGGCTCTGCCAAGCGGCCGCACGGCTTGCAGGCAAGGGATTGATGAAGCCCGGAGATACCCTGTCGCAGCGTCTTCCCGAGCTGAACGCCTTCGCGCGGGTCGAATTGCGCACGCTGCAGGATGTTCCGGAAACCGTCCTGTGGACGGCCCTTGCGGACAGACCCGCGGATGCGCATCACAGGGTCTACAGCGCTCGAGCCGATGTCGGCGCCATCCTATCGGGCAAGCAGGTTTGGGCGGCGACCCTGGCGCAGATGGATCGTTCGATGCCCGGCGTGTTCGACGAGCAAATCAGGCATCTGGGACTGCAAGTGCAGCGCATCTCCAGGCTGCCGGAGGATGGTGGCCTTTACGCGGTGTTGTCGTCAGGCGCCAATGCTTTCGCGCTTGATAGACATGTCCTCTGCTTCGGCATGACACTGGAAAAGGTGATGCTCAATGCCGAGCTTTTTGAGAAATGCGCCAAGGCATACATTCTCGCCGCAATGACAGGCCGACGGATAAAACGGATTCCCTGGCTTATCCGCTATGTAGCAAACAGCCGGTTGCGGCGCGACGAGAAGCTGGCAACGACAAGTCACAATCGCGGTGAACGGGCGATTCCGAAAGCCGGCTATTGAGGCCGACGCCGGACAGCCGCGCGGCGCGGTGCATATAAAACAGAATTGAGCATACAAGCGGAGGAGCGCGCTTGATGCAGGGCGAAAGGTGCGTAAACGCAAGCGAGGAGACAGACGATGGACTTCAGGGGAAAATGTATATTGATCGTCGGAGCCTCCTCCGGCATGGGGCGCGGAGTCGCGATACGCCTCGCCGCCGATGGTGCGCGTGTTGCCGTGACGGCGCGGCGTCAGCTGCTGCTGGACCGTGTTGCGGAGCGTATCAGAATTGCCGGCGGCGAATGCTTCGCTATCGCCGCCGATGCGCGCGACGAGGTCGCCGCAGCCGGTGTGGTGGAAGCGGTGATCACCGAATTCGGCCGGATCGACATGGTTCTTCTGAATGCTGGCGGTGCGCCCGCGCTCGACTTGCGCACGATGACGGCCGCCGACGTGAAGGATTATATGCGATCGAACTACGACGTCGTGGTCAATTATCTTATGCCGGTTTTACACCAGATGATGAAGCAGCGTAGCGGCATCGTCGCCCAAACCAACTCCTTGGCGGGGTTTCTCGGTGTGCCGCTGCAAGGTCCGTATTCGGCCGCAAAGGGCGCGGCGAGACTTCTATTCGATGCGGCGCGCGTTGAGTTTGGCAGCTATGGAATAAAATTCCTTTCCATCTATCCGGGTTTCGTCGCCACGGAGCAGACTTTGAATGATGGCATGCCGGCACCGATGGAAATCTCCGAGGACACGGCCGTCCGCCACATCCATTATGCCTTGCGAAAAGAAAAGACGGACTACCTGTTTCCGTTCCGGTGGCGGTGGCTCGTGCGTCTGGCCCGTATCCTGCCCAAATCCGTGACGGGGTGGGTGATGGGCAAGGAAATACCACCACTCCCGGGCGTGCCTTGAAAGCTGCGAAGAGATGCTGGCTGTCAGCGGCGAGGCGCGTGGCATGGAGCAGGCTTCAGCAAGAAGTTCCACTCGCTTTTAACATCCCGTTGAATGTCCTGAATTTGTGTCCGGCAGAAACAGCCGAACAATCTCCTGTGCAAGCCTGCGGGGGCGGCGTGTCATGGCATCGATGCAGCACCAGGAACTTTGGATCTCGGCAGACAGCTCATTGCCTCGCTTGATAAGCGTTGTAAATGACGCTTGAGACCCGCGCGCCTCTTTGGCTGTAACCAAGGCATCCACGCGATCGTTCAGAAACAAGGGCACGCGATATTTGATCTCATGCTTGAGAGCGACCCAAAGCAGTCTGGATGTGGCTTCGCCGGGGGCGATATGATGCCAGTAGCTCAAAACCGCTTCCTGGACCCAGTGAAGATACACGGCATTGTTCACATGCCCCAGCTGATCAATATCTTTCGACGCTATCGTGATGCGCAGATTAAATGTCGATGCAAGCGCCTGGGATGAAGAGAACGTGGTAGTTCCATTTAATAGCGCGGTCAAATTCTACATGTCCTAAGTTTCGCAGGTGTTACAGGTGGATCCAGACAGAACGATCGCACGATCGTCGGTTCAAAACTTTATGTTGAAAGACTTTTTCAAGGTGATGCCGACGATGTTTTGGTTGGCATCGCCAATCCTGGCGATGATGGGGCTGTCTGCAGCATCGCCCACCATACGATCGAACCGATCGTAAACATGAATAGACCAATCGGGGTCGATTTTATGGCTTACGGACACCGTCAATCCGACAGACTTCAGACCGCCGCTGGTGTCGAAAGACGAGAGCCGGCCGTTTCGAGCGGCGTCGCCCGAAGTCACACCAAAATAGCTTTTCATGTAGGCGCCATCCCCGAACGACGCGCGGGGACCGGCAGAAATCGTCCAGCCGTCGAAGGGCTGGTAAAACCAATCCGACCCGACATCGATGACCAGCCCGCTGCCATTCGATACGGCTTGCCGGAATTCGGTTCGGAAACGCCAAGTGTCTTGTACCGCCCAGTATTGCAAGAAAATGCCGGCATCGACATCCCAGTCGATCGTATGGATACCTGCAAGCGCTTTCGTGTCCGATGTCGAGCGTCCATCACGAAACCCTGCGACCGGGCCAATCTCAAAGCCGGAAATATTCAACAAGGCAAGGCTTGGATTGTCATCGGGAGCGCTGCGGACTTCCGGCGTCCCGAACCGTCTTATATCAAAAGTCGGTATCGGAATGCTGTCGTAGCCCTTGGCCCCTGGAAACCGCGGAGCAAGGATCGCGGACGCGCCCAGCGTCACCGTCCAGTCGTCGGAAGGCTGTTCTCCGGGATCGGCGGCAAGGACCGGTCCGGATGCGAGCAGCCCAAATAATGCAGCGGTGAAGAGCGGCTTTCGACAGAAGGCGTTCAAGGTAAATTCCTTTGGATTGTCTGGATTGGCTGTTCCATGCAGAGCTTTGATTGGACCTTGTTGTCGTGTGTCTTGTGGCAGATCGAGACTCTTTGCGAGAAAGCGATGCTCAAAGGAAAACCGTTCTTCCACAGCGATGCCTCTCGGATCGATGACGTTCGGCGTCGCCCAAGGCTCGGCATATGTCCGATTATGGGCAATACACCGCAGACCGGAGGCACTTTGATCGCCGGGTATCGTTACAGCGAGCTTTACAAAGTTCGTCTCGATAAGCACATGGCGCAGTCGGTCAATAAGGGGTCATAAACGGCCAGGCTGTGCGGTTTTTGGGGATTCTTTGCCATAAACCGCACACGCAAAAACTTGCTCTCGGTATGGAATCGGAGTTCGCATAATGAAAATTGGAAGCGAGTAAGGGGGCCTGCGGTTCTGCGGCCCAATAGGGGAGGGGGCTTTAGAGCTGCGTCACAATCTGCCGCGGTTTTATACAGAATCTACCGCCGCATAAACGCCTATTTGGTTCAACGCGCCAGCCCGATATTCTGATCCAAGTGTCAGCGCTTACGCATCTTCAGAATGAAGCTAGTAGCTGCCCGGATATCCTCGACGACCGCAGATGGTTCGGGTTTGACACTGTTCTCGTCGCCGTAGCGATATTTCCCGGTCCGAACGAGAATGCCCTTTCCGACACCCGCAGAAAGGGCGCCGGCGACGTCGCTCTCCGCATCGTCGCCCACCATGGCAACATCGGCCGGTTCGCAACCGGTGCTCGCCACAGCCGCGCGGAAGAATTCCGGCGACGGCTTGCCGAAAAGCCTCGCCTTCGTGCCATTGGCACATTCGAGCGCCTCGACGAAGGGGCCTGCATCCAGACTGAGATGCCCGTCAAGATCGCGGAACACCCGGTTGCGGGCAAGTGCTAGAAATGGTGCACCATTCTGCAGTTCGCGGAAGGCCGCATTCATATTGTCATAGGTAAAACGCTGAGCCGCATCGCCGAGAACGATCGCAACCGGTCCTTCAGTGCGACAATCGGCGAAGTCTTCCTCAAGGTCGGGATGGACCAGCAAATGCGGCGCGTAACCGTTCTTATCCAGCCAGGCACGGGCGGCCGCAACCGGTGTGAACACCTCGTGCGGAGCCGCGCCGATGCCGAACGACTGGAGTTGTTGAATAAGCTGATGTTTGGATTGCCGCGTTGTGTTTGTCAGGAACCTGATAGGGATTTCGGCAGCGCGCAAGTGCGACACCGACTCGACGGCCCCAGGCATCACCGCGTTGCCATCACAAAGCACGCCGGAGATATCCAGCAGGACGCCTTTGATCATGAGAGAATACTGCATGAGCGCGAAGGGTTGGTCAACGATTGTGGACCGGATGCTGCTCGATCGATCCGATAGGGAGGGTCAAGGCGCCCAGATGTGACCCGAAGAAATCACGACGGAATAACCTCAGACCACGCTCCTCACCCTGACCAGCATAACTGCGATGCATCGATGGCCGCATGAAATCAGGTTCGTTACGCCCCTGGTCGGTGGTCCAGTTCGATTGCCGTCGTCAGTCTCCCAAACGGAACGGCGTCTCCTATAAGCGGCCGCACGGTTTCACATCAATTTAGGAGCCTTGTCGGCCGCCCTCAACGGTCCTCGAGCCCATAATGTCCTTGGCCGCGTTCTCGTTCTATGCTGAAGCAATCGGCACGTCGTTTTCCTATGGTCATGGCTTCTCAGAATTTCGACCTGTATCGATGACGGAATTGCGTGTGATCGGGCAACGATAGGAGCTCCATGATCGTCGTGCTGCAAAGTGTTTCAAAATCCTACCAGACTGCAGAAGGTCCGCTTGAGGTTCTGCACGACGTCGACCTTTCGCTGCAGGCTGGAAGAAGCCTTGCGCTGACAGGCGAGTCCGGCAGCGGAAAGAGCACGCTCCTGCACCTTGCCGCGGGTCTTGATCATCCCGATTCCGGCCGGATAGAGATCGCCGGACAAGAGATATCGCGGCTCAACGATGTCGGACGCGCCGCCCTCCGCCGTTCCGTGGTCGGGCTGGTGTTCCAGCAGTTCAACCTGATCCCGTCGCTGGATATTGCCGCGAACCTTGCCTTCCACGCGCGTCTTGCCGGCCGGTACGATCCCGCCTGGCAAACGGAACTGACGGAACGGCTTGGGCTAGGTGCCTTGCTGACGCGCTATCCGGAACAGTTATCCGGCGGGCAGCAGCAGCGCGTAGCGATCGGGCGGACATTGGCCGCACGGCCAAAACTTGTGTTGGCCGACGAGCCGACCGGCAATCTGGACGAGACGACCGGCGATGCAGTTCTGGCGCTAATGCTGTCGCTGGTGAGTGAGACCGGGGCGGCCCTGCTGATGGTTACACATTCCATGCGGCTTGCCGAACGACTGGATGCCCGCGTACACCTCCGCTCCGGACGGATCGCGTGATGTGGCGAGCCGCCATGTCTGCTTTGCTGTCCCATTGGCGGCGCCGGCCGATGCAGCTGCTGATGCTGCTGATGGGCCTGGCGCTGGCGACGGCGCTGTGGTCCGGGGTTCAGGCGGTCAATGCCGAAGCCCGTGCCAGTTATGATCGCGCCGCTTCCATTCTCGGCCAGGACCGGCTGGAGCAACTGGTACGGGCGGACGGCGGAGAGATCCCGCAACACGTTTTTGTCGAACTCCGTCGGGCAGGGTGGCTAGTGTCGCCCGTCATCGAGGGACAGCTGCGTCTCGGCGCAATCCGGTTGCGCATGATCGGCATCGAACCGCTGAGCCTGCCGGTTGAAGCGCAGCAAGTCGATCTCGGAAGCGGCGACGGTCTGCTTCAGTTCATCATGCCGCCGGGGCTCATCTACGTTTCGCCCGAAACCGCGGTGCAGCTGTCGGGTCAGCAACTGCCGCCAATACGCATTGCGGCCAATATGCTGCCTGGCATCGCCATAACAGATATCGGGATTGCGCAGGGACTACTCGAAAAGCCCCGGCAGATCAGCCGGCTGATCCTCTCCCCGGACCAGCCGGAAGGCCGCACGTCACTTGCGGCAATCGCGCCTGAGCTGGTACTGAAGAAACCAGATGCGCAAGGCGATCTGGCAAGGCTAACAGACAGTTTCCATCTGAACCTGACCGCATTTGGCTTTCTTGCCTTCGCCGTCGGCCTCTTCATCGTCTATTCCGCAATCGGCCTTGCCTTCGAGCAGCGCCGTCCGACCTTTCGCACACTTCGTTCGCTAGGATTATCGGCGCGCGCGCTGGCCGGTCTTCTTTTGGCCGAGCTCATCATGCTTGCGCTGGTGGCCGGCATCGTCGGCGTGGCGATCGGCTATCTCGTGGCCTCGTTCCTTCTTCCCGGCGTCGGGGCCACCCTGCAGGGGCTTTACGGCGCAAGCGTACCCGGCATGCTCACATTGCGTCCGCAATGGTGGGTGACGGGTCTGGGGATCGCCGTGGCCGGCACGCTCGTTTCTGCCGCGCAGAGCCTCTGGCGGGTGTGGCGCATGCCGTTGCTGGCGCCGGCGCAACCGCGCGCCTGGGCGCGCGCCTCCGAAACCGCATTGCGGTTCCAGGCCTTTGCCGCGCTCGGCCTTTTTGCCACGACGATCGGGCTCGGCCTTTGGGGGGCGGGGCTGGTCGTGGGGTTTGCCATTCTTGGCGGTTTGCTGCTGGGTGCTGCGCTGCTGCTGCCGGTTGTCCTCGCACTGTTCCTGGCTCTGATGCAGAGATGGGCATCTCGGCCTGTCGCGCAATGGTTCTGGGCCGATACACGCCAGCAGCTTCCAGGTCTTTCGCTGGCTCTGATGGCACTGCTCCTGGCTCTCTCGGCCAATGTGGGCGTCGGCACGATGGTATCGAGCTTCCGCCTGACCTTCGCCGGCTGGCTGGATCAGCGGCTGGCTGCCGAGCTTTATGTGACTGCGCGTAGCGAGACTGAGGCGCAGGCGCTACGCCAGTGGCTCCGCCCGAAGGTGGACGCGGTACTGCCGATCTGGAGCGTGAATGGCACGGTCAACGAGCAACCGGCGGAAATCTACGGCATGGCGGATCATTCGACCTATCGTGACAACTGGCCGCTGCTTGAAGCGCTCCCCGACGTCTGGGATCAGGTTGCGCGCGGCGAGGCCGCGCTGGTCAACGAACAGCTAGCACGCCGCGATAACCTCGTTGTCGGCGACAGGCTCCTTCTGCCCGGAGGCTGGGACACCCTGCTAGCAGGCGTCTATTCCGATTACGGCAATCCGACGGGACAAGTGATCGTCGGTATCGATGCGCTGATAACGCATTATCCGGATGTGTCGCGGCTTCGATATGGTCTGCGTTTGTCGCCGCCGGATGCGGCGGGTCTCGCCGTTGAGCTTCGCAACGCGTTCGATCTTCCGTCCCAAAATCTCGTTGATCAGGCGAGCCTGAAGCGGCGGTCGCTGCAGATCTTCGAGCAGACGTTTGCGGTAACTGCCACGTTGAATGTGCTAACGCTCGGCGTCGCGGGTCTGGCGATGTTCGCAAGCCTGATGACACTTTCGGGGATGCGGTTGCCGCAGCTTGCACCGGTCTGGGCGATGGGGTTGACACGACGACATCTGGTTCTCCTCGAACTGGCGAGAACCATGGTTCTTGCCGTCACCACCCTGGTCGCGGCACTGCCAGTCGGTCTTGGTCTCGCCTGGGTTCTGCTTGTCATCGTCAATGTCGAGGCATTCGGATGGCGGCTGCCGATTTATCTGTTCCCGGCGGATTGGCTGCGCCTCGGCGCGCTGGCGCTTGCTGCCGCCCTGCTTTCGGCGCTGATCCCGCTGCGGCGGCTGGCTGCGATTGCGCCCGCCGATCTTCTTAAGGTGTTTGCCAATGAACGCTAAGCCTTGGCTTTTAGGCCTGTGCGCCATCGCCCTCATGCTGAGCGGTATCGCCTTGCGAAACCCGGTCGAGGCGCAAGGGTTTGCCGGCCTCGGCACGACGGCGGAAGGTTTCGCGATCCCCCAACTCGGTACCTCGTTCAGCTTTCCGGCCGATCATGGACCGCATCCTGATTATCGCATCGAGTGGTGGTATCTGACCGCCAACCTTAAGGCGGCTGACGGCACCGATTATGGCGTACAGTGGACGCTTTTCCGCTCGGGCCTTGTGCCAGGCCAGAAGAACGGCTGGTCGAGCCCGCAGGTCTGGATGGGGCATGCGGCGGTGACGACGCCGGAAAAGCATTACTTTGCCGAGCGCCTTTCGCGCGGTGGAACGGGACAGGCTGGCGTCACTGCCGCACCTTTCGAGGCATGGATCGACGACTGGCGGATGCAGCGCCTTTCACCGGCTTCCCCCAGTAACGTTGACGAGCTCTCAGAAGCCGTGCTTCACGCCTCGGGCAAGGATTTCCGCTATAACCTCCAGCTTCAGGCTAAAGGTCCGATCGTCGCCCAGGGACAGGGCGGATATTCGGTGAAGTCTGCCGCGGGGCAGGCCAGCTATTATTACTCGCAGCCATTCTACACCGTCGAAGGTACGCTCACGCTTCCCGAAGGGGAAATCGCTGTTACCGGTCAGGCATGGTTGGATCGGGAATGGTCGTCGCAGCCGCTTGCGGCGGATCAAACAGGTTGGGACTGGTTCTCGCTGCATTTCGAATCCGGCGAAAAGTTGATGGGTTTTCGACTGCGCGACAGCGGCCAAGGCTACACGTCCGCTACCTGGATTTCGGCGGATGGAAAGCCGGCGCCGCGGGCTCCGGGAGAACTCAAGGTAATGCCGCTCGAAACGGCCGATGTCGCCGGGCGCAAGATCCCTATCGTATGGCGTATCGAGCTGCCATCTCTTGGGCTGGATGTGACGACGAGTGTGCTAAATCCACGGGCCTGGATGGCAACGCGGACGCCCTATTGGGAAGGACCGATGCGCTTCGAAGGCACGCATGGCGGTCGGGGCTATCTCGAAATGACGGGATATTGAGAGCCCGATCTCGTGCGTAGCCATTCGCTGCCGCGATTGCATCGGCAAATCCCTTCTTGCATTGCATTTTGAAGGGGTCGGAGCGGTTGTTGCAGCAGCGGGCGGACGGCTGTTATCAACGGGTCTGCGGTTTGCATCCCCATCGAGATAGTTCCTATCGAGGCACAGATATAGAGTGCAATCCGTCGAAGGAAATCAGTTGCGGCACCCGGATCTCCTGTGATCGAATACCGGCGCTGAGGGTGGGGAACGCTGATTTCACGACAGTTCCGCGGAGCAGCGAGGTGACAACAAAAAAGGCCGGGGCGAAACCGCACCGACCTTCCTCATTATCGCTTCTACACCAGTGCCAGTACATCCGTGGTCAAAAGTCTTAATAGTCGTAGTCGCGAAGTTGTTTGAATGCGGAAGACATCACGTCCTCCCTATGTTGGGGCAGGGGGAATAACCCCCGAAGCGACAGCGCCCGTATTGATAGCTGCCAGAAACGCAACAGTGCGCGTTCCTGATAATATTAGCAAACATCAAATTATATTCTGCCAGAGCCTGACAATCAGCCGAGCAACTTTCTCGGGGTGGATCGCCCATCCCAACCGTCGACCGCAAGGTGATCGCAGCAGCGCCAATCGGCGATCCGCGACCGCGCTCCTTTACGAACGATGCGCACTTCACGCGTCCTTCCTATTTTCGATCGCCAGTTCCATCACCAAATCCGCGACTTCGACGAGTGCCGCTGCCGCCTCTTCACGCGTCCATCCGGCGCGGATTGCTTCTTCCATGACCTGTTGAATCTTATTCTCAATCGCTTCCTGACAATCGAGAAATCGGTCGTCGTAGTCGCCAGCCTGCTTCGGGGCCTTGATCGGCTGCATGTTGGTTCCTCCTGCCGGCGACGGGACAGTATGCGCCAATAAGAATTGCCAGCACGACATCGTCCTCCTCACGCCTGCCTTCCCCCAATATACCGCAAAAGATACCCGATGTGCCGGTGAAGATAATTGGTCGGCATGCGGTTAATTCACGAGGACAAGGAGCGTATCAATCGGCCTAGGTTTTGCCGATCACTTCGTCGTTGGTACCGAGCAGGATCTTCAGCGTTCGGATCATGTGGGCTACGTCTAGACGGATGGCGGGGCAGTGGCTTCTAGTTACGTCGTTGGCGACGCCCGAAAGCTGGCCTGCCACCATGCCGGTTACCTTGACCTCATTTTGCGGGTATCCATCATTTCTTGATCGTGATGCTCGACAGCCTCGACCTAGCTCCAACGGTGATTGCTGGCCGGCCCCAATGCCTCTTGTCGTAACCTCCTTGGGCACGCGCGTTCCTCGGGGGGCTGCCGTGATGCTCGATTTGATGCAAAGAAATCTGCAGTTGGTGCTATCGATAGGTTCCGGCATGCAATCATGTGTTTCGGCTTTCTCAAAAGATTGGATCATACCTTGGATATCCCCACCTGGACGAAGCCCGCCCTGAACGGCGCCGTCGTCGGCGCTATCGCTATGGCCATCGTTGGTTTTACATGGGGCGGCTGGGTGACCGGCGGCACGTCGCGAAAGAATTCCGCAACCGAAACGTCCTTTGGGATTGCAACGGCCCTGACGCCCTATTGCGTCGAAAAATCCAAGGCCGATCCATTGGCTGCTGCCGTGCTGGCCGAACTCAAAGCTGCCGGCGCATATTCCCGCAGTGGCATCGTGGAAAAAGCCGGTTGGGCAACCCCGCTCGGTGCAGACAAGCCAAACACCGAACTGGCAAAATCGTGCGAACTTGAGATTACCAAGACTCTGTGAAAACGGTCGATGGGCGCAGATGAAGCCCATCGGTTTCCGCCAGACACTGCAACGACCGTCTTTCCAATTATTCGGTGCAGCCGCATTGGTAGTTGGCATCGACGGCATCGTCTTCGAACGGCAGAGAGCGCCGTCGCGCTGTCGCTGTCTCTCACCCTGCTTAGGAACGGGAAGATTTTAGGCCACCATGCTGAGTTGCCTCTGATTTTTTGCAATTTCGATTGCCAGCCGTCTGTTTTAATATTTCAGAGGATGACCATGTCCAAATTCACCGATGAGCGCCTGAATAAACTTCTTGCACTGGGAAGCCGCATTGAGAGCGAAGCAAGACGAAAGCAGCAAGAGGTTGAGCTGGCCAAATCCAGAAGGGCGGATCGAAAACAATGGGTGGAGGACAATTGGGTGCAGATCTTCCGCCCCAAGATTGAGAGCGCGATCGAGGTCTTGAACCAGAAACTTCAGATGGCCGATATGCCGAAAATGCGACTTACGGAGCCGGCTCCGGGGACCTCGTCAAAAGTCGACATGGAAATCGCAAGCGAAATCTCCGGCCGCTCCATCAGAAGCGCCGTCAGCTTGACAGAGGATCATATCCAGTTTCAGCACTATCGCCGATCATCCGCGCAAAGCGTATCCGTCGGGCACAACGTGATCAGCCTGAACGATTTCACCACGGATAAAGTGAATGAAGTCCTCATCGACGTGCTCGATGCATTCACCCGGGATTTTCCAAAATAGCGCATATGCAATCGTGCCGGACACATCACATCCGGCAGATCAAAAGACTGAAGTCGTGGTGTCGTGCTTCTCGTTTCGCACAACCTCGCCCCAATGTTCATGACGCTCGGACGTACAGGATCAGCGATGCGAATGAGCGGGTTGCTTGATATGGTTTTCCCAGGTTGTTTTCGCTTCGAGAGCGGCTTGCTTGTTGCGAAACGCGAACGTGTGATGGCCACTTGCGGGGTTGAACGGCAGTGCGTCGTGCTCGGTTCCCTCGTTAATTCCCACGGATTGAAGCACCGCTTTGATCTCGTGCACATGGCGTCCGGTAATTGCGAAATCAACGTTCATGAAATTCCTCCTGTTGAGACATCCCGAACGGTACGAATTTTCGTTTGCTCGGTGACCGTCGAATGCTCGATCGGGCAACACGCTACGGAGGCTGATCAGTATCAACGGCTTATTGGCTTTTTGCCAACGCGTTTCCTTCGAAAGCCCTGAGTTCGTCATACAACGCCTCGACGGTGACGGCAGCAAGGTCGGCTGATGCGGCGTAGCCTTGCGAAGCAAGGGCAGTTTCGCTCCTGATATTCGACCAATGCCACAACCTCTTGAACCGTGGTCGTGGCTCCAGAAATATCCGCCCGATCAGGATCTCTCCGTCGAAGCCGATAAAATCATTTTCCGGAGAGAGCTCCAGCGGCCGCCATTGATATCGTGGTCGCGTAATTTCAGATAATCTCACGGGCGTTATCTCCCCGGCTGGGGCGCGTTCTTGGAAGCCTCGGCGGCCGCTGGGCTTCTTGGTACAAACCCGCGCGCGTTTAGTCGGCTGCGGACTTCTTCGCATCCGGAAACTTCGCGGTGTCGGGCTTGCCTGGCGCAGGGGCAGCGGGTTGCTTCTTCTCTTCAGCTTCAGTCTTTGGGCGAAACTTAATCATCTCAATGAGCCTTTGTGCGCTTCAGGAAACTGACGGCGCGCGTCGTCACGTGCGAATTGGTGGACGTAAAAGGAAGGTCAGCCGAACAAATTCTCTAGAAATATGCCTCGTGTAGCGCCAGATACGCGCCAAGCACCAAGGACAACGCCAATGTCCACTTGATGAGAAAAAGCACATAGTCAGAGTGATAAATAGAATCGAAGAACGATTTCATTGCGGGCCTCCCGTATTAATCGGATAGCCGCGTCTCTCTAGCATACTAAACCGGACCGATGTTTTAAATATTTGGCTACACGGGATTATCATTGTCGCCTGCTGCCGAATGATCGCTAGCACTCTAAGGTAGAGAGTGCTAGTGTTAATCGATGGGAGAAGCCATTCGGCTACGATCCCGCTAAGGAACCCAAAATGGCTGATACCAAATTTCGTCCGCTGCACGATCGCGTCGTCGTGCGCCGTATCGAGGCTGAAGCAAAGACCAAGGGCGGCATCATCATTCCGGATACCGCCAAGGAAAAGCCGCAGGAAGGCGAAATCGTTGCCGTCGGCAGGGGCATTCGTGACGATAGCGGCAAGCTGATCGCGCTCGACGTCAAGGCTGGCGACCGCATTCTGTTCGGCAAGTGGTCGGGCTCCGAAGTCAAGCTCAACGGTGAAGAGCTTTTGATCATGAAGGAAGCCGACATCATGGGCGTGATCGGCTGATAGCCGGTCGTTTCTTTCTATCCCTTTTTTGTAAGACCATTGGGCTATGAGCCCGGGAGTTCTTTCTATGGCTGCCAAACAAATCAAATTCGGTCGAGACGCGCGCGAAAAGATGCTGCGTGGCATCGACATCCTCGCAGACGCCGTCAAGATAACGCTCGGCCCGAAGGGCCGCAATGTCATCATCGATAAGGCCTATGGTGCACCACGCATCACCAAGGATGGTGTGACTGTCGCCAAGGAAATCGAGATTGAAGACAAGTTCGAGAACATGGGCGCCCAGATGGTCCGCGAAGTTGCTTCGAAGACCAACGACATCGCTGGCGACGGCACGACCACTGCAACGGTTCTCGCCCAGGCGATCGTTCGGGAAGGCACAAAGGCTGTTGCCGCCGGCATGAATCCGATGGACCTGAAGCGCGGCATCGATCTTGCAGTGACAGAAGTGGTCAAGGGTCTTGTCGCCAAGGCCAAGAAGATCAGCACTTCGGAAGAAGTGGCCCAGGTCGGCACGATCTCCGCCAA
>UCEZ01000065.1:182-2364 GCA_900471525.1 Hyphomicrobiales bacterium | reverse complement strand
GCCTAACTCAGCAAGGAACGAACGACGCCTCAAATATAAAGGAGAGATTTGGAATTATTGCGAAGGAGATGAATCTATCCTCCGAAGCCATTGAGAGCATTCTTAACTAGAATCAGAAGTCTCTCTTCCAACCAGCGTCTGTCTCCCGACAGCACTGTCAGATGCAGTGCTGTCGGGGAGGGCTAGCGGCAATGGAAATGCCCAATTTTCACAAGTTTGAAGAGGATAGGAATAGCAAGCGCGTGAACAAATCCGATTGATCTTCCGAGCTGCTGCGAGTGCGGTCTACTTGGAATGGCCACTGAGCGAATCCCAGTGCGCCGCCCAGCGCCAATGCAGTTGTGGACTCCGTGTCAGTCAATTGCGATCGCGCCTACTGAACGCTCCTCCCGCAATTCTTCGAGCGCCCCCAGCACTAGATTTTCCAAGTATTTGGCGCCGCTGCTTGACTAGCAGTCACTAGCTCCCCCCTATCCAGCACCGATAGGCTCAGCCGGATCCTACATTGAATTCGTCGGTTGCCCAGGGACGCCGATAGCGGGACGTCACTCCCTCCATGTCTGGAGGTGTAAGTCGATTACTGAAGAAAACTAATTCATTGCCAATTCGAGAATGCTCTTGCGCACTGTAATGAAGCGAAAGATTGGTCCACCTAAAAGGACTGTAAATTTCTCGAATAATATCTTGACAATCATAAGAGACCACCCAGTGGCATGAAAGCCCTGCAACCAAAATCGCGAGTTTGCGATGATCTCTTTCGTCATATGCGTTGAGATAAAGCCCTGGCCCCTTCTCTACATACGGCGGATCCAAGTACATCAAGGTGTTGTCCGACACGCAATCTCGATATGACGAGACCAGATCACATGCGTCTAAATTGGTGACCGCAATTNNGCTCAATACGGTCGATCAAGTCATTCTTATTCATACGAGCGTCTAGCAACCACTTGCCCGTCTGCGCTTTACCGCCAATCACTCCACCTTTGAGAATTCCAGATCTGTTCGTTCTATTTAGAAAGAAGGTAGCAAAGCCCAGATCCTCTAAGCTAGACACATCCGACGAGCGATAGATTTCTTTGCAATCGTGCCACGTCTCCATCGTGCATGGCGTTTTCTCAATTCGGCCACACAATCGATCCGTGTTCTCCACAGCTTCACGCCAAAATGCGAAAACAGCTCGATCAAGGTCGTTTAGGTGTATCGCCGAAACCACCCCTGCACGCAACAGCTCGATCGCGAGGCCCGCTCCGCCACAGAAAGGCTCAACATAAGTACAGTCATACAAATTGTTCTGAGCAATCAAGCGCTGGAAGTATCTGTACAATTTTGATTTCCCGCCTGGATAGCGGAGAGGGGTTACGTTAGGCATGGCGCCGAGTGACTGATTTATTGAACTATTGTGCCGAAGACGGAGAGCCTTGGCCACCGCCTCTACTGATCCTGCGCCAGGCTAGGCGCAGCGCCGGTTCGATGGAGTCCCAAGTGGCCCTGACATGGTCCGGGGATAAGTTCACGTGTATGTTGTGGGTTGCGTCACTCAGGCCCTCGTACGCGCCAGCATCATTCAACAGAGCGCGACCGATTACAGCCCGATCTGCGGGTTCGTCGGCTATCCGAGGCTGAGACATTAGGTCTTGAGCCAGTGCTCCAATGTTGTTCGTAAAGTTGCTGGTAATGCGAAGTCCGAACTGACTCAGATAGGCGTGGGCAGTCAGCTCCAACAGTGAGCGAACCAGGAATGCGCAAGCGTAAGGGGCATCGGAGACCTTAACCTTCCCCATCAGCTCATCATGAATTCGTCGGCACTTCTGCTGGTTCACGGACAGCGGATTCCGTCGATCAATCAGGTAACTACGCACCCTCGGTGCGCGCGGGCGTAGATCAGCATCGTTTGCCGGAGTCGGCCTGTCCGNNATATTGGAACCGCAGTCGGTGTAGCAGCTTGCGGTTTCCGCGAGTCTGGCGCGTTCGGTGAGTCGACGATCCCACCTTGGTCACCGTCAACGCTACCTGCCTCAGCCAGGCTTTCGAATGCATGAAGGACAGGTTCCAAGTACTGCGCAACATCCTCAGCTTTCTGAATGGTACGGGACGTGATATGACCAGATGCAGTATCGTTCGCAACCCTAGCCCAGCCGAAGAGTGCACGTGCAGGGTTCGAGCCTTCGTCGTAAGCATCACT
>UCEZ01000065.1:0-175 GCA_900471525.1 Hyphomicrobiales bacterium | reverse complement strand
ACGCTCAAACGTTGAGATCGCGAATTCGCTAGAGTCAAGTTGACTCAACGTCTGGGAATTGAGGAGCCCGTCAACGCGAAGACGAATTAGGAGCCTATAGCTTCCGGCGTCCTCAAATCTAGCTTGTTGAATCGGCGACCATGGGCTTCGTCCGGCACCGTCGAGCGCTCCGGAT
>UCEZ01000046.1 GCA_900471525.1 Hyphomicrobiales bacterium | reverse complement strand
GGCTTCCAGGCGGGTTCCGATGCCTGCCGTTCAGCGATGGCCTTATGAACTTCAGCGTAGCGCGCCTGTGAGTAGAGCTGCCACATGGCTTCCAGCTGCTTGTCTTCGTTCTGAGGAACGGCCAGCGGGTCTTTCGGCGGAACCCAATCCGGATAGAGCGCCTTCAGGCGGGAGATTTCCGCTTGCAATCTTGCTGTATCGCCGCGGCTGGCAAAATAACGCAACGCGCTTTCATCGACCACAGATGCCGTTGCCGCCGTGACGACGGTGTCGATCACGGGCTGGGCGGCGCGCTTGATTTCCCGAAATACCGGTGCTTTTTCGCCGGGTTGCTGCTGCGCCAGCCCGGATGACAGCGGAGCATGCTCTTCCTCGCTCGACAGCGACAAAGTCTGCATCGCATGCTTCACATAGTCGGGTTTCTTCATCCCGACGATGCCGACGGCCGCGATGATCGCTGCTGACAAAGCGATGAAGGACGACTTCATAGGCACTCCGGCTGTTTCGCCGCGACAAAAGATAACCCCAGCAGGTGGAGCGTCGAAGGATAGTATTGCGTCGGCGTGAATTGTTTCACGTCTGCCGGCAGGGCGGTCTTGTTCACCACACAGGCCAGAATATGGTTAATAATTCGATAACCCGGATCGGGAAGGTTGTCCTTGGTTGTGCCGGAAGATATATCTATGGTTGTTGTTTGTCCGTTTGCACCGGACGTGCCTCGCATCAATCTGGTCAGCAACTCCCGGTCCGTTACGTCGCCGCGGACGAGATAAAGCGGGATTCGCAGCGCGTTGTAGCCAAATTCGGCTGGGAAACCGGCTGCGGGTCTGGATGGTGATTTCAAGGACACCCAATCGGAGGGCAGTTGCTTCGGGCCGAATCGAAGTTCCCTGATAATGGCGACACCATCGGTGCGGAGCTTTGCCCAATCCGGCGACGGTGCCAACTGATCGAGCACTGGAAAGGCTTCGAAAATCCAGTAGGAGGGATTGATCACCGGGCCGTCTTCGCGGTCTCTGGCGGAAAATCCGGTCACGCCCGGCAGAAGCAAGGCCCGGCCGCTCTCTTGGACGACCGACTTATCAAGGATGGCGCGGGCGATGTTTGATCCGGCTGCGATGTAATCCCGTCGTTTCCATTGTTGTCCGGCAAGACCCAGGGCATAGGCAATCAGGATGTCGCCGTCTGTGGCATTGTTGATGTCGGTGACATGCGGTTTCGCACCGGGGCTCCATTTCCACGCGGCCAGACCATCGTTTCGCAGCAGGAGTTCCGTCCGCGTAAAGGCCCAGATCAGTTCGAAATCCGCAGGATTGCCGGCAAGGACTGAGAGCAGAAGTCCATAACCCTGCCCTTCGCTATGGCTGATATTGCCGTTGGCATCGTCGACGATCCGGCCGCTGGGGTCGAGAAATTTATCCTTGTACGCCTGCCAGGCTTCGGCGGCGATCAAGGGGGGCTGTGCGGCCGTTGAGGTGTTCGTCAGGCAGAAGCTGAAAATGCCTGCAAGAAGGGCTGCCAGCAATTTTCCTGTCATTGCCGCCGTCCGAGATTGCCCAGCAGCGTGGCGGTTGCCAGGCCCAGTATGACAGCAAGGCCTGCCAGCAGCACGGCATAGGACAGGATGTTGGTCGACATCCAGTTGGCGGCGATGAGCCGATAGTTGGAAAATGATGCAGGCTGGGTCTGCATGAACTCGAAGGCGTTGACCGGCACAGTCTGGACGGTCTTGGTGCCGCTCTGGTAAGTCGTTACGCGGCCGGCGAGTTGTTCCCAATTCGCCCGAGCACTCAAGGTCAGCATGTTCTCGTGCAGATCCTTGCCCGTTGGTGCGGCCACGATCGTCCACGTTCCGGTCCCGTCGGGACTTGGCCCTTGTGCCACAAGCAGCGAGGCCTCGCTCGATGGCGTGAAACTGGTTTCGGAAGTGGCTGCGAAACGCAGCGACGTCAGTGTTATGTCGAAATTCCGCTTCAACCATCCTTCGAACATGGTGATCTGTCCGTTTAGGAAGCCACCCTGCAGCTTGTCTCGCCATTCATTGAGGGCCGCCTGCGTATCGACACCTTGGGCCTGGCCACCGGGATCAGGCCCCCAGGTGTTGCGGCTGGCCTCCGCTATGTTCATCTGGGTGAAGATCATCTGCGGCATCTGCGACAGGGAGCCGATGAAGACCGCACTTCTGTTACCGATCATTGCCGGAGATGCCACCGTCTCAATTGCAATCGGATGCCCGGCGCCGGCCGCCAGTCGTCCGAGGAAAGTCGCCGCGGCGGAAAGCGTATCGGCATCGATGCGATCCAGGAATAGCGGAACGGCTTCCAGACTTCTCCCGTAGGGAGCGCCCGTGCCTGCCATCGCCGCCAGATTGGGTAATTGGCCAATGCGGGCGAAGTCCGGTATGTGGAATTCGGATGTATCAAAGAGCGCAAAACGGGGCGTATCGGAACCGGTCGCACCCGGCGCGCATACCGTGTCGTCTTCGGTTGCAAGAATTGCCTCGATTGCAATCGTGTTAACGCCCGGACGGAAATGCCGCATCGTCACGTTGATTGGAAGATGCCGGAGAATGCCGCCGCCTGATGAGGTAATCGGGACCGTGGAAGCGATGCTTCCGTTGACGTAGATATCGATGTGGCTGCCTGGCAGAACGTTCGAGGAATAGGCAGCATCCAGGAGGATGACGGCTTCTCCGTAAGCGGCGGCATAAAAGTCGGAGGGAACGCCGATCGTGAAATCCGTGCGGAACCGTCTGCCGGAAAACTCTCCTGTGTTGAGGCCGAGTTGCGAGAAGCGAAGCCGGGTATCGGAAAAAAGAAAAGGTGCGTCGGGAGAGCGCCACCGCTGCGTCGTAATCACGTCGCGACGGATCGGAGCAACGACATCGGTCGGTGCAACGATGCTTTCTATTGCCGTGCGGATGGCCTGCCATGTCGGTCCGCTGAGGACAAGCACTGGCGATCCGGTCTTTGGATCTTCGACGAAACCGGCAACTGGCGCGGAGCTTGCACCAGCCGGCAAGGACGGAAGATATGCCTGCAGTTCGGTGGCCGTGCCGACCAGAACCGTCATTTCTCCCGGCCGTGATGCTGACATGCTGCTGGTGTCGAACGAGAAGGACTGGTTCGGCATATTGGCGAGAACGGCCAGACCCTGCGCAAGCCGCATCAGGGGTATCGTCGCACCGGGTTGCTCCAGCGCGGGTACGACGAAATTGAACCGTGTTAGGCCGCTTTCGTTGACGCCGATGGCCCTGATATCATCCAGGCTCTGCAGGGTCTTTACCGTATCGTCGGTAAAACTCAGATAGGTCTTTTCCGCGTCGATGTTCGACCAGAGTTCATAGGTCGATTGAACGGAACAATCGGTACGATGACGCTGGCTTGAGCGAATGCGGATCAGGTTCGACCCTGGTTTCAGCAAGTCCTTCGGAAGGTCGAGACTGAGTTCGGTGACGGATTCTGGCGAACGAATAGCTTGGTCTGCGATCTCTGTATTGTTGATCTCTACCGAAAGGCGGGACACTTCCGGCGCTACGAAAATCGAATTCTGATAGCCGAGGTTGAGTTTTGTTCCGGCGGCTGCCTGTCGTGGGGTCAGATACACGGACCATGTCCGGTCTTCGAATTCTCCCGTCAGCCCCAGATTGCCGTCCGGAAGGATATATCGCAGGAAACTTTCAGTTTCGACCGGCTCGACGACTGGCGTGGCTGGCTGCTCTGTCGTTCCATTTTCCCCTTGCCCCTCTGTCGGCGATGTCAATGCCGGACGCTCCGGCGTCATGTCGAAGGGTAGCGTTTGAGCACGGAGCGAGGCGTTCGACAGCGCAAGGAGGGTCAGGGCGAGAAGAACGGGTCTGATCATCTTGTCGCCCCTGCGGAACTCCGGGCCTTGTTCCTGGCTCCCCTATTGCTGAAGAAATAAGCGAGGCCTCGGCTCGTCTGGTAAAAGGCAAGTCCGAAGAACCAGAGGGTGCCGCGGAAGAGACCCGGATTGCCGCGGCGTGACAGCTGGAATTCGGTCCATTGCTGCGAGTTGGCGAAAATCAGATCGGCGACGAGGCTATGATCGCGGGCGACTTCCGGCAGATACAAGCAGCCGATCGTCACGATATCCCCCTCGACCTGCGTGTTCCTGACAGCAACGGGAAGAATCTCCTCCGTGTCGCTTCCGTGAGTCTTGAACCGGATCAGGCCGCGCGTATCGATAGCCAGAGATCCGATTGACTTTGCGTAAACGTTGACCCGGGCCCCATAGACCGAGACGTCATCGATCGTTGCCGGATACCAGCGGTCATCGAGCCCGAATTCGCATCGGCGCGTGACCTTGACCCGCCGTGTCGCCGATTTCTCGCCGCGCTCGGAAACCACGCCGAGCCCGCACCCGGCGAGGATGAGATTGAGGAGATTCCAACCGCCGACCACCAGAGTGACATCGGCCTTGTAAGGTTCGGTGTAGACCCGGTATGCCGTCACAAACAGGGCGAGCAGCAGAATGCCGAAGATGATGAAGAACGGCCTGCCGATTTCCGACAACCGGCTGACGAGAACGGATTCGTCCTTTGCGGTCACCTTGAAGCTCGGCTTCCTTGGATTGAGGATTGCCGAGATGACCGCGGGCAACAGGTGGATGGTCTGGACGTACTCGTAGAGTTCCGAAATCCATGGCCAGCGGAACGAACCATAGAGATAGTTCTGCATCATCAGGTTCACGAGCATATAGGCGAGCGTGTAGCCCAGGAACTCGCCGCCGGAGGCGGTGAAGATTTCCAGATCGAAGAACAGATAGCAGAGCGGTGCGAAGAGGAAGATCGTGCGCGGAAACGGAAAGAGCCAGAACAGCGTCGAAGACATGTAGCAAAGGCGCTGCGGGATCGACAGGCCACGCTTCAGGATCGGGAACTTGAACCGCAGGATCTGCATCATGCCCTGCGCCCAGCGGCTGCGCTGGCCGATGAAGCTGGCAAAGGTCGCCGGTTGCAGCCCGGCGATCAGCGGCCGGTCGACATAGACGCTGTTCCAGCCGCTTGCGTGAAGATCGATCGCGGTTTCGCAGTCTTCCGTGATGCTGACGCCGCTGAAGCCGCCGGTCTGGTCGAGCGCCTGCCGGCGCAGCACAGCCGCCGAGCCGCAGAAGAACGATGCGTTCCATTTGTCGAGACCGCGCTGGATGATGCCGTAGAACATCTCGTTCTCGCTTGGCATCTTTTCAAAGGTTCGCAGGTTGCGTTCCACCGGATCGGGATTGAGAAAGAAATGCGGCGTCTGTACGAGGAACAGTCTCGGATCGTCCTCGAAATAACCAACCGTCTCCAGCAGGAAATCCCGGGCAGGCGCGTGATCGGCGTCGAAGACCGCGATCAGTTCGCCCTGCGAATGCTTCATGCCGTTGTTGAGATTGCCCGCCTTGGCGTGTTCGTTCCGATCGCGGGTCAGATAGCGCACCCCGAGATCTTCGCTCAGGACCTGCAGTTCCTGATGCCTGGCCTTGGCCATCTGGTCTTCGAGAAGGTTCGCCGAGGTCCGCTTCTGCAACGTGCCGCCGTCGTCGAGAAGCCAGACCGTGAGCTTGTCGGCCGGGTAATCCATGGCTTTCGCCGCTGCCAGCGTGTTGGCGAGAAGGTGTGCGTCTTCGTTATAAGTTGGCACGAAAACGTCAACGCTCGGATATTTGCCTGGCGACGCGGCGCGCGACGGACGTGAGGGCAGCGGCATTGAAACGACAAACAGGCTCAGTGCCAGCATCATGACGCTGTACATCTCTGCCAGATAGAGCAGGAAGCCTGGAATGAAATTTTCAAGCTGGTTGAGCGGCGGCAGCGTACTGGTCGTGCGCCAATAGACGTAACGCATGATGATCGCGGTGCCGAAAGCAAGCGCGGTCAGGCGCCATGTTCCTTCTGCCTTGAGAATCTTGATCACGGCCATGAAGGTGACGACGACGATGCTGGCAATCAACTGGGTCTGCAGGTTGATCGGCAAGGTGACCAGCGCAATGACGCAGAGGGAGGCAATCGCCCAGAAAAGGATAATACCGGCCTTGCGCATGGTGGCTGCCCTTCAGGAGGCCGTCCGGCGGCAGGTCATTTGCCGACGAAAGCTCTCAAAACGCCATGGTCAACTCAAACTGCGGTCGGCAATTCGGATCATGCCGAGGTTATTTGCAGTGTCCCGCACCCTCCGACTCTTTCATACAGTCCGGGGAAGGAACAACGACAGCGTCTATATCCGCGGTTGTTGGTAAAGGAATGGTTTCTTCCGAGGTTGGTTGTTTGACGGACTCTGCTTTTTCCACGGGACGAACGACTTGTGTTTGTCGTGGGACAGGGCGAGGTTTCGCGTCGTCGACAACTGCAGCCGGCGAACCACGCAGGTCTTCGCTTATTGGGTAGATCGGGTTTCCGGTCCTCCCCAATGTTGGATCGACGCTCGCAGGCTCGCCGTAAGGGTTCCAGCCGGCGGCATTGAAAGCCCCCCGGATCGTGTATCCGTACATCGTGCTCAGAAGCTTCTCTTCGCTTGCAGCTTCCTCGCAGAGGCNNAAACTGTTCTTGCCTCTGCGGGCGAGCGAATCTGCTGCCAGGCATAGAGGCAGGCATCGTTGCCGCGACCACGGCCGTAGGCGTAACTGAAGGGGCCGTAGTTGTTCTGCAAATACAGAGGCGACTGCCTGAGCGCGATGCCCGGAAACTCGCGGCGCATTTCCTCGGCGATATCGCTTGCGCGGATGGAGGAATAGCCCAGTGATTTCTGGCCATCCAGCTGCGATCCGACCGGCCCGAACAATTGTACGCGCAAGACGTTCTGACCGGGCGTCGATGCCGATGTGAACAGGAAGATGTCCTGTTGGGTTCCATTGCTGAAACGGCGTTCGACGATGTTCACGATTGCCGGTCCGCCGGGCGCAGGCAGGGCGAGCGCGGTTTCATCCGGAACGGTGACTGCGGTATCGGACAACCGCACGCCCTCGCGATTGGCGCAACCGGTGAGGCCAAGCGTCAACAAGAGACCGGCAAGCAAATATTGCAGGCTCGAGGCTCCCGGAACAGGTACGCGGCCGCAGTCTGTTCCCTCAACGAGGGATCGCGGCGCAGCAAATTTCCGAATCAAATCGAACCCAGTCATCGCTCACTGATAAATCATGAGCCTGTCTTCGGGAATCCCCATTGATGAGGGGACAAAATTCGAAGGTACCAAACCTTCGCTCGGGCCAGTCTGGATCGCGAAAATCAGAGATGATCCTAGTTGAGAAAGACCCGGACGCTTGCTGCCCGGCCAGCGGCATCGATGACCGTCAAGGTGGAGTAACCGGCGCCATCCGGCACCCATTGATTGACGCGTCGCCGCGAGGTCTCGGCCAGCGGCTTTCCGTTGGCGAGCCAGCGGAATGGAGCCCTGCCTCCTTGCAGCTTGAGCACCAACGGCATGGGCGTGCCGGCAGTATCGACGCCCAGTTCCACACGCGCACCTTCCGGCGGATAGACGATCTGCGGGGCTGCCTCTCGGATGGTGGCTGAAACAAGGCCGGTGGAGGTCAGAGAAAACCGGCGTTGGCTGATCGGCAATTGCGACTGGGCAATGCGCACCGCGCCGGCCGGCGC
>UCEZ01000040.1 GCA_900471525.1 Hyphomicrobiales bacterium | reverse complement strand
GGTCTGGACGGCGCCAATTTGTCCACGCCGTATCCTCCAAACAGGTGACGACGCCTCCCTGAATCTCGTTCAAAATGCTTTTGAGCATGGGAGGACTGCCATCTTCACGCATCGACCGAACATCAGGCTCGACGTCAGTCTCGTAAAGGGCGTCTGGGTGGTGACCATTTTCAATGGTGAGCAAACGGAGCACCGATCGTTTCGCAACGAGAATGATGCGCGCGCCTATGGCAAGGCAAGGCTGGAACAAATTCGGTCAGTGGACGGAAAAATCCGGCCGGGCACGAAACACTGATGCGCGAGCATCGTGCAGATAGCTCGCAAATTTGGCAAAGCTATCTCATCGTAGGCGCCCATGTGCGTGGCAGTTCAGTCGGCTATCGGCGTATCGTCGATCTTCGTCCAGGTAAGCGACCATTCATCTCCGCCGCCTTCATCATGATGGTAGGTTCCGTGGTCCGACACTTCCATGTCGATGGTGACGAACTCGGGCGGTGCGATACCGGGCAGATCGAGGACGCGCAGCACATCACACAGCTCTGCGAACGTGGTCACTTTCCGGATATCCTGCCGGCCGGGCGCCTTTATCGTCCAGGCGTAGTGCGTCATGGCGCACCTCCTAATGCGGGACAGGGTCGGCTGCTGGCCAGTCGTTTGACGGGTCGGGTTCGCTGGACCAACCGGGTTCGATTTCACTGATGGTGCCTGTCGGGTCGGGATCTTCGGCATAGGCGAGGCGCAGGTTTCTCAGCACCTCTTCCATGGCGGTGATTGTCTCGATCGTGCCCCAGCCGTGAGTATTCGCGTCGGCGATTATTTCCTGGAGCGAACCTTCAACTGCCTCTTGGCAGGCGAGATCGCGATCCGGGTGTGTGACTTGAGTAGTTGCTGCTGCGGTTGTCATCGTGCCCTCCTGTCGACGAGAACATTAAGTGTGACTAATTTGTTCCAGCAGTCAGCTTTTGTAAGGAATACCCAAATGGGGGATACCGACCATTTCCCAGCCATGGTACCAATTCGGTCTTGAATGCGGCGCGACCTGAGCCACCCCGCGCGTCAGTTCTGCGGGGTGGAGCGTTCATTCCGACCTCAGATAGTGTTTGGGCAGTTCCGGCAGTTTTTGCTGGGCGGAGGACTGTGCATAACGCGGTGGATATCCTGTGGACAATGTTTCAGAATGGCGGTCGTGTTGCCGTTTAGTTCTTTTTACGTTCCTGATGTGTACGTGACACCGGGAACTACTCTATTTGCCAGCTAAACGCCCTTCAAGCAGGCGAAAGAGGCCCTTGAGTTCCGGCTCGATCACGCGCGCTGCCGCCTCCGAACAGGTTACCCATTCTGCTTTACGCTGTCCCTTCTCAGGAAACGTATCAAGCTCCTCATCTACTTCCATCGCGTGGACCTGCACTAGACAAAGGGCCATGCTACCGTCGTCCAGTTTTTTCAGATAGCTGAAGTAGCCGAGAGGTTTCTTCTTTGCTTTTCCTCGAACGCCGGCTTCCTCAAACGCCTCCCTGGCGGCCACCTCATGCGGCTCTTTTCCGGGCATGGGCCAGCCTTTTGGAATTACCCAGCGGTTGGTATCACGGCTTGTGATGAGCAAGACCTCGACCTCACACAGGGGCTTGTTCCTGCGATAGCACAGCGCTCCATATTGCTCGAACGATAGCTTCTTGAACACGGAACTTGCGTTCAGCGCAATGCGAGAGAGGAATGTTGGTCGCGCTTCCATTCTTCGCGTTCCGTGAGTCGTGGATGCAACTATAAGTCGGCTTCTTTTGTCAGCAACGCGTGAAGAACGAAATCGTTCAATCGGCTTTCCGACCTCAACAAAAAAGCCGGGTTAACCCGACCTCTCGTTGTCGCCGTTGAGCAGCCGGAACGTTTCCGCGCGTTCCGACTGCTAGGGTGCAATGAACCCCGCCCGAAAGTTTATTCCCTCCCGAACCTAGTGTTGCTGTGGAGGAATTTTGCAACTTTGTCTACTGGTCGGGAACTCGCGATGCTGTAGCTGCAATATACAAAACCCCGCCGGGTGAGGGCGGGGCAAATAGGCATCTCACACTTGGCAAGGCGGATGCGGGGAAGTGGCAGCCCAGAGAGGGGACCGCCGTGCGCACCATACGCAGGAGAAGCAGGAAGGGAAGGCCGGATTCCGCGATTCCGGTACGCCTGCGAAAAGAAACCCGCCGAAGCGGGTGACTGGAGAGTGGTAGAAAGTGACGTGCGCGTAAGAAGTACATTTCGCGCTTACCGGCACACTGCCCGCCAACGGTATCGTCATCGGTGGGCAGGGCGAGAAAGTTCCGACGTTCGGCATCCGTCAGAATCATACGGCGGGGCATCGATACTCCAATCTGTCACAAAAAGACCGGAGATAACCGTTCACGGAGCTTACATTGCAAGACGGGTTATGTAACAATCTACAGGCTTTGGCGCGGCTAGGCGAAGATTGTCACGCAGACGGATGTATAAATGACAGCCTTTATCGGATATGCGCGGGTGCCGAAAGCCGATGGCAGCCAGGTGCACGACCTTCAGCGCGATGCGCTGGCCCAGGCTGGTGTCGAGGCCGGCAATGTTTATGAAGACGCGGCTTCTGGAAAGAGGGACGATCGCCCCGGTTTGGCTGCTTGCCTTAAAGCGCTGCGCCGTGGCGATACGCTCGTCGTCTGGAAGCTTGACCGCCTTGGACGCGATCTCCGGCACCTCGTCAATCTCGTCGATGATCTGACGAAGCGGAACATCGGCCTTAAGGTGCTGGCCGGCGAAGGCGCGTCGATCGACACCTCGACAGCAAACGGCCGGCTGGTGTTCGGCATATTCGCCGCGCTTGCCGAATTCGAGCGAGCGTTGATCGTCGAGCGGACCAAAGCAGGCTTGGCGGCAGCCCGAGCGCGGGGCCGGAACGGCGGAGCGCCGTTTAAGATGACGCCTGCAAAGTTGAGGCTCGCCCAAGCCGCGATGGGAAAACCTGAGACGAAGGTAGCTGACCTATGCGCCGAACTCGGCATTACGCGACAAACTCTCTACCGATTTGTTGACCCGAAGGGTGATTTAAGATCCGACGGTGAGAAACTGCTCAGCCAGCGTAGCCGTAAACCTTGACCGAAGGAGATAACATGGAAAATCCGACCTGGGTGGAAATCGTGGAAACCAATGTCGGCAAATACGGCGATCTCGTCGTTGGCATCGACCCCTCTCTACCCGATCTCCCACGGTTCTTCGAACGAGAAGATGGCTGTTGGATAGACCGATATGTCAACTTCATTCTGGATGCCGTCGAGGAACGTGTCGGATTCGTAAAGTTCCAGGCTGCATATTTCGAAGCAGGCGGGCTCGCCGGTCTAACGGCGCTCTCGGCTGGAATGAAGAGGGCAAAGGCGGCCGGCATCGGCGTCATTATGGACGCCAAACGCGGAGATATAGGTGCAACGGCCACGGCATACGCTCGGGCCTATCTGACACCTCTCGCAGATGGTGGAAGCGGCGATTTCGAGGCCGATTGCTTGACCATTAACCCGCTAATGGGCCCCGATACTCTGGATCCTTTCGTTGAATGTGCGACCCGTTTCGGAAAAGGATTGTTCGTGCTGTGCCGAACATCCAATCCAGGCGCCGGCTGGATCCAGGACAAGATGGCAGGGAACAGACTGATTTCGGATCGTGTGGCAGATTTGATCGGGAGCTTTTCACCTCCCCATGCTGCCACTCTATCTCCCATCGGCGCAGTGATCGGAGCAACTGTTCCCAACGAAGGTTGGCGTCTGAGGCATCTTCTGCCACGCTCAATCATACTTGCGCCTGGCCTCGGCGCTCAGGGAGGTGATGCCGCAAGTATACATTCACTACGCGGTGCACGCCCTGGCGATTTGCTGGTGCCTGTATCACGAGGGTTGACGCGCGTCGAAGACCGAACTGTGTCGCCCGACGCCTATCGCGAAATGATCGTGGAAAGGACCAATCAGTTCAAGGCCGCGATAGCCTACGACTATGCGGGAAGCCAAGCCACATCGGGATGATGCCGGAATATCATCTGTCGAGGCATGCCGCCTACCGTATATCTGTGCCCCGGCCCTGAAGCATTCAGGGCAGACAGATTCGCAGCTTCTTCTGCCGCTCTCCGAAACCGCCGCTCGTTCGACCGTATCGCGCGATTCACGGCGGCCGACGTCGAGCGCCTGTTGCAGGATCCCGGCATCGTGCGCCACCGAGGAAAGATCGCGGCGGTCATCAACAACGCGCGGTGTGCCCAGGAACTGGTGGAGCGGGAAGGATCGATTGCCGTCTATGTCTGGCGCTTCGAGCCGAAAGCAAGCGAGCTGGCGGCGCCGCAGACGGCGTCTGTCTCGGCCGCCTCTATCGCAATGTCGAAAGACCTCAAGAAGCGTGGGTGGTCGTTCGTCGGCCCCACCACCGTCTACGCGTTCATGCAGGCGATGGGTCTGATCAACGATCACGTCGAAGGCTGCGTCATTCAAATAAGGCGGAGGCATCCAGAGTGGCGTTCCAGCGTCCCACTGCGACCAGTTAGAGTTAAAGCGCACCAGTATATTCCCCACGTCCCGGGTAGTCGTTTTTGATCACGAAATCCAACGCCTGCACCATCTCGGCGAAATTCGGCCGCGCAAACGGCATGGATTGCACCGAGAGCCAATAGACCGTCTGATTCGGCTTGATCAGGAACACCCCCGGCTCGGAAAACAGCTGGGGTTCCTCGATGCCGATCGACGTTTTTCCGCGCGAGGCGGAAATATAGAGACCCCATTGCCGGGCCACGTTCAAGGACAGGCCATGGCCGATACGCAGATGCTCGGCCCCGATCTTGTCCGCCATCTGTCGGGCGCGTTCTTCCCCATCAGAGCTTATTGCGATTGTGCCCACGCCGCGTTCTTCGAAGGCTGGCGTCATCCGTTCCAGTTCCTTGAGGTAGTTTCCGCAGACGGGGCAGTGAAGCCCACGGTAAAAGCACAGCAGCGTCATGAACGAAGGGTCTTCACGTGTGAGATCGAACTCTCCGTGTTGAAGGGTCGTGACGGTCAAATTGGGGGCCAGTGTTCTCGGGACCAACATCGCTCAACTCCGTTTGGGTGACACTTCCGACGCCGCGTTGACGTCAGGGCTTCACCATTCCATAGTCATGATCATTATTGGTCCGGGAATCATGATCCAGAATCCGAAAGTCCACCCAAAAGTGGATCGCCTCACGGCGTTCTTCGACGCGTTCAAGCTGGAAGCCTCGCTGGAACCGACTCCGGCGCGCGATGGTCAAGCGCGGCTGTTTGTCATCGGTGACCCAAGTGGTCCTGCCGACAGAATCATCCTTTGCCTGCGCGGCGACACGGCTCCCGAAGGACCGGCCTTGGTGACCTCGACTGTCGATTTCGAGGGGGTACATAATCCGCTAATGAACGCTTTGCCGGACCAGGTAGTCATCGACGTCAACGACTTTCCCGTACTTCGCGACGCCACTGCCGCCTTCGTGGCGGAGGCATTGGAATCCCGTTGTGGCCGCAGTGCGGCCCTCAACCGTCTCTGCGAAGTGATCGTGTTGCTTATTCTGCGGACAGCAATCGACCGTGGGGCCACGGGACCTGGGTTACTGGCGGGTCTGTCCCACCCCTCTTTACACCGGGCACTGGTAGCAATGCACGATGCGCCCACTCGCGCTTGGAACATTGAAGACCTTGCCATGGTGGCGGGAGTGTCACGAAGCCATTTTATGGCGCTTTTCCGCGACGTGGTTGGCATCACGCCCCAAGCTTACCTGACGGGATGGCGCTTGGTCATCGGCCGGCGGAAGCTGTCCAAAGGGGCTAAAGTGAAGGCGGTAGCACGGCAAGTCGGCTTCGGCAGCGCCGCTGCATTCTCCCGCGCCTACTTCCGGAAATATGGGTACTGGCCATCGCCTGGGCGGCGGGTGTCCATTTGATCTGTTACGATCCCGGGTGAAACCGTTGTCGCCAGAAACCTCCCAGCCCCCGGATCGCGGCGGCTTTTTCGAGGTTCATGCGGAAAATTACATCGGAGCGGGCGGCCGGCCGCATGCGGCGCTGACGCGGATACGGGATTGCCCGGTCTCGCTCCACGGCGTCTGTATGTCGATCAGCGGTATCGGTTTGCATTCACGGAGGGTCTCCCGGTTTTGTTGTTCCCGGGAGGATGGTGATGGGTGGTGGGTCTAATATGGATTGGCGACCATTATTTAAGCTGGCCTATCAATGTACCTGCAGGGAAGTCAGGACGACTTATTGAGCAGATCGGCAGCCTCTACACCAAGAACCGTCGAAAGCCGATCAACTACGTCTATGCTCGGGCTATATATAGAGCTGGCTCGGGAAATCTGAACAGCCAGGATAAGTGGAATTTCTGCCTGACTTCGGCTTAGATGCCGGGAACAGGAGAAACCATGACGAGACGACCGCGCCGGAACCATAGCCCGGCTTTCAAGGCAAAAGTGGCGCTCGCCGCCATCCGAGGCGAGCAGACGCTGGTGGAGTTGTCCCAGCAGTTTGACGTGCACGCCAACCAGATCAAACAGTGGAAAGACCAGCTGCTTGAGGGGGCGACAGGCGTTTTCGGCGATGAAACCAAGGCTGAACCGGCCGGTCCAACCGTCGATGTCAAAACGCTTCATGCCAAGATCGGCGAACTGACGCTGGAGAACGATTTTTTATCCGGTGCGCTCGGCAAGGCGGGATTGCTGGGCGGAAAGAAATGATCGACCGCGAGCATAAGCTATCCGTCGTGCGTGTAGCGTTCGAGCAGATAGGCAGGAGACGCTCGACCCTCGCGCACAAACTGTCGATATCGGTCGGGATGCACGGCGGCAGCCAGTTTTGCCGGAATCCCGATTTCCCTCACCACTCACAGGCGCTCGAGGACGTCACGGACGTAATCGGGTTCGCAGTCGCCGGGATTGCCTTCAACCACGTGAGCGGAATGGCACCCTTGCTCGCATCGGGTATCAGAAGGGCTTCGAGCGCGTCCAGTTGCTCCCGCCGAAGGCCGGACAGAAGCGCATGAGCCGCCTGTTTCCTGGCGCGCGCCCGGCCGGCAACGCCGGCGCGCTCGATGGTCGAAGCCGCAGGGAGTAGAATTTTGGCCCGACGCAGCGCGTCAATGATGCCGGCGGCGATCACGATACCCTTGTCCGTTCCCCAGGCAGCCTTAGCGGCCGCCTCGATCATGAAGAGGATATCTGTTCTGGGCGCTCCGCGAAGCCCATACGCTGTAGCGAGCTCACGGGCGTGATCCGTCATCGTCTGTGGTACTCCGACTACTTCTCAGTCAAATGCTCTCTTTTTCCGCGACCGGAACGCATTGAAGAAACCCTTTGACACGAAGCGAGGCGTCCTTCTGGTTTGTTTCTATCCCAGGACAACGCGTTCGCCACTTTCCGCCGATTGCTTGATGGCCATAATGACGTTCAGGGTGTTCAGCCCTTCGCGCCCGCTAACCAGCGGCGCTTCTTCACCGCGGATCACCTTGCAGAATTGCCGGATCTGCAGCACCAGCGGATCTTCGTCCTGAACGGTGACGCGGCGCTTTTCGAAGGGCTCCCACCAGCTGCGTTTTATGCCGTTCTTCCACACGTCCAGCGCCGGGATCGTCAGGGATCCGTGCGTCCCGCCGATCATGTAGCATGCCTCTTCGGTTTGCGGGTAAGCGGGGTTTTCGCACGCCGTCATCTCCCAGCTCCAGGGTGCGACGACGGAGTCCGAAACGGAAGCCGTGGCAAGAAGACCGCTCGAAAATTCCATCAGGATCACCGCCGTTTCTTCGACGACGTTTCGGCGAACCGCATTGGATTCCTGCGCCTGGACGGCAACGATGTCGCCGAAGAGGTAGCGCAGGTTGTCGACGTCGTGGATGAGATTGAGGAAAACCGGGCCGGCTCCTGCCTGCCGTCGCCAGTCGATGTCGAAATAGTCGTCCGGCTTGAACAGCCAGAACATCGCATTGGCAACAAGGACGCGGCCAAGTTCACCGCTGTCGATGATTTCCTTGGCCTTCTGTATCATCGGGTTGTGGCGACGGTGATGGCCGGTGAGAATGGGAACGCCGGCCGCTTCCGCCGCACGGATGAGCCTTTCACCGTCCGCGACATCGTCGGCGATCGGTTTTTCGGTCAGGACGGGGACGCCGGCGGCGACCGCCTCGATACCGTTTTCGACATGCAGCTGATTGGGGGTCGCAACGATAATGCCGTCAGGCCGGTCGAGGGCGATCATCGCCGCAAAACTTGGAAACCACGCGACGCCTGATGCCTGCGCGATCTGCTGCCCGAGCGGCATCGGATCAATAACGGCCAGAAGTTCCGCCTGTGGCTCGGCAAGCACGTGTTGGATATGTCGCTTGCCGATCAGGCCGGCGCCGAGCACCGCAAGCCTTACTTTCCTTTCCATGCCGATCCCCTTCACTTCTTCCCGGCAGACGTGATGAGGCTTGCCACCCGACGGATCGCTAGCTGATAGCCTTCGGTTCCAAGACCGGCGATGACGCCATCGGCGCGGTGCGAGACGAAGGAATGATGGCGGAAGGCTTCGCGCTTGTGGACGTTGGAAATATGCACCTCGATGACCGGCTGCTCGAAGGTGTTCAGTGCGTCGAGAATGGCGACGGAGGTGTGGGTGAAGGCGGCTGGATTGATGACGATTCCAGCCCCGTCCTCGCGCGCTTCGTGAATCCAGTCGATGATTTCGTATTCACGATTGCTCTGATGAAAGTGGATGTCGTGACCGAGTTCAGAGGCGAGCCGGCGGCAATCGGCCTCGACATCGGCGAGCGTCTCGTGGCCGTAGATATGTGGCTGGCGCTTGCCAAGCAGATTGAGGTTCGGGCCATTGAGAACGTAGATCAGGCTCATTCTTCTTCCTTTCGAATTGACGGAATGCTCACGGCAGTGTGGTTTCGTGGATCGCAAAATCAGGATCCGACTGGATGAGATCGGCACGCAGGGCGCAACGCCCCTCATCGAGTGCCGGACGTGCGACGCCTTCGGCTGCGTCATAGACCATCCGCAATATCGCCCGCTTTTCGTCCGGCGAACGTCCGGGCGCGATCCGCAGGATGATCTGCACGAACTGATTGGCAGGATGCTCGTCGGCGACCAGCGAATGTGTGGCCTGGCGTGCAAAGGTGCGCACGGCGTTCGGCTTGACCGCGCCGCTATCACGTACGCTGCGATGAACGGCCCTCACCAGCGCCGCCATGTCGATGCGGCGTCCGGCTCCCTCGCTGTATTCGATCACGATGTGCGGCATCCGGTCCCTCCTTCGCCAGCCTGTATCAGGAGGCTCTGCACAGTTCGGTGAAATGGCTGCTCATGCGTTCGGCGTCGGGTTCGATACCGCAGAAAAGCTTGAAGGCTGCTGCTGCCTGAAACACCGTCATCCCGCCACCCGGGAGGGTGCGGCAGCCGATGCGGGTTGCAAGCGCAAGAAGCTCGGTCACCAGCGGCATGTAGACGATGTCGGCAACCCAATGATGGGACTCCAGCCAGCTCTCTTCGATCGGCAGTCCCGGATGGTTTTTCATGCCGGTCGGTGTGGCGTGGATGAGCCCGTCTGCGGTCCGCATCGCTTTACCGACATCGGTGATCGCGAAGGCCCGTTCGGCGGAAAACCGGCGGTTCAGATCTTCGGCCAGCTTTGTCGACCGTGCAATATCCTGATCGAAAATCGCGAGATGCTCGATGCCGAGTTTCATCGCGGCATGGGCAACGGCCACGCCGGCGCCGCCGGCGCCCAGAAGGACAGCCCGATGCCGCAGGACGTTAGGAAGACCGCGCCGAAAGTTTTCGTAGAAACCGTACCAGTCGGTGTTGTGACCGATCCGTTTTCCATTGTCGAACACCACGGTGTTGACCGCACCCAGCATGCGGGCATCGTCGGAGAGATCCGTGAGGTACTCAATCACCGTCTGCTTGCAGGGATGGGTGATATTGCTGCCGGCAAAGCCGCGGGCTTCCATTTCGGCCAGAAGGGCGGGCAGGGCGGTGGCCGGAAGGCCACGCTCCGCAAGGTCGAGGAGTTCATAGCGATAATCGAGCCCCTGCAGCGTGCCCTCGCACTCATGCAGGGCAGGGGACTTCGACATCTGGATATCCGCGCCGATCAGTCCCACCAACACAGCGCGCTTCATCGTTTCGTTTGAAACAGTCATATGCGGATCGCCTCAGTGATGAGCCAGGATTTCGCCGAGGAAGGCTTGGGTGCGCGGATGCGACGGATTGCGGAAGAATGTTTCCGGCGGCGCTTCCTCGATGATCTCGCCGGAGGCCATGAAGATCACGCGGTCGGCTACCTGTCGGGCAAAGCCCATTTCGTGGGTGACGCAGATCATCGTCATGCCGTCCCTGGCGAGACCGATCATCGTGTCGAGGACTTCCTTGACCATTTCCGGATCGAGCGCGCTGGTCGGCTCGTCAAACAGCATGGCCTTCGGCTCCATGCAGAGCGCCCTCGCAATGGCTACACGCTGCTGTTGCCCGCCCGAAAGCTGGGCTGGGAATTTGTCGGCCTGATCGAGAATGCGGACGCGTTCGAGATATTTGCGGGCGATTTTCTCCGCCTCGGCCTTGCCTGTTCCACGCACACGCATCGGCGCAAGCGTACAGTTTTCCAGGATCGTCATGTGCGGAAACAGGTTGAAGCTCTGGAACACCATGCCGACTTCGCGCCGGACGGCGTCGATCGACTTGCCACTGTCGTCCAGCTTTGTCCCCTCGACCATGATCGTGCCTTTCTCGATTTTCTCGAGCGCATTGATGCAACGGATCAGCGTCGACTTGCCGGATCCGGACGGTCCGCAAAGGACGATTTTCTCGCCCTTGCGAACCGTAAGATTGATGTTCTTCAACGCATGGAATGCGCCGTACCATTTGTCCACGGCTTCCATGGAGAGAAGCGGGCTTTGAGTGTCAGCGGCGTGCGGCACGGCGATCTCCTGCGTAGAACCTGTATCAGTTGATGGTGAAGGGGATGTTCGGGATGGTTTCGGGGAACTTCGGAACTTCCACCTTCATCCACTTTGCATAGACTTTTGCGTGCTCGCCGTTCGCTATGATCTTGTCGAGGAAGGCGTTGACGGTTTCATTCCAGTCCTTCTCGCCAAGTCGTGTTCCGACGCCATTGAATGTCGTGAGGAAATCGATCTTGCGTTCATAGGTACCGGCACTGGCTGCTTCCAGACGGTCGAGGTAGAACTGGTTGCCGCCGACCGCCTGCACCTGGCCGGAAAGCAGCGCCTGGATGGAGGCGGCATCATCGTCGAAGCGCCGGACGGTCGCCGTATCGCCGACAGCGGTGGTCACTGCCTTATCCTGCGAGCTTGACTTTGGAACGCCGATCTCCAGGCCTGCGAGATCGCCGATTTCGGCCATCTTCTTGTCTTTCGGTCCGTAAAGCGAAATTGTGTTACCAGCATACGGCTTGCTATATTGGATCGACTTGGCCCGCTCCTCGGTCATCGCCATGGTGGCAAACAGGATATCGACCTTGCCGGTGACAAGCGCCGGGATACGGTTGGCTACCGCGAGCGGTGCAAATTCGACCTCCACGCCCAGCTCCTTAGCGAAAAGCTTGGCGATGTCGGCATCGAACCCGTCCTGAACGCCGCTCGAATTGACAAAGCCCCAGGGTGCGTTGTCGCCTTGAATGCCGACGACGATCTTGCCCTTGGCTTTAACCTCCTCCACTGTCGCGGCTTGGGCAGANNTCTCCTCCTTGGTTGATTAAAAGCTTATGCGTCTGTTGGATTGCCAACTTACCGGGCGGCCTTGGCCATCCGATTTTCGAGCCGAGCCCCATAGAGAGACAGGGGCCAGCAAATGATGAA
>UCEZ01000072.1 GCA_900471525.1 Hyphomicrobiales bacterium | reverse complement strand
TGCACGAATGGCGTAACGACAGCGGCGCTGTCTCCACCCGAGACTCAGTGAAATTGAAATCGCTGTGAAGATGCAGCGTTCCCGTGGCAAGACGGAAAGACCCCGTGAACCTTTACTATAGCTTTACACTGAACGTTGAGTTCGTCTGTGTAGGATAGGTGGGAGGCTATGAAACTGTGGCGCTAGCTGCAGTGGAGCCATCCTTGAAATACCACCCTGTCGTGCTTGACGTTCTAACCTGGGTCCATTATCTGGATCGGGGACCGTGTATGGTGGGTAGTTTGACTGGGGCGGTCTCCTCCTAAAGAGTAACGGAGGAGCTCGAAGGTACGCTCAGCGCGGTCGGACATCGCGCACTGTGTGCAAAGGCATAAGCGTGCTTGACTGCAAGATCGACGGATCAAGCAGGTAGGAAACTAGGACTTAGTGATCCGGTGGTTCTGTATGGAAGGGCCATCGCTCAACGGATAAAAGGTACTCCGGGGATAACAGGCTGATACCGCCCAAGAGTTCATATCGACGGCGGTGTTTGGCACCTCGATGTCGGCTCATCACATCCTGGGGCTGTAGTCGGTCCCAAGGGTATGGCTGTTCGCCATTTAAAGTGGTACGCGAGCTGGGTTCAGAACGTCGTGAGACAGTTCGGTCCCTATCTGCCATGGGCGTTGGAGATTTGAGAGGGGCTGCTCCTAGTACGAGAGGACCGGAGTGGACGAACCTCTGGTGTTCCGGTTGTCACGCCAGTGGCATTGCCGGGTAGCTATGTTCGGAAGCGATAACCGCTGAAAGCATCTAAGCGGGAAGCGCGCCTCAAGATGAGATCTCCCGGGGCACAAGCCCCCTGAAGGAACCATATAGACTATGTGGTTGATAGGTCAGGTGTGTAAGTACAGCAATGTATTGAGCTAACTGATACTAATGATCCGTGTGGCTTGACCATATAACCTCAAGTTGCCTTGGCTTTACGACAGCGTCGTAAGAGCATCCAAGTGCACGCTACGTCACAAGAACTATGCGAGGCTGGCGCCTTGTCCCCCGGGACGAGTGCGACTCTCCAAAAGCCTCCCTGGTGAAATTAGCGCTATGGAACCACCCGATCCCATCCCGAACTCGGAAGTGAAACGTAGCTGCGCCGATGGTAGTGTGGCCTAAGCCATGCGAGAGTAGGTCATCGCCAGGGTTTATACCAAAAAACCCCGCTGCTCACGCAGCGGGGTTTTTCTTATTAAGTGAAGGCACTGCTTTTTGAGTGGCTTCCGCCCCAAGGGCAAGATCGCGATGCTGGCGCTGCAAGCGCTGCTGCAACCGTCTCCCTGGTGAAATTAGCGC
>UCEZ01000131.1 GCA_900471525.1 Hyphomicrobiales bacterium | reverse complement strand
CGCACCACAGTACGCCGGAGGCCCTGCGTGCCGCGGGCGCGCAGGTGATCTTCCAGCGCATGGAAGACCTGCCCGCCCTGCTTGCCGCCCATGCGGTCGACGCAGTCGCCTGATCCGCTCTCAGCCCGCAGCGCCCAGCGAGGCGCTGCGGCGCTTGCCTGCGTAATGCAGGGCAAACAGATACAGGCCGGTCAACAGCTGCAGGAACAAGGGTGGCAGTGGCGCATAGGTAATCCACGCCGATGGCTCGCCCTGCCCCATCGCGCGCGCCACGAAATTGGCGACCACGGCCAGTGTGAACACAATCGATGTCCAGCGGTGCACAGGCCGTGCCCAGTGGCCGCGATTCATTGCTGGCGCCTCGCCTCGGACCGCGCTTCGATCATTTTCCAGCCATTGCCGGATGGATCACGGAATCCCGCATCCACCGCACCATAGCGTTCGATCGGTTCCTGGGTGAACTCAACGCCCTTGGCCAGCCATTCCACATGGCGCGCCCGGCAGTTCTCCACCGCCAGCACCAGCGGTGGCATCGCGCCCTTGGCCACCAGCTGCTGCAGCGCCAGAGCCGTAGCCGCGTCATGGGTGGGCGGGCCTGGCACGAACAGGCCCAGCTGGAAACCGTCCTGGCCGGGGCTGCGTACGGTAAGCCAGCGATAGCTGCCATTGCGTACGTCGGTATGCACCTCAAAGCCAAGCGTGTCGACGTAGAACGCAAGCGCTTCATCCTGGTCGCGCACATATAGGCCGACCGTGTTCACAGTGTTTGTCATGGGACCTCCCTCAGGTGCGGTCCACGTTAGCAATCCGTTGCCGGCAGCGCTTCTCCAAAACTGCGGTATCGGCCGGCGACCGTCCCCATGAATGCGGGAATGCGTGATAGTGCGCATTTTCCAGAAATATTAAGTGCGCATTATGTGATATCAATCACTCAAAGCGTTTCAGCAGGCGTGCGATAAGGGCCGCAACTCCCCACCCCGCTGCACTTCTGCACCTCCCTGGAGCGCGCCATGCAGGATGTCTCGCCGCACCAATGCAAGGTGGTATCCGAACGAAATTGGTCGCTCAGCACCTTCATGGAATTCTATGAGCGCGTGCTGAGCCCACGAATATTCCGTCCTTACGGAAAACTGCTGGCGCAGGAGATCGCTGCGGACATCCGTGCCGCACCGGGTGCTACCGACATCCTGGAGGTCGCCTGCGGAACAGGGGTAATAACGGCCAACCTGTACCAGGACCTGGCC
>UCEZ01000014.1 GCA_900471525.1 Hyphomicrobiales bacterium | reverse complement strand
AGCTTGACGAGCCTGTCGTCAGACACGCGGTCCTCGTGGCGAACGTCGCGTGCGCCAAACCCTTCCATGATATGAAAATCGTGATCGGTCGTGTCGAAGGTGCTGTTCAGCGTGCCTTTGGATCGAACCGTTGCCTCATGAGACTCGCTCGCCTTGTCCTGGTCGATGATGCCCAGAGGATTGACCTCCAGGTAATCGTTCGCCAGGAAACCACTATCGGCTGCATTCAGTAATGTTCGTGCCACTGTACTATTGCCTTTCTCCTCAACCCTTGAACCCCGTTCCAAGAATGTCCTACTGCCAAGTCCGGCTACGTCTTTTGGATGAGCCAGACCTACAATAGCGAGCAGTAATGCAACTTCAGGAATGGTGCAATGCAGCAACATCGGCAAACTATATTTGGGCAAGCCGCCCCATTCCGGTCTTACTGTTGCCACAAAATACTTAATCGCTTACTTCATTCTGAAATATTTGATGAATTTTCCGCACTTCAACGAAATTAAATTTTCGTAAAATTTTTAAACCGGCGCGCAAAATTGCAACCGGAAGTGCCCCTAGCGCCCTGAAAAGACTTGCAGAAATTTTTGAAGAATTGTACGGCGCACCGTGGAGGCGGGAAAAAAGCAACACCTGCATCTTTTTTTCTGAAAATTTATTTTGCGCAACCGTAAGGGCTTGAGGAAAGCTGGCTCAACCATTTTTCCGGATATTCCGGCGAAGAATCGTCAATAAGATACGGCACTTGGCATCCGCGTGATTCGCGAACCAGAACGCACATACCGTGTTTGAGATGAGATCGGCAGATGGAGGATCGGTGTGTTTTAACGACCGCGCCAAAGGCCGAGTGCTGCGCTCAGCGCCGAGCGATGACCTGATCCGATGGCCAGACGCATCACTTCTCCTGCAACGATGCCCGATCGGAAAATGGCTGACGCCAAAGCGCCGTGGTGCCTGCGGTGATACTTGATGCGATTGGCGGTCATGAGTGCGGTGAGGAAATCGCTGCTGTGATAATCACCGCCAATATGGATTGCCTGGGACGTAGGAACGTAAAGTACGTCAAGGCCGGCTGCGCGAACGCGCTGGAGGTAGTCGACCTCTTCACTGTAGAGGAAGAAGCTTTCATCCCAATCGCCGATTGCCTGGCGAGCCTGGGCAGAAACCAGCAATATCGCACCGGTGGCCCATTCGATCGGCCCTCCATCCTTATATAGAGCCGGGTCATGGACGATTTCGCCGAGCCCCATGCGCGCAGCCAGCGTGCCTCCCAGCAGCGCTTCCGACCACGCGGTCATTATTGATGGCTCCCGGCGGATGGATTTGGAAACGGCACCATCTTCACCCCGGACCTGCGGCACCGCCACTCCGACCGACGATTTGCTCAGGCCTGCATACAAGCTGGCTATGGAACCGGGCAACAGGCGAATGTCCGGGTTAAGAACGAGCAGGTCGACAGAGGAACCGATCGTTGCGGTAGCCGCGTTGATGCCAGCAGAATAGCCGCCGTTGCGTCCCGTTCGAATAACTCTCGCTCCTATGGGATGGGCAAGCGCCAGATCGACGGAGTGATCGTGCGAGTCGTTGTCGACGACAATCACTTCATAATGCGCGATGCCCTCAAGACCAGCACGCAAGGAATCAAGCAAGCCGGATAAAACGGAAGCACTGTTGTAGGCGACGGTGACGACCGCAAGTTTTCGCGCCCCCAGCGGCCTGATCGCAATCCCGCTATCGTCCAGGGGCTCTCTTTGTTTTATTGAAGCGTCCATTTCGCGCTCTCACATCCGGCGACACCCGCGAACGGGACATCGGCAATCCTTGTCGCAAAAGCGCTCGCGCCGAAAGACTGCAGAGAGAGGTAGATTATCTCCAGTTCGGATCTACCGCTAATCCGGAAAGCTGAGTGCAGTCCAGTTCAGGTAATCCTATCGGCGCATGCCGGTACCATTGCCGGCATGCCGGGCATTGATTCTGTAAGTCTTTGAGTGCGCTGGAATATCTGTGAGGATTTTCTAGCATGTGTCGGAAATCGATGAATAGATTTTGCATCTCGCGGGGGACGAGCTTGCCCCAACCTTTGGTAAATCGCCATTTCCGTTGGAACGGCAAGGTATCAGGAGCTTTCATGCCGATTGATTTTCAGCATTCACTATCATCAAAAGCGCAAAACGCACCATCGGACAACAGCGGACATCGGCGCCCCCCTTTCGAGCACGGCGGCATAGGCACGCTCGACAGGCTGGAGGCCATTGAATCGGTTTCGCGCAGGACACGAACCCAGGCCGATCGTTTTCTGAACATTGCAAAACGAGGCCTGCCGCGCATGCACCAGAGCGGCGTATTCGGTCATACGCTGCGTGCGGTGAAAGTAAATTCGCATTGGACGGAACGTCTCGAAGGAGACAGCCTTCGTTATGCGGCGATCGTCGCACTCGGGTTATCTTATGTCGACAGGGTGACACAGCAACAGATACTGGGCGGCGACACGGCGTTCGATCTGGCGCATTCATGCGCGGCCCGCGCAGCGACATCCGCAGACATGGGCGCGATCGCGCTTGCCGCCTGGGCCGCTGCGGAGGCGGGACGCTTTCATTCTGTTCCGCTCCTTCGCCAGCTTGTTCAGCTGCTCGCTTCCGATAAGCCCATTGCTACGGTTCATTGCGCCTGGGCACTCAGTGCCGGCCTGGCAGCTCGACAATTCGGCGACACCCGGGATGTGGTTTCCCTTGCGACGAAACGGCTGATGTCGGGGCGGTCTTCATCAGGCCTCTTTCCGCATATGCTGCCGGCATCAGCCAGCGGACGTTTTCGTGCGCACATAGGATGTTTTGCCGATCAGGTTTACCCGATACAGGCGCTGTCCCGTCTTCATGCCGCGCAGCCCGATGCGCAAGCCCTGTCGGCAGCTGAAGCCTGCGCTGAGCGCATTTGCGCGCTGCAAGGACCGGCCGGCCAATGGTGGTGGCATTACGATACGCGCAACGGCGGCGTGGTCGAGGGGTACCCGGTCTACAGCGTACACCAGCACGCAATGGCTCCGATGGCATTGCTCGATCTTCGGGAAGCCGGAGGCCGCGATCATTCGCCAGCGATCATCAAAGGCATGCAATGGCTCGACGAACATCCCGAGACCTCGGCGCCGCTCGTCGTGTCGGAAAAAGGTGTGATCTGGCGCAAGGTGGCGCGCCGCGAACCCCGCAAGGCTGTGAGAGCAATATCAGCGGTGACGACAGCGCTGATGCCGGGATTGCATATCCCAGGGCTTGATACGCTTTTTCCGCCGATCCGCGTGGACTACGAATGCCGGCCCTACGAACTCGGCTGGCTCATTTATGCGTGGCTTTCAGGAGGCGTGGTCGCAAGGCTAGCTCCCGGCCCCGCAGGGGACATGCCCTCACGTTCTAGGGAGATTTGATATGCAAAGGCAACGTCAGCTTCTATTCGGCATGTATATGGATGCGGTGTGCATGGATGACGTCATCGAGCGCTGCCGCTCGGCCCTCGCAACGCGGCGGCGACTCCTGTTGGGAGTGCTCAATGCCGCAAAAATCGTCGAGCTTCACAAGAATTCGTTGCTGCGCGAATCGCTGATGGAGTGCGATCTCCTGCTGGCCGATGGTCAGTCCATCGTTTGGGCGAGCAAGCTGCTCGGGCGGCCTTTGCCGGAGCGCGTCGCAGGCATCGATATCTTCACCCGTCTTCTCTTCCTCGCGCATCGCGACGACCGGTCCATTGCACTCCTGGGCGCCAAACCCGAGGTGCTGGAGGAAATGCGCCGCGTTATCGCACAGCGCTTTCCCGGCCTGAGGATCGCCTACAGCCACCACGGATATTATGAGGCCGCAGAGGCCGGCCAGATCGCCGCTGATATTCGTGAATCCGGCGCCGACATGCTCTTCCTCGGAATGACCTCCCCCAAGAAGGAAATCTTCCTGGGATCCTATGGCTCGTCCCTCAACGTTCCGGTGCTGCACGGCGTCGGCGGTTCTTTCGACATCATGGCCGGCCTCACAAAACGTGCGCCGGTCGCCTGGCAGAAGGCGGGAATGGAATGGGCCTACCGATTGCTGCAGGAGCCCCGGCGGCTATGGTGGCGCTATCTGAAGACCAACACCAGCTTCATCCAGCTCACTGCCCGCGAAATGCTTCATCCCGCGCGGGCCTTCAGGGTTGGCGCGAACCGAAATGTACCGCCCACCAGGTCCATGATCCCGGACGTTCAACTTCGGAGCATTGCCGATGACTGAAGTATTCAAAGGCAAGCTGGCCATATTGGGGATGGGATACATCGGTTTGCCCACCGCCGTGGCAATCGCCACGCGCGGGATCGACGTGATCGGGGTCGATATCAATCCGGCAACCGTCGCGGCCTTGTCGCGCGGCGAAGTCCCATTCGTCGAACCGGATCTGGCCGTCGGGGTCAGCGGTGCCGTTGCCATGGGGCGACTGACCGCGACGACGAAAACTCCGGAAGCGGACGCTTTCATCATCGCCGTTCCGACCCCGTTCAACGAGGATCGAACCGCTGATTTGTCCTATGTGAAAGCCGCGGCCGAGCAGATCGCTCCAATGCTGAGGTCCGGAAACATCGTGGTTCTCGAGTCCACTTCCCCTCCTGGGACGACACAAAAGGTGGGAGATTGGATCGGAGCCATTCGACCGGATCTGAGGATGCCGCGCGACGGCGAAACCGGCGCGGATATATTCGTTGCCCATTGCCCTGAACGGGTTCTCCCGGGCCGTATCATGATCGAAATGATTACCAACGACCGCGTCGTCGGCGGTCTGACGCCAAAATGTGCGGAGAAGGCAGCCTCCATCTACCGCCTGTTCGCCCAGGGTGAAATTCTGTTGACTGACGCCGCAAGCGCCGAAATGGCGAAGCTCGTCGAGAATGCCTATCGCGACGTCAACATTGCCTTTGCCAATGAGATTTCCCTCATCAGCGAATCTCTTCACATCGACGTCTGGGAAGTCATCCGTCTGGCCAACAGGCATCCGCGCGTCAGTATTCTAAGTCCGGGACCTGGCGTCGGCGGACACTGCATTCCGGTGGATCCATGGTTCATCGTTTCCGCAGCGCCGGGGCTCGCGCGCCTCATCCGCACAGCACGCGAGGTCAACGATCATCGGCCGCACCACGTCGCCGAACAGGTTGTCGAGAAGGCAAAACGGTTCCGCAATCCAACGGTTGCCTGCCTGGGCCTGACCTTCAAGGCCAATGTCGACGACGTGCGGGAAAGTCCCGCAATCGAAGTCGTCGGTCTCATCGCCAAATCGCTGCCGGAGGTCGACATCCTTGTGGCCGACCCCTATGTCAGCGTGATGCCGGCGCTGCTGGCGAAATACGACAACCTTCACCTCGAGGGTGCATATCAGGCGGTGGAGCGCGCCGACATCGTGGTCCTTCTCGTCGAGCATGAACCATTCAAGGCTATGCGGCATACGCGTCTCGGAGGAAAAGTTATCTACGACACGCGTGGTGCATGGCATTAAAGTCAGCCAGCGCGGTGGCACGAGACGGCTTTCCGCAGAGACAACTGGAGCCGGCCATGCCGGACCGGTTCATGACGGGACCGGGCAGAATGAATTTCGAGCGGGTGGCGGATTTCGATATTGTGGTGATCGGGGGTGGTATTGTCGGGCTATCGACAGCCTTGCAGCTGTCACAGCGTTTCCCCGGCCTCAGCCTCGCCGTTCTGGAAAAAGAGCCGATGCTTGCCAGTCACCAGACCGGGCGCAACAGCGGCGTCATTCATGCCGGCGTTTATTATGAGCCAGGCAGCCTGAAGGCGAAGTTCTGCCGGGAGGGCAGTGCCGCGACGATGCAGTTCTGCAAGGAATATGGCATCCGCTTCGAGCAGCGCGGAAAGATGCTCGTGGCCACGAGCCCTGAAGAGCTGCCGCGCATGGAAAAGCTCCACGAGCGGGCAGTCGCCAACGGGCTTGAAGTTCACTGGATCAGCAAGAGTGAATTGACCGAACGCGAACCGCATATTGCCGGTCTTGCGGCACTCTTCATTCCGGCCTCGGGCATCGTTGACTATGGCGAAGTGACGCGGTGCATGGGTGCACTCCTTATCGAAGCCGATGGCACGATCATGACCGATGTTGAAGTGTCTCGGATCGACGAACAGGCCGACGGTGTCGAGATCACCCTCGACACCGGCATGCTGCTCAGCGCCCGGCATGTCATCGCCTGCGCTGGTGTCAACGCCGACCGCCTCGCGCGGATGTGCGGCCTTGCCCAGGATATTGCCATTGTCCCCTTCCGCGGCGAATATTTCCGCCTCGGCAGCGACAAGAACCGCATCGTTGACCATCTCATCTACCCCATCCCGGAACCTTCATTGCCGTTCCTCGGCGTGCATCTGACACCGATGATTGGCGGGTTCGTGACGGTTGGACCCAACGCGGTGCTCGCATTTGCCCGCAACGGATACAGCTTCGGCGACGTTAATCCCAAGGATCTCTGGGAGATGGTTCGCTTTCCCGGCTTTCGCCGCGTCATGGCAAACAACATGAAGTACGGACTAGGCGAGATGGCCAATTCGCTCAGCCGCCGCCGCTACCTCGCCTTGTGCCGGCGTTATTGCCCGGAGTTGGAACTGGCGGACTTGCATCCGCATCCGGCCGGCATCCGCGCTCAGGCGGTCAGCCGCGATGGTCGCCTGCTGCATGATTTTTTGATCGAACGGACGGCACGCACGGTTCATGTGCTCAATGCACCATCACCCGCGGCCACCTCGGCGCTGCCGATCGGCAAATACATAGCCGATATTGCCGAGGCCCACTTCGGCTGCTCGCAATCGCTGAACTAAGGCGACCGGAGCCTGCGGTCGAGACGTGGGGTACCCCCTCTACCACCACCAAAGTGATAGCTGGATCGATAGATGATTGGGACTACCCTTGCCGTCAATCGCCATCCTTCTGGAACCGCAACGCGGAAGCCAGATGTCAGTCGTGGAAGGAGACCGCCATCAACGCCAACCGGGATGACTACCTGAATTCCGCGCTTGCGGACGATCACCGTGCGTTTGGGTATCAGGGCAACATCGGTGATCCAAACACGGATAGGCCTCGTTCACGCTGGCAGATCATCGCGGCTTTGCTCGCGATTGCCGCCGTTGGCTACGCAGGTTTCACCTGGTGAAGCCGGGCTGCAACTTCGCTCGCAACTGAAACAACCGAATAAATACCGGCGCCCGGCATCAGGATGTGACCGTCCTGCGCGCGCCGGTACGTCATCGCTTTCCTGCAGGCCGCTTGCCCCATCGTGCGGGCCGATCGTGACCTTCGTTGTTAAGTTGACCGGGCCTAATCACATCGGTGGATGACCCCACGGTAGCGTGTACCACCGATTGGTGTGGTTCGCGGAGGCGAGAAAATTGGCAAGATGGGTGGTCTGGGGACTTCGTCAATCAGTCTCAAACGGGGCGGTGCCGTATGCTTAGGATTCATATCAAGAGTGATCAGTATTTGAGTGTGTCCGGTGGAGCGACCAGCGTCTACAGCCCGCTGACCGCTTGGACCTCGGTTTCATCAAAGGCGGTCACTGCGCCGTCCCACCATGTCGTTACGGTCGTATATCGCCCGTCGGCAGATTTGTCGCCGAGCGCTGGCACGGCACTCTCCGGGGACACACTACCCGGCATGACGAAAGAAGTGTCCTCGCTCAGCACGCGATCATCGACCCTTGATCTCGCTCCGTCGGAAAATACCGATACGATTGACGCCAGGGAGGCTTCTCTGGTGCTTTCGGCAAACACCTCCTCCACGGAGGGCGGCTCCCTTCCGCTTGCGCCAATTGGCCGCGCAATGGGCTTTCAGTCCGATGCTCTGTCATCGGTCTCTGCAACTCCTCCCGTTGTTGCGAAAATTGTTACCGGAGCAGATAAAGTGGCAACGGCGGACGTTGCCGAGGCTACTACCCCCAACAAGATCGCCCTCGAAAACATGAAGCAGGGCAATCCGCGCAGCGAATGGAGCATTGACGGCGACGGCGACGGCAATATTCAAGGGTTCGCGACGCAAATCAGCACCAACATAGGACAGACTGTAGACTTCAAGATCGCGACCAATTCCAAGAACTATCGCCTCGATATCTACCGGATGGGCTATTACGGTGGCGACGGCGCCCGCAAGGTTGCGACGATCAACAAATCGCTGACCACAGCGCAGGTGCAGCCGCATCCCATCGTCGACATGTCCCTCGGGCTGATCGATGCCGGCAACTGGGCGGTTTCAGCCAGCTGGGCAATTCCTCAGGATGCCGTTTCGGGCGTCTATTTCGCAAAACTGGTGCGCCAGGACGGCACTGCAGGCCAGAGCATTGTCCCCTTCATTGTTCGCGACGACGGCTCCACCAGCAATATCGTCTTCCAGACGTCCGACACGACTTGGCAGGCATACAACGCCTGGGGCGGTGCCAGCCTCTATTTCGGCGAGGTTCCGGTCGATCCCAACGATATGATCGGCTACCTGCCGCCAAATTGCAGTTGCGGCGTCAACGCCATCGGTCGTGCCTCCGCGATCAGCTACAATCGCCCGATCGTCACCAACACCAGCCCCATCGGCGGCACGCACGATTACGTCTTCGGCGTCGAGCATTCCGCGATCCAGTGGCTGGAGCAGAACGGCTATGACGTCTCCTATATATCCGGCGTCGACTCCGCGCGAAACGGCAGCCAACTGCTCAATCACCAGGCATTCCTTTCAGTCGGGCATGACGAGTATTGGTCGGCCGAACAGCGAACCAATGTCGAGGCGGCGCGTGATGCGGGGGTCAACCTCGCATTCTGGAGCGGCAACGAATGCTATTGGAAGGTTCGCTGGGAAAACAGCATCGACGGCAGCGGTACGGCGTATCGCACCATGGTCTGCTACAAGGAAACCTGGGGCACCAGTACCGATCCAAGCAACATCGGAACGGGCACCTGGCGCGATCCGCGCTATGCGGACCCTGGGCAGAAGCCGGAAAATGCACTGACGGGCACCATGTTCTCGGTCGATAGCTACCGTCAGGACGCGATCTCCGTCCCTTACGACTTTTCCAATCTTCGCTTCTGGCGCAACACGGACGTCGCAAACATTTTGCCGGGTCAAAGTTTCGACCTCGTCAAGAATCTTCTCGGCTACGAATGGGATTCCGACGTCGAAAACGGTTTCAGGCCGGCCGGGCTGGTCAATCTTTCTCTGTCGAACGTCTCGGTCGATACCTATCTCCGCGACTACGGCACCACCGTCGGCAGCGGGGATGCGACACACAGCCTGACCATGTATCGGGCCGAGAGCGGCGCACTCGTCTTCGGAGCCGGCACCGTGTTCTGGTCCTGGGGGCTGAACGCGCAGCATGACGGGCCGGCAACGCCGACCGATCGCAACGTCCAGCAGGCAATGGTCAACATGTTCGCCGACATGGGCATTCAGCCAACGACGATCGACGCCAGCCTGATCCTTGCGACGCAATCGCCCGACCACATCAAGCCGACCTCGACAATCATCTCTCCAAATGTCGGTGCGACTTTTATCGAAGGCCAGCATGTCACCGTCACCGGGACAGCACAGGATACCGGAGGCGGCATCATCGCCGGCATCGAGGTTTCCACCGACGGCGGCAGCCACTGGTTCAAGGCGAGCGGCCGGGAAAACTGGAGCTATAACTGGGTCGTACAGGCGAGCGGTACCTATACGATCATGTCACGCGCCGTCGATGACAGCGTCAACCTCGAGACGCCATCGACCGGCAAACAGGTGACAATCAACCTGCCCTCGACGTCCAGCCTCTGGACGATGGTCACAAAACCGGCCGAGGAAACCATAATCGACCGGGATGGCGTGGAACTGGGCGTGCGCTTCCAGGCGACCACGGCCGGCTCTGTTCAAGGAATTCGCTTCTACAAAGGATTCTACAATATCGGGGAACACAAGGTCAGCCTCTGGACAGCCAACGGGACGCTTCTTGCGACCGGCATATCGACAGGAGAGTCGATTTCGGGGTGGCAGACGGTGACGTTCTCCAGTGCAATCCAGATCGCGGCGGGGACGACCTATGTCGCCTCGTACCACACCGATGGCTTCTATTCTTCCAGCGAGGGATATTTCAATTCCGCCTATAGCAAGGGTGCGCTGAGTGTTGCCCAGAACGGCGGTGTCTATGCTTACGGTAATAACTCGATATTCCCCGGCAACAGCTTCAACGGTGAGAACTACTGGGTGGACGTCGTCTTCAACCCCTCGACGGTGAATGGCGCACCTGTCGGCGTCAACGACAACGGCTTCGCCACCGTCCAGAACACGGCCTTGACGATCTCCGCATCCTCGCTCCTTGCCAACGACACCGATCCTAATGGCGACGCGCTCACCATCACCGGGGCCAGCGGCGCGGTCAACGGTTCGGTTGCCTTCAACAGCCAGACCAACACAATTACCTTCAACCCGACAGCCGGCTACACCGGCACCGCAAGCTTTACCTACAGCCTGTCCGACGGACGCGGGGGAACGGCCTCGGCCACCGTCAACCTGACGGTCACCCCGCCGTCGACGGCAACGAGCCTGTTCAGCCTGTCGGATACCCCGGCCTCTACTTCCAATGACCCGAACGCCGTTGAACTCGGCATGAAGTTCGTCGCCTCCGCAGGCGGCACGATCACCGGCATGCGCTACTACAAGGGCGCCCAGGATACCGGGACACACACGGGTTCCATCTGGAGCAGCACAGGCACCCGGCTCGCCACCGCCACCTTCACCAGTGAAAGCGCCAGCGGCTGGCAAACGGTGACCTTCGCCCAGCCGCTTACCATCGCCGCCGGCACGACCTATGTCGCCAGCTATCATTCCAACGGCAATTATGTGGTAACCGCGAATTATTTTGCCAGCAGCCGCACCAATGGCGGGCTCACCGCGCCCTCCAGCGGCACAAGCGGCGGCAACGGCGTCTACGCCTACGGGACGAACAGCCTGTTCCCGTCATCCACCTACAATGCGTCGAATTACTGGGTCGATGTGCTCTACCAGCGAACAACCGCCACGAATACAGTGCCCGTCGCCGTCAACGACACAGGGTACGCCACCGTCCAGAACACGGCCTTGACGATCGCCGCATCTACCCTCCTTGCCAATGACACGGATGCGGATGGCGATGCACTCACCATCACGGGCGCCAGCGGCGCGGTCAACGGTTCGGTGAATTTCAACAGCCAGACCAACATGATCACGTTCACTCCGACAACGGGCTACACCGGCACCGCAAGCTTTACCTACAGCCTGTCCGACGGTCGCGGAGGAACGGCATCGGCCACCGTCAACCTGACGGTCACCCCGCCATCGACGTCAACGAGCCTGTTCAGCCTGTCGGATACGCCGGCCTCCGTTTCCAACGACCCGAACGCCGTTGAACTCGGCATGAAGTTCGTCGCATCTGTCGGCGGCACGATCACCGGCATGCGCTACTACAAGGGCGCCCAGGATACCGGGACACACACGGGTTCCATCTGGAGCAGCACAGGCACCCGGCTCGCCACCGCCACCTTCACCAGTGAAAGCGCCAGCGGCTGGCAAACGGTGACCTTTGCCCAGCCGCTTACCATCGCCGCCGGCACGACCTATGTCGCCAGCTATCATTCCAACGGTAATTATGTGGTAACCGCGAACTACTTCTCCAGCAGCCGCACCAATGGCGGGCTCACCGCGCCATCCAGCGGCACGAGCGGCGGCAATGGCGTCTACGCCTACGGGGCGAACAGCCTGTTCCCGTCATCAACCTATAGCGCTTCGAACTACTGGGTCGATGTGCTCTACCAGCAGTCAACCGCCACGAATACCGTGCCGGTCGCCGTCAACGACAACGGCTTCACCACCGTCCAGAACACGGCCTTGACGATCGCCGCATCCTCCCTCCTTGCCAACGACACGGATGCTGACGGCGACACACTTACGATCACCGGGGCAAGTGGCGCGGTCAACGGTTCGGTGAATTTCAACGCCCAGACCAACATGGTCACGTTCACTCCGACAACGGGCTACACCGGCACTGCAAGCTTTACCTACAGCCTGTCCGACGGTCGCGGAGGAACGTCATCGGCCACCGTCAACCTGACGGTCAACCCGCCAGCAACCACGCAGAGCGTCTTTGCTGCGAACAGCACACCAACGATCGTCTCGGTCAACGATAACAATCGGGTCAACCTCGGCATGAAGTTCCAGGCCGACGCAGCAGGCTGGATCACCGGCATCCGCTTCTACAAGGGCGCCAACAACACCGGTTCGCACACCGGATATCTCTGGTCGTCGACCGGCACACTGCTCGCAAGCGCGACCTTCACCGGCGAAAGCGCCAGCGGCTGGCAATCGGTCAATCTGACCCAGCAAGTCGCGATCCAGGCGAACACCACCTACGTCGTCTCGTACAGCACCAACGGCAATTACTCGGCAACGAGCAATTTCTTCAACTCCGAGATCACCAACGGCAACCTGCACGCACTTTCGTCGGCGCTCAGCGGCGGCAACGGCGTCTACGCATACGGAACAAGCGGGTTGTTCCCGACGAGCACCTACAACAGCACGAACTACTATGTGGACGTAGCGTTCAAACAATTGGCGGCATAGGGACACGATATGGGGGCATGGATGAAAGGCGATAAAAGGCTCCCCGTAACCGTACTGGCTGGCTTTCTTGGCGCGGGCAAGACGACGATACTGAACCACGTCCTGCGCAATCGCGATGGCCTGCGTGTCGCAGTCCTCGTCAACGACATGAGCGAGATCAACATCGATGCGGATCTCGTTCGCAATGGCGGCGCCAATCTGTCGCGCACCGACGAAACACTGGTCGAGCTTAGCAACGGATGTATATGCTGCACACTCCGCGACGACCTGCTTGGCGAAGTCCGCCGGCTCGCGGCGGAGAAGCGTTTCGACTACCTCCTGATCGAAGCGACGGGCATTGCCGAACCCTTGCCGATTGCCGCGACATTTTCTTTCCGGGATGAAGCGGGTGCCGCCCTCTGTGACATTGCCAGGCTCGATACGATGGTTTCGGTCGTCGACGCAGCCAATCTGCTTTCGGACTATTCCAGCACCGATTTGCTGAGTGATCGCGGCGAGGCACGCGACGATGACGACAAGCGGACGCTGGTCGATCTTCTTGTCGAGCAGATCGAATTCGCCGATGTCGTCGTGATCAACAAGATATCCGAGGTGACGGCCGAAACGCGCGAGACGCTGCGCGGGATCGTCGCCGCGCTCAATCCCGATGCGCGTGTCATTGAAACGGACTTCGGTGAGCTTCCACTCTCCGACATCCTCGATACCGGCCTTTTCAGCGAGGCGAAATCGGCCAGGCATCCGCTCTGGCACAAGGAGTTGTATGGCTGGGGCGACCACGTGCCTGAAACGGAAGAGTACGGCATTAGGAGTTTCGTCTATCGGGCACGCCGCCCCTTCGACCCCTCCAAACTCGAGGATTTCCTTGCGAAGGAATGGCCGGGCCTCATCCGCGCGAAAGGTCATTTCTGGCTGGCCACCCGGCCTGACTGGATCGGCCTGCTGTCAATCGCCGGCGTGCAGCGCCGCACCGAGGCAAAAGGCCTGTGGTGGGTCACCGTCCCGCGGGCACACTGGCCCCGTCACCCCCAGTTCCGTTTGCTGCTGGATCGGCACTGGAGCGCCGTCTGGGGCGACCGCAGGCAGGAGTTGGTCTTCATCGGCGCGGATCTTGCCGAAGATGCCATTCGCGAAGCACTCGACGGCTGTCTCATCGGGCACGACAGCGGCTTCGATCCGCAGCTTGCGCGCAATCTACCCGATCCATTCCCACCCTGGGAGCATGTGCACGCCGCATGACAAACCTCGACCATCAACCATGGAGAAGATAATGACCAATGAACTCTATGCCGACGGTATCGGCGAAATCACCGTCACAGGAACAATCGTCCGGATCGACCTCATGTCTCTCTCTGCCACCGAGCGCGACGCGAACAACAATCCGAGACCGGTGTTTCGTCAGCGGATCATCATGCCGGTGGACGCCTTCGCCAATGCCGTGGATCTCATGCAAAAGGCGCTCGGCGGCCTGGTCGAGGCAGGCGCGGTACGTCGCATAGGCGACATCCAGCCACTTCCGGCGGGCGACGCGGCGCCACAGGCTCAGACGTCGGTAAATGTATCGCCGAATTTCAACTGAGTGAAAAGGCAGCGATGTCTCAGGTGGGGCCATGAGCACATTTCCGCATACCAATCTGCAATGTCTGGCTTTGGTCGGCCGCCACCATGGCGTCGATCTGTCACCGGAAAGGTTGCTGCACGACTACGCAGTGGGCGACGAACCGGTCGCCACCCGGCAACTTCTTCGAATGGCGAAGGACGCTGGCCTGCGTGCGAGAAACCTGCAGCTTACCTGGCGCGCGCTGTTTCAAATGGGCGATGCCTACCCGGTGCTTGCCGAACTTGAAAACGGCAACTGGGTCGTCATTGCCGGCGCCACGGGCAGCGGCGAGGACGAGATGATCCGGGTTCTCGACCCGCTCGCACAGCGCCCGGAATTCATCCTGCTGAACGAAGAGCAATTTTCCAGATGCTGGCGCGGATCGGTGGTGCTGGTAAAACGCAACTATCGTTCTACCGACGATGACCGGCCGTTCGGCTTTCGCTGGTTCGTGCCGGAAATCGTGCGCCAGCGCAGTCTCCTTCGTGACGTCGCGCTGGCCGCCTTCGTTCTCTACGGGCTTGGACTTGCCACGCCGATCTTCTTCCAGCTTGTTATCGACAAGGTGCTCGTTCACCAGAGCTACGCGACGCTCGCAGTTCTAACCGTCGGCATCGCCATCGCGCTCGTCTTCGACGCCATTTTTACCTTCCTGCGACGCTACCTCTTGCTATACGCGACCAACAAGATCGATATCCGGGTGGCGACGCGCACCTTCGGGCACCTGCTCAATCTGCCGATCGCACTCTTTGAGCAGGCATCCGCCGGCGTTCTCGTGAAGCACATGCAACAAACCGGACGTATCCGCGAATTTCTGACGGGCCGGCTCTTCCTCACCCTTCTGGATGCCCTGTCGCTTTTGGTATTCGTCCCGATCCTGGTTCTCTATAGCGTCAAGCTCACCTTCGTCGTGCTGGGCTTTGCCGCACTCGTCGGCCTCGTCGTCATGGTGCTGGTAGGGCCTTTTCAACGGAGGCTTCAGGCCCTTTATCAGGCCGAAGGCGAGCGGCAAGCTCTACTGGTCGAAACCGTCCACGGAATGCGCACAGTCAAGTCGCTCGCTCTCGAACCCCGTCAGCGCCAGGTCTGGGACAACAGTTCCGCGCAGGCAATTTCCGTGCGGTTCCGCGTCGATAAAATCTCCACCGTCGCCCAGGCGCTGACCGGGCTCCTGGAAAAGCTGATGAGTGTCGCCATCATTGGCCTCGGCGCACTCGACGTGTTCAGCGGCTCGATGACGATCGGCGCGTTGGTGGCGTTCAACATGCTGGCTGGAAGGGTCTCCGGTCCGCTCGTCCAGATCGTCACCATGGTGCACGAATATCAGGAAGTGGCGCTTTCCGTTCGCATGCTTGGCGAAATAATGAACCAGCGCCCCGAGCAGTTCGGCCGCGGGAGAGGCATCAGGCCACAGCTCAAGGGTCGCATCGAATTCGACAAGGTCACGTTCCGCTACGGCCCGGACGGCCCGCCCGCGCTCGACGACGTCTCCTTCACTGTGCCCGCAGGCTCCGTCTTCGGCATTGTCGGCAAGAGCGGATCGGGCAAAACCACCGTGACCCGACTGATCCAGGGGCTTTACCAGAACCAACAGGGGCTCGTGCGGGTCGATGGCTATGACAGCCGGGAAATCGACCTTGTCCATCTGAGGTCGAGCATCGGCGTCGTGCTACAGGACAATTTCCTGTTCCGGGGCTCGGTTCGCGACAATATTGCAGCCGCAAAACCCGATGCAAGCATCGAGGAGGTTATCGCGGTCGCGCGGATCGCCGGCGCCGAAGAATTCATCGAGCGGCTGCCACGCGGCTTTGAATCCATGCTGGAGGAGAACGCTTCGAACCTTTCCGGCGGCCAGAAGCAGCGTCTGGCCATTGCCCGCGCGCTGATCACCAATCCGAAACTGCTCATTCTCGACGAGGCCACCAGCGCGCTCGACCCTGACAGCGAGGCCATTCTGCGGCAGAACCTGAGCAAGATTGCCGACGGGCGCACGGTCATTATCGTTTCCCACCGTCTGTCCCAGTTGGTCGATGCCGATGCGATCCTTGTGGTGGACCGCGGCAAGATCGCCGATATCGGCCGTCATGATCAGCTTGTTTCGCGCTGCATAACCTATCGCCACCTGTGGTCGCAGCAAACGAGGCAATCCGCATGAACGCTCGTCCGGAAAATGTTCACAAAAATCTGCCCGTTCCGATAACAAAGCCCGGGACCGCACTGATCGTAAAACACGTTTTGCCGCCCGTCATCGCCGAGTTCCAGTCGGACGCGGTGGAGTTGGAAGAGCGCGTGCCTCCGAAGATCGCCCGCTTGACGCTCTATGGGGTGACGGCCCTCATCGGCATCGCCGTTTTCTGGGCCTCGGTCTCCAAGATCGACGAGGTCGTCATTGCTCAGGGCAAGCTGATCACGACTCAACCCACCATCGTCGTTCAACCGCTCGAAACCTCGATTGTCCGCACGATCAATGTCACCGTCGGCCAGGAGGTTCGCGCCGGACAGACACTTGCCACGCTCGATGCCACGTTCAGCCAATCGGACGTCGATCAACAACACGCGAAATTCGTAGCGCTTGACGCGCAGGTGAAACGGATTGAAGCAGAGCTTGACGGCACCGACTACACGAAGCTGGCCGGCAACTCTTCGGACGAGTTGCTGCAGGTGCGGCTCTTTGAACAACGCCGCGCCTTCTACGTGGCCCAGCTTCAGAATTTCGGGCAACAGATTGCAGGTCAGGCGGCTGCAATTGCGGCGGGCAAGGATCAGGAGACGGTGCTCACCAGCCGGCGCGAAAACCTGATCCTGATAGAAAACGCGCGCCAGACACTTTTCAAGAACGACACTGGCTCTCTCGTGGCTTTCCTTGGTTCGCGCGATGCACGCCTCGATGTCGACTCAGACATCTCGGCGCTGCGTGGCAAGGCAGCTGAAGCCGAGCATTCCCTCGCGAAGCTGACCGCCGATCGGCAAGCCTTCATCGAAGACTTCCGGCGCGCATCGATGGAGCAACTCGTCGAACTGCGCAACCAGCGCGACACGGCCGGCGAAGAGTTGAAGAAGATGGAATTGCGCCGCAACATGGTCACGCTTACGGCCCCCGCCGATGCGGTCGTCCTGGATCTCGCACAGCGTTCCATCGGCTCGGTGGTGCGCGAGGCGGAGCCGGTTGTCACGCTGGTGCCGCTCAATGTACCGCTGGAAGCGGAGGTCTCGATCGGCTCGAGCGATATCGGTCGCGTCGCAGTCAACGAGGAGGCGAGGATCAAGTTCGATGCCTATCCTTTCCAGAAATATGGCACTGCTTCCGGCACGCTGAGGACCATCAGTCGTGACGCATTCACCCCTACCCAAGAGGGTATGGCGGCTGGCCAGCCCACAGTTCCGTTCTTCAAGGCGCGCATTTTGATTGCCGATCCCCGGTTAGGTGCCTCCAAGGAGCCTATAAGGCTCCTGCCCGGAATGACGGTGTCCGCCGAGATCAAGGTAGGACGTCGAACCGTGATTTCCTACTTCCTTTATCCACTCCTGCGTGGCCTGGACGTCGCTATCCGCGAACCGTGAGAACTGCACCGATATATCTTATCGGCCATTCTTGGCTTCCCCGGGCGATCGAAACGTCCGGTCGACGGCGTGAATGCAATTTCTTCGAACGAACCGGCTATTCGCTGAAAACCGCCATTTGGCAATTCATCGTCTTTTCGGCGGCAATACGGCGCGCGGCGTCACCGCCTTCGCGCTCACGCGTGGGCGCGAAGGCCGGTCGAGCGCCCTCTGCCTAGAGGGTCCCGGGTTTGCCCCGCCATCAAGAAGCCAACTGCCGCTACCGAGAAGGAACAGGAAAAGTACATAGGTCGCATTCCAGAAGTGGACCGTCCATCCGACAAGAAAATACCCCGTCATCACGATCAGGTAAGCGGTCCGATAGCGCAGGCGTTGTTCGTCAGTTTCCTTTCGGAACGCGATGGACATATAGATGGTCAGGAACCCGCCCATCATGAAGACGGCTGCCGGGATGCCAAACAATATTGCGTGATAGAGCCAGAACATATCGATGCTGGGAGGCATCCACGAAGGCCGGTCCCATCTGCCGAAGCCAACGCCAAAAAAGGGATGGTTCAGCGCGGAGTCGGATCCGAACCGCCATATGATGACACGGTAATATGCCGACGCCGGCTCGAAGGAAAAATTGGTGAGCAGAAATTCAAAAACCGACTGGTTGGATGCAACGGCAATGAAAGTGTAAAACGACAGGGCAATTGTCCACAAATACCGCCAGCGCCTGGCATCGTTGGCCAGCAGCCAGTTCCAGAAAACAAGTGATACCTGGGCGAGAAGCGCAGTGATCGGTCCGGAGGACAGAGACAGGAAAGCCGCGGTAAACACGACGAGAGTAGCAGACCATCGTTTCGCAGCAGATTTACCCCCACCGAGCACCATGTGCACAAGCGCGAGGATGGCGCCACAGGACACGCCGAAGAGGATTGGATGCTCAAAGACGCCCTGCACCCGCCGCAATCCCCATCGGGCCTCCTTGACGGCTTCGACATGCGTGGGGAAAACCTTTGAGAACAATCCCAGTATAATATTGGTGTTCGTCACGGCCTCCAACAGCGCAAACGGAAGCATGATGGCGACGATCACGAACAGGAGCCGCGTCATGGCGTAAAACTGTTCCGGACCGCGAATGAAACATCGTCCGAAAAAATATGCCCCGGCGGTTTCCACGACGATTATGCCGCCGGATTGAAGGCCGGTCTGTGCGCCATGCACGACAAAGAGGCTGATGGTACACCACAGGCAATAAAGAAGGATCAGGACATCGGGTGCCCGGATCTTGCCTGCCTTTCCAGCAAGCCACAGGAACATGCAAGGCAGAAAACCGACAAGCAGTACCAGGCGGTATGGAAGCAGCAGCAGCGGTCCTATCGTCCATAGCCACGGAATGAACACGCAAATCAAAAAGGCGACGACAAGCCACGGAAGCGGCTTTCGCTGCACTGTCGCTGGCAAGCCCCCTTCCAGGGGGGTCGAAACAGAACGGCCAGGCCCGTTCGTCAAGAGACGGGAACGGGGCGAATTGACATGCAATCTGGCCGAAACTCTCATGACCCGTTGCACTCCAACCTGTTTGGCCATTGGACAGCGTCATCGAGGCGAACAACAATCTTTCTCGAATGGCGAGGATCACTTCAGCAGCATATTTCCGCACCCGTCCATATGATCGAATGGCTCATACCCCTGCGCATTGGATCGATTGGAGTGCCCGATATCCAAGAGAGCTAAGCCGAAAGATGTATGTCGAAAGCGTATAGTCTGCTGGCACCTTGATGGCACTTGGCGGAATGCTCGGATGAGATGGTCTAAAGGCTCGTTCCTACCGCCCGGATGCACGGTCGATCGACGCCAAGGAAACTCCGTCAACTTAACCCAGCGCTTGGCTCGCCAGCGCGTAGATCCTCGGACCGTCATCGCGACCCTCGGCGGGAATCGGCAGTTCACCGAGCCTCATCGTCGTGACGGTATCGAATACAGACATGCCGGATCGGTCAACGAATTGGGAGAAAAGACCGCCGTTCTGGCTGGTATCAAGACGAAGGAAGCGACCAGCATGTTCGGCGACGTGAGGTCGGATAACCGCAATCGCATGACGGTCGCTACTGGCGACTACGGGACCGATTAAATGCCCCCGACCGAAGGGTCTGCACAGGGAAAATGCCTTGATCCGGTCGTTCCGAAAGAGGCCCAAACCCTTGGAATGAGACAGCAACTCTGCGAGAAGCGGCGTTCGGTCGACACCATAGGCCTCCTGATCGAGCTTACCCAAAGATGGTAGATCGCCCCGGCAGATTTCCCTTAAAATTGTTTCGTCGGGTGCAAAGGGTGGCGTGTCAGGCGCGATGGCCTCTCCCTGGCATTGATAGACGGTTTTTTCCGCAACGAACCCAAGGGAACGATACAATCGCCGCGCTGCCCGGGTCGCGTTGAGACGCAAGTTGCGCCCGTCCAGATGTGTAAAGGCGTGATGCATTAGCCATTGCCCGGTTCCATTGGCCTGCAGGCGTGGGGAGGTAATCACCATTCCTATGGTGGCAAACTTGTCCGCGTGGGGGAACCACATGGCAGAACCCAGCACGCGGCCGATGTCGTCCATGGCTACGACACCTTTTCCGACATGGCGCAAGAATTGCCAATCCTCTGCCCGATGAGGCCAACCCACCCCGATGGACAAGGCATGCAGTTGATCGACCTCTGCCTCGCCAATATCGGCGATCGTCATCTGTATGGAATCGATCACCAGAGACCTGGATGTCACCCTCGGCACCCTCAAACTTGCTGTTTGCTCTTCAAACGCGGCTAAACCGCATCCCGCAATGTGAGTAACATTGCGAATAGAATGTAAAGCGAAATGACCGATAGGAATTGCTCCAGACCGCCTGCCTTTCGGAACAATACACTGAAAATGGGCGCGCTTTCGGCACGCAATCCCGCAGCACGCGACTAAGCTTTGGATCCAACTCCACCTGCCAATTCCTGGCAGGAGACATACCAATGCTCAGAGAAGCCCTCAAGTTCAGGTTCATGTAATGCAGGCCGTTGAAATTCTCGAACATCTGGTGGCTTTTCCTTCCGTCGTCAGCCAGGCGAACGGCGCCATCGTCGAATGGATTCGCGATTATGTCGCGCGTTTCAATCAGGACGTGACTGTCCTTCCGGGGCCGGAAGGCGACCGCTCGAACCTCTTCGCAACCATTGGTCCGAAGAACGTCCCCGGCTATGTCCTTTCGGGCCACATGGACGTGGTGCCGGCCAACGAACCGGAATGGTCGTCGGATCCCTTCGAGTTGCGCGCGCAGGATGGTCGTCTCTACGGTCGCGGCGCCTCGGACATGAAGGGCTTTCTTGCAGCAACACTCGCCGCCTTGCCGGAACTCGCATCAAGACAGCTTTCGCAACCGATCCATTTTGCCTTTTCGTACGACGAGGAGGCGGGCTGCCGCGGCGTGCCGCATTTGATCAAGCGTCTTCCCGAACTCTGCGCTAAGCCCGAAGGCGCGATTATCGGCGAACCGAGCAACATGCGCGCGATCTGCGCGCATAAAGGCAAGGCGGCAGCGCGCGTTGAAATCCGAGGCCGGTCGGGCCATTCCTCGCGACCCGATCAAGGCTTGAATGCCATCCACGCCATGGCGGAGGTGCTGACGGATGCAGTAGCAGCAGCCGGACGTCTTGCACTTGGTCCTTTCGATCCGGCGTTCGACCCTCCTTACTCCTCCCTCCAGGTCGGTACGGTCAAGGGCGGACAGGCGGTCAACATCATTCCCGATCTGTGCAGCGCCGAATTTGAGGCGCGCGCTATTGCCGGCGTTTGTCCCTCTGCCCTGCTCGCCCCGATCAGAGAAAAGGCCGAGAGCCTGCGAAGCCGGGGGCTGCAGGTGAACTGGGATCTGATGAGCGCCTATCCAGCCTTGTCGCTTGCGAACGATGCACCACTCGCGCAACTGCTCAGGGAGTTGACGGGGCAGGAGCCGCTTGCGGCGGTTAGCTACGGAACGGAAGCCGGTCTCTATCAGGAGGCCGGCATCGACGCGATCATCTGTGGTCCGGGCGATATCTCACGCGCGCACCGGCCGGACGAGTTCATTCTCGTGGACGAGTTGATCGCCTGCCAGTCCATGATCGAAACACTCGGCGCGAGGCTTTCCAAGTGAAGAGGGCGCACACCGCGACAGGCGCGGATGCAACAGGCGACCAAACGAGAGAATACTGATGACTTTGCTATTCAATTCCGACGCCGAACGAGGCCGTATTTTCCAGGAAGCTTGCGCCCGTGAGCTTCCGGACCTTCCCTTTTCCATGGACCCGGCAGCCGTCGAACCTCACGACGTGCGTTATCTGATCACCTGGACGGCGCCCGCGGACCTCGGCCGATACGGAAATCTGGAGATCGTCTTTTCGATCGGTGCCGGTGTCGATCAATTTCAGATCGACCGCCTGCCGGAGGGAGTGAAGCTGGTGCGCATGGTCGAGGATGGGATCATCCGCATGATGCAGGAATATGTGACGTTAGCCGTGCTGGCGCTGCACCGCAATCTTCCGGCCTATCTCTTCCAACAGAGAAAGCAGGAATGGCAAGGCATTCCGCAGGCACAGGCAGCCGACCGGACAGTCGGCGTTCTCGGCCTGGGCGCACTGGGCAGCGCCGTACTCGATCGCCTGAAGCCTTTTGGATTTGGCTTGTCCGGCTGGAGCCGCAGCCGGCGCGAGATCGAAGGCGTGGCCACTTATAGCGGACAGGACGGGTTGCATGATTTTCTGAGGGATGTCGATATTCTGGTCTGTCTCCTGCCATTGACGGAGGAAACGCGCGGCATCCTGAATTCGGATTTGTTCGCCATGCTGCCGGTCGGCGCCAGTCTCATCCACACCGGCCGCGGTCCCCAGCTTGATCACGAAGCGCTGCTCGACGCACTCGACCGGGGTCACCTGTCCGGCGCTGTGATCGACGTAACAGACCCTGAACCGTTACCTCCCGGCCATGTCTTCTGGTCGCACCGGAAGATCATCCTCACCCCGCATGTGGCGAGCGTCACCCAGGCGGAAACGGCAGCAAGCGCTGTCATCGACAACATCAACCGCCACCGCGCAGGTCTCGATCCGATCGGCCTGGTCAATCGGACGCGCGGCTACTGATCTGACGACCAACCAAGAAAGGCTCTTCATGACTCTGCTGAAAACAATCGACACCAATCCTACCGCCTCGCCGCGGGAATCGAAGCCCTTGCCGGAACGCCTCATCAGCGGCGACCCGTCCTTCAAAACCTGGCCGCAGGACGTAACCCGCGGCGAGATGATCCACACTGGCATCTGGGAAGCGACGCCAGGCGAGACGCGTTCGATCAAGGGGGAGACGTTTGAGTTCTGCCACATCCTGTCCGGCATCGTCGAGATCACGCCCGACGATGGGGAGCCGACGATCTACAAGGCGGGGGAAAGCTTCGTCATGAAGCCCGGCTTTACCGGTGTCTGGAAAACCATTGAGACAGTCCGCAAGATCTACGTCACCATCATGTGACACGATCCTCGGGCTGCCCCCTCGCTCTCTTTGTAACCTCCGGCGGCTGCGCATGCTCATGCGTCTTGCCGCCGCTTCTTTGTAACTCTCCAACAACTGTCGCGCTGCTGCCCCGAAGATTCAGCTGGTAGGGCTTGGTAAAACGGCGTTTTCGTCCGTGTGCAGGGGCCAGTCGACGCATGATGCCGGAGATCCGAAGCTAATCTTGTGCAAACCCACCGCAAGGATATGCCATGACCCTCAGCTTCGACCCAGATTCGCTTTCACTGCCGAAGGGGCACTTCATTGGTGGCCGACTGATCGAGGCCCCGGGCCAGTTGCCGATCGAACGTCCGTCTGACGCAAAGGCTTATTGGGATTGCCCGGTTGCCGATGCGGATATCGTCGACCAGGCCGTCGATACGGCGAAAAAAACTTTGAAAGAGAGCAGCTGGGCGGCGATACGGCCACGCGAGCGCACCAAGGCGATGCAGCGCTGGGCCGATCTGATCGAACAGGAGGCTATCACTCTTGCCAGATTGGAGGCCGTTGGTTCCACACGCCCTGTCGGACACCTGATCGCCGGCGACATTGCAGTGACCGCGGAACAAATTCGGTTTTTCGCGGAGTTTGCAGACAAGGAAGGCAGCGACCTCGTGCCGACCGATGACGGCAGCCTCGGCATGATCATGACCGAGGCCTATGGCGTGGTCGGCGCGATTACGCCCTGGAATTTTCCGCTCTCTATGGCCGGGTGGAAGCTCGGCCCCGCACTCGCCGCCGGCAATGCAGTCGTGCTGAAACCCTCCGAGATGACGCCTTTTTCGACGCTCTATCTCGCCGAGCTGGCGGTGCGTGCCGGTTTGCCGGCGGGTCTTATCAACATCGTTCTGGGTGATGGGGCGATCACCGGCAACGCGATCACAGGTCATCCGGGAATTGCCAAGGTGAGCTTCACCGGTTCGACCAGCGCGGGCTCGGCCATCATGGCCAATATAGCCCGGACCGGCGTCAAACCGATGACGCTTGAGCTCGGCGGCAAGAGCCCTCAACTCGTTTTTGCCGACGCCGACCTTGATCTGGCCGCCGGAGCTATTGCCACGAGCATCTTTTCCAACGCCGGACAGGCCTGCGTGGCCGGATCGCGCCTCATCGTTGAGGCGAAGGTGGCGGATGCCTTGGCAGAAGCCATCATTGTCAGGCTGGCGACCGTCCGCCCCGGCCCCACCTGGGACGAAACCACTGACTATCCGCCAATCATCTCCGAGCGGCAGCTCGGCCGCATGGACAGCATCATCCGCGCCACCATCGAAGGCGGCGCCGAATGCCTTACGGGTGGCAAGCGCCTCGACCGTGAAGGCTACTTCTACGCGCCGACGCTGATCTCCGGTGTGACGGCAACGTCGCCCGCCGTGCTTGAGGAAATCTTCGGCCCGGTGCTGACCATCCAGACGTTCGAGGATGAGGAAGAGGCGTTGTCCCTTGCCGACCACCTGACCTACGGGCTGGCAGCCGGCCTCTTCACCCGCGATCTTTCCCGAGCCATCCGCCTGACACGGCGTCTGCAGGCCGGCACGGTCTGGGTCAATCGCTACGGCCGTTCGCGCGACCATATCCTGCCGACCGGGGGCTACAAGCAATCCGGCATCGGCAAGGACCTCGGACGCGAAGCCTATCTCGCCAACCGCAAGAGCAAGAGCGTGCTCATCAGCCTCTGAGGACTGACCATGAAGATCTACAAGATCGCCCTTCTGCCAGGAGACGGTATCGGCCGCGATGTCACCGATGCGGCCTGGGCTGTCCTGGAAAAGGCTGCCCGGACAAACGGGTTCGCCTTGGCAGGCACCGGCTACCCTTGGTCCTGCGACTACTTTCTCCAGCGTGGCAGCATGATGCCGGCCGACGGTATCGAGATACTGAAATCCTTTGATGCCATCCTCCTCGGCGCGGTCGGATGGCCGGCGAAAGTTCCGGACTCGGTCTCGCTGCACGGGTTGCTCCTGCCCATCCGCAAGGCCTTCGTCCAATATGCCAATATCCGCCCGCACAGGCTGCTGCCGGGCGTTCAGGGCCCGCTGAAGGCGGACGTTTTCGACATTCTCTGTATCCGCGAAAACACCGAGGGTGAATATTCCGGCGCCGGCGGCCGCGTCCATCAGGGCGCCGACAATGAAGTGGCGGTCGAGACGTCGATCTTCACCCGCAAGGGCGTGGAGCGCATCCTGCGCTTTGGCTTCGAACAGGCTCGCACCCGGCGCGGCAAGCTCGCTTCCGTGACAAAATCCAATGCGCAGAAATACTCGATGGTGTTCTGGGATGAAATCACCCAGGCGCTTGCGCGGGAGTATCCAGATGTGGAGGTGACGAGCTACCATATCGACGCGATGGCGGCGCGCATGGTCATGGCCCCGGAAAGCCTGGACGTCGTGGTCGCCTCCAATCTGTTCGGCGATATCCTCACTGACCTTGGCGCCGCCATCCAGGGCGGGCTGGGTTTCGCAGCGTCCGCCAATATCAATCCTGACCGCACCGCGCCGTCCATGTTCGAACCCGTCCATGGCTCGGCGCCAGACATTGCCCATCTCGGCATTGCCAACCCGATCGCCGCCATATGGTCGGGTGCGATGATGCTCGATCACCTTGGCGAGAAAACCGCCGCCGAAAACGTGATGGCTGCAATCGAAGAGACGACGGCGCGCGGCATCGGCGCCATCCCCGGCAAGGACAAAACAGACGCAATCACAACAGCAGTGCTTTCAGCACTTGGCCAATAGGGAAGAGAGCATGATAAACGAGTTGACGGACACCAGCCTGTTTCGCGAGCATGGGCTTATCAACGGTGAGTGGTGCGGCGCAGCGTCGGGACGCAAAATAGAGGTCTTGGACCCCGCATCGCAGGACGCGATCGGCGTGGTGCCTGACATGGACAGCGGCGATACGCGCGCGGCGATCGTGGCGGCGGAGAATGCTTTCGGGTCATGGCGCAAGAAGACGCATGCCGAGCGCGCCGCCTTGCTGGAGGCCTGGCATGACCTGATGATCGAAAACATCGAGGATCTCGCGCTGATCCTCACCAGGGAACAGGGCAAGCCGCTGCCCGAGGCGCGCGGCGAGATTCGCTACGGGGCCTCGTTCGTGAAATGGTTTTCCGAGGAAGCCCGCCGCATCGGCGGCACGACCATTCCGTCACCGACAGCGGACCGGCGGATCGTCGTCCTGAAGGAACCGGTTGGTGTATCCGCGATCATCACGCCCTGGAATTTCCCCAACGCGATGATCACCCGCAAGGTCGGCCCGGCGCTTGCCGCCGGCTGCACCGTTGTCATCAAGCCATCGGACCTGACGCCTTATTCGGCACTGGCGCTCGGCGTTCTGGCAGAACGCGCCGGCATTCCGAAGGGCGTCATCAACATCGTCACCGGCATGCCGACCGAGATCGGAAACGAGCTGATGGCGAACGAGACCGTGCGCAAGATTTCCTTCACCGGTTCCACCCGGGTCGGTGCCCTTCTGATGCGCGGCGCATCCGACAGCATCAAGCGGCTCAGCCTGGAACTCGGCGGCAACGCGCCTTTCATCGTCTTCGACGACGCCGATCTCGACCTTGCCGTCGAGGGCGCGATCGCTTCGAAATTCCGCAATGGCGGCCAGACCTGCGTCTGCGCCAACCGCCTTCTCGTCCAATCCGGTGTGTATGACACCTTCGCCGAGAAGCTGGCCGCCCGCGTCTCGACCATGAAGGTCGGACCCGGCACGGAAGCCGGCGTCGATATCGGCCCGATGATCAACAGGGCCGCAATCGAAAAGATCAACCGCCATGTGGACGATGCTGTCGCCAAGGGTGCTCGAATCCTCACCACTCCCGGCCCCATGCCCGCAGGCGAGCAATTTACGACCCCGATCGTCCTTGGTGGCGCGACGACCGAAATGCAGCTTGCCAGCGAGGAAACTTTCGGGCCCGTTGCCCCCCTCTTCCGCTTCGAGAAGGAGGAGGAGGCAATCAGAATCGCCAATGCAACCCCCTTCGGTTTAGCGGCCTATTTCTATACCGAGAGCCTGAAGCGCTCGTGGCGTGTCGGCGAAGCGCTGGAGTTCGGCATGGTTGGCCTTAATACCGGAGCAATTTCGACGGAAGTTGCCCCCTTCGGCGGCGTGAAACAGTCCGGCCTTGGCCGTGAAGGCGCCCAGTGCGGCATCGAGGAATATCTGGAAATGAAGAGCTTCCACATCGGCGGGCTCACGTGATCGGCTGACGAGAACAACGAATAAGGGCGCCGGGAAATCATCCCGGCGCCCTTATTGTTTTTCGCTGATGCCTTTACTGAAACCGGTCGAGAGTCTTGTAGTACAGCCCGACAAGCGGCAGGAACCACGGCTTGCCGAAATGGCCGGGAACGGCCGGCCAGTCGAGCCCCTTTACCGGATTGCGATCCGTCTTGCCCAGAATCGCGTCGGCGATGATCATGCCAAGGTGAGTGGACAATTGCGCGCCATGGCCGGAATAGCCCATGGCGTACCAGACGCCATCGACATAGCCGGCGCGCGGATAGCGGTCCTTCGTCATGTCGACCAGACCACCCCAGCAATAATCGATCTCGACCTTCGCAAGCTGTGGAAAGATCTGGGCCAGACTTGCGCGAAGAATTTCGCCGCTCTTTGCATCCGAACGCTGATCGGACGTGGTGGAAAAGCGAGCGCGGCCGCCAAAGATCAGCCGGTTGTCGGGTGCCAGCCGGAAATAATTGCCGATATTCATCGAGGTGACGCAGGTCCGGTTGCTGGGCATCGTCGCCGCTATTTCAGAATCCGTCAGCGGTCGGGTCGCGATAATAAAACTGCCGACCGAAACGATGCGACGACGGAAATAACCGAACACCGATGGCGTATAGGCGCCAGTCGCCACGAGCACGTGATCGGCGGTGACGGTCCCCCGCGCGGTAGCCAGGCTGTGACGTCCATTTCCCTTGCGATGGGCCGTTACCGCCGCCTTTTCAAAAATGGTAGCGCCATGGCGGGCGGCAGCGGTGGCGAGCCCCACGACGTAGCGCCCCATATGCATCATCGCGCTCTTCTTCGACAGCATTGCGCCATGGAATGGCGACCCGACCTCATCCTTCAGTTCGGTCGCCGTCAGAAGCGCCGTGTCCGGATCAACCTCATTGTGAACCGCCTCGAAGTTTCGGACGATGGCGTCGAAATGCTGCGGCTTGGAGGCGAGCTTGAGCTTTCCGGCCCGGCGGAAATTGCAGTCGATCCCCTCCTCGGCGATGATCGCCTCGATTGTGTCTATCGAGTCATCGAATGCCCGGTAAAGCGCGACGGCGCGCTCTTTGCCAAGCTCAGCCTTGGCGGCAATGAAGCTGTGGGCAAGGCCATTGTTGAGGTGGCCGCCGTTCCGTCCTGACGCCCCCCAGCCGACTCGTTCCGCCTCCAGGACAACAACCTTGACGCCGGCTATGGCTAGTTGGCGCGCCGCGGCAAGCCCGGTGAAGCCGCCACCGATGATGGCGACGTCGTAATGTCCTTCGATGGGGCCTTGCGCCGCGCCTCCAAAGGCAGGTGCCGTGTCGTGCCAGTAGGATTTGAGCTTCATTGCCATGCCCCCGTCAGAGCCCGACGACGCCCGGTAGACCCGAGATATCCGCGATTTCGACATAGCCGTAATAGGGGTTCGCCGGCTCGTGACCGCGATTGACCCAGACCTTGTTCTTGATGCCGAGGTCGTGCGCCGACATCAAGTCATAGCGGAAGGAGGACGAGCAGTGCAGAACGTCCTCAGGCCCGCAGCCCAGCATATCAAGCATATATTCGAAGCCTTTAAAGCGCGGCTTGTAGGACTTCGCCTGCTCCGCAGTATAGACCGCATGGAAGGGCGCGCCGAGTTTTTCGACATTCGACATGATCTGTGAATTCATCGCGTTGGAAAGGATGACCAGCGGAATTTCCTTTGCAACCCTGGCAAGGCCGGCAGGCACGTCCGGGTGCGGCCCCCAAGTCGGCACGCGCTCGTAGACCATCCGCGCGGCCTCCTCACGGAATTTTATGCCGTTGCGCTTGCAGGCCCGTTCAAGCGAATTGTAAACCACCTCGTTGTAAGGCTTCCAGTCGCCCATGATTTCGTCGAGACGATAAGCGGCAAAGTTCTTGATGAACTCAGCCATTTGTGGCTCGTCGAACTGTTCGCCGTAAAGGTCGCGCGCAGCTTCTGCCATCTGGAAGTTGGTCAGTGTCCCGTAGCAGTCGAAGGTGATGTATTTCGGGCGGAATTGAGCCATGGCTGTAGAATCCTTGAATAACCGAAGCGATGTTGCCTATCTCAATCATAGGCCGCGGCCCGCCCCTTCGCTCGACTGAAATCAGCGGCGGCATAGCAGATTGTTCCGTATCACGCGCGCACTTTGGCACAGTGTTCCGCGGCAGCGATCATCGGCTCGGCTCGCTTCGCTAGATGTTGTCCCGCCGCGCCCGCTGGTCAGCATAAGATGCGGTGAGCCATCAAAGCTACGGTGAAAGATACCGCCAGCACCTCGTCCTCGGGACGATCTTCTGACACCGCGGGTCTAAGAATAAGAGAGCTTTTCAAGGATCCAACAGATGCACACAAGTCAAATCGATCTTGTGGCCTTCGGGCCCGAACATCTCGAAGGTGCAGTCGCTTTGTCGCGTCAGGCCGGTTGGCCGCATCGCCCGGAAGACTGGCAGACGGCGCTTGCCGTAAGCCGTGGGATCGCGGCTGTTGCGGACGATCACCATGTAGTCGGGACGGCGCTGGTCACTCCCTATGGTACAGACTGCGCAACGATCAACATGGTCATTGTCGACGAAGCCGCCCGCGGCCGGGGTCTGGGGCGCAGGCTGATGCAGGCCGCACTCGACATCGGCGGCGAGCGGCAGTTGCGTCTGGTTGCAACCGCCGACGGGCTTCCACTCTACGAAAAACTTGGTTTCCAGCCGGTCGGCACCATCCTGCAATATCAGGGGAAGATCCCCGCTATAGCAGCGCCCGCTGGGATTGAGCCCGCCTGCGAAGCCGATTTTGACGCTGTCATGGCGCTCGATCGCGCGGCGTTCGAGGCCGACCGCGGAACCCTCCTGACGCATATAGCAAAGGCCGGAGAGTTTGCCGTGCTACGGCGAGCGGGCCGGGTTCAGGGTTTTGCGGCTCTGCGCGCATTTGGGCGGGGCGACGTCATCGGTCCGGTGGTCGCCGAGAATTTGCAGGATGCCTGCTCGCTGATTTCCTTCTTCATCGGGAGCCGACCGGGTGCATTTCTGCGCATCGATACCACAGCCGACACGGAACTCGCTCCATGGCTGGAAAGCTTGGGTTTTGCCCATCTCGGAGGCGGCATAGCCATGCGCACCGGAGGAACCGAAGCGCCCGCTCGCCCCCATTACAAGACCTACGCTCTCGCCAACCAAGCCTTCGGCTGACCTGGAGACCCGCATGTTTAGCAATTCCCTGATCGAACTTGATCGCGCGCACCTGGTTCATCCGGTCGCTTCCTATCGAACGCATGAAACGCTCGGGGTGCGCGTGCTGGCATCCGCCACGGGCGCGACAGTCACCGATGCCACTGGAAAGCAACTGGTCGACGGTTTTGCCGGTCTTTGGTGCGTCAATGCAGGCTATGGTCATGACAGCATTGTCGAAGCCGCCGCAAAGCAGATGCGTGAACTTCCTTATGCGACCGCTTATTTCGGCCTCGGTTCGGAGCCCGCCATCCGGCTGGCCGCCGAACTTGCCGATCGCGCACCCGGAGACCTCAATCACGTCTATTTCACGCTTGGCGGCTCCGATGCCGTCGACAGTACGGTTCGCTTCATCCGCTATTACTGGAATGCCCGCGGCAAACCGAACAAGGACCAGTTCATCTCCATCGAACAGGGCTATCATGGCTCGTCCACCGTGGGCGCCGGTCTGACCGCGTTGCCGGCTTTCCACGCCGGTTTCGGCCTGCCCTTCGATTGGCAGCACAAAATTCCATCCCACTATGCCTATCGCAACCCCGCCGGAACGGATCCGCAGGCGATCATCGCCGCTTCTGTTGCCGCATTGAAGCAGAAGGTCGAACAGCTGGGCGCTGAGCGGATCGCAGCATTCTATGCCGAACCGATCCAGGGGTCCGGCGGCGTACTGGTACCACCCAGAGGCTGGATGAAGGCTATGCGGGACGTCTGCCGCACGTTCGACATCCTTTTTGTTGCCGATGAGGTTATCACCGGTTTTGGCCGCACCGGTCCACTCTTTGCATGCACTGAGGACGAAATCGTCCCGGACTTCCTGACGGTCGCCAAGGGCCTGACGTCCGGTTATGTGCCGATGGGGGCGCTGTTCATGTCTGAACACGTTTACCAGACCATCGCCGAGGCCGCCGGCGCTTCTGCCGTCGGGCACGGCTATACCTACTCGGCCCATCCCGTCAGTGCAGCGGTCGGCCTGGAAGTTCTGCGCCTCTATGAAGGCGGGCTTCTGGAAAATGGCCGCAAGGCCGGCGCGCGCCTGATGGCGGGCCTCGAAAGTCTGAGGGATCACCCGCTGGTCGGAGACGTCCGTGGCCGCGGCATGCTGGCTGCGGTCGAGCTTGTGGTGGACAAGGGGCGGAAGACCCCTCTTCCGGCTGCGGCCGACCCGGCCCGCCGCATTTTCGACCGTGCCTGGCAGAGCGGTCTTATTATCCGCGCCTTCGCCAACGGCGTTCTGGGTTACGCGCCGCCGCTCTGCTGTACCGACAGTGATATCGACGCCATCGTCGAGCGCACGCGGCAGACGCTGGACGAGACGCTTGCCGATCCCACGGTGCGCGCCGCCATGGTGTGACGGTAGCGCGCCGCCGGCGGCGATCCGGGAAATATCGTGGAATGCGCATATTCGCAATTTTGTGCCGTCGGGCAGGTTTAAAACGGAGAATCCGCCAGGCCTTTGCTGCGAAACTGGAGACAGGAAAAAGGAAAGAATTCGAACAGAACCCGCATAGATCCGTCGAAAAGGCGGGCGAGCAGAAATTCAACAAAAAAGGGGAATGCCATGAACGACAAGATCACGAATTGGACAAAAGCCGACGACGCAGTGGTTGAAAACGCCATCCGGCGTGGCGCGACCCGTCGCGAACTTCTTCAGTTGATGCTGGCTGGCGGCGTCGCCACGGCGGCGGGCGGTTTCATGCTCGGCAATGCCACGCGCGCCGTTGCGGCCACTCCGGTTTCCGGCGGCGCCCTGAAAGCGGCCGGCTGGTCGTCCTCCACCGCCGATACACTCGATCCAGCCAAAGCCTCGCTCTCCACCGATTATGTGCGTTGCTGCGCCTTCTATAATCGCCTGACCTACATCGATCAGACCGGCGCGACGCAGATGGAACTGGCCGAATCCGTCGAGAGCAAGGATGCCAAGGTCTGGACTGTCAAGCTGCGAAACGGCGTGACGTTCCATGATGGCAAGCCGCTGACGGCAGACGACGTCGTTTTTTCGCTGAAGCGTCACCTGGACCCCGGCGTCGGATCGAAAGTCGCCAAGATCGCGGCGCAGATGACCGGGTTCAAGGCAGTTGACAAGCAGACCGTGGAAATCACACTGGCCAACGCGAATGCCGACCTGCCCACGATCCTCGGCATGCATCATTTCATGATCGTGGCCGATGGCACCACGGACTTTTCCAAGGCCAACGGCACCGGCGCCTTCGTGCGCGAGGTCTTCGAACCCGGCGTCCGCTCGGTCGGCCTCAAGAACAAGAATTACTGGAAATCCAGCGGCCCGAATGTCGATTCTTTCGAATACTTCGCCATCAGCGACGACAATGCCCGCGTCAACGCCCTTCTGTCCGGGGACATCCATCTAGCCGCATCGATCAACCCGCGCTCGATGCGGCTGGTCGAGAGCCAGGACGGCTTTGCACTCTCGAAGACCACCTCCGGCAACTACACCAACCTCAACATTCGGATGGACATGGCACCGGGGGACAAGAAGGACTTCATCCAAGGCATGAAGTACCTGATCAACCGCGAGCAGATCCAGAAATCAGCCTTGCGGGGTCTTGCGGAAATCGGCAACGATCAGCCGATTTCACCCGCCAACCTCTACTACAACGCCGATCTCAAGCCAAAGGCCTTCGATCCGGAGAAGGCGAAGTTCCACTTCGAAAAGGCGGGTGTGCTCGGTCAATCGATCCCGATGATCGCGTCTGAAGCAGCAAACGCCTCGATCGATATGGCGATGATCGTTCAGGCTGCCGGCGCGGAGATCGGAATGACATTCGACGTGCAGCGCGTGCCTTCGGACGGCTACTGGGACAATTATTGGCTGAAGGCACCAGTCCATTTCGGCAACATCAATCCGCGGCCGACACCCGACATTCTGTTCTCATTGCTCTATGCATCGGACGCGCCGTGGAACGAGAGCCAGTACAAGTCCGAGGCATTCGACAAGATGCTCATCGAGGCGCGCGGCTCGCTCGATCAGGCAAAGCGCAAGGAAATCTACAACGCGATGCAGGTCATGGTCGCGGAGGAAGCGGGTACCGTTATCCCCGCCTACCTTTCTAACGTCGATGCCACCACGGCCAAACTGAAGGGGCTGGCTCCGAGCCCGCTCGGTGGCCAAATGGGCTACGCCTTTGCGGAATATGTCTGGCTCGAAGCCTGACGAGGCGAATGGCCGAGGGCAGAATTGCCCTCGGTTCGCTTTCCGATCGCGTATAGTCGGTCGGCCGAACGTCAAAGGAAGCGCGAGTATGAACCATCGGATCCTCTCTCTTGTGATGAGCAGGCTGCTCATCGCCGTAATTACGCTGGTAATCGTCTCCTTCGCGGTGTTCTTCGCCACGATGATGCTCCCCGGCGACACGGCAACGATTCTCCTCGGCCAGGCCGCAACGCCCGAGGCCGTCGCGGGCCTTCGCACGGCCATGCATCTGGACGAGCCGGCGATTATCCGGTTCATGAGGTGGTTCGGAGGGCTGGTCACAGGCGATCTCGGAACGTCCTACGCCAACGACATGCCGATCGCCGATCTTATCGCCGGACGCTTCATCAACACGTTGAAGCTCGCCGGTGTGACCGCCCTGTTCTCGGTTCCGATCGCTCTTACGCTCGGCATAACCGCTGCCATGATGCGCGGCTCGCTTTACGACCGCGTCGTCACCATACTGACAATCGGTGTTATATCGGTTCCTGAATTCATGGTCGCGACTTCGGCCGTCCTCCTGTTTGCCGTCTATCTCAAATGGCTGCCGGCCCTGTCCATTGCCAACGAGGTTCACTCGATCACTGATCTGTTGCGCGTCTATGCGATGCCGGTCATCACGCTCACTTTCGTCGTTTCCGCTCAGATGATCCGCATGACCCGTGCTGCGGTGGTGGAAACGCTGAACACGCCCTATGTCGAGATGGCCCTGCTGAAGGGCGCATCGCCCCAGCGGATCGTGCTGAAGCATGCCCTTCCGAACGCACTGGGGCCTATCGTCAATGCCGTGGCCCTGTCGCTCTCCTATCTTTTGGGCGGTGTGATCATTGTCGAGACGATTTTCAACTATCCCGGCATAGCAAAACTGATGGTCGATGCCGTTGCCACCCGCGACCTGCCTCTGATCCAGAGCTGCGCCATGATCTTTTGCGTTGGCTATCTGATCCTGATCACGCTTGCCGACATTCTTGCCATCCTTTCGAATCCGAGGCTGCGATGACAACAGATACCGCAAAAATGCCCGCGGCAGGCCGCATGGGCTACCGTTTCAATCTTGTCGGGATGCTGGCGCTTGCCGTCATTCTCCTCTGGGGACTTGTCGCCGTCTTCGCGCATCTTCTCATTCCCTATCCGGTCGGAGAGATCGTCGATTTCGACTATTTCGGCCCGATGTCGGCGCAGTTCTGGCTGGGATCGGACTATCTTGGCCGTGACATGTTCTCGCGCATCGTAATGGGCGCGCGCTACACTGTTGGAATCTCGGTGGCTGCCGTCGCGATCGCCTGTACGACAGGCGTCGTACTCGGCATGATCGCAGCCGTCAGCGGTGGCTGGACCGACACTTTGCTCAGCCGGTTTCTCGACGCCATGAGCTCGATCCCAAGCAAGCTGTTCGGCCTGGTTGTCGTCGCTGCGGTCGGATCGTCGATCCCGGTTCTGATCATCACGCTGTCCGTCATCTATATCCCGGGCGCCTATCGCTTCGCCCGCGCTCTGGCCGTGAACATCAATGCCATGGATTTCATCACAGTCGCACGTACCCGTGGCGAGAACGTCTTTTACATCATTCGTTCTGAAATCCTGCCGAACATCCTCGGTCCAGTGTTGGCCGACCTCGGCCTTCGTTTCGTTTTCATCGTGCTGTTGCTTTCCGGGCTCTCCTTCCTCGGTCTCGGCGTTCAGCCGCCCTATGCCGATTGGGGCGCGCTCGTGCGCGAGAATATCGGCGGCCTGCCTTTTGGCGCCCCGGCGGTCATGTTCCCGTCGATCGCGATCGCCAGCCTTACCATCAGCGTCAACCTGCTGATCGACAACCTGCCCTACAAGATCCGCGACCGGAGTGCATAATGACCAACCTCGTTGAAATCCGCGATCTGAAGGTTGAGGCCAAGACAGACTCCGGCCGCATTGTCGAGATCATCAAAGGCGTGAGCTTCGATGTGGCGGAAGGCGAGATCGTAGCGCTCATCGGCGAAAGCGGATCGGGAAAGACCACGGTCGCTTTGACCTTGATGGGACATGCCCGCCCTGGCTGCCGCATTTCCGGCGGTAGCGTTAAGCTTGCGGGCAAGGATATGGCCCGACTTTCGGAAAAGGCGCGGGCCCGCGTCCGCGGCACCGAAGTCTCCTATGTGCCGCAGAGCGCGGCAGCAGCTTTCAATCCTGCCGCGACGATCATGGAGCAGGTTATCGAGATTACCCGCATTCATGACCTCATGCCCGCCGCCGAGGCAAAGTCCCGCGCGGTCGAACTCTTCCGGGCGCTGTCCTTGCCTGAGCCCGACACGATCGGCGACCGTTATCCCCATCAGGTCTCGGGTGGCCAGTTGCAGCGCCTTTCCGCGGCCATGGCGCTGATCGGCGATCCGAAGATCGTGATCTTCGACGAGCCGACGACGGCGCTCGACGTCACGACCCAGATCGAGGTGCTGCGCGCCTTCAAGGCCGTCATGCGCAAGGGCGGGATCGCCGGGGTCTACGTCTCCCATGATCTTGCGGTCGTCGCGCAGATCGCGGACCGGATCATCGTGCTGAAAGGCGGCGAGGTTCAGGAGGCTGGCCGCACCGGCCAGATCCTCTCCAATGCGAAGCACCCCTATACGCGCGAACTGCTCGCTGCTTTCGAGCCCAAGGCACGGGGCGCCGCCCCGGTCGTTTCTGAAGCACGCCCCATTCTCGCGATTGAGAATATCGTCGCCGGCTACGGCGCCGTCCAGCGCAACGGGCTACCGCTCGTCTGCGCTGTGCGGTCCGTGAGTCTGACGGTGGAAAAAGGCCGCAATCTTGGGATTATCGGTGAATCCGGCTGCGGAAAATCGACGCTTGCCCGGACAATCGCCGGCATTCTGCCCACCTCCGGCGGCCGGGTCATTTTCGACGGCCAGGAACTTGCGCCAAGTGCTTCCAAACGCACCCATGAGCAATTGCGCGAGATGCAGATCGTCTTCCAGTACGCCGACACGGCCCTCAACCCCGCCAAGTCGATCGAGGACATACTGGCACGGCCCCTCACTTTCTATCACGGCATGAATGGCCCGGCGCGCGACAAGCGGATCGCCGCGCTTCTGGACATGGTCCAGTTGCCCGGTTCGGTCCGCCACCGCCGTCCCGCGGAACTGTCCGGAGGGCAGAAGCAGCGTGTGAATTTCGCCCGCGCCCTTGCAGCTGATCCGAAGCTGATCCTGTGCGACGAGATTACCTCGGCGCTTGACACCGTGGTTGCCGCCGCCGTCATCGAACTGCTTAAGGAACTGCAGAGGGAACTGGGTCTCTCCTACATTTTCATCAGCCATGACATTTCGGTGGTGGAGGCGATCTGTGACGAAATCGTCGTCATGTATGCGGGTGAAAAGGTGGAGCAACTGATGCCGTCCGCCACAGGAAAGCGCCCCCAACACCCCTATTCGCAGTTGCTGTTTTCTTCGGTTCCCAAACTCGATCCGCATTGGCTCGATGGCCTGGAACGGGATCCGGAACTGGTTCGCGCCTATTGCCAGCGCTGACAGTTCGGCGATCAGAGCGGGAATAAGCTGGTTAGCGGCATATGCGCCTTGACGATTGGCGATTTCAGCACCACGAAGCTGAAATATTTGTCGATGCCGATGTCCAAGTCTGTCAGCCGTTCCATGATGGTCTGGTACTCGCCTATCCCGGCGGTGACGAACTTCACAAGATAATCGTAACCGCCGGAAACCAGATGGCACTCGATAACCTGTTCGACTTTCTCAATTGCAGCGAGGAAGCGGGAGAAATCGATCTGCCGGTGGTTCTTCAACGTGATCTCGGTAAAGACCGTCAGGGTCTGGCCGAGCTTGGCGACGTTCACCTGCGCCGAATAGCCGACGATATAGCCTTCTGCCTGCAGCTTCTTCACCCGCATCAGGCAGGGACTCGGCGACAGATTGACGAGTTCGGCCAGCTCGACATTGGTGATGCGGCCGTTCTTTTGCAACTCGTAGAGAATCTTGATGTCGATCCGGTCCAGCTTCATGCAACACGCCCCTTGGCATTCATTTCCATATACACAGCAGAAAATGCTGCATGTCCTGTCGTGAATATAACACACATGCCGTTCCTGTCATTGTCCATGCGGACTCCGCGGCCGGCATAAACTATGGCCCGCTTACGAATGAACGACATAAAATGCTATCCATCGCCAAACTCCAGCTACGTCTTCTCGGGCCGAAGAGTAAATTGATGACGAGAACTGGAGAACTTTCATGCCCGCCCCGCTTCAGAAGATAGAAACAAATCAGGCTCTGACTGACAGCGCCGACGCGGTGGTGATTGGAGGCGGTATCGTCGGCGCCTTTGCCGCATACTACCTTGCGCGCCGGGGCCTCAAAGTCGCACTGATCGAGAAAGGCCTGATCGGCGCCGAGCAGTCGAGCCGAAATTGGGGCTGGTGCCGGCAGCAGAACCGGGACGCGCGAGAACTTCCGATCGCCACGAAAAGTCTCGAGCTGTGGGAGCAGTTCGCGACAGAGACGGGCGAAGACACCGGTTTCCGCCGCTGTGGTCTGCTCTATCTCAGCAACGATGAAGCGGAACTCGAGGCGTGGGCACGTTGGGGAACCTTTGCACGCTCGGCAGGCGTGACAACGCATATGCTCGATAGCACGCAAGCGAGCGAGCGCGGCACGGCCAGCGGTCGCATCTGGAAAGGCGGCGTCTTCTCGCCGTCTGACGGCACCGCTGATCCATCGCGCGCCGCCCCCGCCGTCGCCCGGGCGATCATGGCCCTCGGCGGAAGCGTGCATCAGCAATGCGCCGCCCGCGGCCTAGAAACGACCGCTGGGCGCCTGAGCGCCGTCGTGACCGAGAAAGGGACGATCAGAACACCGGTGGCCATCATGGCTGGCGGCGCCTGGGCCTCGTCCTTCTGCCGGCAGTTCGACGTCCGGTTCCCACAGGCTTCCATCCGGTCGTCCATTCTGTCGGTCTCGGGTGGAAAGGACCTCCCCGACGCTCTGCACACGGCTCACGTGTCAATTACACGGCGCGGAGATGGTGGCTACACCCTTGCGATCAGCGGGCGCGGTCGGGTAGACCCGACACCGCAGCAGATCCGCTTTGCGCCCCAATTCCTGCCGATGTTTCTGCGCCGCTGGCGCAGCCTGGCACCCGGCGGTGCCGAAGGTTGGCGTTCCGGCCATGAAACGCTGGCGCGCTGGCGGCTCGACGCGCCGACCCCAATGGAGAGAATGCGGATTCTCGATCCGGCGCCGGATAAGAGCACTATCGCATTGACCTATCGCCGCGCCTGCGAACTTCTACCATCGCTGGCCACATCTCACATTACAGCAGCCTGGGCGGGCTATATCGACAGCACCCCGGACGGCGTGCCCGGTATTGGTGAGATCGAATCTGTCCCGGGGTTCATACTGGCTGCGGGGTTCAGCGGTCACGGGTTCGGCATCGCCCCCGGTGCCGGCCATATGGTTGCCTCTCTTGTCACAGGCACAGAGCATCTGGTCGACCCAAGTCCTTACCATCCGAACCGCTTCAAGGCTGCGGCTTGGGGAAAGGTTTCGGATTTCTAGGCGCCATAAGAGACCAGTCCAGGCAGGCATTTTGGAGAAGTCGCGCAAGGCGGTGGTCATACACGGAGTATCTCCGAGCACGGACTTGTCATTTTGGCGAACCATCCTGGCTGCTCTCGTTTTATTCGACGGGTGGCAATCGGAACCGAACGTAGCGAGGGTTGGGAGTTTGAACCTCGATTCACCCTGTGCTGGCGCTTGGGCTACCGTTCGTTCGACAAAAATTGCTTGAAACGGTCCGATTTTGGGTTCCGAAAAATTTCGTCGGGAGCGCCTTCCTCCTCAACAACGCCTTTGTGCAAAAACACAACCTTGCTCGATACGTCGCGTGCAAACGCCATCTCGTGGGTGACGACAAGCATCGTCCGGCCTTCTTCGGCCAGAAAGCGCATGACCTTCAGGACTTCACCAACAAGCTCCGGATCGAGTGCAGATGTCGGTTCGTCGAAGAGCATGACCTTTGGACGCTGCGCCAGCGCACGCGCGATCGCGGCCCGTTGCTGCTGGCCGCCGGACAAATGTGCGGGATAGAAATTGCGCTTGTCGGCAATGCCCACTCGCTCGAGCAGCGCCTCGGCCTCTTCGATGCATTCGGCCCGATTGCGTTTTTGGACGTGCACAGGGGCTTCGATCACGTTCTCTAGTATCGTCATATGAGACCAGAGGTTGAAACTCTGGAACACCATTCCGATGTGTTCGCGAAGCCGGTCAACCTGCCGCCGATCGGTCGGCTCGGTCTTGTGCCGGCCTTTTTTCAGCGCGAACATTTCGCCTCCAATGCGGATCTCACCGCTGTCAGGCACTTCGAGCATGTTGATACATCTCAGCATCGTCGACTTTCCGGACCCGGACGAGCCGAGAATCGAGATCACTTCGCCTTCCTGAGCTTCCAGGGAAATCCCTTTCAAAACTTCAAGTGGACCAAAGCATTTACGGAGGTCCTTAACTGAGACGGCGGCCATGCCATTCTTATTGTCGGCCGTTAGAATTGTTCCCCTGTCAGACATGCGTACTCCCGTTTATGTCAAGGATGGTGGCCTCATGCGAAGATGAGGCGAGAGCCAGAATTCGATGATCATCAGCAACCGCGTGACGAGAAAGGTAACGGCGAGATAAATCGCACCGGCGACAATGAAGACCTCAAAGGCTCGGAAGCTGTCGGCAATCAGCTTTCCCGCAAGGCCGGTGACTTCCATGATGGTGATGACAGACGCCAGCGCGGTTGCCTTGAGCATCAGGATGACTTCGTTGCCGTAGGCTGGAAGCGCCTGCCGGATGGCGATTGGCAAGACGATGCGCCTGAACATCAGCAGGCCCGACATGCCGCAGGCACGGGCTGCCTCCACTTGCTGGACGGAAACTGCCTGTAATCCTCCGCGGAATATCTCGCTTGAATAGGCCGCTGTGTTTAAAGTCAGTGCGATCACTGCGCACCAATAGGGCTCGCGAAAGATTACCCAAAGCCCCAGTTCCTGCAGCAGCGGCCGGAATTGCCCAAGGCCGTAATAAATCAGGAACATCTGTACAAGCAGCGGCGACCCTCGAAAGACGAAGACGTAGCCCCGGGTGAAACCACGGCCGATTGGCCCGCCGACCACCGCAATGAGGGAAATGACAAGAGCGAGGATACCGCCGGCAAGAATGGATGTCGCTGCAAGCTCCAATGTGAGCGGAAGGCCTGGCAGCAGGGTGAGAAACGTGTCCCACATGAAGGCGAAATCCATTACAAGGCCCTCCGGGTGCCACGCAGGGTTCTCGTTTCCAAATGGCGGAACACGATTGACGATGCCCAGGTGATGACGAGATAAAGAACCACGGCGGTTAGGTAGAATTCGAACGGGCGTCGTGTCGAACCGGCAGCGATCTGAGATTGACGCAGAAGTTCGACGAGGCCAGTAACGGAAATAAGCGCCGATTCCTTCAGCACGAGCTGCCAGGTATTGCCTAGTCCAGGGATGGCGTAGCGGAGAACCAGCGGCGCGATGATGCGGCGAAACTTCGGCCAAGGCCGCATCCCGACAGCACTCGCCGCCTCGAGCTCGCCGCCGGCAACCGATTTAAAAGCGCCGCGAAACACTTCGGATTGGTAGGCCGCCGAAACGACGCCGAGCGCCAAAGTGCCGGTGAAGAACGCGGGCATGCCAATGAAGCCGTGGTAGCCAAAGAGACCGCCGATGTACCCGAGAAATGCGCTCCCGCCAAAATAGAACAAGTAGATCACAAGGAGATCCGGCACGCCGCGCAGGATGGTTGTGTAGCCATCCGCTAGCCATCGCAGAACCATGTAGCGCGACAGTTTCATGAATGTGATGACTGATCCAAGGATCGTACCCGTCAGGAAACCACAGACGGAAACTCCCAGGGTCATCGCAGCCGCGCTAAGAAGCAGCGCCCCCCAACCGGTTTCGCCAAACCCGACGAGCACCAAATATCGGTCAATGAGCTCCATACGTATTCTAGCCTCTCTGCGCCTGGCGAGTTAATCCGCAGCCCGTCGATGCGCCCAAATACGCTGGAGCTTCGACATGTTTTTGAGTGAACTCTGAACGTGCGCTCGCGCAGCCGCCTCGGCCGCCTCGGGATCTCGCGCGCAGATGGCATCAGAGATGGCACGATGTTCGTCCAAATCCGTGTGTTCAAGATCCACCCACAGAACCTCGAGCCACAGCGCCAGCCGCAGTTGCTGATACACCTGGTCGCTTAATCGAACGAGCGCATCGTTGCGCGTCGCCTCGAGGATTACCCGGTGGATGTAGAGCCCGAGATCAAGGTTTCGCGCCGCATCGGAAGGCGTGTCATCAGTACTCTTCTTGAGTTCGACCATTTGCACGATGACGTCGCGGAGCCTGTCGAGGTCTTCCTCAGTGGCCGTGACGCAAGCGAGGCGGGCCGCACACACATCGAGCGCCTCCCTGACAACCAGAAGATTGCAGAAAGCGGTGATATCCAAATCCGAAACTGTGTAGCCAAGGTTTCTTTGGCCAACGACCAGACCTTCCTCTTCTAGCTTCATCAGGGCTTCACGAAGTGGCGTTCGGCTTACCCCAAACCTCTTTGCAAGCGTATTTTCCGAAAGGCGTTCGGACGGGCGAAGTTGCCCGGTAAGGATCAAATCCTTCAATTGAGCATACGTGGTTTCACGCAGCGAGCCGCGCGGCTCGTTTTTGCTGAGTGTCAAGCCAATCCCCTTTCATCGTCCGCAGACCCGAACATCCAGGCCCTGCGAGGACGATATCTTTTTTCCTCTTGCAGGATCAAGCGGAATACGAATATGTATACAACATTGCCTACATCATTCAATCGGATTTTGTCGACAAGTGACAATCGGCAAAATCAAATGCGCAGAAGGCCGAATGGAGGGAGTTGCATGCCGGAGATACTGTCGCTCGAGGAACTCCGCGCCCGGTATGAGAACGCATCCGGGGCCGACATTTTCGATCCAGAGTTTCGCAAGGTTGCGGATCTGGTCTTCGGCGAAGGTGACAACCGCCAAGCCCCCTATTGCGGCATTCCGACATTGCTGAAGGCCCCTCTTCGGCAAGATGCCGCGCCTCGTTTTACAGACATCGATGTTGCGCTTCTGGGCATCCCATTGGATCTAGGCGTGACGAACCGTCCGGGCGCACGTTTCGGTCCCCGCGCCGTTCGCAACGTCGAGCGAGTCGGGCCATATGATCACGTGCTGCGCTCGGTTCCCGCTGCCCACGTCCGCGTCGCAGACGTGGGTGATGTGCCCTTTCGCAGCCGTTTTGATCTGGTTAGTTCGCACGAGGATATAGAGCGGTATGTTCGCAGCATCGTCGAGGCTGGGGTTGTCCCGCTCTCAGTCGGCGGTGACCACTCCATAGGACTGCCATTGCTTCGCGCAGTCGGCCGCGATCGTCCGGTCGGCATGATCCACATCGATGCTCATTGCGATACGAGCGGCTCGTTTGAGGGCTGCAAGTTTCACCATGGCGGCCCCTTCCGACAAGCCGTGCTTGACGGCGTGCTGGACCCCCGCCGGACCATACAGATCGGTATTCGCGGCAATTCCGAATATCTCTGGGAGTTCTCCTACGCCTCTGGGATGACGGTTATTCATGCCGAAGAGGTCGAGGAACTCGGCATCAAACGGGTGATCGAAAAGGCCCGCGCGATAGCGGGCGACGGCCCGACCTATGTCAGTTTTGACGTGGACGCCCTGGACCCGGCCTTCGCGTCGGGCACCGGTACGCCGGAAATCGGCGGGCTCACCTCCACGCAGGCGCTTCGCATCCTTCGCGGCCTCTCCGGTCTCGACATTGTCGGCGGCGACGTTGTCGAGATCGCGCCTCAGTACGATCCGACAACGAACACAGCGCACGTCGCCGCTCAGGTTTTATTCGAACTCCTCTGCCTGACCGCAGAGGCGATAAGGATCCGCGCGTCCCGGCAGGATTGAGCCATCACGCGGATCAAAAGCAACCGCCGCTCGAAAACGGGCGGCAAACCAAAAAAGGGGAATAAAAATGAGGAAAAATAAACTCGCACTCGCCACGCTGATTCTCGGCACCGTTGCTGTCAGCAACACCTATGCCGAGACCAAGCCAACCGAAATCACCATTGCCACAGAAGGCGCCTATGAGCCCTGGAATTTCACCGGGCCTGACGGCAAGCTTGCCGGTTTTGAAATCGATCTCGCCAATGATCTTTGCGCCCGCATGAAGATCAAATGCAACATCGTTGCGCAGGACTGGGACGGGCTCATCCCGTCGCTGACCGCCAAGAAGTTCGATGCCATCATGGCATCGATGATCGTCACGGAGAAGCGCCTAGCGGTCATCTCCTTCAGCGAGCCTTACGCTCCGACCGCCGCAGCCTTGATGGTCGAAAAATCGGGCCCGCTTGCAAATCTCCCTGGCACCGGAACCACTATCGATCTCGCAGGTGACAAAGCAAAGGTCGAACAGGAATTGCAACCCCTTCGCGACGCCCTGAAAGGCAAGGCGGTTGGCGCGCAGGTCTCCACGGCAAACGTCGCTTTCCTTGACACTTATTTCAAGGATGTCGTCGATCCGCGCGAATACAAGACCGTCGAGCAACACGACCTCGATCTGCAGGCAGGTCGCATTGATGCTGTCGTGGCACAAAAGACATCGCTGACTGCGACGCTGTCGAAAGAGGACTTCAAGGACTACACGATTGCCGGACCTACCTTGACCGGCGGGGTATTCGGCCAAGGGATCGCTGCTGGCCTGCGCAAGGACGACACCGAACTTAAAGCCATGTTCGATGAAGCGATTGGCGCTGCGAAGGCTGACGGCACGATCAACAAGCTGGCGCAAAAATGGATGAAGATCGGCCTCGAATAATCAACCGATCGCCTTCGAACCTAGAAAAGACAGCCGTCGAGCGCTCGAACAACTCGGCGGCGGCATCAGACTGCTGCGAAATTTTCAACTCGCCCTAGATCACCACCGGAGAGCTATCGTGACCATTCTTCTCAATTCCCTGGAAGCGCGCGACGCGGCGTTTGTCCTTCATCCCTATACGAATGCGTCCCAGCATTTGAAGGACGGCCCACTTGTCATTGCCAAGGGTGAAGGGATCTACATCATCGACAGTGACGGGAATAAATACATCGAGGGGCTCGGTGGACTGTTCTGCGCTTCGCTTGGGTTTAGTGAGCAACGGCTCGTCGATGCTGCCACACGGCAAATGCAGGAATTGCCGTTTTATCACAGCTTCGGCGGCAGATCCCACGAGACGGCCATCGAACTTGCCGAGCGGCTGATCCGCCTTGCTCCGGTCCCGATGTCGAAAGTGTTCTTTGCCAATTCGGGTTCAGAAGCCAACGACACGGCCCTGAAACTTGTCTGGTACTACCACAATGCAATCGGCAAGCCGGAAAAGAAAAAAGTCATCTCCCGCTGGCGCGCCTACCATGGCGTGACAATTGCCTCGGCAAGCCTGACGGGGCTCCCCAACAACCATCGCGATTTCGATCTGCCGATCGACCGGATCCTCCACACCGACTGCCCCGAATACTATCGCTACGGTCTTCCGGGCGAGACCGAGGAAGATTTTGCGACCCGTTGCGCAGTTTCGCTTGAGGACCTGATCCTCGCTGAAGGACCCGACACGATCGGCGCCTTCTTCGCCGAGCCCTTGATGGCGTCCGGCGGTTGCATCGTTCCGCCCCCGACCTATTATGAGAAGATCCAGGCTATCCTGAAGAAGTACGATATCCTGTTGATTGCCGACGAGGTGATCTGCGGTTTCGGCCGGCTCGGCACGATGTTCGGTTCTGAGAGTTTCGGGCTGCAACCGGATATGATCGCCATGGCCAAGCAGTTATCGGCGGCATATCAGCCGATCTCCGCGCTGATGGTCAACGAGAAGGTTCACGCAGCCGTCGTCGCCGAAAGCGAAAAGATCGGCACCTTCGGGCACGGCTTCACCTATAGCGGGCACCCGGTCGCCACCGCCGTCGCACTCGAAACTCTGAAAATCTACGAGGAGCGCGACATTGTCGGGCATGTGCAAAACGTGGCGCCGCTCTTTCAACGAAGACTCCACGCGCTCAGTGAACACCCGCTTGTCGGAAACGCACGCGGACGCGGCCTGATTGGTACGCTGGAGCTTGTTCGCAACAAGGAAACCAAGGAGCCGTTCAAGCCGGCGGACGGTATCGCGATCCATGCCGGCAAGCGGGCGCAAGTGCATGGCGTCGTCACACGAGCGCTCGGCGACAACTATTCTCTTTGCCCGCCCCTCATCATCACGGAAGCACAGATCAATGACATGTTCGACCGTTCCGAGAAGGCCCTTGATGACACCTACGCCTGGGCGCGCGCCAACAACCTCTATTGATAAAGGACGATAGTATGCGGAACTTCGAACATCCGGGGCGCTCGATTGCCGTGGGCCGTAGCGGCATGGCGGCAACCTCCCATCCTATGGCAACCCTGACCGCTATCGATATCCTCAAAAGTGGCGGCAAGGCCATCGACGCAGCAGTGGCGGCATGTGCCGTCCAGTGCGTGGTCGAAGCCGGCTCCACTGGTATTGGCGGCGATTGCTTTGCGTTGCTGGCCCCCAACGGAGGCGACCAGGTGATCGCATATAACGGGTCTGGTCGCACGCCCGCGGCGATGGACCTCAAATGGTTCAAGGACCAAGGAATCTCCGAGATCGCGCGGTCTTCGCCTCATGCGGTGACCATTCCCGGCGCCGTCGATGCTTGGACGCGCCTCGTTGCAGATCACGGGCGCATGTCGATGGCCGATATCCTGGCGCCAGCGATCGCGCTTGCGCGTGACGGCTATGGCATTACACCGCGCGTTTCCGCAGATATTTCGCATCAACGCGCCATGCTCGCCCTCGATCCATCGACGCGTCGCATTTTCCTCGACAACGATGAAGTTCCCGCAGTTGGATCAATTCAGCATCAGCCGGAACTGGCGGAGACGCTGTCGGCGATCGGCAGCCACGGTCGGGATGCATTTTATCGCGGTGACGTCGCCGAAGACATGGCCTCATATCTTCGCTCGCTCGGCGGTCTGCACACCCTTGAGGATTTCTCATCCGCCGCAGGGGAATATGTCACGCCGATCAGCGCAACCTATCGCGGATGGACGGTTCACGAATGTCCTCCGAATGGACAAGGCGTCATTGCACTGATGATCCTCAAAATTCTTGAGCGTTTCACGCCGTCGGGTGATCCTCTTGACGCCGACAACCTGCACATCGAAGTCGAGGCAACTCGGCTTGCGTATGCTGCACGTGAACGTTGGTTGGCAGACGCGGCGACCTCAAATGTCCCAGTCGATTTTCTTCAGTCAGACGAACTCGCCGATAACCTTGCCTCGAAGATCAAATCGAATGAAGCATGCGATGCCAGTGGTTTCATCGATGGTGTCGAGCACTCTGACACGGTCTACATCTCGGTGGTCGACAAAGACCGCAATTCCGTCAGCTTCATCAATTCGATTTTCCATCCCTACGGCAGTGGCCTCATGGCACCGAAGTCCGGGGTGTTGTTCCACAATCGCGGCCAGAGCTTCGTGCTGAAGGAGGGTCATCCAAACGCGATCGGCCCCCGCAAGAGGCCGATGCACACGATCATCCCAGGAATGGTGACGCGAAACGGCAAAGCAACCCTCTCATTCGGCGTTATGGGCGGTCACTATCAAGCTATGGGACATGCTCACTTTCTGTCGAAGCTGTTCGACTATGGCATGGATATCCAATCTGCGGTCGACCTTCCTCGTCTGTTTCCCCTCCCCGGCACCACGACAATTGAAGCCGAGGAAGCAATTCGCACCGCGATCGGCGAAAATCTCAAGGGCCGAGGCTTCAAGGTGATTCCGCCAAAATGGGCCATCGGCGGGGCACAAGCGGTCTGGATTGATCATCAACATGGAACCCTACTCGGCGCGTCTGATCATCGCAAGGATGGTTGCGCCCTCGGGTACTGATTCCAAAACATCGGAGAACGTGATGTCGGACTATCCGCAAACCCAACTCTATATCGGCGGTGCCTGGCGCGACGGCTCGAACGAACGCCTTTCGATCGTCAATCCTGCATCCGATGACGTCATTGGAACCGTAGAAAATGCCGGTCGGGACGATCTGGACGAAGCGCTTGCCGCAGCCGCAGCCGGGTTCGCGGTCTGGTCTCAGGTCAGCGCATTCGATCGCGCCAAGCTGTTGCACACGGCCGCGCAGTTGCTGCGGGACCGGGTCGAGAAGATCTCGACGATCATGACCCTCGAGCAAGGAAAGCCGCTCGCGGAATCCAGATCGGAGACTTTGGGGGCGGCCGACACGATCGACTGGTTCGCCGAGGAGGCGCGACGGGCATACGGACGGGTTATCCCTGCGCGGTCTCTCAATGTTCGCCAGATCGTCATCAAGGAGCCGGTCGGTCCGGTCGCAGCCTTCAGCCCCTGGAATTTTCCGTTGAACCAGGCCGTGCGCAAGGTAGCTGCCGGTCTTGCGGCTGGCTGCTCCGTTATTCTCAAGGGACCGGAAGAAACACCTGCGAGCTGTGCCGAGCTTGTCCGCGCACTCGTCGATGCCGGCCTGCCTGCCGGCGCGCTCAATCTTGTCTATGGCGTACCCGCCGATATCTCCAACCACCTCATTGCCCATCCGATCATTCGCAAGATCTCGTTCACGGGTTCGACACCCGTCGGCAAACAGCTTGCGGCTCTTGCCGGTGCCCATATGAAGCGGGTGACGATGGAACTTGGCGGTCACGCGCCGGCGATCGTGTTTGACGATGCCGAGGTCGATCTCGCCGTCCGGATCTTGGCGGGAGCGAAATTCCGCAATGCGGGGCAGATCTGCGTTGCTCCAACCCGGTTCCTAATCCAGGAGAAGGTCTATGCCAGGTTCCTCAATGGCTTTGTCAAGGCGGCAGAGGCGATCAAAGTGGGCAACGGACTGGATGTCGGCGTAACAATGGGACCGCTTGCAAACGGCAGACGGATTGAAGCCATGGAAGCGCTAACGACCGATGCTGTATCGCGGGGAGGAAAGATTGCGACCGGCGGTGAGCGCATTGGCAACCGCGGGAATTTCTACAAACCAACCATCCTCACCGATGTGCCGCTGGACGCCCGGGTATTGAACGAGGAGCCTTTCGGCCCAATCGCCGTGGTGAGCCCTTTTTCAACATATGAAGCCGCCATCACGGAAGCCAACCGGCTCCCCTATGGCTTGGCGGCCTACGCGTACACAACGTCGGCAAAAACAAGCGCCGCGCTCGGGCGCGATATACAAAGCGGCATGGTGTCGATCAATCATCATGGTCTCGCGCTGCCGGAACTGCCTTTCGGCGGCATAAAGGACTCTGGTTATGGGTCCGAAGGCGGGACTGAGGCGATGGACAACTTCTTCAACACCAAGCTGGTTACAGAAGCCGTCTGACCGATTGAATGCGAGGAAGCATCATGCGCCGCTTTTTGCCCGACACCTTTACGATCCTGCTCGTCTGCAGCGTCGCCCTTGCATCTCTGCTTCCGGCGACGGGCAGTTTCGCGGATTATTTCGGCGTCGCGACCAGCTTCGCCATCGGATTGCTTTTCTTTCTGCATGGCGCGCGACTATCCACCGATGTTGTCATTGCCGGCATCCTGCATTGGCGCCTGCACCTCTTCATTCTTCTGACGACATTCGCCGTTTTCCCCGTGCTCGGCATGGCGCTGGGCCTCATCCCAGATTCGATCCTGCCACGGCCACTTTATCTCGGCGTCCTCTTCCTGTGTGTCCTGCCGTCCACGGTGCAGTCTTCAATCGCATTCACATCGATGGCCGGCGGGAATGTTCCGGCCGCGATTTGCGCGGCTTCGGCGTCCAATATATTCGGCATGTTTCTGACACCGATGCTTGTCGGCCTGCTTTTCTCCGTCGGTGGTCACGGGGGTTTTTCCTGGGATGTCCTGCAGAAAATCCTGTTGCAGTTGCTCGCACCTTTCGTCGTCGGGCAGATCCTGCAGCCGTGGATCGGGAATTGGATCCGCTCAAAGAAGAAAGTGCTGACGCCTGTTGATAGAGGTTCAATCCTGATGGTCGTCTATCTCGCCTTCAGTCAGGCCGTGGTGGAGGGACTGTGGCAGACCTTCTCGATGCGAGACATCGCCATCGTTGTCGGGCTCGACGTGCTACTGCTCGCCTTTGTGCTAACCTTCACTATGCGCGGCAGCAGTTTTATGGGCTTCAACAAGCCAGACCAGATCACCATCACGTTTTGTGGATCGAAGAAGAGCCTTGCCAGTGGCGTACCAATGGCAGGCGTTATCTTCGGCGGACAGTCGATCGGCGCGATTGTGCTGCCACTCATGCTCTTTCACCAGATCCAATTGATGGTCTGCGCAGTCATTGCTCAAAAATATGCTGCTGCCGCTGCAATTCCTGTGACAGATGAAAGCTCAAAGCAGATTTCGACACCTGCGGAGTAGCTCAGGCGGTAGCGTATATGATTGTTTCGTCGAATGTGAGTAGTAAGCGGTGTCCCACTCGCACATTGATTGAATTCCTGTAGTCGATGGCGAGGATTTCAGCCGTGATGCGCACGGCAACTATGGGCCAACAGGCGACCACGGCTGGCGTCCTGTTCGCGCCACCAGGAGCGGACTACGGCTTGCCTGTGATAGATGACCGCCATGGGGCCGATAGCGGACTGACAGGTCCTCGCCACCAAACGAGAGATAGCTGCCATTTGTCGGGTGCGGTGAACGTGACCGCTTCCGACCTATATTTTGCCGTTCAACCGCAGATCGGGCTTGCCTGTAAGCCGTCGCTGGCAGGCACCTGTTGATCCATGCCAAATCGCAAGATCGGTCGAGCGCGACATATCCGGAAGGGCCTAGCTGGTGTCGCCACGGAGGAAGAGACGATGAAGGCGGCACTTGAAAACTACCATGCCCGAATGCAGCGGGTGCTGGACCACATAGACCAGCATCTGGACGATGATCTGGGCTTGGAAGCGTTGAGCGGCGTCGCGGCGTTCTCGAAATACCATTTCCACCGGCAGTTCACGTCCACCTTCTGGTTGTCCGTGTATCGCTATGTCCAACTCGCCCGCATGAAGCGCGCTTCGTACCGGCTGGCCTACAGAGACGCCCAAAGTGTCCCGGACATAGCGATGGATGCCGGTTACGACGCACCGGATGCTTTCGCCCGCGCCTTTCGGCAACGGTTCGGACAATCGCCTTCGTCGTTCCGAAAGTCTCCTGAATGGGAGTCGTGGCTTGCGGCCTTCGGGCCTCTCGACAACGCTAGGAGCAAGCTCATGCAGAAGACCTATGGCCATGAAGATGTGACGATCCGCGATGTGGCCCCGACGCCGGTGGCGATCATGGAGCATCGGGGCGACCCCGCGACGATTGGCGATACCATCCAGCGATTCATTGCCTGGCGAAAGGCCGCTGGCCTATCATCTCCAAGGACCAGCCCAATCTTCAACGTCTTCCGTTCCGAGCGGCGGCCCGCATCCCCGGCCGAATATCGGATGGACCTGTGTGCGGGCATCGATTTCCCGATAGGACCGAATGACGAGGGCGTGGCGGCGGGTTTTATCCCCGGCGGGCGCTGCGCTGTGCTGCGCGTTATCGGCAATACCGACAATCTGGAGCCAGCCGCTCTCTACCTCTATCGCGACTGGCTGCCGGCCAGCGGCGAAGAGCCGAGGGATTTCCCTCTCTACTGCCAACGCTTCGCCTTCTCCCCCGAGGTACCGGAGCATGAGACGGTCGCGGAGCTGTTCCTGCCGTTGAAATAATACCGCTGGACGGCGGCTTGTCCCTTCTGATCGTCGAACGCGGACATGCCGTTGTCCACCCAGTCTCAGATATTTAAGATAGCCTAAGCCGACCTGCGGATATCGGGAGCCGCCGACGCGGATGGAACGACCGAAATGCGGGCGCAATCCGGGCGAGGCGTTCGTCCGCCTTCGGCCCGAAATCGGCACGTGGCGTTGAGGTCGAAACGCCCTGACGCGCAGACCGGTCCGTGCTAAGCTGTCATGTGAATCCTCCCAAGCGACAGGGGCGATACGATGCCGAACACCCAGACCGAGTTTGCGGCCAGTTCGAACGGTGACCGATAGTATCTCGAACGTGACGATGCGACGGGAGGTCATCACGTTCTCCACGTCGCCAATCAGCCCTCCGGTGGCGCGCGCACGCGCATCGAAATCCCCGATTTTCTGGCCGGCGGCCGGGAAGCGCCCGAACATCTGGCGTTCGTCAGGATGTTCCCACACCTCCTTCCCTCGCGGACGGAGCTTAAAGCAAGTGCCGTCTCCCGGATCACGACCTCTCTTTCATATGCCCACCCGCGCGTGGTTTGAAACGTCGAATGCTTTCACGGATCATTCCACCCATCCCCTTGTTCTCAAGCGTCTATCTACGGTTCACTGAACTCCGACGATCCGGGCGACCGGACGAAATGGAAGTCCGTTAATGGAAAAGGTCACTGTGCTGATCGTTGAAGACGAGCCATCGTCCGGATGGAGTTGGTCGACACCCTTGAAGACGCAGGTTTCAAAGTATTCGAGGCGTCCAACGCCGACGATACCGTTCCGCGCGGCCAAGAAGGACTGCATAGACCCGTGGTGCAGACAATCTCGATTCTGACTTCATGGTTGCGTCTCCCCTACAGTCGGCGGCCGCACTTTCTAAGCCCTTGCCGGGCACTCCATGCGGCTCACTTCAAAACCCCGACAAGTACCCGGCCGTCGGTGAAGTAGGGATCGCCGCCGCCATTGCGGCCCCCCTTGGTTTCGCCGATGCCCGCGCGGTCGTAAGTCATAGAAATCTGTCCGGCAGCTTTGAGGTCGCCGATCACCAGCTCCCGCTCGGCATCGAGATCAGGCCCGATGTGATGGGTGATCTGTCCAGTGTCGTGGCTGATGCCGACGCCGCGGTCGAAGCTGGCGTAGCCGAGCCATAATGGCTGCCCCTCGCCTGCAGGCGTCGTCGTCAGCCAGAAGCGCACATGGTGGCGCTCGTCAGCGCTTCGTCCGACAGGCTTCTCGAAGGCAAGGTCCTGCTTGCGTCCTTCGTACAGCAGCGCGCTGACCGGGGCATCGAAATCCGGCCGATCAAGCGCTACGCTCAGGCCGATCTCGACGGACGAGAGCAGTGTGATCTTGTCGGCAGGATCCCAGCCCGCAGCGGCGAAAGCTTTGATCACCTGCTGCTTCGCGCCGACGACGCCGACATTGATCGGGTCGCCCGGAATGTCGTCCTCGGTGGTCGTGACCATCCGGCTGAGATCGGCGACAAGGCTCCGGTCACGGAAGAGCCAGAGTTCCGGCATCACCAGGTAGCAGACGAGCAGGTACACGATGAGGACGGCGGCGAGGACACCTGCCGCCACCCTCAAACTCCCTCGATGTCCAGCGGACTGCCCCATCGTTGTGTCGTCTCTCGAACGGCTTCAATAGCAGGGCGGATACGGATAGTAGCCGCATGGCGGAGGGTAATACGGCCCGGATGCCGCCGCAGCACCGATGACTGCACCCGTTGCGACCGCGGCACCATAACGAGCCGCCGGATGTGCGTACCAGCCGCCATTGAAGCCAACCCCACGCACGCCGACAGCGCCGACGTGGCCCATTCCGGCGCGCGCAACGAACATGTCGATGAAGAGCGAAGCCGGGCCATTGGCATTGGTGAGTTCCCCCTCCAGAACCTCAACGTCAAACGTCAGGGTGCCGCCTTCCAGCTTCGGCTTGTTCAGGACGACAACCGCATCCTCGATCGCCGACCCATCGCTGTTCAGCACAGAGATGGTCGCGTTCGGTGGGTCGACCGCAAAACTGTCCGTGCCCTCGTCCCATTCTTTGATGAAATCGGTCGTCAGCACGTGCCCGGCTGATCTCACCGGGCGGTCTGCGAATACGATGGAGTTGACGGACATGTCGGTCATGGTCAGCTTGCCGTTGGCCAGTGTCGCGCCTCCCGAATTGAGGACGGCCAGCGATGGCACCATTTTCGATTTTGTCGCGCCGATGGTCTTCTGCGCTGGCGTGCTGATCGCGTCTTGGGACAGTGCCACCCCGGTGAAAGACAGCAGGCCTGTTGCGATTGCAAGGATGCGAATATCAAATTTCTGAACCATGAGGAGTACTCCCGGTTTGCCCATCTGCGGGCGTTTCACTATTTCAACAGTCCAAGGTCCAGAATCTGAACCCGGCAAAGGTCGGCAGCCTGCGGGCTGGCTCGATCGAACGGGCCGCTCTTCGGATCGCAAAAGTCGTCGATAGCGCCTTGGAAGTGAAGTTTTTCGCTAATGGGGACGTTGGTGCCCAACGTCCCCACCTTGTTCCGACGATCTTGCTATGGCTGCAGATTCACGGTCAGCTTTGCGATTTCGCCGTTGAAAGCGAAAGGCACCTGATAGTCTGTTTCTTCTACACCCGTGCGGGTATCGATGCCCACGTCGAAGGTTTCGTCCCAAGGCATCAGCGCTGGGATCGTGTGCGGGATCTTCTCATTGGCGACCTCCTTGCCATCCACCTTCAGGATGCCAGTGCCGCCTTTGCCAAAGCCGGGACCGTCGGACTTGAAGTCGAAGACAAGCGTGTGCTTGCCGGATGAAAGGGTATCTTGGCCCTCCCAGCGGAAACGCTCCATGTTGACGAAGTTATACAGGAACACGGGCTTGCCCTTGAGCAGATAGAACCCGTAGCCGCCGAAGCGCCCGCCCGTGGTGACAAGCATGCCTTCGCCGCCGCCTTCCGGAATGCTTACCTCCGCCGTGATCGTGTAGGACTTGTTTACGACATTCGGCGCATTGCTCGTGGGAATACCGGACATCACGCCGGAGTAGGCGAACTCCTTCCGCCCCGCAGTGGCACTCGGCCGCGGCGTGAGCAGACGTTCCAGGATCGAGTTGTCCAACGGGAACACATCATATTTCGCCGCCTCCATGAGGAACAGTTCCTGCATCTGATGCAGTTTGTCCGGCATTTTTGCCGCTAGATCGTTGTTCTGGGAAAAGTCCTCCGTGAGATTATACAGTTCCCATTTATAGCCATCGACGACATCCGGCATCGTGGTCGTGCCCATCAACCACGGTGCTGCTGGCGGGGTGGTGCACGCATACCAGCCGTCATTGTAGATTGCGCGGTTGCCGAACATTTCGAAGTACTGGGTCTTGCGGGCGGAAGGTGCCTGGGCATTGTCCCAGCTATAGGCCATGCTGACGCCTTCGATCGGTTTCTGCGCCACGCCGTTGACCATCACCGGGGCGGCGATCCCTGTTGCTTCAAGGATGGTAGGCACGATATCAATCACGTGGTGGAACTGACTGCGGATCCCACCTGCTTCCTTGATCCGTGCAGGCCAGGACATCGCCATGCCCTGGCGCGTTCCACCGAAATGCGACGCGACCTGCTTCGTCCACTTGAACGGTGTGTCGAACGCCCATGACCATGCGACCGACATGTGCGGATAGGTCTGGTTGGAGCCCCAGCTATCATAGAACTTCATCTGGTCCGCTACCGGTATCTGCATACCTTCGAGGGTGATCAATTCATTGGGTGTCCCGACCACGCTTCCCTCTGCGCTGGTGCCGTTATCACCTTCGATGTAGATGATCAGGGTGTTGTCCAGCTTGCCCAGATCGTCAACCGCCTGGATGACGCGGCCGATTTCGTGGTCCGAATAGGCCACATAGGCGGCATACACCTCCGCCTGTCGTGCGAACAGCTTCTTGCTGTCGGCGTCCAGCGTCTCCCATTTCGGCAGGCTGTCCGGCCATTCGGTCAATTGCGTGTTGGCGGGAACAACACCGAGCCGTTTTTGGTTGGCGAAAATCTGCTCGCGCAGTTCGTTCCAACCCATGTCGAACTTGCCCTTGAACTTGTCGATCCACTCTTTGCTGGGGTGATGCGGCGCATGTGTTGCGCCGGGAACGTAGTAGACGAGGAACGGCTTGTCAGGTGCCGTCGCGTTCAGTTGCTTGATGTGATCGATCGCGTTGTCGGCCTCATCGGTGATGAGGTTGTAGCCGGGCTTTCCGACCCACGGAAAAATCTGCGTCGTATTCTGGAACAGGTACGGCTCCCACTGATTGGTGTCTCCGCCCATAAAGCCATAGAAGTAGTCAAAGCCCATGCCTGTCGGCCACTGATTGAACGGCCCGGCGGTGCTGTATTGAAAAGCAGGGGTGTTGTGGTTTTTTCCAAACCAGGACGTGGCGTATCCGTTCTGCTTAAGGATTTCGCCGATAGTCGCGTTGTCGACGCCGAGGATGGAATCATAGCCGGGAAATCCCGTTGCTTGTTCCGAAATCACCCCGAAACCGACGGAATGATGATTGCGGCCGGTGATCAGCGCGGCGCGTGTCGGCGAGCAGAGCGCCGTCGAGTGGAACTGCGTAAAGCGCAAGCCAGCGTTCGCAACGCGATCCATTGCCGGGGTCGGGATAACGCCTCCGAACGTGCCCGCAACGCCGTAGCCAGCATCATCGGTCATAATCAAGAGAATGTTCGGAGCCCCCTTTTGGGGCACGATCTGCGGCGGCCAATAGGCCCTTGAGGCCTTCGCGTCGAGACCGATTTCTCCACCGAAACTCGCTGGCGGGTTCGGCAGGTACCTGCCGTCGATCGTCGTCGTTGCGCTGGGCGAGCCCATTTCGCCCGTGACTTGCTGCGCGCGGGCGCAGTAGGTCGAAGCGGCGGTTAAACTCAATGTGGCAAGAAACAGCGTTCCAAGTCTTAGCATTGTCGGCTCCCATCTGGGTGAAAAGCTAAACTTTACATGATGCTAAATTAGAATAGGCGCGTTACTGTGACATACGCCGCACGGCGACAGAAGGCAGAGCGCTGAAAGCATGGCGACGGATCGGAACACGCGTTTCAATGACATGGGCCTGTCCTTCAGGTTTCAGCCTCAGCTTAGTGTGAGAACTCACCGGGAGAATGCGCCGTTCTGGCAGGAAGTCGCGTAAGATACTGTAACATACTCCCAGTAACCGGGGATTTCGTCCAAGGTACCTTCAGTCAAAACAAAGGTCGGTGGCATGGCACCCGGAACAGTCGCAGCAATGGACTATGCCGACACGGACGGTCTCGTGTGGGTGCCTGGCCGCACCTTCACGATGGGTTCAGACAGACACTACCCCGAGGAGGCCCCGGCCCATCCCGTCAAGGTCGATGGCTTCTGGATCGACGTCGCTCCGGTAACGAACCGTCAGTTCGCAGCCTTCGTGAAGGCAACTGGACACGTGACGGTCGCGGAGCGCGCGCCCCGCGCGGAGGACTATCCGGGAGCGCTGCCGAAGATGCTGCGGGCCGGATCGCTGGTGTTCACGCCGCCCAAGACCGTCGGCGGACCGGATATCAGCCAGTGGTGGGCATTCAAGTTCGGTACTGACTGGAAACACCCCTACGGCGGCAGGAGCGACATCCGCGGCAAGCTGAACCATCCGGTCGTTCATGTCGCCTATAGCGATGCCAAGGCCTACGCGACCTGGGCCGGGAAGGATCTGCCGACCGAAGCGGAATGGGAACTGGCTGCGCGCGGCGGCCTCGACGATGTCGAGTTCGCCTGGGGCGATGAACTTACACGTGGCGGTGAGCTCATGGCCAACACATGGCAGGGGACGTTCCCGACAAAGAGCACGAAAGTTCCCGGCGCGGACAGGACGTCGCCCGTCGGCTTCTATCCTGCAAACGGATACGGAATCTACGACATGATCGGCAATGTCTGGGAGTGGACGTCTGATTTCTGGTCGACCTGCCATCCGGAGCCGGCGGCAAAGTCTTGCTGCATTCCGCAGAACCCGCGTGGCGGCGAACTGGAGGCGAGCTTCGATCCAAATCAGCCGCAGATCCGGATCGCGAGGCGCGTGCTCAAAGGTGGATCTCATCTCTGCGCACCGAACTACTGCCGCCGCTATCGTCCGGCCGCACGTCATGCGGAGCCCGAGGACACATCCACCAGCCACGTCGGATTCCGTTGCGTCAAGCGGGCGTAAGGCGGATCCCTTGCCCGCAGGAGCGCTCCTAGAACTTCAGCGCCAGCCGCGTGAAGATGCCATGCTGGGTGGCGTCGTAGCGGAAGCCGCCATCCTTATAGTCCGTGTAGAGCGCCTTGTAGCCGAAGGACGACGCGATATTGTCCGTCCAATTGTAGCCGACAGTGGCCGTCCCTTGGAGGGTGATGTCAGATGAGATGCCAAAGCCTCCGACGTCGGCCATCACGTCAACGAACCACTTGTCGTTGATGTCGTAGTGCAGGGCCGCGCCGACGACAGGGTCCACCCAGCCCTTGGAGCCGCTGCGGTCGATCGACGGAAACAAGGCCGGATCGATCGAGAAATCGACGCTGTAGTGCTGGTAGCGCAGGCCGCCCGTGGCGTAGAGTTGCATGTTGTCGACATTGATCGGAAGCTCGTACCCGACAAGGGCGGTGAACAGGATCTGTGTCTGCTCGAAATCAGCCGTCCCGCCGCGGCGGCCGAAGTCGGCATCCGTGGAAATCTTGGCCCACATGAAATCCGAGTAGAGCAGCCAGCTATCCCCGACGGCCTGAAAGGATCCGGCGAATGCACCGTCCAGATCCTCGAGCACGTCCAACGGAGAAACGTCGACGTCAGCCGCCGGAAGGCCGCGTATCCCGACGTCGCCGTTCAAACCCGCCAGCCAGCCGTCTAACGTGACCTGGTACTTCCAACCGCTGCCGACTGCGATCGGTCCGCTCGGATCCGACATATCGGCTGCCGATGCGGGGGCCGCGATGGCGAGAGCCAACGCCAGCCCGAGACATACGCTTTTAATTCCAATCATGCTCACCAGTTCCCCGTTTCAGATGCCGGGACCGACCCGGAGTTCACATATGTCGAGCAGACGAATCACGGCTCTGTGCGCGCCAGCTCTATTGTTCATTTATCACCAAAATTCACAATCGTGGATCACGAGATCTACGACCTACAGACGTGACCATTTCTGGGACTCGCAGACCACCTTCATCACGCAGCCCTTGAGCGTCACCGTATCCCCGGAAACGCTAATCGTCCCGTTGTAGGTCTTCTTCGCGTCCGGATCGGTGATCTTGCCCGAATAGCTGCCGTCCTTGCCCTCGAACGCTCCGATCTTCTCGCCCGCGTGTTTTCCATTCTTCAGCGTGATACAGAAGCCGCCGCCGCATTGCTCGATCGCCGCGGTGTCGCCCAGATCCGTCTTCCAGTTGCCGAGGATCGGGTCTGCGGCGCTGACAAGCCCCGCGGTCATCATCAGGACGGCGGTCGAAATGAGAATTCGTTTCATGAGATCGTCTCCGTGTTGTTGGATTTGTGGCCGTGTCTCAGCAGTAGTAGACCCCGGCGGCACAGCGCCGGACAGTCCGACGGGCAACGCCCGCATAGCTGACGGGAGTCAGAGGCCGACCGACTCTGGCATCGGCGACGCCGACGAAGCTCGCGACGCCGGGGATCGAAAGTCCCGCCCCCGCATCAAGTCCCGAGATCATTAGAGCCACGGTCAATGCCGCGATCTTCAGTTTGCCGGAAATGGTCATTTGGCTGCCCCCATGGTGAAATGATCTGGCAGGTCGTCGATATCGCCGAGCTTGGGCAGATCGACCTCCTTCGCGCCTGTCGCGTTGTCGAAAGTGTATTCCTTGGCCGTCACGGCCGTGCCCGTCTTCCAGTCGCTGATCTGGATGCTGTATTGCGGTCCTTGGTCAACATCCTTGGCGGTGATGACATATCGGCACGGGTACGGGTTCTCGCCCTGGGCGATCCAAATCTGCCAGTCGACTTCCTTGGCCCGGAAGGCGAGATGGTCGCATTCGGCGCCACCGATGACACCGCTGCCCAGATCCTTGATGTCCGTGACATCGGTCATAAGAGTGCTGTAGACGTCCGGCAGGAGCAGGTCGGCACCCGGAAGCGGTCTGTGAAGCTTGTCCCGCAATTCGTCGATCAGTTGGTCGATCGTGCCGGGAGCCTTGACCGTTGCATAGAGGTTCGCGTCCTTGCCCAGCACGGTCAGCGTCTTGCCGTCGAACACCATCGCGACATCGGCAAAGCCGCCCTTGCGGGTGACGCGGATCTTGTCCGGGCGGCCGATCTCGACCGTACCCGAACTTGCCAGCAGAAGCTTCTGATGATCAGGGGTCACGACCTCAAGGTTATTGTCGTAACTGAACGAGATCGCCTTCTGTCCGGCGAGGTAGTCCGACATCGCCTTCAGCAGGCTCTTGGCATCGTCCTCCCCCGCGATGGCGTTTGACGGGAAGATCGCCGCAAGCACGGCGGTGGACATGAATGCGGCGACGACGAACGCGGCGGTCCTTGGGGCAATGCCTGACATCGAGCGATCCTTCCAGCATTTCGCTTCAGCGGGATGTGCTGACGGACGCAAGCTACGCCAGGCGCGCGTTCAGCGCCCGTAACATCTAGTATGTTACACGCCGGAAAGTGCTGTCTGCGTGCTGTGGGGGCAGGATATTTGCAGATGCTGGCGGTGGCCGACGGAAGGGTCCTATGTGACGCCCAACGCTGACGAAATCCGCAAACTGTCGTGTCGTGCGATTGGGGACGTTTGATACTGTAACATACTGGCCAAGGCGGCAATCGTCTGGGCTAATGTCATGGAGCCGTCACATGGCGTGGTGACACGATCCCCAGGGGGACAATATTCTCGATGGAATACGACACAGGTCTAGCGAAGCGCGCCTTCCCTGCCAGAGCGCAGGAGATCAATGAACTTGCGGCCCGGTGCGAAAACTTCCGAGACCTCTGTAACGACTTCGCCCTTGCCGACGAGTTGAAGCGAACGTGGGAGACGTCGACCGCACCCGAGCGTGACGAGCGGTACGCGGAAAGCGCCGAACTCTTCGAGAGCCTGCGCAGGGAGATCGAGGAGATGGTCGAGGAGGCAAAGGTCGTGCCGTTTCCGGGTCGGCGCTAAGGACGGGATCTTCCTCACGGCCCGACCCCTGACGCTCTTACTTCTTGTCCGACAGATAGATCGTCTTCCAGTCGTCCTTCATGCTGACGACCGTCCAGCCCTAGCGTCGGCCGGGCGACACTAGGTAAAGTTTTGGCTGGATGCCCGTGTCATCTGTGCTGCGAACCGCCTGCAAAACATGGCAACGGCCCTATCTCATGCCCCTTCGAGTGGTCGAACGCGAAGTCCCTCGATCAGCCCCTGACGCCAGATTCCATACCCCGGAACGATGCTCGGCGACAGTACGATACTGTATGTTACGTGCGCCCGCCTCGTCTATTCCGTACGGTCCCGGCCAATTGCGGTCCCACATTGCGTGGAACCCTTTGCCCGAGGGAACTGATATGAAAAGCAGTCTGATCGGAACGATGATGCTGGCCTCGACCATGCTGGTCTGTGGCACGGCATCGGCTCAGGACACGCAAGCTAAGCCGAACATCGTCGTCATCATGGGTGACGATGTCGGCGTGTGGAACGTCAGCGCTTATCACCGCGGCATGATGGGCGGCAACACGCCGAACATCGACCGCCTCGCCAAAGAGGGCGCGCTGTTCACCGACTACTACGCACAGCAGTCATGCACGGCAGGACGGGCCGCCTTCATCCTCGGACAGACGCCCTTCCGTACGGGTCTATTGAAAGTCGGCATGCCCGCCGCCAAGCAGGGGCTTCAGGACAGGGATCCGACGATCGCCGACCTATTGAAGCCGATGGGCTATGCGACCGCGCAGATCGGCAAGAACCATCTGGGCGACCGCAACGAGTTCCTTCCCACCGTCCATGGCTTCGACGAGTTCTACGGCATCCTCTACCACCTGAATGCGATGGAGGAGCCTTATGACCCGGACTACCCGAAGGACGCTACATTCCGCGCCAACTTCGGGCCGCGCAACATCGTCGATACCAAAGCAAGCGATGTTGAAGACGCGACCGTCGATCCGCGCTGGGGCAAGGTCGGCAAGCAGGTGATCGTGGACGCAGGCCCGCTTCCTCCGCACGACGGCATGGATCCCACGCAGAAGTTTTCCATGGAAACCGTCGACGAGGAGCTGGTCCGCCGCTCCGTCGACTTCATCGACCGTTCGGCCAAGGCCAATAAGCCGTTCTTCCTCTGGCATAACGCCACCCGCACGCATGTGTGGACACATCTGTCGCCGAAATGGGAGAACAAGAGCGGCTTCGGTCTCTATGCCGACGCCATGGCCGAACTCGACTGGGAAGTCGGCCAGATTCTCGCCGAACTCGACAAGCTGAAGATCGCCGACAACACCATCGTAGTCTTCACCAGCGACAACGGCTCGGAGACTTTTTCCTGGCCGGACGGCGGCAACAGCCCGTTCCGCGGTGAGAAGGGCACGACCTTCGAAGGCGGTTTCCGCGTGCCGATGGTCGCGAAGTGGCCGGGCACGATCAAGCCGGGTACGATCTACAATGACATTATCGCTGGCGAGGACTTCATGCCGACACTCCTGGCAGGTGCTGGCGAGCCAAACATCAAGGAAGATCTGCTAACGGGCAAGCAGGCGGGCGACAAGACCTTCAAGGTCCATCTCGACGGCTACAATTTCATGCCGTACTTCAGGGGCGAGGTCGACAAGGGGCCGCGCAAGGAGTTCTTCTACTTCAGCGACAACGCCGACCTGATGGCGGTGCGCTACGAGAACTGGAAGCTGGCGTTCAAGACGATCAAGGGCAACCTGTTCACGGGCACCGAGGAATCCACCAACGTCCCTCTCGTCACCAACCTGCGTCAGGATCCCTGGGAGAAGTACCAGGACCAGTCGATGCTCTACGGCCGCTGGTGGGGTGAGAAGCTCTGGACGATGGTCCCTGCCGTTAGGCTCGTCGGGCAGTTCCTCGAGACCTTCAAAGAATATCCGCCGAGCCAGCGTGGTGGTACGCTCAGCATCGAACGAGCGCTGGAGATTGTGCAGACCGGGGCTGCCGGGGGTGGCAAGTAGACCATAGGAGATGACGATGGCAATCAAGAATCCCCCTTCCGCCACCGTTAGGCAGAAAGTGAGCCGCGAGCTACGGGAATATGCCGTGCTCGCGGCCTATCTCTATCTCTGCTTCATCGCCCTGATCCTGTACAAGATGGCCTTGCTGCAGACCCAGGGCATACCCTTTTCGCCGTTCGGTATTGCCGCCGTGAAGGCGCTGATCCTCGGCAAGTTCATCCTTCTCGGTCATGCTGTCCACCTCGGTGAAAGCCACAAGGAGCTGCGGATCATTCACGTCATCGCGCTCAAGTCAGTGCTGTATCTCCTGTTGCTCATCGCCTTGTCGGTTGTCGAGGAAGCGGTCCTCGCTCTCATCCATGGAAAGACCATTGCTGCGGCGCTGACCGAACTCTGGGGCGGCAAGCTCTGGCAGATCCTCGCAACAAGCTTCGTCATGCTGGTCATCCTCATTCCGTACCTGGCGTTCCGGGAGATCAACGAGGGCACGGATGGCAAGCTCTGGTCGTTCGTGTTGCGGGCACGGACCCGATCCTGATGCATCCGGCTTCACGTCCGCCGAACTGAAACCCGACAAGGAACCGACATTGCGCCGATTGATCTTGATCATCCTCCTCTTGGCAATGGCCATAGTCGTGGCCGCCGCGACCGCCTGGGCGGCGCTTGCCCTATGGTATCGGCTACCGCTACCAGACGTCGGGCGGGGCATCGCCGCCGGCGTCTTCGTCATCCTTGGCCTCGTCACGGTCGCCGCGCTGTTCGGACGCTGGCGGTTTTCCGCAATCGCGGTGTTTGGCGCAGCCTTCCTGGGCATCACCTTCTGGTGGAGCACGATCATGCCGCAGGCGAATGCCGCCTGGGCACCGGATGTCGCCCGGCAGGTGACTGGCACGATCGAGGGGGACGTCCTGACGCTCACCAATGTCCGGGACTTCGAGTGGCGTAGCAACACCGACTTCACCGAACGCTGGACGACACGCACCTATGACCTCAGCAAGCTGAAGGCCGTGGATATGTTCATGTCCTACTGGTCCGGTCCGAAGATCGCGCATGTGATCTTCAGCTTCGGCTTCGACGGTGGCGTGCAGCTTGCCTGGTCGATCGAGGTCCGCCATCGAATGGGCGGCTCCTTCTCGCCTCTGGCTGACCTGTTCAAGAACGACCCACTTGTGATCCTCGCGGCTGACGAGCGGGATGTCGTCGGTGTCCGCTCGAATGTTCGTGGCGAGGACGTCCAGATCTATCGGTTGCGGGCAACCCCGCAGCAGGCCCGGCTTCTGTTGCTCGAATACGTCGCCGACGCCAACGCGCTTGCTACGACCCCGCAGTGGTACAATTCGATCACGACCAACTGCACCACGACCGTTGTCAAGCTGATGCGGGTCGCCGGAGACGAGGTGCCGTTCGACTGGCGACTGATCGTGAACGGGTATCTTCCCGACTATGCTTATGACCGCGGGGCCATCGACACCTCGATGCCGCTGTCTCAGTTGAGGGAAATCGCTCAGATCGACGAACGGGCCCGAGCCGTTGGTCTGACATCGGAGTTCTCCAAAGCGATCCGTGTCGGAGTGCCGTTCCCGCCGCCGCGGGAGGCTCAGTAGAGCCTACGATACTGTAACATACACCCACAATGGCGCTGGTTCAGTCCTAGTGCGAACGTCGTTTCAAACGGGAAATTCGGAAGAGCAGATGCACATCGTAAGCAACATTCGCAACGCCGTAGCAACCGTGGCCGTCGTTGCGACGGTCGTAGCGCCGATGATCGTATCGTCGCCCGCCGAGGCACGTCGTGCCGCTGCAGACTGCGGAGCGCGTGGACGCGCCGCCGTGGGACGCAACGGTGCGTTTGCCGTTCGCCGTCCGCCCGTCATGCGCGGTGTCGTGGTCGTCAATCCGCGCCGCTACTGGCCGACAGGCGATGCCATCGCCGCAGGAGCGGCGATCGGGTTCATCGCAGGTGCAGCCGCAGCATCGGTGGCCGGAACACCACCGACGTCGGGTCAATGTTGGTACTACACCGACAGTACGAAGAAGACGGGATTCTGGGACGCATGCCCGCGATAATGGTAGAAAGATAGTTATCGGTCGGGGCCAACATTGATTGGGGAAGTCAGTTGAAGATTCGAAACACGTCGGTTCCCGGCCGTCTACAGCAGCTTTTCCTCTGCCTCGCGCTCGTCCTGCCTGCGGGATGCGGTGGCCATCCCAAATATGTGCTGACACCAGTCGCGGATACGATCCCCGGTTCAGACCGGGTGGAGATGCTGATTGCCACCACCCGCGGCCGCTCCACCGTGCCGGGCGAGATGTTTACAGGAGAACGAGCACGGGGGCCGGCATTTGCCGAGATGACCGTATCCCTGCCCAAAGTCCGCAAGGTGGGCGACGTCGCGTGGCCGAAGAAGCTACCTTCAAACCCCGAGACCGACTTCGCGACCCTGAAGGCGGACGTGATCGACATCGACGCTGCGAAGCGCTGGCTGAGTGCCTCCGTGAAGAAGAGTCCGGACCGGAGCGTTCTTGTCTTCGTGCATGGGTTCAACAATCGGTACGAGGACAGCGTCTACCGCTTCGCCCAGATCGTCAATGATTCACGTGTCCATAGCGCACCGGTCCTCGTGACCTGGCCCTCCCGCGGTAGCCTGCTTGCATACGGATATGACCGCGAAAGCACCAACTACACGCGCAATGCGCTTGAGACATTGTTCCAATATCTGGCGAAAGACGGCGAAGTGAAGGAAGTTTCCATCCTGGCACATTCCATGGGCAACTGGCTGACGCTTGAAGCCTTGCGCCAGATGGCGATCCGCAACGGTGGTCTTCCGGCCAAGTTCAAGAACGTGATGCTGGCCGCCCCCGATGTCGACGTCGATGTATTTCGGTCGCAGATCGAGGACATGGGCAATCAGCACCCCCGGTTCACCCTGTTCGTGTCGCGCGACGACCGCGCCCTCGCATTTTCCCGAAGGGTCTGGGGAAACATCCCCAGGCTGGGGGCGATCGATCCGGAAACGGCTCCCTACAAGCAGGAGCTGGCGGACTACAAGATTTCGGTGATCGACATGACCAAGGTCAAGGCCGGCGACGACCTGCATCACAGCAAGTTCGCGGAATCTCCCGAGGTCGTCCAGCTCATCGGTGCCCGGATATCGGAGGGACAGACGCTGACGGATAGCCGCGTGGGTTTCGGCGATACGATCCTCGCCGGAACCACGGACGTGGCCGCTGCGGCTGGCAGCGCCGCAGGCCTGGTCCTTGCCGCTCCCGTCGCCGTCCTCGACGCAGATACCCGCGACAACTATGCCAACCACGTCAACGGCCTCGCTGGTCAGTCGGATGGTAAGCAGAAGATCGCGGTAAAGGACTGCAAATCGACGTCGACGGTAGATCCGGCTTGCCGGACATCGAAGAACTGAGGAGAAAGAACATGAGTTCCATCACCCTCGGCGCGATCGTCCTTGCGTGTCTGTTCGGGGCAGCTCTGCTTGGAATCCTGATCCACTCCCGGCTTCCGACCCACCATCTGGACTCGGACTCCAAAGACGCGATCCGGATGTCGACTGCCGTGGTGGGGACCTTGTCCGCGCTTGCTCTCGGACTGCTGATCGCATCGGCGAAGAACGTCTACGACAACGCCGAGGCCGAGCTTCGGACATCCGCCGCCCGCGTCCTCCTGCTGGACAGGGTGATGGCACAACATGGCCCGGAGACGTCGGACGCGCGCAGGCGTCTTGCCAGCCTTGTCGAACTCCGGCTCAAACAAGGCTGGGGCTCATCCTCCGAGCAGGCAGCCATCGATCCCTATGACGCATCCCAGAGCATCGAGCCGATACAGGCCGAACTTCGTGAGCTCACGCCGAAAACCGATCCACAGCGGTTGCTTCAATCGCGTGCGCTCGATGTGAGCGGGCAACTGGCCGAGGCCCGGTGGATGCTTGTCGAAATCAGTTCCGAGGGATTGCCGACAGCATTCCTCGTCATCCTGGTCTTCTGGCTTGCCTGGCTGTTTGCCACGTTCGGGCTGCAGGCTCCGGCAAATCCGACCGTGATCGGCGTCATGTTGATCTGCTCCCTGTCGGTCGCTGGCGCGGTCTTCCTCGTCGTCGACATGGCGCATCCCTATATCGGGGTCGTTCACGTGTCAGACGGTCCGTTGCGAGACGCGCTGGCACACCTCGGGAAACGGTAGCAGCGATGGCGGGGGAGACGTTGGGCATCAAGCTGGGGCCGACGCAGTTTCAGTAAGCGTCGCCCGGACTATTGCGGCCGGCCACGTGTTTCCGTCAGACGGTTTGACACGAACAAAGAGGTGAACGACGTGAGTGAGAGGGTCTTGCTATCCGCAATGGGCGTGTTGGAAGCGGCGACAGGGCTGGCGCTGCTGGTCATTCCGACGGTTTTAGTCGAGTTACTTCTAGGGGCAACGCTCGGCACCGCCGCGGGAATGACGGTCAGTCGTATCGCCGGAGCGGCACTCCTGGCGCTCGGGATTGCCTGCTGGTTCACGCGCGAAGGCGGATCGAGAGGGTTGCTCGCGGCCATGGCCTTCTACAACGCCACCGTTGTCGTCGTCCTCTTGGCTGGATGGATCGGGCCGGGCCTGTCGGGCGTCGCTTTCTGGCCCGCGATCCTGGTTCACACGGTAATGGCCGTCTGGTGCATCGTGTACTTGTCGCCCAGAAGCACCTGAACAGCAGCCGTATTGAGAAACGTCCGTCTACACTCGACGCTTAAACCAGCCCTGGCCGCGATCGTTGACGAGGAAATAAAATGATGAAGGGCCGTGCCATTCGTCATCACCGGGGCGGCGGAACAGCGCGACCGTTGCGTTGTCCAGAGCGTTCTCGATTTCGACGCACTGACTGTCCGCGAGTTCCACCAGTTCGACGTGACGCTGGTCCCGTTCCGGACTTTACGAAACCTCCCAGGAGGTTCTGAGTGCGTCGGCGGTGGTGCGAAATCGTACCCTCCGGTCGTGGACGCAATGGGACCGTTGGAGTAGGTTGCATTAGCGATCCTGAAAAGACCGCGATTGTTCTGGCCCAAGAACAGCGTTAGGAGCAGGTGATGCAGACCGCAATGACAGAAGAAGGCGGCGAACCCCGGCTCCCACCAAACCCGGAAGAAATCCGTGAACAGCTTGCACGCATCATCGCAAGCAGTGAATTCCCGCATGCGGGACGCGGAGCTTTGCTCCTGGCCTATATCACCGAGGAGGCTCTGGCAGGACGCTCGAACCGCCTGAAGGGCTACTCCATCGCCGTCGAGATCTTCAAGCGGCGCGAGGGCTTTTCCCAGGACGATCCTGTGGTCCGCATCGAAGCGGGGCGCCTGCGGCGCTCGCTCGAGCGATACTATCTCGTGGCAGGGCAGCTCGATCCAATCAGGATAGATATCCCCAAAGGAGGTTATGCCCCGTCCTTCACCTGGAACGACGCGGCATCTGCTGAGATCGGTGATGAAAAGGTCACCAATGGCCTCGTCCTTCCCCGCGTTACTATCGGCTGGCCGATGCTGGCTGCGCTCGGGGTCGTTGTCTGCGTCGTAGGGCTGATCTACTGGGCGACTGACCATTTCGAGGCGGGCATCAAACTGGCGAACTATGCGGAGGTGCCGGACAAGCCGACACTGGTCATCGCGCCTTTTGCCAATCTCGGAGACGGACCACAGGCTGTGCTCTATACGGTCGGCCTGACCGAGGAGTTGCTCACGGCCCTGCCCCGCTTCAAGGAGATCAAGGTGTTCGGCCGCGAGACGTCGAAAGCCCTCCAGCCTGAAGTGGACGTGTCTCAGGTCCGCGGCGACATTGGCGCTCACTACCTGCTTGCAGGCGGCGTGCGTGTCTCCGGCAGCCAGGTGCGGGTGACAGCCCGTCTTCTGGATACGTCAGACGGCGCGATTCTGTGGTCCAAGACCTACGACGACGATCTGAGCACGCGGGAGCTGTTCGCCATCCAGTCCGACGTCGCCAGCAAGGTCGCCACCGCCGTGGCGCAGCCTTACGGGATCATCGCGCAGGCAGTGACAGCCCATCCGCCTCCGGACGACCTCGGCGTCTACGAGTGCACGCTTCGCTTCTACGCCTACCGCTCCGAACTCAGTCCGCCAACCCATCTGACGGCGCGGGACTGTCTTGAATCAGCGGTGGCAAGGTACCCGACCTATGCGACGGCCCTGGCGATGCTGTCCATCGCCTACCTCGACGAGGACCGCTTCAGGTTCAATCCGAAAGGCGGTTCGGAGACGCCGTTGGACAGGGCGCTGACCACCGCCCGGCGCGCTGTCGAGCTTGAACCGGAGAACACAAGGGCTTTGCAAGCGCTCATGACCGCGTTGTTCTTCAACCGGAACCTGACAGAAGCTCTCGCGGTCGGGGAAGAAGCACTCGCGACGAACCCGAACGACACGGAGCTTCTTGGGGAGTTCGGAACGCGGGTGGCAATGAGCGGACAATGGCAACGCGGAGCCGCCTTGCTCGACGAGGCGCTCAGGCTCAATCCCGGTGGAGCAGGTTTCTACCAGGGAACAGCGGCGCTTGCGGCCAACATGCTGGGAGACCACGAGAAGGCGGTGATCCTGATACGGAAGGCTGACCTGCAGAAATTCCCGCAGTTTCACGTCGTGGCCGCCGCCGTCTACGCCGATGCCGGAATGATCGCCGATGCAAGGCGCGAGGGAGAGATCTTCATGAAGATGCGCCCCCAGTATATCTACGATATCGTTGAGGAGAACCGGAAGCGGAACATCAAGCCGGAGGACAGCGCCCACATCATTGCATCGCTTCGGAAGGCTGGACTGCCCGTGCCCGACGAAGCGGAGGTCGCCGCGGAGATCGGGATGGCAGGCGTTTCGTATGGTCAGTGAGAATTGTAGCCCGCGTTGACGAAGCCGGGACGGCCTTCCGACCTGAGCGCAGGCTTTGAAGGACTACGGCACTCTGCCCCCATGAATTGACGGATCTCGAAACGAAAGGTCGCATTCAACGAAACCGATCGTCTGTGCTGAACGCAAGCCGGACAACCAAGGAGGAGCGGGCATGCCTAACAGCTTTGACGAAATCCGCGACCAGCAGCGCGACACTTGGGACCGGTTTTCCGCAGGCTGGAAGAAATGGGACGAACTGGTGCTTGGATGGCTCGCCCCGTTTGGCGACGCGATGCTCCGCCACGCCGATCTGAGAGACAGCTCGCGAGTTCTTGACGTCGCAGCCGGCACTGGCGAACCAGGCCTCACCGCCGCTGCCATGGTGCCGGACGGGAAGGTCACCGTAACCGATCTTTCCGAACGCATGCTGGCGGTGGCTGCGGAGAATGCAGAGCGTCGCGGCTTGTCGAATTTCGATACCAGGGTTGCCGATGCGGGAGCCCTTCCCTTTCCTGACGGCACATTCGACGCCGTCCTCTGCCGCTTCGGATTCATGTTCTTTCCGGACATTGATCTCTCGGCACGCGAATTCGCCCGCGTCGCCAAGCCTGGCTCGAGGATCGTCGCTGCCGTGTGGAGCGAACCCGACAAGAACCCTTGGGCGACAACCATCATGTCGGCGATCGGTCGTCATGTTCAGATGTCCCCGCCTCCGCCAGGCTCGCCAGGCCTCTTTCGATGCGCTCAACCAGCACTGATGCGCAACGCCTTCGAACAGTCAGGCCTGAAGCGCATCGAAGAAGAGGAGGTCTCCTCATTGATGACACACGCGACACCTGAGCAGTACTGGGACTTCATGACGGATATAGCAGCGCCAGTGGTCGCTGGGCTTTCGAAGGCGGACACGACCACACATACGAAGATCCGGCAGGAGGTATTGGCGTCGGCTAGACAGGCTGTGCGGGAAGGTGATGTTCGCCTGCTGTCGACAGCGACCATCATTGTCGGGATGCGATAGAAGTTGGAGAGCTTTGATCGGGGCTAGCTGCTGGCGGTTTGCTTGTAGCATCGCCGCCTAGGCGAAGGTGAATACGAACCGACTTCTCTCCGGCATTAGGTAGCAAAGACCACCAAATGCGATTTATGTATTTGAGTGACCGACGATTTTTTGCTCCTCGTTCCAAGCAGTTGTGTGGGGCACATGAACTAGGAGGTGTGGGTTTTCGTGTGACTGCGCCAGAGCAAGGTCCCCAGCACCGCATGAAGTCCAACCGCGGGCCACAGAAGGACGCCAGCGGAGCCCTCCATCAGCCCGAAATAAGCCAGATAGCACGTGACCGCCGTACTGTAGATCAGCATGCCGAGGAGACCTGAATTCTTCCAGCAGGCAACGCCGAGCGCTATCAGGGCAATGCCTGCTACTCGGGCCGTCGGAATCCCAGCACCTGTCAGCGCCTCCCCAAGCAACACCTGCCCTACGAAGGAAGGCGCGACGAGAAGAGCGAGCCCTGTTGCGATTTCACCAAACGCAGCGAGATCAAGCACGCGTATCATAAACCCGTACCTCCCCTAGCATGCTCGTCCAATCATCAGGGCGTTGCATTTGACTGGGGCCGCAGTTCGAAGGTCAATTTGTCGATCTTACCTGTGAAGCGGAATGGCGTGTCGTATCGGTATTCCAGCAAGGCTACGCCCGTGCGGGTGTCGAGGCCGACGTCGAAGGTCTCATCCTCCGGGAAGGTAACCGGGATGCCATGATCGATGGAGTTCTTTGCGACCTCGTTGCCGTCCACCGACAGAACCCCCGCGCCGCCCGCTCCAAGCCCCTTTCCATCCGACTTGAAGTCGAAGACGATCGTGTGCTTGCCGGGTTCGAGTTCCGGCCCCTCCCATGTCGTCCGCTTCAGGTCCAGGAGATTGTAGAGGAACACGACCTTCCCCCGGCCGACACCGAAATCTCCCTTGCTGAGGAATAGGCCGTAACCGCCAAAGCGTCCGCCTTCGGTGACGATCATTCCTTCCGCACCGCCCTCGGGTATCTCGACCTCGGCGGTGATGGTGTAGGACTTGTTCAAGGTGCTGGGGGCGGCGCTCCCAGGCACACCGCTCAGTTCGCCCGAATAAGTGAACTGCGTCCGTCCTGCCGTGAGGTTCGGTCGAGCGGCGTTCCAGCGTGCAAGCGTCGAGTTGTCTAGCGGCAGGACGTTGTACTTCTTTGCCTCCGTGTAGAAGAGGTCCTGCAGCTCCTTGAGCTTGTCGGGCATCTTGGCGGCGAGATCGGTGAACTGCGTCGGGTCTTCGTCGACGTTGTAGAGTTCCCAGTTGTAGCCCGTGATCACGTCGGGAGGCGTCTTGGTGCTGAGTTCCCACGGAAGTGTCGCGGGCGTCGTCGCAGCAATCCATCCGTCGTGGTATATCGCGCGGTTTCCCAGCATCTCGAAATACTGTGTCTTGTGTTGGGTCGGGGCGGCGGCATTCGCCTTGTCCCAAGTGTAGGCCATGCTGATGCCTTCGATCGGCTCCTGCTTTATGCCGTCGATCGTGTCCGGCTGCGGGATGCCAGTTGCTTCCAAGATCGTCGGCACGATGTCGATGAAGTGATGGAACTGCGTGCGGACGCCGCCTGCGTCGTTGATCTGGCCAGGCCATGACATGACCATGCCCTGCGCAGTTCCGCCGAAGTGCGAAGGCACCTGCTTTACCCACTTGAACGGCGTGCCCATTGCCCAGGCCCAGCCGGCCGCAAAGTGGGGGAATGTCCGCTCGGACCCCCAGAACGGGTACCAGAGGAACTGGTCCTTCACCGGAACAGCAACACCATTGAATGTGGTGAACTCGTTCGGCGTTCCGTTGAGCATGCCCTCGGCGCTCGCCCCGTTGTCGCCGCCGATGTAGACGATCAGGGTGTTGTCGAGTTCTCCGAGATCCTCCACCGCCTGGATCACTCGGCCGATCTCGTTGTCGGCATAAGCAAGGTACGCGGCGTAGACATCCGCCTGCCTGACGAACAGCTTCTTCTCCTCGAAACTGAGCGAATCCCATGGCGGTAAACTGTCGGGCCAAGGCGTGAGCTGGGCGTTCTCGGGCATGATGCCGAGCCGCTTCTGGTTGGCGAAGATCGTCTCGCGGACCTTGTTCCACCCCTCGTCAAAGAGGTGCATGTCGCTGATCTTCTTGATCCATTCGGGCGTCGGGTGATGCGGCGCGTGGGTGGCACCGGGCACGTAGTAGACCAGCCATGGCTTGTCCGGCGCGATCTCCTTGAGTTGCTTGATATACTGGATAGCCTCGTCGGCCATGGCCGTTTCCATGTTCCAGCCGGGATTGCCTTCAAACGGATAAATGGCGGTCGTGTTGCGGAAAAGGTTCGGCTGCCATTGGCTCGCATCGCCGCCGACGAAGCCGTAGAAATAGTCGAAGCCCATGCCCGTCGGCCACTGGTTGAACGGACCTGCCTGGCTCGATTGATAGGAGGGCGTGTTGTGGTTCTTGCCGAACCACGAGGTGGCATATCCATTTTCCTTGAGGATCGTGCCGATCGTTCCCTTCTCGATCGGGATGATCGAGTCGTAGCCCGGATACCCGGTCGCGATTTCACCGACCACGCCGAAGCCGACGGAATGGTGATTGCGTCCGGTGATCAGCGCCGCGCGGGACGGCGAGCAAAGCGAAGTCGAGTGGAAATTCGTGAAGCGCAAACCCTCATTGGCGATGCGATCCATCGCTGGAGTGGGAATGACGCCGCCAAATGTGCTGGGCGCTCCGAAGCCCTGGTCGTCCGTCATGATAAGCAGCACGTTTGGAGCTCCCTTCTGAGGGACGACACGCGGAGCCCACCAGGGCGTCGATTCAGCGGCTTTCTCCTTGATCACGCCCCCAAAAGCGGAAGTTGGTGGCGGAAGTTGCTTACCCGTGATTGTCGTGGTTGCACCAGGTTCGCCGAGCTTACCTGTCACCTCCTGTGCCCACACAGCGGTAAATCCCAGCGTAATAAAAGCAGCACCCGTAAGCATGATCCGGCCAAAAGTCACGACGAACCCTCCCACTGCCGATAATTGAAATCCTACCGTATAAGATGTAGCTAATATACGTAATTCTCGGCGCGCGGGAAAGGTGGGTTTTGTTTTGAGCTAAGATGCGAGAGCGTTGCGACGGGTTCCACCCGATAGCTTACAATGTTCGCGATGTTTCTCTTTCGCCGAGTTTTAAGAGCCAGCGGTCAAGCAGGGGCGACGTTGTGGAACTGGTCATTGGTCGGCTGCACCCACCAGAGTGAAAGAGGCAGTTGCCCTGCTGACGCGGGCATTCATGCCCGACCCGATCTTCTCGTATTATTTTCCTGATGCCAACCGGCGCGCCGAGGTGTTCCGAGCCTTCTTTAACGATGTGGTGCGTGCGCACATCAGGTTTGGGCATGTCTATGCGGCCATGATGGATGAGAAGATTGTAGCGGCGGCGGTCTGGCGGCCACCAGACGCTGGACAGTCGACCGCCTGGGACCTCAGGCGCCAAACGCTGACTGAAAACCGGGTACGCGCGATCGACCCAAAAACTGCGGTCGCCCTATTCGAAGGCTTCGCTGGGCTCGAATCCGGGCATCCCTCCGAGCCGCATTGGTACCTTTTCTTCACCGGTGTTGAGCCTGAGATGCAAGGTAGCGGCATTGGATCTCGCCTGCTTGCCCCGGTATTGGAGAACGCCGACCGGTCGCGCGTGCCATGCTATTTGGAAACACCCTTTCCGCGAACCCACGACTTCTATCGTCGGCTTGGCTTCGTAATCGCCGTGGAGGGGCATCCGTTTGCGGGGGCGCCCACGCTCTGGGCAATGACTCGGGCACCGAAATAAGTCAAAACTGATGTATTAGGGCCGAAATCTACTTGTTCAAGCGCTGGTCCGCTTCTGGCGCGAACTAGCCGCCTGACTCGATCGCATAGATGACCATTTTTGGAATCTGGCTGCAGTCGTTTTTTACGTCCGAAATGCGGGCGCAATCCGGCCATCGTCGCGGTTACTTTACGACCCGACGCCGATCTCAGCGCGTGTCTGGAAGTCGACCATCCCGCGCTTCTGGCCATGTTAGCACACGTGCCAATTTCATCGCATAATGCGCCGAGCATGCATAAAGCGCCATGATCGAAGCGGTCTGGAGAAAAAACCAAAGCGAGGGTTGGCTGAAAATCCAGACGTTCATCGTTATCTCGGCCATAAGCCTCGATCTGATACCGATCACGAACGAACTATGGATACCATAGACCGAAATGGCGGCGGCCAGTATACGAAGGACAGCGGTCCTTACATTGCTTCGGTCGTTTATCCGGAACCATCCTCTCATAACACCCATGATCATTGACCATCGCATGCCAATGTGGGCCGAAACGATGACGAGTGCCCAATACGCGGCGAGCCCATGAATTAGGCGAGCGGCATAGCCTCCGCTAAACGGCAGGAAACTGAATATGCTGCGCGATATCATCAGGCTTGTCCCCAGTAGCGCCAGCATCGTCGAGAGTAGCGAAACGATAACGACGATGTTGACCCATCCATGCAGATTGCGGCCGCCCTTCGAAGCCCTTGCATACCAACGTCGATTGAAGGTGTTGTGGGTGAGCAGTAGCGCGAACATAATCGTTCCGACGATCTCGTGAGCCACGTTACCAAGCCAATCATAGGCCAAGTCAACCATCAGCAGCCCGCCCGCGAGGAAAATCATCCCCAATCGGACGGAAAGCGACCGCGTCACGGGAGATATTCCCGCATCCGATCGATCGTGAACATGTAGTCGTTGCTCGCCTGGGACTGATGACAGGACTCGCAGCGTTCAGCGAAGGCGCTACGGTTCACTTGTTTATCAAGCCCGAATTCCTGGAAACGCCAATCGCCCGTGCGCTTGTCCTCGGAAACGTCGAGACCCCAATCAATCCCTTTATGCATCACGAAATAGGAAGTCAGTTTGTCGCTCTTCCAGATTCCGAGGACCAGGCGGGTGCCTGGCGGCAATGGCTTTCCGGATTTCGAGAGCTCGATCGTTTCGGGGAGCGCGAACGCTTCTTCCCTTGACGACCCCCAGTCGTATGTCGCGTAGCGGACGAATTTGTCGAAGTCCTCTGGAAACGTGGCGCGATTGGTGTCCGCTCGCGCTCCGAGCCCGAACGGAAGAATGATCGTGAGAGAGATTGTGATGATGAAAATTATCCGCGTAAAGAGCATGAGGCGCCTTTCTCGGTGCATTGGTTTTCGGTCAAGTCCCGGCTAGAGGCCAGCAAGGCTTGGCCGAGCACCGCCTGGGTGCCCGGCATGACAAACGTCCCGTGGCTAGGCAGAGACGTCGACCAATTCCATCTGCATCTCGTTCATGCGACCGCCATATACCGTGATCTTGGAAAGGGCCGTGTCGATCTCGATGAGGTCTGCAGGCGTTAGTTCCACGCGCAGCGCGCCGAGGTTCTCGTTGAGGTGATCGACGTTTCGCGTGCCGGGGATCGGAACGATGAACGGCTTCTGGGCAAGCAGCCACGCAAGTGCGATCTGCGAAGGCGTCGCGCCCTTTGTCTCCGCGTACTGCCGCAGGAAATCGATGATCGGCATGTTCGCTGCAAGGTTTTCGCGGCTGAACCGCTCGAAGGTCGTGCGGAGGTCGGTCTTCGGATCAAGCTTCGTGTTGCCATCCATCTTCCCGGTGAGGTAGCCCATCCCAACTGGCCCCCACGGAACGAAGCCGATGCCGAGTTCCTCACACGCAGCGAGCACACCATTGGTTTCCGGACTTCTTTCCATCATGGAATACTCGGTCTGCACCGCGGCGACCGCCTGAACCGCGTGCGCCAGCCGGATCGTCTTCGCGCTCGGTTCGGATAAACCAAAATGCAGGACCTTGCCTTCCTGGATCAGGTCCTTCACGGCACCTGCGACGTCTTCGATCGGCACGCTCGGATCGACGCGGTGCTGGTAGAACAGATCGATGCGATCGGTCTTGAGGCGCTTCAACGAAGCCTCTGCGACCTGCTTGATGCGTTCCGGCCGGCTGTTCAGTCCGATTGTGCCGTCGATGGCAAACCCGAATTTCGTCGCGATCCTCACCTGGTCGCGGATCGGCGCCAGTGCTTCGCCGACGAGTTCTTCACTGGTGTACGGACCGTAGACTTCGGCGGTGTCGAAGAAGGTTACTCCGTTGTCATGCGCCGTGCGCAGCGTCTTGATGCCTTGGGCGATGTCCGCGGGAGGGCCATAATTGGCACTAATGCTCATAGCACCCGCGCCGATTTCCGAGACTTCAAGCGTTCCGAGGTTGCGGATTTTCATAGTGGTTTCCTTGGCCTGCTCGGATGTCGCGGCCCACGCCATTGATCCAAGGGGCAATGCTGCGCCGACGAGCGCGGCGGTCGTCAGGAAGTCTCGGCGGCTTAGTGCCGAACGGCTTTCTGCGTTCGATCCAGTTGGTTCGTTTGTTTTGTGCATGATCTTCTCCTGGTTCTCACGGTCTGGCAGAGGGGCGATCAATTGCCTGAGGAGGCAACTTCGACGAAACTCAGAGAGGTCGAGAGCTGCCGATGAGCATCGATCTGCTTTTGGAGGCTGATGATCTTCTGTTCCGCGGTGCCGATGGCATCCGCACCTGCGATGAAGCGAGCTGGCAGTTCGTCCAAATCGGTGAGCGTCAGCAAAGCCTGGGCAAGCTTGGCGGGGTCACCGGATTGCTTGCCATTGTAGGACTTCCAGAACTCCAACTGTTGTGCCCGCCGCTCGGCATAGTCCTCGATCGAAGGGGCCGCGTAGTTGGTCGACTCCTCTGTCAGAAGGTCGGTGCGGAAGAAACCCGGATTGACGATCATGGTCTGAATGCCGAATGGCGCGACCTCGGCTTGGACCGACTCCATCCATCCCTCAAGAGCGAACTTGGAAGCGGCATAGGCGCTGCCGAACTCGAAGCCGCCGAAACCCGCGCTCGATGATATAGAGACGATTTTCCCGGCGCGTTGCTTGCGCATGACGGGAAGGACGGCGCGCGTGACGTTCATCGGGCCGATGAGGCTCGTCATCAGTTGCATGTCCATCTGGGCGGGTGTCAGCTCTTCGAAATATCCAGCGAAGAAGCTCGCGGCGTTGTTGACCAGCACGTCGATGTGGCCAAAGCGATCGACCGCCGAATTCGCAGCCTGCTCGGCATCCACGGACTTGTTCACGTCGAGTTTGACGACAAGCAAGTCTGCAGACTGTCCAATGGCCTTGGCCACCTTCTCGGGATCACGACCAGTCGCAACCACCTTGTGACCCGTCGCCAAAGCGGCCTTTGCGAAATCCAACCCCATGCCGCGCCCGGCACCTGTGATCATCCATACGTTGCTCATGTCCACATTCCTTCGTTGTCTGAAGGCAAGATAGGTCACGCTGAGAGTGCTGATTAGGCGGTATTATCTGCATGTACTTAGAAAGCACGTTTCTAAATAGGCGCTTTTGACGACAACGCCCGGCAGCGATTCCTCGGCTGCCGGGCGGCTTTCTGATGTGTCTCCTTTGGGAGCCTAAGAACCGTCAGGCGGCGCTGATGTGTGTGCCAAACCAGTCGAGCACGAGTTGCGGATTCTGGCCGAAGTAGTTGTATCCCTGGAAGCGCTGATCCGTTCCTTCGATCCAGAACAGCTTCTTGTCCTTCGACGAGATGGTGTCGTAGATTTCCTGGACATTGGATGGCTTGGTCAGGAAGTCATCGCGAACCTGGGCGACGAGGGTCGGTACGGTGACCGCCTTGGCATATTCCATCGGCCAGACATCGGCGAGATGGAATCCGGTCCGCTTGTGGAACGCGACGTCGAAGCGTTCGAGACCGTTCTCGATCTTCTGGTTTTCCACCGCCGTCTGGACGAACACACTTGGCGAAACTGGCTGCAGCGCGATCATCGCCTTGATGTGTTCGAACTCCTCCGGGTGCTTCTGCATGCCGACGATGGTCGCATTGGCTCCGAGGCAACGGCTGTAGAGGACCGTTTTCATGTCCTTGGTGTCGGGTCTGGATTTCGCGTAGCGCATTGACCCGACGACGTCACGATATTCCAGGACGCCGTGGCCGTTGACGCCGCCGCTGCCCGTGCCGCTGCGGCCATGATTGCGCATGTCGTAGGCGATGATGTTGTAGCCGGCATCGTGCAGGATCTTGTATTCCGGCAGGAAATTCACCTCGAAGCCGCCGAAATTCGTCCATGGCTCGATATGACCCGGATATCCATACCGATTGCAGGGCATTGGATGGTTGCAGATGATCAGTCGATCGGAATCGGCGGGAATGAACCAGCCTTCGATCGTGACGCCGTCCATCGCGGGGAAGAAGATTTCCTCGAACTCCATGCCGTATTCATGCGGCCAGCGCAGAATGGGGGTGCGGGTCGAGTGCGCCATCAGATCGGCCATGCCGTTGATGAATTCTTCTGATTTCGTGTCGGTCATGGCCGTTGTCGCTTTCACATCTGCGGCCTGCACACGGGCAGAGGCGGCGGCCATGATGGGAAGGGTGGCAAGTGCCGCGCCGGCTTTCAGAAGCTGCCGACGGCTGCTCGACGTGGCACTGTCGTGTTGCAGGGTGCTGTCATTCGGGTTGCCCATTTCAGGCTCCTTCTTGATGAGAGGTCGATGGTTGAGCGAGCTTGAGGCAGCGGCGATGTCATGGCCCGCCTCGTTGCCCGTCACTGCTTGGGCGGTACAAAGCCTTCGGTGATCACCACCGAACCTTCGGTCGAGGCGACACGGAATTTCCGCGCGGCCGTATATTCCGGCGAGTCGTAGAACCGATGGGCGTCCGCAACGCTCGGGAATTCGGCGATGGCCATGACGGACTGTGGTTTACCTTCGACTGCTGTCGCATTCAGGTTGAAGACGATGATTTTTCCGCCGAATTTCGGAGCAAGCGGGCCTGCTTCTTCCATATATTTCTGGAAGCCTGCCTGATCCTTGATCGTGTAATTGGCGATCATATAGCCGGGTGCCTGCGCATCCTGTGCATGACCAGTCGAGCCGAAAGCCATGGCCATGGCGATCGCCGTGGCGGAAACGAGTTTCTTCATGGGAGATGTCCTTTTGTGTCGATCGGCCAAGCTTCTCCGTTGGCACGATCGGGCGGATCGTGTCCCTTGGGGAACGGATGGCGTGAGGAGAAACCCGGCGGCGTCTCCGTCCGGCTTTCATGAAGAGGACTATAACCGGGATCGGTTCGTGCGATTAGGCGGCATAATCTGCATGAAGCTAGAAACCCCAGAGATAAATCCGCCTCGCAGTTCGAGGTGCTCCTCCGGAGAACGAGTGGCACTGCGACGGGCCGCGCGTTGGTCTGCCGCTTTTATCCCTTGTAACGGAGCGCTTCGAGCAGGAGGGCGAAGGCCGGAGTGTGCTGGCGTCTGCTCGGATAGTAGAGGTGATAGCCGGAGAAGGGCTGACACCAGTCCTCCAATACGCGCACCAGCCGTCCTTCTGCGATGTGGTGGGCAACCTGGCTTTCGAACGTGTAGGCCAATGCCAGCCCGTCGAGGGCGGCGGCTTCGAGCATTTCTCCATCGTTGAGAATGAGCGGTCCATTGACCCGGACCTCGAGTTCGACACCGTCCCGCTCGAACTCCCATGCAAAGAGGCCGCCGCCTGTGGTCTGGCGATAACTGGCACAACGATGGTCGCCAAGATCGCGCGGCGTTTCAGGTGCCTTGTGTTTGGCGAAGTAGGATGGCGAGCCGACGACCGCCATGCGCAAATCCGGGCTGACCTTGACTGCCACCATGTCTTTCTGGACTTGCTCACCCAGGCGGATGCCCGCATCGAAGCGCCCCGCGACGATATCGGTCAGTCCTTCCTCCAGACTGATTTCGACGGAAATGTCAGGATAGTCAGAGAGAAGCTTCGACAGAACGGGCCAGAGCACGGTTTTCGCCGCATGCCGGAAAGTGGTGATGCGGATCGTTCCGGCGGGCTTGTCGTGAAGCGCGGTGAGCGCGGCGAGTTCACTGTCGATGTGGTCAAAGGCAGGCCTGAGGCCATTGAGCAACCGTTCCCCGGCGTCGGTTAGCGACAGGCTTCGGGTCGTTCGTGACAGCAACCGTACTTTAAGGCGTTCCTCCAGCATTCGGACGGCATAGCTCAATGCGGACTGGGATAGCCCCAGCTTGGCGGCGGCTCGGGTAAAACTGCCTTCTTCGGCGACTGCTATAAATACGGCTAAATCGCTGAAGTCGCCTTTTCTCATTTATCAATCCCATTTCTAACTCCATGCAAATTATAGAGGCAGCGGAGTAAAGTAGCAAACTCTGCGGTGGGAAACGGAGGGGCCGAGGAGACGAAATCGGGACGTCCTTTTGGCGCAGTCCAGACTGTCTCCGATTGGCGGCTGCGGCCCGGGCCACTTGAACTGTCGACTGACTGCTTCTAGGAATTAAAGCGGGTGGTGTGGACGACCGGCATGAAGGCGCGAAGCGGTCATTCGCACCGACACGACCAACCGGCAGCTTTGGGTAATCGATGTGAAGATCGCAGAAACGTATGACGTGCGTACACCCTTCGATGGTCAGTCTGGCTGAAACAGCATGAAGGGATCAGAGTCAGGATCGTAGGGAACGAAAGCATTGGCCACTATGATGTTCATGCTAGGCCCTGGAGACACCGGCTCGGATTCAAGCTCGGCGGCGTGCTCGGCACAAAGCGTTGCATATAACATGCCATTGTACGTCAGGAGACCGCGGCGGCCGCATCGCTCGCAGACGTGAAACGCGCGCGCCTCGGCCAAGTAGTACGCCTCATCGATGCCGATCCAGTCCCGTTGCGGCATGTCCGCCATTCTGTAGTAAATCCTCAGACCTCCCATCTTTTCTTTGATCTGAAGCAAATGAAGGGTCCCGCCGCCGGCGGCGGTTACCTCTTCCGCAGTGGTGAGGAAGGCGTTGATGATATCAGTCCAGCCGTCTCCGCACTCGATGCCGAATCTAAGATTCCCGAATGTCAGGTGCGGATATCGGTCCGCCAATAGGGCAATCTTGTCCATTTCCGCCTTCTCCTGTCATCAATTGCATAAGGATCGAATCCTTGTCGTGGTGTCTTTGCTATTTCGACAATGTGCAATCTCCGCCGCATTTCCGCGGATCTCCATGCCAGGCTTCGACGCCGGCAAATGCGAGGCATTCGCGGCTGGACCGCCGGCAGCAGACTCCCATTTCGGATGACGTCGTAAGAACCGTTGCCGAGTTCCTCGTGGGGCTTCTATCCTTGCGACTAGCTAGTTGCGCATTTTTAACTGCCGTTCGGACACCAGCCTGGCTGCGAGCTCTTTCAGCTTGTCTTTGTGCTTGTTCAGGTCGTGCTTCGCCCGATGCCACTCCTCCCGTAGGATTCGATCGACCTCGGAACGGAGGTGTACAGGAGGTCGATAGCATTCGTTTACGCGTCGGTAGTCGACCTCGAAACGGGGACTATCCCCCATCCCAAAACTCACGACCATTCGTGTCGCGATCCGTGTTGCCTCATCCAGGTCCGAACCAAGGATTCTCGCTCCTCCCACAGAGCGGTCCTGCTGAACGACGTCTCGAGCGGCCATTCCCGCCAGAGCAATGCGGATCTTCGCTCGAAGCAACTGTTCCGTCGGCAAGGCATGCGCGGTGAAATCGCATGTCATGCTGCCAGCGGACCGCAGACTACCTTCAACGATCGTGTCCTTGAGCTTGACGGTCACCATCTCGACGAACCTAGACGCAATGGCCACGAGCGCGTGACCGCACTCATGCGTGGCAATGCGCAGGAGGGAGGCATCATCGAGTTTGGTCAATGCCGGCATGCTTGCTTCAACGTCGGCAATTTCGACGCTGCGGCCGTTCCCGCGCGACCCTCTTCGCTGCACGTGCCAAACGTTCGAGATCGGCGGGCGTGAAGCCCTCAAGATGCTCGGTCAGTGGCACCAACATCTCCGGTGAGATCGCACCCAGGTGATAGGAAAGGATGGCGACTCGCTCTTCCGACGAGGAAGCCCGAGTTCGATGTGCTGTTCGAAACGTCCTGCCCTAAGGATTGCCGGTTCTATGTCCCCTGGCCGGTTGGTGGCCGCGAGCAAAATCACGCCGGGCCAGTCGGCCGCGGTGCTGGTGAGTTCGAGGAACGTGTTGACGACCTGGGTCTCGTAAAAGGCGTTAAGACTGCTCCGGTGCTCGCGGTTTCCAACCGAGTCGAGTTCATCGATGAAGAGCAACGCGGGTGATTTCGACCGTGCCTCGTCAAAGGATTCACGCATTGCTCGAAGCATGTCACCAAGGTATCCGTGGTCTGTGGATTGCCACCGCCCAGCCGAGGTCGCGATCAGTGTGACGCCGACCTCCGCGGCCAGCGCCTTCGCGAACATGGTCTTTCCCACGCCAGGTGGACCGGTCAAAAGCGCGGCCCTGTCCAAAGCCGACCACGCAAGAGACCCATCTCTCCATGTCGACAGGTCCGTCGCAAGTTTAGACACCCATTCACGAGCTGACTTAAAACCCGGCAGATCGCTAAGGCGTGGCCCATCAGAGGCGTCTGAATCCTTTGCCGTATGAAGGGTATCGAAGCTCACGTTAGCAAGTGAGTATCGGCAGACAAGCGCCTCGATCATGTCCCAGTCTTCACCTACCACGGCTTCTGCGGTCCTGACATCGAGCCAAGGCCGCCGCGCTAGCTTGCGGACGGCGTTCAGATGTCGAGCGGTCGGCTTCTCGACGGTGACTATAGCATCAGCCGCGATCCGGACCGCCGGCGGAAGCGCCTCAATGTTATCGGTCAGCAAGATCGTCTGCGCATTGTATGACAAAACGTCAAGATCAACCTTCTTTTTCGAACCGTACTCCTTCGAAACTACGCGGTGCATAGATGTTTCGGCGTTGAAAAACGCGCGTGCTTGTCCGGAAAAAAGGAGCTCGGCGGCGCGTTCGAAACGGGGGAACCAACGCTTGTCAACAATGACAATCAACAGCCCGCCGACGTCGCCTCGGAACTGGCGCGTACCTTTCAGTGCCCGACGCAAGAGGAAATAAGCGAGCATCGAATTGGGCCGTTTCCTCACCTCTCTGAAGGCCCCTGATGTCATTCGATGTTTCATCACATCGCCCTCCGCCTCGGGGTACCAAGACGATACCAGCGGTTCAGCGTGCGGACGAAGTGTTCGTCATCGGCGCAGAGGTGCGCGTAGACCTCGTTGGTGACGATCTGGTGCCCATCGGGTAGCGATGGGTGTCCTTCGACGACGCCTTCCTGGAGCAATGGCTCCACTCTTCGCGAAGAGTGGAGCCATTGCTCCAGGAAGGGCACTGCCATCAGCGCCGGCGACGAGATGGTGCCCGCCTCCAGCCGTTCGAGGTCGGCGACCAACTTTTTCAAACGCCTGATTTCCTCGGTAATGCGGGTGGGCATGATTCGTACGTCCTATGAGATCAAAAAAGGCTACCAAAGGATTCACTGAGATTCACAGGCGCCTTTATGGCGCCATTGGCGCCTATTTATCGTCATTGGACTACTGGCGTCAACAATTTTGCCGAAAGATTTTGATCCGCTCGGAGATCGTGCTTAGGAATCTTTATGCGGCCTGCACCACCGAAAATTTTGAAGATTGCAAGGGAGTTTCTTGGCCTCAGCCAAGACGACGTCGAGGCTGTGTTCGGTGTTTCTCGAAAAACCATCCAGCGTTTGGAGCGGGGCGACAAGGTCGTCGTCCACTACGCCAACAGTCTGCAGGGTTTCTATGAGGCTCAAGGAATCGAATTCGTTCCGCCCGCGAACGGAAGGGGGTGGGGAGTGTTCAACGCGAATACCAAGGACGATCCAAGTACATTAAATGCGCTTGCCGTTATTCCGCCGTCCAAGCGGAAGAAGGTTATAGTGTGAACCCCAACGGATGACTTTGCATTACGAGGTCCGCTCTTCCATCCGGAGAGCTCGATTCACCAATTTGGCCGTCTGGGTAGCCTCCGGCGAGTCGAAACAATCTCGTAGGCAACCCACCGGGTCCACTGCAAATCATGGTTCCGAGGACAACCTGGTCTCAATTGGCGTAAGACGAAGGGGCTCTCTTCCGCTATTTTGACCCGCAAATTTCGGTGAATTTCGACGTGCTTTGTTCTTCTCCGCCTAAACAAAATGTCGAGATGGACACTTTAAAAATTGAGGCGAAATCAAGGCGAACGAAAATCGGCGCACTAGAAAACATCGAATTAACAATAGCTTGCACCTGGAACACATCTTCTCTGACCCGCAGATTTCGGTATTTGACCCACTTCAAATCGGTATCGTCATCAGGGACAGAAATGGTGCCCGGAGCCTACCAAACTCATTAGGCATTATGAAAATAAATTCGGTAGTTAGCTTTGTTTAATTAATGAGATACCAACAAATGTACCAACTCACAACACCACGACCCCAGACAGCCATTAGCCATAGGCAGCAGACAGAACGGACCTCTTTATCTGCCAAAACATCCCCAAGAGGCTATCCACTACTCTTTGGCTGATGTCCGCTTCGCGCGTTTCTCCAATCTTAGATGGAGAAAAAACCGAGTGGCAAGTCACACGAAACGTGACTAATCGGCCATCGCCTTATGCAAGCGCGTAATGTCCTCTTCAATTGAAGAGATTAGCATGCTCGACATTTCGATCATCGTCTTTAACCGTTCACGTCTGTCCTTAAGAAAATCTACGGATTTCGTGATTTTTTCTACCTTCTTTTGTTCCTCGGTTTGCTTCTTACCATCGATGATAACTCTCACTAATCGGGTCATCGGAATATCCGCGTCAAGGGATTCAACGAGGTCGAACCACTCACGCTTATCCTCGACGAGGTCGCCCGCAGCTTTTTGAAGACACATGCTGACTAACAAACGTGCTGAATAGTCAATACCTTGCGCTAGTTCCATCCACTGCCTCGTCCCCTCATCCATTTCTGATGACGAAAGTAGCGTCTGAGCTTCAGAATGATAAAAGTATGCACTGTTATCTGGATCCAGCGATCGGATGACCGTTAGAAGCGGCTCTACGTCCGCGAAAGGTCGATGTCCTCTAGGAAAAAAGTTGATGTGTTCCCAGAGTTCTAGAATCGCGTTGCGGCAACGATCTTCAATATCAGCTTTCTCTCGACCTTCCGCCTCTTCCACCGCTTGCATCAATTCTGCAACGTGATGCGCCATCCAACGGCCTAAAGTATCAACCGTCTGGTCAAGGTCTAACGCCTTGACGAGTAATTTTCCGAGCTCAAGAACATCGCTAGAGCGTTTCAATTCTTCCTTCAGCATCAATTAGCACCACCAACGTGTATGGAGGGAGGTATTCAGAAGATTCTTCCTGCCGTCGGCGATACGAATCTCGTCTAAAATCCCGCCGGATCTGAACTTCAAGGATAATGTTCATTCCGAGGGACGAAAGCCACTGCTTGAGTGCCTTTTCACTAACGATAAGTCGCGAGCCAATTTCAGGACTTACGTATTCATTCTTAATAGATTTGCGGCCCCATACACGTGAACACAGCACCGGTTGATCACTGGATAACGTGCGCCACAGTCGGCGTTCATCGTCGGACTGTAGCCCGACCAAATCGGAAAACCACTTGGCAGGTCGTATAGGAGGATAACCAATGTCGCCAGCCCAAGGATCACGCTTGTCTATCCCGTGTTCTCCGGAAGTTTCCCAAATCCACCCCTTAAGCTGATAATGCCCAAAATCGATCTCCAGATCATTTCCGCTTGGAGGAATTCGATAACCATGAGGATCCGGTATCGTTTGAAGAGCACGCAAGAGAGAGTGCCCTCGTTCGGAGTTCACAAGCGCACTGGAAATAGTAATGTCCTCTTCCTGATCGCCCTCGACGCGATTCCAGCTACCCCAAACGCAAATGCCGTTTTCTTCGAATCTAAGCGCGTCGAGAAGATCATTTTTGGTGATCGAGAAGCGCCACGCCTCGTCCTCCCCCCGTGATTTCCAGTTCGGCGCTTCAGTGGGTACGGGGTCTCGACGATCAGCTAGCCAAAGGCCATCTGAGCGGGTGATTTCATGCCTAGCGATCCACTCGGCCAACTCATCAGAATATTCGCTGTGCTGATGTCTTTGAACTGTATCGATCAGTTCACCTGCTACCATCATCATAGAGTGATACGAGTGGTAAAAAGATAAGTCCTCCGCTTGAGGATAGGAGCCGTGAGAGTGGGTCGTTTCATAGTCACCATATAGCCTACGATGATGCCTAGGATCGCCTTTTGCGCCTCCTGAATCGTGAATGCCCAGTTCTTCGCGTAGGAACCGAATTGCACGATGTTCTATTTCCCTGGGACCGAACGCAAAAATCCTCCCCAAACTCTCAAACCAATAGCGGGATATGTCATAGCTAAAGTAGTAGCCGTTTTCGTCGTCTTCCGGGCCAGATGTAGAGACCACAAGATCGCGTTGGTAGGGATTAGAAATCAGCAGTTCATGCTTGGAAATGTTGATCGTTCGTAGGCGTTCGCTTTCTACTCTGGAAAGTTTAATGCTCTCGTGCTCGTGAAGTGTGAGCAGAATGTCTGCACTGATCCCGCGGAGCATTAGATGGCGCTCCGATTCACAGCAGGCTCGGCGAATGAAATCCTCAAATAAAAGAATTGGCTTCAAGTCACCAAGTTTGACCGCCCTCCGCAATGCGAGCAACAACCAAAGTTTGGCGCTCAGATTGTAGAATGGAAGGCTCGCGTCATGGAATGGCGCGGAATTGGCGCCGTTGGCAAATGAAGACAACGGTTGCAGAATCTCAAGCCTCTCAAAAGCACACATCAGGCCAACTACATGAGCCGCCTGCCAGCGCTCCGCAGTATGGGGCGATCCAAGAGCGCCCCATATGTAGCCCGCCAGCGACGTACCGGATTCATTTGGTGGGAGTAATTTTGAAGACCACTCTCCATCGCCATCCTGGTCAGTCATATCGGCTTCAAGCAACTTCAGTCCGAAGGTGAGCGCATCTGCCGCCTGTTGCGCGTCGAGCGCCGGCGCTATCAATCCGACGAGAGAAAACAGCCGCCCCGATCCGAGAATGAGTGGATTCTCAGCACTGGCTTCTACGACCCACTGATATATTTGACGCTCGTTGATACCAGTACACCGAGCGATGACTTCATAAGGCAAAGCTTGATAATATCGGGATTTGGCAATCTCGTAAAAGTTGGACTTGCATACATCCTCAGTAATCGTCCTAAGCGAACTGCGAATATGGTTGCGGGTTACCCAATTGCCCGGCAATACTTCGAAGAGGCCGCGAAATTCATAAAGGTCAAAATCGCTAACGGAAAAGATCGCCTTTAGCGCCTTTGGTTCTGAGCCGGAAGGGACGCGCCCGAAAAACTCTGTAGCAAATTGTCCAACATAAAATGGCGGACTGCCGGCTCTAAACCGCCTGTATGCATTTTGAACGGACTCCGAGGACGCCACCTCTAAGTTCTCAAATATGTCATCCCAGTCTTTTGGTAAGTCGGGCTTCGGTTCGTAATCCGTGTGCGAGCTGCTGTTGCGTCGTTGTTCGCGCTCCTGCGCGCTTCTCGACCGCTCCTTAAGGTCTCCAAAATCGAAATCAGACCATCCGTTCTTCGTTGCGAGGGACTCAAGCCCTTCAAGGTCCTTCAGACTGGGCTCCGAAATAGCGATGTATCGCAACGAGCGCTCAAAAAGGGTCCTTTTCGTTTCTTGTTTGTCCGTCCTTGTGATCGCCGATTGAACCAGAGCTTCATCGGACCACTGGTATTGGAATCCAACAAGAGCTAAAGCCGCTCGGGCATCAATTTCCGCTAATTCCAACAGCTTTTCCATCGCGTGCGGAAAAATCCGGTTCTCCCAACCGAAAGAGCGATCCTTCCAGCGACTTAAGATAGCTAAGCTCGACGCCGGGCAAAGGCCGACGATCGCATCTATGGTCCCTTCCCAATCGAAATACTTGTCACGGGCAACAAAGGCATAAACCATCTCTGCTGCCCGAGACAGGCGGTAGGTCAGTTCGGGTTGGGGCGCGCCAAGTTCCGCAGCCGCTGACGCAAGCTCCAAAAAAGATGACCAGCGATCCAGATTCTCTTGGCCGATTCGCCCGGCAACCTCTACTGCCTTGTCAAAGTAGTGCTCGGACTCTGGAGGACTAAGAGCGAAGATGGCACGGGCGATCTCTACGTATGTTTCGACCTTCTGTTCCGCATCCATGCGGTCTCGGTCAATGATATCAAACGTTTCCTGTGCGAAGCCATAGGCGTACTCAGCGAATATCTGCGAATTGGCACAAAGTTGAGTAAGTCTCGTTAGGGCCGGTGTGAATAGCCCCTGTTTGAGCGAAGCCTTCCACTGAAGAAACCGGTCCATTCTGTCGGCGGTTGGCTCAACGATCAAAAGAGATTCGATCCAAAGCCGCGAAATCTCCTTCGACGTAAAGCGATCATCTCTGTTGTAGTAACCGCTACCCTTCCGAGATTCTGAGCGGCAGAGTTCAATTGCTTGGTCGAGCTGCGTCGACTGCACCTGCCCGAGAAGAGCTCTTACCCAAAGCGTGTGCCAACCTAGAACAGCTGTGACATCATCATGAAATTCCCGCGCCTCAGTGCTTTGAGAATTGCGGTCTTTCTCCAGCTGCTTTTTTATCTCTGGCTTCGCAACATCTGAGATTTCGATTGATTGACCTCTAAGCGCTGCTCTCAAGCAGACTGAACGAAGCAACGTGAAGCGAGGTTCGTCCGAATGGCGGCTGAAGTAGTATCGTTCAGGTGGCGGTATGTAGAGATCGAGAACGTCGGCGATTTCGATGTGATCAGCTGCGCTCTGGACGACTGCCGATTGTACAAGTGAGTTGACTACAGAAAGGATTGGTTCCTCATATGAAGGCTCCATCCGATACTTTCTTATTTGCCTATGATATTTTTTTAGACCGTCGAAGGCAGCTTTGACGGTCTCAGAGTCCAGATACTTTAGCACGCGCGCTTCAGCATTAATCGCTGCAAACAGGATGCAAGGGTTCTTCAGCGAGCATTTAGCAACGGCAGCGAGCAGGACATGCTCTCCGAGATCGACCAAGCGCTTGAAGACGATTGATCCTACTCGAAAGGCTACACTGCGAGGTCGCCAACTTTGGAGCTCATCGACAAGCGCTTTCGGGCCATTGAGATAAAGCTGACACAGTGCGATCTCAGCGATGTCGGCGTCACTTACTTCCTGTTTCTTGCGCTCGCTTTTAGATAGCTTCGCCCAACTATGTACCCATCTACGAGAGAGACGGAGGTAGCTGCGAGATTCCGCCAATGTCTCCGCGCATCCCGACAGTAGGCAAGCTTCGTATGCGTGGTGCCCCCCGTGCCAACTCACCGAAAAAGTCTTCTGTGCGACGATTTCCCTGAGCCGATGGGCAGATAGCAGATGAGAGACTAGGTCGGTATTTGATTGGATCAGCGCTTCTTGGCGGTCGCTACCGGCCGTTTCTCCCCCGGCCTTCAAAGCTAGCTTTGCAGCGTCTTCGTACTGTTTCTTTCGAAGGGCTGCCTTCAACGCAAATTGTAGGCGCTGCAAGGATGAGTTGCGCCTTTCGACAGGGCTGTGATCAGGAAGGTCGTCGTCTCGCAGAACTAGTTCTACAAGCTCCGCATATAGTCCCGCCTCAAGCATCAGTTGAGGCAACGCGGCGGCCACATAGCTGCTAGTCAATGCGAGAGGTTTTAACGTTGCAACGAATGTCGCAAGCTTAGCTTTCTCGGGCGCATAGGTTTCTCGAAACCATGTCTCGGATGGTTCATCGAAAAATTGCACCGCTTCTCCTACTAGCGACAGCGGTCGCCCTAAGTCCACGATGAAGCTTCTGATAGCGCTTCTGTCTAAGCCAGAAACCAAGGAGAGGACATCAATTGGAATAAACGGCCGTAATGCCGCCATGGCTTCGCAAAGAGCTTGCAGCTGTTGGGCCTCCGCTTTTGGAACGCGGTCGATCAAATGGCTAATAGATTGAGCGAATATGTTGCGGATCGTGTCTTCAACGGTCGTCGGATTCGGACCTAACATGAGCAACGTGTCCGGCAAACTGAACCCACGACTTATTGCTGTAGCTTGAACGCGCGGATTTTGTGAGCTTATACGATGGAACTCGCGGACATCCTGCACAGTCGCGTCAGGAAATGACGCTAACAAAAGCCTTTCAGTTTCCGATTGAGAAAATGATCGCAGAGCCAAATCGATATAATTGTAAGGAGGGTCTAACTTCTTGATCCTGTGCGAACGACATAAAAATACACATGCGACTCCCTCCGGCAATTTCTGGCGAATAAGATCTTTGGCGAAGCTGGCACGCTCTTGATACTCTTCGGCTGCCATTTCCGCGTTGTCGGCAGCATCTATTAGCAAAACTAATTTTGCCTCTGGGTTATAGCCTCTCAGAATCTCAATTGATTGCTTGAGGCGATATCTGAAAGCCCGAAGATAGTCGTCAGGTCTCGCGTGAGGGGAAGGGATCAACGGATGGCACAATTGCAGCGAGGCAAGTTCGTTTGCCATTTGGACAAGCGCGACGCGGTGTTCGTCCCTCCGCTCTGTCGAGCTGCGATATTCGCCGTTGCCAAAGCAATCATATAGTATGGCGACTGAGTGATCATCTGTCCGCTGGCGTAGCTTGTTTGCAAGTGCGGATTTACCGACGCCACCCTCGGCATGTATGATTACTGGGTGGCCTTCTGCTGCCAAAATTGCAGACCAAAAATCGTCTTCCTGTTCTCGTGCAAAATGAGCCTCTCCCTCCTCGATCAAGCAAGGAGCTGGAAAGAGCTCATCCTCATCAGTATTCAGAAAGCGCAGGACATCTTCGCGAGTAATTTCCGGATTGTTCGCGTTCTGAGGCAGGGCCTTGTCGATGACCAATCGCCAAAGCTGATCCGCCACTTCCTTATCAGATCCAGCAATGTAGCCACTTAGCTCCTCGATCAGGATGCTGCGTTGCTTCCAATGATATTCATTAGTGTCGTCGATACGAAAATTTGCTAAAAAATCGAAAGCGAGATTGTCATCGGCTGTACCGATGTATCGCTTAATTTGCGCCCATTGCTCAGTGTCATTTGGGTTAAGGTTCCGCTGCTTTATCCTTCCAAACAGATCATGAACGTCTTTGGCGACAGGGCGATTGGTGGTGTATGTAAATTCAACGGTCTGAATGCTGATGTCAGAAGCGTTCTCCAGAAAAACCCTGTATCTCTTATAAAATCCAGCCAGAGTCTTGCTTAGAGCACTTAATGTCCATGGCACTACAGCCTGATATGAATGCTTGAGTTGATGATAAGAGATTTTTCTTGCGTGGCTTATCCGGCTGTCGCCATAGTATTCGGCAATGTCAACTACTTCCTCGCCGGTGCCATCATTATCGGAAGGCGTTTCCTCACTCGAGACGCCTTCGATGGTTATGCAGACTAATGATGAACTAGGATCAATCAGTCCAAGGCAGCGTCGCGCGGCCCATCGATAGTGGAATTGGTCGCCAGCTCTAGTATGCCGCACATTGTCAGATTTCTGGACCATTGATTGCTACTTTCGAACTCGATTCTTAAACTCGATAATGCGTCTCAGAAAACCCAAACATCAAGGTTCAAGAACGGTCGCGAAAGATCAGGATGAGTTCGCCGGCAGGACGGCAGCTCGTCGTGATTTCATCCCTAGACCTGACAGTCCTCTTTCCGCCCCAAGCGGCGCTACCGAGCGAAACAGCCTACTTAGTAATGAGCGTCACAGCAGGGTATACCCTGTCGTGACGTAACCGGCCGAACAGCCCGCCCGTAACATCTGGGTTGACGCCGCCTATTTGTGACGCGGTAGCCTCAGGTTTTAACCCTGAGGTGACATATGGCCCGCATCGGATATGCCCGCGTTAGCACCGCGGATCAAGACCTCGAAACGCAGCTTGCGAAGCTGAAGGCCGAGGGCTGTAGTATCATCCGGTCGGAGAAGATTTCCGGTGGCAGCCGTGACGGGCGGGCCGAGCTTGTGACTGTGATCGAGTTCCTTCGCCCCGGCGACGAACTAGTCGTGACCCGGCTCGACCGGCTGGGGCGCGATACGCGCGACGTGCTGAACATCGTGCACGAGTGCGAGCAGCGCGGCGCGTTCGTGACGGTGCTCGACCCTCATGTCACTACACGGGGCGATATGGGGCAAATGGTGCTGACTGTGTTGGGCATGGTTGCGCAGATGGAGCGCCGCTTCATCAAGGAGCGACAGCGCGAAGGTATTGAGAAGGCCAAGAGGGAGGGTGTCTATCGCGGCGGTGTGGCTCGGATCGATCGGCAGGCTATTTTCGCGGCGCAAGCCGCTGGGGCCGGTCCTGCTGAAATCGCGCGCCGGGTCGGTTGCTCGCGAATGCAGGTCTATCGGATATTAAGCATGGCAATGCCTGCCCCGGGTGGCGTTTGAGATCGATATCTACAGCGTGGAGCGCGTCATCAGGGCGATTTCTCTGCATCGAGAGAACGCGCTTTTGCGGGACATGACGCGGGAGCCGAAATGGCGACCTGCAAACTCAATGCTGTCGATCAACTGCTCTATCTGACCAGCACGCTCACCGCCATCGTCGAGGCCACACAAGCGGCGTCGGATAGAGTAGCTGCCGGGGTGGAGTAGCGCGTGCATAAAGACTGCAGTCGGCCCAAAGTAGTCATTCCATAACTTTTCGGGCATACAAGATGTCCGACGATGTGAAGGTCGCATCGCGGCTGGTCTGATAAGTCAGATGGTCAGCCTCTTATCGCAAACAGATCGGGTGTCCGCATGTCGATCTTTAAAAATCTGGTTATTCCGCGCCTTTTAAAATCCTCTGGAATGATCTCTTTACCAACGGCCTCAGGCGTACGGGATATCCCTTTTCTCTCGTCAAGCCTGGAGCGCCCATCGTTCAGTTGGAAGATCGTAGGCAGTCCAACATCGGTCGCGCGGTCTTCATAGGACGGGATGACTTCTTCCATATATCGCTCAATCGGAAGGTCTTCCTGAAATCGTTGAAGGTAGGGGCTCTGACTCACTGAGAACTTGTGTCTCGTACACAAAAAATGCCACGGAACGGTATCGTTTTCGATCTCATAAAGTTTTTTTGGCGATTTTGATTTCACAGTTTCAGCGTCCGCAATCAGACAACCGGTTTCGAACGCTTCCACTTGTCCTTCTACGGTTCCTTTCACCCAGTAAGACCTCTGGGGCTCGGCGCAATAAAAGCAGTATGCAGGAAAGAGACTGTTCGCTTTTGCATCTTCAATGAGCAAATCTATCTGCGGCTTGGCGGCTTCTTTGCCCATCTGCTGCAGCTTTCCAATTCCGCCGGCTTTATGAATTCTCTTGGCTTGCACGCGCATCTTCAGGGTGTAGACGCTTCCGATAATATGCCACTCCCAGTCGGCTCCAGTGTTCTTGCTTTCCTGCGATTTTGAAAATGTCAGCAGTGTTACTTTGTGCGGATGGCGCCGTCTGATCTCCAGCAAATTCATCTCAGTAATCGTCTCTTCTCCATAGCTGACCTTTACATCGGGCGAATGAGCGAACTCCAAGTTCTTCGAGGTGGAGTGGCCAAGTTCCAACAGTGTGTGGAGCAAGGAAATCATGCTGTCTCCCAATATTAAAAACCTCTGTATTAAGTTGTGATTATAAAATTGCAACCAAATATTGATCCGTAATGATCGCGGAATTACTGCGCCAGTTGTACTGCTGGACCACCCATCAGCGCCTCTGCGTTTGACCGCTATTGGCGCAAAGCTACCATCGCGCATCATGGCTTACGACGTTTAATACCGTATTTCGAGACTATCTTGCTAAAGTGTAGCTGGCGTGCCGTTTCGCTACTCCTCTTCGCAGATGATCGCGACGGTTCCGTCAGCCTCTCCTATATAGGGCTCCCTGTCCGAGAAAATCAGCGTATGCGTGCCGGGGACCATTGTGGCGTAGCGTTCGCGCCCTGCAGGGTGCTCAAGTAGCGCGGCATCAGAACCTGACCCACGTTCAGCAGCAGCCGAAGGCGGAAAGGATAGAACGCCGGTGACGGCACCTCGGCATCCGCATCTTTGGATTGGAGCAGGCTGATTTTGGTTAGTGCCTATTGTCTGTCTGGGAGTGAAGCAGCGACACATCTTACGGCAGAACCGAAACCTTTATTTCCGTTACTTCCTTTGTATGCAGATCGGCGCGTCGGCATGGTTAGAGCAATAGCTGTCGTCAAACCCGGTACTCGACCCGAAGCCAACAATATCCGACGTCGGCTCGCCCAAGCACTCGCTCGTCAGGCGATGAAGGCCCAGCTCGTAGGAACTGCCGCCTTCCTGCTGGACACCCCACATATCGATAGCTTCCTCATCCTGCTCGTGCGCCCATGCCGCGCAGGCGCGAACGGTGTTGTCGTCAGGCCGGGGCGTTAACATCGGCATTGCGGCAGATGCCGATGTCGTCTGCGTGATGGCGACCGCGAAGCCGATGGCGAATAATTTGAGCATATTTCCTCCTGTCTCAAGATCGCGAACGAGGTCAGAGATCTCCCTCAAGAATCTCGTTCGCCTGCAGCTCTTCTTCGGTGGCCAAACGTCCGCCTCGCGCGCCCAGCCGCTCCATCTCCTGAAGGACGACTGGGTCAGGACCGAGCATCATCACGTGATAGACGAGCGCATCGGAGATCCCGAAGCCGGCGGCTTGGCAATCGTCCACTGTCGGGTCGAGACCTCTAGCGAAGTTGCCCATCGCCTCCGCGTTCCTCCGGCTCACCTCCATAACCCGCTCCCACAAAGCAGGTGTCACCTCCGAGAACCGAACGGCCAACTTGTTCAAAGTGACGAGGACAGCGGGCGCATAGTAGCAGGCATCGCGTGTGGTCTCGGCCAGAGCCACCCCGAACCCGATCCTTTCCATGGCCGGAAGAGACTGACCTGCGCTGGCTGTAGCGGACAGGAGGGCGAGCGTGAAAACAGACAGACTGTAGAGAGTACGCATGGGTGTGGCTCCGGGTTAGGGGAAACTACGAGTTCGACGAGGTGCCAGCACCAGCGGCGACCTTCTTCTTGCCCGAGCGCCAAGCGAAGAACGTCATGGCGGCCATGCCAAGCGAGGCGAAACCCCAGACCTGCAAGTCCGGGAACTCGGCTGACCCGGCAAAGGCCAGCAGCCCAGCGAGAGTGAAGGTGACGATGGAAACAATCGGCAAGCCGAAGGCGAAAGCGCCGCCGATGAACAGCAGCAGGCCCGCCAGAATGCCAAGCGCTCCGGCATCGCTCCCCGCCTCATTGCCGAGCATGTGAGAGGCCGTGCCCACCGTGCAGGACTGCAGCAGGACGAGAAAGCCGAGCATAAGGCCAATGATACCGATTGCGATTTTCATGTGAGGTCTTTCGATGAGGTTGGGGTGGTGGCGCTGGCGCTGCGCTGCCAGTCGTTCAAGCTGGTCAGGTATTTGTGCTGGTTACCCTGCATTCGCCTGCTGGCGAGCCTGTACGGGCGATTGTGCGTCGTTATTACCCGTGCCCGCGCCGAAACGGTTCACACCCGGTGTCGAGGGCTGGCAGTAGAATACCAGCAGGACCAATGCGCCGAGCGGGATCACGCCGATCAGCACCCACCATCCCGTGCGGTCGAGGTCGTGCAAGCGGCGAACAGCGGCGGCCAGCGCCGGGATGTAGTGAGGGATAACCCACATAGCGGTGACGAAGGGCGGCCCGCTCCGGCCGTTGCCGAGCGCTGCGTCGATGATCAGGGCGATGATCCCGCCCACGAAGAGGACGAGCGTGAACATCCAGAACTCGGTGCGGCTCGCCCGTCCCTTGAAGTCGAAATAGCGGCGCATAGCGTCAACGTAGGCGTTCATTTGGTTCTGCTTTCTGTTCGTGTCGAAGTTGAATAATAGGAGACTATCAGTCCGTCGATTGTCAAGCCTCTGATGTGGCTCATGTCCTCACAATGGACACGCGCAGCACCATCGGTTGGAACCTCCGCCGCCTTCGAGTGGCAAAGGGCCTTTCGCAGGAAAGGCTCGCGCTGGAGTCTGGCATCGACCGCGCCTATGTCGGCCGGGTCGAGCGTGGCTCGGAAAACGTGACCGTCTCCACCTTGGAGGCTTTTGCGACCGTGTTGGATGTTCGGGTCTCCGCGTTGTTCCGGGATGTCGATCCGAGTGAGCCTGAGCCTGCGCCGCTGAAGGCTGGCAGGAGATCCAAAGTCCAGAATTGAAGAAGCCCGCCGAGGGGCGGGCTTGCATGTTGACGACGGTGGCGACGGGAGGGCCGGCATCAGTATTCGTCCGCCCGCATGATCGTCATCACGCGCATCGTGAAAGCCGGGTCCGTGGCATCAGGCGAGGCATGGCGAAGGTCGAGGTCGTAATAGTCGATCTTCCAGAAATACCGCACGTCTTTGAAGGCCAGTGCGCCGAAGTCGTGCTCGCCATGGGGATCGTTTTCGGGGTCGAAGCTATCGAAATCTCGAACCGCCTGAAACAGGGTGCGCCAGTCGGCGGGGTCGAGAACCATGACGCCGCGCGTGGCGACGACATGACCGTCAGCAAAGGTGCGGCGGAAGGCGTCATTGAGGCGGCGCAGGGTGTCAGCCCGGTTGAGCTTGTCCCGCCCCGCCTCCAGCGCATCGGTGATAATGTCGGCAAAGCGCATGACCGTTGGCCTCAAGCGAACTGGTGCCGGGGATGCAGCAGGGCGATATCCGTCACCGGGCGCACGAAGTCGGGCAGATCGGGCCATTCGAACCAGCGCAGCTTGAACTTATCCTCTGACAAGACCTCGACGACATCCGCTTCGTACCAACCGTCACCTGCGCCGTCAGATGCGAGTACGAGACTGCCGACCTTGATCTTGGACCAGTCTTCAGGCCGGTCGCGCGGCACGGTCGCTACGCCTACCCCTGAACTCGCCGCTTCGGTTCTGGAAGCCTCTTTCCCGCCGCTGGCCTGAGCAGGCTGCCGTGCTCGCTCGCGCTCCTCCTCAGGCAGGTGGGCCATCAGGGCATCATAGAGCGATGCCTTGACGAAAGGCACGAATGCTTTGCCGCTCGGGAAGATCTTGCCCTGTGGTAGTTGCCCGGCCAGCGACCGAACCGCATCGTCCTCCACCGGCAGACTGAACATGCCCATGACCCCGGCAGCGGCAATACCAGCTTCGGCGTTCTCCCGTGGAAACCATGCCCCGTGAGCCTTACCACGCTCATCGAGGCCAAACAGCACCAGCGCGGCCACAGGCGCCTCCTTCGCGTGTTTGAGCTTTGCAATGGCGGGCCGGGGCAGCACCTGCCCTGCGGGCGGGTGGCCGAGGATGGAAAGACGGGGCAGTGAAATGGCCGGGTTCGATGGCGAAGGGTAGGCAGCAGCATGCATATTGAAAGCTCCTGAAACGAAAAAGAGCGCCCCGAAGGACGCTCTCTTTGAAAAAGTTGCGGTGCCGCCGAACTCGATGTGCCCGGCGCATTCGATGTTGCGCACACCCAGCAAAAAGGGTGCTCAACAACTTTGGATAAGCGACACTATAAGGAATTTATTCATATTTGTCAATGGATTGGAGGAAACGCCTTTTTTGATCTACGTAGAAAGCAACGTGCGAAAGCGGGTAAGGCGTGCATTCTGATCTCGTTCCAAGGAGCTGACGGCCCGTTCTTCAACCCTTCGCGCTAACGCGATTCCGTCTCCTGAGCAGATGACCCATTCAGGAATGGTCACATCCGCCAACAAGTTACACATTCTGGCGGCATCCTTGAGGCGTAAGTCCCGTTTCCACGGCCCCGCTCGGCGACCGGTTCCCCCGGCCACACTTCTCGCTACTTCTTCGATTGATCGCCGATCCCTCCTGTATTCTCTAATCGGCGCCTTCGAGAGATATATGATGTGTTCCTTTAAGCGGGCAGGAATGAAGTCGAAAGCGAGGTTGGGGGGAAGTGCTGACTTCCTCCGCGTATTGTAGTTCCGCTTGAGTTCTTGCAGTTCCGCTTCCTCAATACCCCATACGAGATGATGCCCGTGCAAAGACAACATCGTCGTCCCGATTCGGTCTGTCGTGTTGACGTTACCGTAATACGCTATGTCAAAGGCGCCGAACGAATGCACTTTGGCAAACATGGTGGCGATCTCAAAACGCTCGCGCCGCCACTCGGGCAGTGCTTGATCAAAATTAAACGCTAAATGCGAGGGAGCGATGCTGACGAAGAACGCCGGTTCGATAGAGCCGAACTTATCAACATAGCGATCGAATGCCGCTAAAGCGTTCTTCATATACGCAATCCGCGCCCAAGCATTTGTCGCTTTAAGCGACATTGCAGCGTCTTGCCTCATATTCAATTTTGCCGTTGCGCCTAGCGCTTTACGCCCACGTTGCGTCGTCGTGTAGCGTCTCAACCCAATATCGAAATCGAGGTGCGCCTGTTCGAAGCTTGGCTCGTCAACTATCCGTCTACTACGCATCATAAGCCTCATATTGGTGGGCATGGCTTCGCCGGTCACGGTGAGCGCCATGCCCACTGATGTTGTTTGTATTCACTCACTACTTTTCGGTATTACACACACCGCGCAGGTGGCGTGTCAGGCGGAAGTCTTACCCTTCAAGTCTTCCGCCGATGGTAGCGCCTGCAAAAGGCGAACGGTGGTTATTGTATCCGCGTCGATTTCTGACGCGGTCCCGTACAATGTGAAACGCCGACCACAAGTCATCCGGAGGAGACGATCTGCATCCCGTTTGGGCATGACGAAAGTGATCGCCTTGAAGCCAGCGGCGACGGCAGCCTCTTTGCCGGCGTCGGTCAAGGCCTCTATACCGCCGGGGCCGGTCAGCACCTTTTGAACTTCTTCCGCCGCTGCTCTCTTAACGAACCAGCCATTCATAGCTGTATAATACTTGCTCGCTCGCTTTGTATCCGCAGGACCGTCGAAGCCGACATACAGACGAACGACGTAACGCAGCGCATCTCTTTGGTCGTCGTGTTTGGGCCGTTGTTTGAAACTTCCCCACTCTTCGGCCTCGCAGATTTCCTGCCAGACATCGAGGCTTTCCGCAGCGATAAGAGCAATTTTGTAACTCTCTAACATGCGCTGGTGAACAGCCGCGTGGTATTTGCCGTCATCCTCTTTTTCGGCGGAGCGAAGGCTTTTGAGAACTTCGAGCACACGACCCGGCTTTATGAGGTCGACAACATCGTTTTCGTGATGGCGCTTAATCTGCGCCGCTTTCAGCCCATTGTTTGAGTTGCGACGAACCATAGTCATGCTTCTCCCTGCTCAATTTTTTCCAGAAGCTGCAAAATGTCTTCAGCCCGCCATGCAGTTACTCGGGCGGAAATTTTCCGCGATTTCGGATATCTGCCGTCTTTTACACCCGCCCACCAGCTGGACTTGCTAATCGGCAACGGCCCTCCGGGGGCGATGATTGATTTCAAGCGAACAAGACCAGTTGTGGGGAACTTAAGGCTGGTACTGCTCGAAACCGCTGCTGCTCTGCTATTGCTCGTATGTGTCACCGTAAACCTCCTGTGTTGGGGTGATGACAACAAGTTAGCAAACTCAGCGCTTGTTTAAAATAAACCGCCTGTCCAAAGACAACTGTTGTTTTTATGGACAAGTAGTTCACTTATCAGATTGAAAATACCTACTAAATTTCTTCCTAACTACATTGTTTTCCAGATCCGATAATTTCGAAGCTGCAAACTTCAGTGGCTTCTGTTCCCCTATCAGCGATTGCGTGGTTTCCACCAAGGCGGGGTCCTCCATGACACCGAATATGTGCTCGCAAACGTATTGCGCCATCTGCAGCCATCGAGGGATCAAATGACCATGCTTTTTGTGGGAAAAGATTCCGCTCAGCATCACCTCAAGCAAAGTGGCTCGGCCAACCCTGATCCGATCCGCCGAATACAACAATGCCAACGTGCTCTTCCCTCCGCTCCATCGCTGATGCAGAAGAGAACGCCCTACGTAATCGTGGGAATCTTGTATGTTACCGTTGCCAGAACGCCTCTCGTCCAATTCACGGAAAACCAAAACAGCTCGATTTACGCTTGGCTTGTAGCGGCGAGATGTGTCAGCCCTATACAAATCAGCGCCATGATGAAGATAGATCAGTGCTCGGACAACGGTATAGATGATCTTAGACTCTCGTTGCACAACCTCTTCTAGAACATCTAATCCCATGGACTCGGTGAAAACCTTATATCCGTTGAAGTTGCTGACGACTTCGGCAATGAACGGTATCCCGGTAAACAGATATCTTGCGACCAAATCGCGAGGCAAAGACCACGGCTCCTTAGGGTAGCCGACAGCCGCTTCTGCCGCATCAATGTGAGCCATCATTGCGTACCGAACCAAAACCTCGGCCGCTTCTTTATCCTTTGGAAATAATAACCACCCGGAAAACCCGGCTGCCAACACCTCCTTTTGGCCGGGATATCCAAGATTCTCGCTAGTCAACGCTTGCAATACTTCTCGGGCACGGAACTCTCCGTCAGATGTAAGGGCTTGAACGCTGAGTGCACTCGCTGACTGCTGTTGAGCAGCGTACTTCCGATGCAGAGCTTCAATCCCGGCAACAACGGTTTTAAGCTCTTCCGATTCAAGGATGTCGTATAAGCCGTCCATTCAGCCACTTCCCCTCAGGCTCTATCCAATGCTAGCGAGACGATAGGCTGGTTCGATCTGGTTTTCGATAGTGTCCTTGACGCGCGTCCCATAAGAATTGGAAATCGTGCTTCCGTCTAATCGCAAGAAAACTAAGCGCCACTTGCGGGTGCAATCACTTCGCAGAATGATGAACGTTATCTAGATAGCTTGACCACCAGATCAGCATCTTCCGCCTATCAGGCAACCATTCTGCAGAATTATAAGCGGCGCGCACACCGTCACGCTCCGCATGAGCCAGCTGGCGTTCGATCCAGTCGCGATTGAAACCATGCTCGTTCAAGATGGTGCTCGCGGTTCCGCGCAAGCCGTGAACGGTGGCCTTCGAATGATAGCCCATTTTGTAGATCGCGTAGATCAGGGTGTTTTGGGAAATGACGCCGTTGAGCGTCTTGGCCGGCAGAATGTAGGGGCTGTCACCGGAAAGCCGCTTCAGCTCGCCCAATATCTGCTCGACCTGCAGCGTGATCGGGACCAAGTGTTCGGATCGAGCCTTCATCCTCTCGGCTGGAATGCGCCAAAGCGCCCGCTCGCCACCGAGAGCCTCGAATTCCGACCATAACCCAAAGCGAACTTCCGAGGTGCGCAGGAAGGTATGCAGCACGAGCTTGAGGGCTAGGATGGTCTTGCGGTCCCCTTGGTAGGCTTCCAACATCGACAGGAACTCGGGAAGGTCGGCTTCCTTAAGCGCAGTACGGTGTTTCTTCGGGCCGGCGGACCGCAATGCGCCGCGAATATCCTGAGACGGATCGCGGGTCGCAAGCCCGCTAGCAATTGCATACCGAAAGACCTGCCCGGAAACCTGCATGAGGCGCCTTGCGAGAACGACAGCGCCGCGCTTTTCGATCTGGCGAATCGCGTCCAACAACTCCGGCGGTTCGATTTCGTTGATGGGCCTGCGGCCGATGACCTTGAAGACGTCGGCTTCCAGCCTCCGAAGAATTCTGTCGGCATACCCTTCTGTCCATCCGGCTTTCTGGGCATCGAACCATTCCCGTGCGACAGTTTCGAACGTATTGCCGGCCTCAAGCCGCTTCTTCCGCTTTTCCTGTTTCTTGTGCTCGCCGGGGTCGATGCCGCGCGCCAGCAGCTCCTTCGCGCGGTCACGGTGATCACGCGCATCCTTCAGACCGACAGCCGGGTAAATGCCGAGAGAAAGCGTTTTCTGCTTTCCGTTGAAGCGATAGGCCAGCCTCCAAAGCTTGCTGCCGCGAGGCTCGACAAGCAGGAAAAGACCGCCGCCATCGCTGATTTTCTGAGGTTTCTCGGTTGATTTGACATTTCGGCAGAAGACATCGGTCAGCGGCATTGTTGGTATTTTGCCCCAAGCAGTGAATAAACACCAACGAGGCTACCAACAATTAGGTCGGATGTCACCGTTCGCAGGTGAACCTCTTTGGACAAAAATTTCGCCAAAAACCATTGAAATTTCGCGATTATCTCGCATTCTCTCGCCCAAGCTGGACTTCACTGGACGATGGGGAGTGGTGGGCCCGGAGGGACTCGAACCCCCAACCAAGCGGTTATGAGCCGCCGGCTCTAACCATTGAGCTACAGGCCCTGCCGGATACGTCCGGTTGACCGCGGGCCAATGGCAGACCGCGGATGGGACTGGCTCTAGCGGAAAACTGGTTTTCCCACAAGACGTTGCCGCAATCCCTACACAATCAATCATCAAGAAGGGTACAGGGACGAAACACAACCGGAGAGAACCCATCCATGACACCCACCTACTTCCCTCGCCGCCTCAAGACCGTCGTCCTGGCGGCTGCTTTTGCGGGTATCGCCAGCGCATCTGCCCTTGCGCAGGAGAATGCGCCGCGTGAAGCCGTGATCACCGTCTCCGGCGAAGGCCATTCGAGCGTGGCACCGGACATGGCGATCCTGTCGTTCAGCGTCGTCAAGGATGCAAAGACCGCCAAGGAAGCGCTCGATGCCAACAACAAGGCGATGGCAGACGTCCTCAACGCACTGAAGAGCGGCGGCATCGCCGACCGTGACTTGCAGACCTCCGGTTTTGCAGTCAATCCGCAGTACCAGTATCCGGACAACAGCGACGGCGGCAATCGCCAGCCGGTTCTGACCGGTTATCAGGTGGCCAATTCGCTGACCATCAAGGTGCGCGACCTTGCCAAGCTCGGCGAGATCATCGACCAGTCGGTGACGCTCGGCGTCAACCAGGGCGGCTCGATCCAGTTTTCCAACGACAAGCCCGAAGCAACGATCACCGAAGCCCGCAAGGCGGCGGTGACGGACGCTGTTGCCAAGGCCAAGGTGCTTTCGGAAGCAGCCGGTGTTTCCCTCGGCCGCATCGTCGAGATTTCAGAGAACTCATCCCGGCCCGAACCGATGCCGATGATGCGTACCATGGCAAAGGAATATGCCGCCGATGCCGTGCCGATCGCAACGGGAGAAAACAGCTACAACGTCACGGTCAACGTCACCTTCGCGATCAAGCAATAATAGCGTATCGCAGAAGACCGTGGAAAAACGGACCCCGCTTCGGCGGGGTTTTGTTTTTCCAACAAGCGCTGCGCACTGAGCGGCAAACAAAAAAACGCCCCCCGCGGCGAACCGCGAGGGGCTAAGACTTTCCGCCGGCCGGGGGAGACAAGGCGGAAAGAATAAGGGGGCCGAACCGGTCAGCCGCCGATGAACGGGCAGCCACGCGCATTGGCGAAGACGACGCGGCGATATTCGCCCCAGCGGCGGCCTTCGACGACGACACGGCGCGGCGATACGTCGACGACGCGGGCATGACGCATTCCGTGAGCGCGTGCCTTGTCGGCCGCAAGCCAGGGGTTGCAACGACCGCGGCGCTCATGGCCCCAGCCCTGGCCCTGGTCCCAGCCATGGCCCCAGCGCGGACGGTGGCGGCGGTCGCGATCCCAGTCGCGCTCGTCGCCGTAGCGGTCGCGGTCACGATACTGCACGTCGACGACACCGCCGGAATGAATACCGAAGGTCAGCGTATCGGCGGCGGCCGGCGTGACCGTGGCGCTAAGGCCCGTCAGGCCGATGAAGCCGGCAAGCACCAGTTTTGCAAAAATCTGTTTCATGACTGTTTCTCCTTGTGGGTCCAAAACTCTGAAAACACAGCCCGTCTCTTTTCTCGCAGGCGTTGAGATCAAGGTATGGCGGCGCGGCTGAACGGAAACGGAATCCACCGTTCATCCGCGGTTCAGGCGAACAGTTGGTCATGCGACATGGGAACGGGAAGGCCAGATCGGCTCAGCGGGCCAGCATCTTTTCGAAGACGCGGATGTTGCGATAATGGCTGAGGCGGGTGACGGCGCCGTTTTCGAACTCGAAGACGAAGACGCTCGGGATCGAATAGGACTGGCCGCTGGCTTGCGGAAAGCCCGGCATGGTTTCGCGGTAAACGCCGCGCGCTGTCGCATCGACGGCGACCCGCTGGCCGAAGGCATCGTGCATCAGCACCATGTCGCTGAAGCTCTCATCGAAATGACGGAAATAACTCATCACGCCCATGCGCAAGGGGCCGGCACCGATGGTGCGCTGACCGATCAACGAATCGAGCGCCACGTCTTCATCCAAAAAGGTCCCGATCGTCTCGAAATCCCGCTCGTTCAGGGCTTGCATGAAGCGGCTGGCAATGGTCTGCGCGTCGGTCAATGATCTTCCCCCTGACAATCGGGCCGGGCGCCCATGCGCTGCCGGCGGGTATAACGCCAAAGCCCTGATTTTGTTCCTGAATGGAAAGCGAAGCGGATCGTAAGCCAAGATTGCACCGGGCAGCACGATCCTGTCCAGTGCAAAGCCGTGTTCATCCTCCCAGATGCAGGACGATCTCGCGCCGATGCGGCAAATCGCGGTGCTCGAACAGATAGAGCCCCTGCCACGTGCCGAGCAGCAACCGGCCGCCAGCAACGGGAATGCCAATCGACGTCAGAGTAAGCGCCGCCTTGATATGGGCGGGCATATCGTCCGGCCCCTCCGCCGTGTGGACGATCCAGCGCATCGAGGGATCGTCGGAGGACGGCACCAGCCGCTTGAAGAACTGGACAAGATCGCGCTTCACATCGGGATCGGCATTTTCCTGGATCGTGAGGGAGCAGGAGGTGTGGCGAACGAAGACGGTCAAAAGCCCCTCCGCCTGCCCGGATTTGCGGACGAAGGCTTGAGCCTCGTCCGTGAATTCGTAGAGACCGGCGCCGCGGGTGGAGAGGCTGATAATGGTCTGGGGCATGGCGTCCTTTTTTGCGGCCCGCCTGCGCTGACAGGCAGGCGGGCCTGATGCTGTTGCTCAGGCGGCCGTCATAACTCCAGAAAACTCTTGAAGCCACCATAGATCATGCGCTTGCCGTCGAAAGGCATGGTCCATTTGTCGCTCGCAAGCCGCGGATCGGCCATGACCTTGGCATTGATCGCATCCCGCTCCTCGCGCGAGGGATAGGTGATCCAGGCAAAGATCACCACTTCGTCGTCCTTTGCCTGGACGGCGCGGGGAAAGGAAGTGAGCTCGCCATAAGGCACATCGTCGCCGATGCACTCGACATAGGAGAGCGCACCATATTCCTTCCAGACACTGCCTGCGGTGTTTGCCATGACCTTGTAGGCTTCGATATTATCCTTTGGAACGGCGACGATAAATCCATCGACATAGGGCATTGCGTGTCTCCTCCACAGTGAACACGGGGAAAGACATGGGGCAGCAAGCCGGATCGTCAACGTCTGCCGTCGGTCCAAAGCGTTTCCGGCAGGCAACTATCGGCAGCCGGCCATTCCTCGCAGAGCGGCGGTTCTTCAGGGGCAGCCTGTGGCGGATAGATCGGGCGATCGAAATAATCATCCCGGCAAACATACCAATAGGTGATGAAGGCATCGAGCCAGTCTTCATCGGCACCGGCAATACAGGCCGGCAGCCAGACGGTGAAACCCGGCTCGCCGGAGAGTTCGGAAGGAATTTCGCGATGCTTCAGCCTGCCCTCGCAGAACTCCGCGCGGGCGCAGCGGCGCACACGGCAAAAGCGGTGGATCTCCATGCGGCTTGCGGCCGCCCGCGACAGACCGACGAACAGCTCGAACGGCATCGGCAGTTCGGCAAAGGGGGACTTCAAAACCGGCTCTTCCATCCGCACACACCTTCTCCTTCACGCGGCGGCTTTTTCGCCCGTGGCTTGAACCATCTGCAAGTTTCGCCGGCCAGGGGGACGGCGGTATCGGCCGGGGCACATCGGGTGCCTCAGGTAAGATAGAATAGGTGACACGCAATGTGCCCCGCTTCGGTGTCTTTTGCCGCGCTTCTCAGGTTCTTCTGCGCTTCTGCCTTTTCAGGCAGAAGCCTCCAATGCCACGGCCCGGCCGCTTATCCGCTGGGCTTTTCAATACGGCGGAGCACATCCTGGACCGTCAAAGACGGCGTGATGGCCCGGCACGCCCGGTTCATTTCCAGAACCGGAGGAGAACCGCCTTTCACGCAGCCCCGGGGATTTCGCGCGCGTTCCGCCAAACCCTCCGGGCACCGGTCCCACCTCGCCGGCAACGTAAACCGGTGTATCCGTGGCGGGACGAGGCAATGATGGCACAGGTGCAGATGGCGGGGATTTTCGGGGACGAGATTTCTCAATTGAGCGATACAGTTCTCGCGCTCCGTATCGTGACAAGGCACACCTTGCCAAATACGTAGAAGAACTGCGACTGGCTGGCCTTCCGGAGTAAATCGGTGGTTATTATCATCACAACAAGCGTCGCGATGATATTACTGCCGCCTGCGAATGGCATCACCGGCCCCGTACATGGTGGGAAACGCTCGTTGGCCAAATTTCCGGCGGTGCCAACGCCTCACTCGGTGTCGTAGATTGGTTCGAGGCGGCCTTTCGTACTTGCCACGGGCAAACAGACTTCCGCGTTTGTTACTGTAACGTACTTGCATTTTTATAGTTAGCGGCGCTCAAATAGATTCCGGGGTACCGGACATTGCAAATGGTCCATTGCACATACTGTCATAGTGTTTTCGCCGAAAAGTAACGGCGTATGCCTGATATTTTCTCGGCGACACAGCAAGTTCCAAAATAGATGTTTTCAAACGATGCCAGGTGACGAACCGGAACCCCTCGCTGCCGAAAACGTGCATTCCGATCGATCTCTAGGGAGGAGCATCTTATGTCTGACAAAGAATTACGGCCCACCCGTCACTATTCTGCAGGACCTCGCCTCAATCGCCGCAGCGTATTGCTCGGAACCACCACCCTTGCACTCGCAACGGCGCTGGGGAGCTTGAGTGCGCCGAAATCAGCGCATGCACAAACCGAAGCCACGCCTGCTGGTAAACCCAATATCCTTGTCATTTTCGGCGACGATATCGGTTACTGGAACACCAGTGCGTACAATCGCGGCCAGATGGGCTACCGCACCGCGAACATTGACCGCATCGCTAAAGAAGGTGCGATTTTCACCGATCTCTACGCCCAGCAGTCCTGCACTGCCGGGCGTGCCGCCTTTATCACCGGGCAGAGTTGCTTCCGCACCGGCCTGCTGAAGGTCGGCCTGCCGGGTGCAAAGGAGGGACTGTCCGAGAAAGACCCGACGCTTGCCGAACTGCTCAAACCCCAAGGCTACGCGACTGGCCAGTTCGGGAAGAACCACCTTGGCGACCGCAACGAACACTTACCCACCGTTCACGGCTTCGACGAGTTTTTCGGCAACCTCTACCACCTCAATGCCGAGGAAGAACCGGAGAACGTCGATTATCCGAAGAATCCCGAATTCCGGGCCAAGTTCGGCCCGCGCGGAGTCTTGCGTTGTCTCGCAACCGAGGCTGACGATCCAACCGAGGATCCCCGCTTTGGCCGGATAGGCAAGCAGAAGATCGAAGACACCGGCCCGCTCACCACGAAGCGGATGGAGACCGTCGACGAGGAATTCTTGGGAGCGGCCAAGGATTTCATCAACCGACAGCATCAAGCGGACAAACCCTTCTTCTGCTGGTTCAACTCGACCCGCATGCACATTCACACCCACCTCAAGCCCGAATCGCAGGGCAAGACCGGCCTGGGCGTGGAAGCCGACGGCATGGTGGAGATGGATGGAATGGTCGGCCAGCTCCTCCAACAACTCGACGATCTCGGGATTGCCGACAACACTATCGTGCTGTGGACCACCGACAATGGCGCGGAGGTCTTTTCCTGGCCCGATGGTGGCACCACACCATTCCATGGCGAGAAGAATACCAGTTGGGAAGGCGGTTATCGCGTTCCCGGCATGATCCGTTGGCCGGGTGTCGTCAAACCCGGCACAGAGATCAATGACATCGTGTCGCACGAGGATTGGGTTCCGACACTCGTGGCTGCCGCTGGCGAGCCGGCGGTCAAGGACAAGCTTCTGACAGGGTACGAAGCGGCGGGCAAGACCTTCAAAGTCCACCTCGACGGCTATGACCAGCACGACCTTCTGGCCGGTAGCGAGCCGAGCAAGCGCAAGGAATTTTTCTACTGGACCGACGACGGTAGCCTTGCCGCCCTGCGTTATGAACGCTGGAAAATACTGTTCATGGAACAGCGGGCAGTGGGTCTTGACGTTTGGCAGGACCCGCTGGTGACGTTGCGCTTGCCGAAGATATTCGACCTGCGCGCCGATCCCTTCGAAGTCGCGAACTTCGACTCTGGTGAATACGACAAGTGGCGCGTCGACCGAACATACTTGCTGGTGCCAGCGCAGGCCTTTGTGGGCCAGCACCTGCAAACCTATGTCGATTTCCCGCCACGGCAAAAGCCCGGCAGCTTCTCGCTCGACGAGGTCCTGGCGAAACTGCAGGAGGGCAGTAGGAACTAGTCTGAACAAGGTAGAGATCTGCTGATCTCTCTTCAGTCGCGCAGGCACTGGCGGCCTGCGCGATCGGTTCATTCCTCGATTCCGCCCCTCACCCTTCGTTGTGGTTCTCGTGAAACCCGGCGCTGCCCTTACGCCAATAGCCTGCCGCCTTGATCCATGACCGGTTGTGACCGCGTTCTTCGACAAGGTATTTGCGCAGGAGCTTGACCGTATCGTTTTCGCCGGCGATCCAGATGTAGCCGTCGCCTTCAGGCAAAGGCAGAGCCGCGACGGCGGCGAGCAAGGGAGCGGGGTCGCTGGCGCTTGACAGCGGGCGGTGGATCCAGCGGGTTTCGAGGGTGGTTTCGGTTTCGAAGGCCTGTTCCTCCCCAGGGCCTGCGACGGCGGCGATGACGATCGCCGGGACGTTCGCGCGCAGTTCCTCGAGCCTGCGGCCGATGGCCGGAAGTGCTGTTTCGTCGCCGATCAGGAGATACCAGTCGAAATCGTCGGTGACGACAAAGGAGCCGCGCGGGCCGCCGACGCCGAGTTTCGTGCCGGGTCTGGCGGCGGATGCCCACTCGGTGGCGGGACCGGCTTCGTGGATGGCGAAGTCGATGATGAGCTCGCCACGGGCAGCATCATGGCGGCGCGGGGTGAAATCACGCATCGGCGAGGCGACGGTGCCTTCAGGCAGAGCGGGCGCATCGGGGCCTGCCGGCCAGACGGGCACATCCTGCCCGGACAAGGGCAGGCACAGCTTGACGTGGTCGTCATAGCCGGCGCTAACGAAGCCGGCGAGCTCGTCGCCGGTGAGGGTAACGCGAACCATCTGCGGGGTCAGCTGCTCGGTTGCCTTCACGGTCAGGAGACGGCGGCGCAGTTCGTGGCGGACGCGCGCGACGGCGTGTCTTTCGGTCATGGGAAGTCCTTGTAATTGCGGGCGGCTCTAGCCGCGATTGATCTCTTCGACGGCGCGGCGGAGGATGTCCGCGAGCCGTGCCGCCTCTTGCGGCGAACAGCCCCGCTTATGGAAGAGTGACGCCTTGATGGCCTGGCGGGCAATCTCCAGCGCGTGGTGCCCATGAGCTTCCGGGTCTTCGCCCGGCGCTGCCCCTCGCCCTTCGATGACATCGCGCACGGCGTCCATCTTGGAACCGATGCGGCCAAGTCCTTCGATGATGCGGTCGGCCCCTGCCCGGTCGGCTTCAAGTGCAGCGCGGCCGGCGTCGGTGATGCTGAAGAGCTTCTTGTTGCCGTCGGCTTCCGCCGTGGCATGGCCTATTTCATCGAGATAGGTGAGCGCCGGATAGATCATGCCGGGGCTCGGCACATAGAAGCCGCCGGACAGCTCCTCGATGGTACGAATGAGTTCGTAGCCATGGGCTGGCTGGCGGGCAAGAAGCGCCAGGATCAGCAATTGCAGATCCGCCGACGAGAGCTTGCGCCCGGCGCGAAAACCGCCCGGAGAAGCAAAGCCGCCTTCGAAACGTGCAGGGCCGTGGCGTCCGTGGGCCTGGCGATCCCGGCAGGAGCCGTCGTGATTGGGGTGTCCATGATGTCCGCCGTGACGTCCGCGCATGGGATTTCCTTTCTTAAAATATAACATTGGATATATCTTAAGATATGTTTTTCGATTAAACAAGGGAGAACAGGGCGATTTTTTCGGCTGGCTTCTTTCAGGGAATGGGCGTTGACTGGAGAGAACGGTGGCGGGAGCGGGCAAAAATTATGTCGCGCCTGTCGAAATTCCGGCAGCCCGCTCGTCATGCAACGCAATGTTCACAAAAGGAGGAGAAGAGCATGCAGAAGATCACGCCGTTTCTCTGGTTCGACGACCGGCTCGACGAGGCGCTGGAATTCTACACATCGATTTTCAAAAACGCCAAGGTGACCTATCACAAGCGCGGCCCGGACGGGAAAACCTTTACCGCCGCCTTCGAGCTGGAAGACCAGGAATTCATGGGCCTGAATGGAGGCCCGCACTATCATTTCACGCCGGCCATCTCCTTCTTCGTCAAATGCGTCGATCAGGCGGAGGTCGATCACTACTGGGACAGCCTGCTGGAGGGCGGCCATGCGCAGCAATGCGGCTGGCTGACCGACCGTTTCGGCGTCTCCTGGCAGATCATTCCCGATGCGCTGATGCGGCTCCTGAACGATCCCGACGGGGCCAAAGCCGGACGGGCCATGGACGCAATGATGAAGATGATCAAGCTCGACGTGGCCGGGCTGGAGAAGGCGGCGGCCGGCTAAGCGCCCTCCCCTTCGAGATCATCCTTCAGCCGCCCGAGCAGGTCGACAGCCTGGGCGGCGTAGGCGCCGATCCAGCGGTCGTGGATCTGCTTGATCGGCAGCGGATTGAGATAGTTCCAGCGCTCGCGCCCCTCGCGGCGGACGATGACGAGGTCGGCCGCCTCCAGAACCTTCAGATGCTGCATCACCGTGCAGCGGTCGAGTGCTGGAAATCGCGCGCACAACTCTCCGGTCGTCTGCGGCTGATCCTTCAGAATATCGAGCATGGCGCGTCGGCTGGAGGCGGCCAAGGCCTTGAAGATTCTGTCGTTCTTATCATCGGTTGACATGTTATGTTTTTATAACATAATGGAGACCAGAACAAGCAGAAAACAGGAGGAGAGATCATGGAACTGAAGTTCAGGGTCGCCGGCCGGATCGCCAAGCCGGTCTCGGAGGTTTTCGAGGCGGTGGTCAACCCGGCGCAATTGTCACGCTACTTCACCACCGGCGGCGCCAAGGGCCGGATCGAGACCGGCGCCACCGTCACCTGGGACTTTCACGATTTCCCCGGCGCCTTTCCGGTCAAAGTGGTCGATGTGGTCAAGGACAGGAAGATCGTTTTCCAATGGGCGGCAAACGAGGGCAGTCCGGAACCGGTCGACTACGATACGACCGTGACCATGACCTTCGAACCGCTCGATGACGGGCGCACGCTGGTGGCGATCATCGAGGAAGGCTGGCCCGAAACGCCCGGCGGCCTGAAAGGCTCCTATGGCAATTGCGAGGGCTGGACCGGCGCACTCTGCGCCATGAAGGTCTGGCTTGAGCATGGCCTCAATCTGCGCGAGGGGTTTTACAAATAGGAAAACGGCAGGCGGCTCAATTCACGGGGAGCCGCCGCGCCTTCCACTGCCCCTTGGGAACAGCGCCGCCGATCGAAAAGCTGAAGGCGGTGATGGCGTCAGCTTTCTCGTTCACCGTGCAGTGGAAGTCGACATCATACCAGGCCCGGCCGCTGCGATAGGCGCTGCCCTCCCCGTTCAGAACCGGACCCGAAAGCGGCGTTCCCTTCGGTGGATCGAAGAAGAGCCCTTCTGGTAACGTGTCCGGACGCGCACGACGAATCTGCTCAAGTGTTTCGACCATGCATATCTGCACAACCCGCCGCTCTTTTGGCAGCTTGCCGAGTGCCTGGCGGACGCGCGGGTCGGAGAGCGCGTTGGCGGAATAAAGCTCCTTCGCCTGCTTCAACTCAGACGGCGGCCGCTGCGGCCTCGCCTCTGCCAAAACCCCGTCTGCGGATGCAACCTGCGAATTGGCCGCGTCCACCGGCCGGTCCTGCGGCTTCGCCTGCGGGATCGGCACCGTCTCGATCAGCGCCTCGCCTTCGTTGAGTACCGGGCTCGTGTTTGCCATCTCGGGAAGGTTGAGTTCGGGCGGCTTGGCAAGCGTCGGCGTCTCGGTGGGCTTGTCTTCCGCCTTGCGCAACTGCGGTTCGGTCTTTTCCGGCGTCTGCTGTCCCGCCGGTGGAATGGCGCGCTCGGCACGCGGCTCGGCCTCCGGCTGTTTCTCCGGTTCCGACGGTCGGTCCCCACCGGCCTCCTTGCCGCCGTCCCTGGAAGCGGACTCGAAGGCTTGCGGCTGGAGCGGCGGCACTTCGGCCTTCTCAGCTTCGCTCTTCTGTGCCTCGCTTTTTTTGGCTTCTGCGGGCTTTCCACCGGGCTGTTGCGCCGCCTTTTCCGCAGGTTTTTCCTCAGTCTTCTCTACCGGCTTTTCAACCGGCTTGGCATCTTCCTGCGGCTTTTGCTGTGGCTCTGGCTCCGGCTGCTTTTCCGGCTCCGGTTTCTTTTCTGGCTCGGGTTTCTTTTCAGGTTCCGGCTTCTTCTCGGGCTCGGGCTTCTTCTCGGGCTCGGGCTTCTTCTCCGGCTCGGGTTTCTTTTCGGGCTCCGGCACGATCTCGACCTTGACCACCTCCTCCTTCTCTGGCTCTGCCGGGGTCACCGGCAAATGGAAGAGCAGAAATGCGGCAGCAACGGCGTGCAACGCCGCGGACGCGAACAGTCCCGTCCCGAATGTACTCCGCCGTTTTTCCGAATTTTGCTGCATGAGATGGTGGATAGAGCCGGATACTGACCGGATCGTGACCGGCGGACATGGAAAAGGGAAACCGGCCTCGCGAGCCGATTGACGGTCGTTGTCCTAGCATGCGCACAACGCCGTTCCTAGCGCCGTGCGGCCCGCCTCAAGCCTGCGTGATCTCGAAGCGATCCGGATAGAAAGCCAGATGGTCCTTGATCACGGCGACGGCATCATAGGGTGTCTCGTAGGACCAGATGGCATTGGTCAATCGTTCGCCGCCGAAGGGCACACTGAAATAGGACGCGTCACCCTTGTAGGGACAATAGGTGGCGTGATCCGTCCCCGACAGCAGCGCCATGTCGACATCGGAACGCGGAATATACTGCACCGGCGGATAGCCGGCCTCGCGCAAAGTCAGCGCGTTGCGGCTATCGGCAACGGTCTTTTCCCCCAACCTGACGACAACCCGGCCGGGATTGGGCGTCACGGTGATCGGATGATCGGGACCGGGAATTTTAATCGATCGTTCAGGCATGGGACGTTCCAAACATGTTAGATGATACGACGTGCCTCATATGGAGTTCCCTTGATACTTAACCAAGGGCACGAGTTGTTCATCCAACAAGCTTTACCGGCTTTAAGCTCCGCCAAGGCAGTGCCCCCCGGGAAGCTAAATTTTGCCAACACGTCCGCCCCATGCCCAATTGGCCACCCAGAATCACGGTTTTTGGGCATGGAATCCCCGCGCAAAGGAATGCGCTATCGCCACAATTGATCTTGGGGGTTCGCCGCGATATCCCTATCCCAGCGAACTGATAAGCTCGCGGTAGGCGGCCTCGGGGAATGCCTTCAATGTGCGGGTGCGCACATTGCCGCCCATGCCGAGAGAAAGGGCAAACCGCGCCATCACCGCGTCGTCCGGCGCCTCGCACACCGCCACCATGTCATGGTCGCCCATGGTCAGGTAGAAGTCCTTGAACGAGCCGCCCATATCCTTCAGCAGTTTCTTCGCCGCGTCGAGACGCTTGGGTGACTCGCGTACATTCTTGACGCCCTGCTCCGTCCAGTTGATCAGCACGATATACATGGTCATAGCACACCTCCCATGCGGCACGACCTTGAAGATGGCACCGCGATTGATGCCTCCGCCTCCGCTCCATCGGACAAACCATCCGACAAAGCGGACGGCCGATTTCAATCAACAGAACGCGTACGATTAAAGCTCAGAGGTTTTAGCGAGCACTAAAGTATAATCCTGTCGGCTCAGGCGAACAAGCCAAGGTTGAGGCCAGCAATGGACATAACAGGTATCAGGAGGAGCGACAGAGGCCTTCTCTAAGGCGCGACCACCTCTCGCCGCGCGACGCGACAACTGCCGGACTTAGACGGATGAGGAGCACGATATAGCCGCTGGCCGCCCAACGAAAAACCCGGCCAGTTTTCACTGACCGGGTTCCAATTGTTCAATCGAAATGTGCCGTCACGTAGCTATCGAGGAACGAGCGCAGCTTGCATAGTTCCTAGCTATCCAGGAAGCTCCGCAGCTTGCGCGACCGGCTCGGGTGCTTGAGCTTCCTGAGCGCCTTGGCTTCGATCTGGCGGATACGTTCGCGGGTGACCGAGAACTGCTGGCCGACTTCCTCGAGCGTGTGGTCGGTGTTCATGCCGATGCCGAAGCGCATGCGCAGGACGCGTTCTTCGCGCGGCGTTAGCGAGGCGAGAACGCGGGTCGTCGTTTCGCGCAGGTTCGCCTGGATGGCAGCATCGATAGGCAGGAGTGCGTTCTTGTCCTCGATGAAATCGCCGAGGTGGCTGTCTTCTTCGTCGCCGACCGGGGTTTCGAGCGAGATCGGCTCCTTGGCGATCTTCAGGACCTTGCGGACCTTTTCGAGCGGCATCGCGAGCTTTTCGGCCAGTTCTTCCGGCGTCGGCTCGCGGCCGATCTCGTGCAGCATCTGGCGCGAGGTACGGACGATCTTGTTGATCGTCTCGATCATGTGCACGGGAATACGGATCGTGCGGGCCTGGTCGGCGATCGAGCGAGTGATCGCCTGACGAATCCACCACGTGGCATAGGTCGAGAACTTGTAGCCGCGGCGGTATTCGAACTTGTCGACCGCCTTCATCAGGCCGATATTGCCTTCCTGGATCAGATCGAGGAACTGCAGGCCGCGGTTGGTGTATTTCTTGGCGATCGAGATGACGAGACGAAGGTTCGCCTCGACCATTTCCTTCTTGGCGATACGGGCTTCGCGCTCGCCCTTCTGCACCATATGGACGATGCGGCGAAATTCGAAGATCGAGATGCCGGTTTCCGTGGCAAGATTCTGGATCTCGGCGCGGATGTTGCGGATCATCGTGTTTTCGTTCTTGGCGAATTCCTTCCAGCCCTTGGCGGCCAGATTGGCGATCGACTTCATCCAGTTCGGATCAAGCTCGGCGCCGGAATACTGCTCCAGGAACGAGTCACGCTTGACGCCATACGATTCAGCCAGGCGCAACAGGCGGCCTTCGTTCTGAACGAGGCGCTTGTTGATGTCGTAGAGTTGCTCGACGAGGCTGTCGACACGGTTCTGGTTGAGCGACAGCGACTTCACAGCCGTGATCAGCTCGTCCTTGAGTTCCTTGTAACGGCGCTCCTGGGCCGGCGACAGCGTGCCGGTGGCAGCCAGACGGGCCTCGACCTGCTGGTCCTGCAGCTTGCGCAGCTTCTTGTAGGTCTCGGCGATGGTGTCGAGCGTTTCCATGACCTGCGGACGCAGTTCCGCTTCCATGGCGGCAAGCGACAGGTTGGACTCGTCGTCGTCCTCTTCCTCTTCCTCCATGGGCTGGCCTTCGCCGCCGACATTGGTCACGTCGTCGTCGCCGGCACGCGGCCTGCGGTTCTTTTCCTTTTCCTCGGCCGCCTTGCGGTCGGCTTCGATCTTCTCAGGACTTTGGAACTGCGGCGCAGCCTTGGCTTCCGGACCGGAATAGGTGGTTTCGAGATCGATGATCTCGCGCAGCAGCGTGTTGCCTTCGTTGAGTTCGTCGCGCCAGATGATGATGGCCTGGAACGTCAACGGGCTCTCACAGAGCCCTGCGATCATGGTTTCGCGGCCGGCCTCGATGCGCTTGGCAATGGCGATTTCGCCCTCGCGCGACAGAAGCTCCACCGAGCCCATTTCGCGCAGATACATGCGCACCGGATCGTCGGTACGGTCGGTCGGCTCTTTCTTCTTGGCGGTCGCAAGGGCAGTGCCGCTCGAAGGGGCCAGTTCGCCGCCTTCGCTCTCACCGTCGGAATCGCCATCCTCTTCCTCGGCGGCGGCCGTTCCCTCGTCAGCTTCCTCGTCCTCGACGACATTGATGCCCATTTCACTGAGCATGGCCATGATGTCTTCGATCCGGTCCGGGTCGACCTGGTCAGACGGCAAAACCTCGTTCAGCTCGTCCATGGTCACATAGCCGCGCTTCTTGGCGGCCTTGATCATCTTCTTGACCGCGTCATCCGAGAGATCGAGAAGCGGGCCGTCGGGTGCGCCTTCGCGTTCGGCTTCTGCTTCTTCGTTCTCTTTGACTTTGGTTGCCATTTATATCGTCGCTTTCCTTGGACAGCACTCAACGCGTGCGCGGTGCAAAACTTTTTCGAGGCTCGGGTGCGTCAATCGCTCCCACCTCGAATCATTACCCCTGACGTAACGGGATGATCTTTAATTCCTGATTAACCACGATTGTCACCGCGATTAAACCGGCCAACTGCGACAGCAGCGCCGTTTTGACATCACTTGCATGATGAATCTATCCGCCGCACCCATTTCACCCACTGTATTAGAAATGGTGATTCCCACAATTTTCGGTCCCGTCAAGCATTTCCGGCGAAAAACCGTTCAAATCGGCAAAAAAGGCTGAATCAAGCTCAACGCTTCAAAGATTCAGCTCCATGCCGGAAATGTAGGAGCTGTTCCTAAAAAGACAAGGGCCGGAGATTCTCCGCAAAGAGATAGCCGGCTGGATTGAACAAGTAACCAGCCAGCTTTCGTATTGCGGACTTCACGAATGCTTGCCGTCAAATTTGGTGATCGTCAGGGTTTCAAGATCGACATCCGGAAGGCAGCGAACGTTGACCGCGGCCATCGGACCGTCCTTTCGCTCCGCTTCAGAATAGGGTGCAATTCCACAAATGGCGCAGAAGTGATGCTGAATGATGTGATTGTTGAACATATAGGTCGACACCGCCGATTCCGGCGTTCGAAGCACCAGCTTCTCGCGCGGCAGGAAAGCAAGCAAGCTGCCACGCCGTCGGCACATCGAGCAATTGCACTCCATCGCCTGCGTGATCTCGCCATCGACCTCAAAGGTGATCGCGCCACAATGGCAGCTTCCCGAATAGGACATGAAAACTCTCCCGATTTCATTTCACCGAGAAGATGACGCAGCAGCAAGCGATTTCAATGCCTACCAGTCCATCACCACCTTGCCGGAATTGCCCGAGCGCATAGCCTCGAAACCGTCGCGGAAATCGTCGATGCCGATGCGGTGGGTGATGATCGGCGAGAGATCAAGCCCGCCCTGCACGAAGGCGATCATCTTGTACCAGGTCTCGAACATCTCGCGGCCATAGATGCCCTTGAGGTTCAGCATCTTGAAGATGACCTTGTTCCAGTCGATCTCGAAGCCGGTCGGCGCGATGCCGAGGATGGCGATCTTGCCGCCATTGTTCATCTTGTCGATCATGTCGCGGAAGGCCGGCGCGGCACCGGACATTTCGAGCCCGACATCGAAGCCTTCGGTCATGCCGATGCGCTTCATCACATCCGCCAGGTTTTCCTTCGACGCGTCGACCACGTAATCGATGCCGACCTTTTCGGCGAGCGCCAGGCGCACCGGGTTGATGTCGGTGATGACAACCTTGCGGGCGCCTGAACGCTTAGCGACCATCGCCCCCATGATGCCGATCGGGCCGGCACCGGTGACGAGCACGTCCTCGCCGACGACATCGAAGGACAGCGCGGTGTGGACGGCATTGCCGAAGGGGTCGAAGATCGCGGCGATCTCGTCCGGCACCTCCTCGGGGATCGCGACGACATTGTATTCCGGAATGCAGACATACTCGCCGAAGGAGCCCGGACGGTGGACGCCGACGCCGAGCGTGTTGCGGCAGAGATGCCCCCTGCCCGCCCGGCAGTTGCGGCACTTGCCACAGACGATATGGCCTTCGCCGGAAACGCGCTCGCCGACATGATACTTAGTGACCGCCGAACCGATCTCAGCGATCTCCCCGACGAACTCATGGCCGACGACCATCGGCACCGGAATGGTCTTCTGCGCCCACTGGTCCCAGTTCCAGATATGCACATCCGTGCCGCAGATGGCGGATTTCTTCACCTTGATCAGCACGTCGTTCGGGCCGGGCTCCGGCACCGGCACATGCTCCATCCAGAGGCCAACCTCAGGTTTTGCTTTGACGAGGGCTTTCATCATGTTGGTCATGGGATGGTCCTTGTTCAATTCTTACAGGTACAAGCGCGCGCCGTTGATAGAGCGTCACGTCTTTCCAAATTTGTCGATCACCGTTGCATCTTCGTCGTCGGGCAAAACATCTTCAACTCCGCAGAAGTTGCCGACTCCCAAACCGAAATACTTGCCGTCCGCCGTGCGGTATCGATAGTCCCAGGGCTCCCCATCTCCTCGTCTTCGCAAATCAGAAATTTCGATGCTTTGAGGGATGATTTTTACCGCTGACATGTTGATGTAGAATTGGGCAATGCTGTCCTTATTTGCGGCTGCCGAAAAATCGTCGAGACAGACGGTTCGATAATGATATTCGTACCGGATACCTTTGGTAATTTGCCAAACAACCAAGATGCCGACAATTGCGCCGCAAAAAATTGGAATGGCAGTCCAGTTCATCTTTTTCATTTGTCTGGCCGTATCTACATTCCGAACCGGCTGGGAGCTGGGGAGGAAGAGATCAAATCACCCCAAGTTCCCTACCAACCTCCTCGAACACCGCAATCGCCCGGCGGACATCCGCCTCGCTGTGTGCCGCAGACATCTGGGTACGGATGCGGGCCTGGCCCTTGGGCACGACGGGGAAGGAGAAGCCGACCACGTAGACGCCTTTTTCCAGCATCTTCGCCGCCATCTCCTGCGCCAGCGACGCATCGCCCAGCATGACCGGGATGATCGGATGGCCTTCGCCGGTGAGCTTGAAGCCGAGCTTGCCCATTTCGGTACGGAACAGGCTGGCGTTGGCTTCGAGCCGCGCGCGCAGGGCGTCACCGTTGTCGATCAGGTCGAAGACCTTGAGCGACGCAGCCGCGATGACCGGGGCCAGCGTGTTGGAGAACAGATAGGGGCGCGAGCGCTGGCGCAGCCAGTCGACCACCTCCGCCTTGGCCGACGTATAGCCGCCCGAGGCGCCGCCGAGCGCCTTGCCGAGCGTGCCGGTGATGATATCTACCCTGCCCTCGACGCCGCAATATTCCGCCGAGCCGCGGCCATGTTTACCGACGAAGCCGACGGCGTGGCTGTCATCGACCATGACCATGGCGCCGTATTTTTCAGCGAGGTCGCAGACCCCTTGCAGATTGGCGATGATGCCGTCCATGGAAAAGACGCCGTCGGTGGCGATCAGCTTGAAGCGCGAACCTTCGGCCTTCTTCAGCTCCTCTTCGAGGGCGGCCATGTCGTTGTTGGCGTAGCGGAAGCGTTTGGCCTTGGACAGGCGCACGCCGTCGATGATCGAGGCGTGATTGAGCGCGTCGGAAATGATCGCGTCTTCTTCGGTGAGCAGCGTTTCGAACAGGCCGCCATTGGCGTCGAAACAGGAGGAATAGAGGATCGTGTCTTCCATGCCAAGGAACGACGAGATGCGCGCCTCGAGCTGCTTGTGCTCCTCCTGCGTGCCACAGATGAAGCGGACCGAGGCCATGCCGTAGCCGTAACGGTCGAGCGCCTGTTTGCCGGCTTCCGCCAGCTCCGCGTTATCAGCGAGGCCGAGATAATTGTTGGCACAGAAGTTCAGGACCCTTGCGCCAGACGCGACTTCGATCTCGCCGGCCTGTTTGGAGACGATAACGCGCTCGGACTTGTAGAGCCCGGCGGACTTCAGTCCCTCAAGTTCAGATGTGAGGTGAGTAATGAAGGCTGACGTCATGAAGGCCGCTTTCCAAGCTTGAGATCGGGTTGCGATGGAGACCTATCATATTCCTGCGCTGAAGACAGCGAAAGACAGCGGCGCAGCGCGACGTTGACACGACAGGACGATCGGCCGACCCAGTCCAGACGCGACGATGGGTGTTTCAAAACAGCACGCCGCCCTCGCATCGACACGCCGAGGGCACGAAAGCGTAAAAACTAGTTGACTGAGTCCACTATTTTTGGTGTCGATGAGCGCTGATTTCCATGCGATGAGGAAGCCATGACCATATTCGACAGATTTTCCCTGCAAGGCCGGGTGGCTCTGGTGACCGGTGGCGGGCGCGGGCTGGGACTGGAGATCGCCAGAGCGCTGGCCGAGGCCGGAGCCCATGTCGTCGTCACCGGGCGCACTGCGGCGACGCTTGAGGACGCCGTGGCCACCATCACTGCGGCGGGCGGCAGCGCTGAGGCGGCCGCCTTCGATATCGCAGACCGGCAAGCACAGCGCGCCGCGCTCGCAGACATCGAGCGCCGCCACGGGCGGCTCGACATCCTCGTCAACAATGTCGGCGCCCGCGACCGGCGGCCACTGGCGGAATTCGACGACGAGGCGATTTTCGACCTCATCCGGACCGACCTTACTGCCGCTCTCACCCTGTCGCGGGATGCGGCCGCGATCATGAAGCGCCATGAGCATGGCCGGCTGATCTCGGTCACTTCGATCAACGGACAGGTCGCCATGCCGGGCGACGGCATCTATCCCGCCGCCAAGCAGGGGCTGACCGGGCTGATGCGCTCGATGGCCGTCGAATTCGGCCCTTTCGGCATCACCAGCAACGCCATCGCACCCGGCTGGTTTGCCACCGAAACCAATGCGGCGATGGCAGCCAATGAGGACCTCATGCCCTTCGTGCGCCAGCGCATCCCCGCTCAGCGCTGGGGCCGGCCGGACGAGATCGCCGGCGCCGCACTGTTTCTGGCAAGCGACGCTGCCTCCTTCGTCAACGGCCATGTGCTGACGGTGGATGGGGGAATGACGGTCAGGATGTAGCGAGAGATACCGGACTCGAAACTGGATCTTGTGGCACTCAACAAGCCAATCATTGCTCTAGGTTACCGGCCCAATCATTCTCTAACAGCTGATATGACGTCTCGCAGGATTTCATTCAGACGCTCCGGCTTTTCCAGCGGCACGTAATGCCCGCAGTCCGGGACAATCATCAACACTCCATTTCGGGCAGAATTTGCTTGCGCGGCGCTCACTTTAAGACCCGGTGCTATGTCCTCCGCACCGGATACAATAGTAACTGGCCCGGAAAACGTCGACAGAACTTCACCGCGGCTCGGTCGTGTATGAAAGGCCGTAACCCCTTTTTCTATTTCTTTCGCTGACTGCCGGATGAATGTTTCCTTGGCGGCAGTCATCACCGACGCGCTTGCGCTCTTTGAAAACAGTGGTGCCCAGAACGTTCTCCAAGCCGCCTCCAATCCGTTTTTCTCCATCATTTCGAAGACAGAAGCATGTAGTTGCGGATCGGGCCGATAATTTGCCTTCGTTCCGATCAGTACTAGAGCCGCAACCCTTTCGGGAGCAATAGCCGCAACCTCTAGTGCGCAAGAGCCCCCGACCGAACAGCCAACGACGATAAGACGCTCGTCTTTTGCGTGATGCAAAGCCCCTGCGGCCCATGCTCCAACGGTATCTCCGCAAGAATAAAGGGTGGGCATGTAGGTTGAATTTGGGAGCAGATTGCTTTGCCTACCCCACATCGAGCCATCGAGTGGAAGAGCATGTAGAAATAACAATCCGAGCTTTGGCCTTGATGTCATCTCTTCATGCTGCATCGGGTGCTCGGAAACCTCAAGAAAATAGCTTCGGCAAGTCAATCCGCCCGAAAGCTCCTGCTGCGGGTGGCCTCTGAGGCCGCCAGTAATTCGATTTCACAATTTTGTTGGTAGCGCCCCTTAAAGGCGATGCGCCATATGGTGCTTGGGCGATTGCACGATATCCGAATCCTCAGTCGAACTGCCGGATGACATCCAGAAACGCGGCGCCGTAACGCTCCAGCTTCGACTGACCGACGCCGGAGATGCCGAGCAGGGTATCGCTGCTGTGTGGACGTTCGGTGGCAAAGGCGATCAGCGTCGTATCCGGGAACACGACGTAGGGCGGCACGCCCAGTTCCTTGGCGATGCCGGAACGGGCGCGGCGCAAGGCCTCGAAGAGTTCGGCATCCGAGCCCGACAGCGCGGATTTGGCGCCCGATGCGGCTGATTGCCGGGCACTCTTACCCTTGCCCGCCGTCGGCCGATCCTTGCGGAAGCGGACCTCGCGCTCGCGCTTGAAGACGGCGCGGGCTTCCGGCTGCAGTTTCAGCGCGCCAAAAGCCTGATGATCGACGCTGACGAGGCCGGCGGCGAGAAGCTGGCGATAAACGGACTGCCAGGTCTTCGACGGGATATCCTTGCCGGCACCGAACACCGGCATGTCGGCATGGCCAAAGCGCGTTGTCTTCTCGTTTTCATTGCCCAGGAGCACGTCAATCAGATAGCCGGTGCCGAAGCGCTCGCCGGTGCGGTAGATCGCGGCCAGCGCCTTGATCGCCGCATCGGTTCCGTCCCAGGTGTCGACCGGATTGATGCAGGTATCGCAATTGCCGCAATTGCCGCCATGCGCTTCGCCGAAATGGGCAAGGATCGACTGCCGCCGGCAGCCGGGCGTTTCGCAGATGGCGAGCAGCGCATTCAGCTTGGCGCGCTCGACCCGCTTGATATCATCGGCCGAGCCGCCCTCGTCGATCATCCGGCCGCGCTGGATGACATCGGCCATGCCGTAGGCCATCCAGACATCCGACGGCAGTCCGTCTCGCCCGGCACGGCCGGTTTCCTGGTAATAGGCCTCGACCGATCCCGGCAGATCGAGATGGGCGACATAGCGTACGTTCGGCTTGTCGATGCCCATGCCGAAGGCGACGGTGGCGACCAGGCAGAGGTCCTCCTCCTTCAGGAACGCATCCTGATTGGTGTCGCGAACCGCGCGATCCATGCCCGCATGATAGGCAAGCGCGCGCACCCCCTGCCCGTTCAGCCACTCGGCCGTATCCTCGACCTTGGCGCGCGACAGGCAATAGACGATGCCACTCGAGCCCTTGTGGCGCGACAGGAAGCGCAAAAGCTGCTGGCGCGGCTGGTCGCGCTCGACGATCTCATAGCCGATGTTGGGGCGGTCGAACGAGGTGGTGAAGACCTGCGCCCCGTGCAAGGCCAGCTTGTCGATGATGTCCTCGCGGGTATGCGGATCGGCCGTCGCCGTCAGCGCCATCCGCGGCACGCCGGGATAATGCTCGGCCAGATGGCCGAGTTCGCGGTATTCCGGGCGAAAATCATGGCCCCATTGGGAAACGCAGTGCGCTTCATCGATGGCGAACAGCGAAATCTTCGCATTGCCGATCATTTCCTTGAAGGCCGGCGTGACGATACGCTCCGGCGTCACATAGAGAAGATCGAGATCACCACCCGCAATCGCCCGGCGGACATCGAGAAATTCGTCACGCGACAGCGAGGAATTGAGCGCGGCTGCGCGCACCCCCAGCTGCTTCAGCGCCTCCACCTGATCGCGCATCAGCGCAATCAGCGGCGAGACGACGATGCCGACACCATCACGGCACAGCGCCGGAATCTGGAAGCACAGCGACTTTCCGGCCCCCGTCGGAAACAGCACCACGGCATCGCCGCCCGAAACGACGCGCTCGACCACGGCCGCCTGCTTGCCGCGGAAGGCCGGGTAGCCGTAGACGGTTTTCAGGACGGCAAGCGGATTTTTCGCGCCTTTGGTTTCAAACAGGGGATCGATGCGGTCTTGGGTCTGCGGCATGGAATCGCTTTCGTGGGGAGAACGTGAGTATGGCACAGTTCCAGCCGTTGCCGCGACCCTTCTATCCTCTCGTTTCCCCTGTTGTTGGCACACGAAATTCGCGGGCATTGCGAAGTGGGAGACGGCTCTCTCGAAGGTCAGCCGCTAGGCTCCGTATCGGCAGAGCCGCGGTTCGGCGCCAGGACTTTGGCAACGACCCAACGATTCTTGCCAAGGCGACGCGTACGCTTGAAGCCTTGTCGCTCAAACATCGGCACTGTTCCATTGTGCAGGAAGGCAGCGACCGACCGACCTTCCACTTCATCAGGGTAGCTTTCCACCGTTCCGCCCCCCAGACGGGCGATTTCCTGCATGGCACCGTCAAGAGCAACGCACGCGACCCCCTTGCCGCGATAGGACTTGTCGACGAAAAAACAGGTAATCCTCCAATCCGGGAGGGTCGCAAGCCCTTCGCGATATGCACGCAGGTTCTTGATGCGCGGAAGCTCTTCCATCGGTCCGAATTGGCACCAACCGATACAGGTCGTGCCGTCATACACGAGGACAGCATGGGCATGACCTTCCTGAACCCGACGTTCCTTCTCGGATCGATTTTGCTCCGCACTCGTTGCGCGTTCCATGCCCCGCGGGTGAAAAGCCATGCACCAGCAGCCACCCCACACGCCGTTGTGTCTTTCGACCAACCGAGCGAATTGCGGCCATGTGGTTTCGTCCAGAAGCTTCACGCAAAAGTCGGCCATCGTCTCCCCCTTTGGTTCGAAGGATGTTCAACCGGTTCCCGATATCCTCTTCCGCTCAAGGGAGACCATATCCGTGTCGGGCGATAATAACGCAATTTAACATTTCGATGCGAGCCAGCGGTCGCGGAGGCCGGAAGTCCCTCGACCGTCAGGCGTTTGCGCGCCGGTAGAAAGCCAGCGAACCGGCGAGCGCCAGAAGCGCCCCACCGCAGATGCGGTCGAGCCACAGCGCGCCGGATTTTTTTAGCACTTTTACAGCCTGCGAGCCGAGCGCGGCATAGCCGAACATGACGAGAAAATCGATTGTCGCGAAGATCAGGGCGAGCACCGCATATTGCTGCATCTGCGGTTCGGTCGGCACGATGAACTGCGGCAGGAAGGCCGAGAAGAACAGGTATCCTTTGGGATTGGTGACGGCGACCAGAAAGCTTTTCAGGAAGATCGCGCGCTCCGAACCCGAGCCGCTCTCCGCCGTGCCATGCAGAGTTTCGTTTAGAGCACCCCTGGAGCGCAGCAGCATGATGCCCAGGAAAGCGAGATAGCCGGCACCGATCCATTTGACGACCGAGAACCAGAATTCGGAAGCAGCCAGCAGCGCGCCGAGCCCCAAGGCGACGGCGCCGATCAGGACGAAATCGGACAGCACGGCGCCGACCATGCCGATCAGCGCGCGGCGCACGCCGAAGCGCGAACCATTGGTCAGCGCCAGAAGCACGGTCGGGCCAGGCGTGGCGATGCCGATGAACGAGACAAGTGCGAAAGCCAGCAAGGTGATTTCGGTCATGTTTCCCCTCCTTAGACTTGCAAAACGGTGTCGCAAACCCCGCATTGAAAACCGACTTTTGCAATTCATCGGCCGGTCGGCAAGAGGCTAACTCGCCCTGCAGCCCTTCGAGTACCTCTGCCTTGGCGGAGAACGCGTCGCGGCGGAAGCGCCGAATTTCGGGACCCGCGCATCAAATTTCCGCGGTTGACTAAAAATTGCTGCAGTGCACTAAGATAATGCCGACGTAACAGCACGAATGAACGGTGGTTTGATGCGGTACGTAAAAGAATTTGAAGCCCTGCGCGGGGTTCTGGCGATCTGGGTTGTGGTGGGGCATGTCGCGACCGCATCTGTCCTGCACGGGCGCCTGATCGAAGCAAAGCTCTACAATTTCTACGCTGTCACCGTGTTCATTCTCTTGAGCGGCTTTGCCATTGCTGCATTGATCGACAAAAAGCCGGAGGGCTACGGCCTCTATATCACACGCCGGGCGTTCCGGATTTTCCCGGTCTACCTGTTTTACCTGGCACTTTCCGTCCTTCTGGCCAATTTCGCGCTGGAAACCTGGTTGAATGCTCCGGCCGGCGTGATGCAGGCCAGCCGAATAAAGATCGCGACCGATACGCTCACCTATTGGCCCTGGCATCTCGCAGCGCACCTGCCGGCGCTGCATGGTCTGGTGCCGCCGCGCCTGCTTCCTTCGACCGACTACGCATTTCTGGGACAGGCCTGGAGCATATCTCTGGAATGGCAATACTATCTGATCGCGCCGTTTTTGATTGCAGTGCTGACAACGAAGATGAATGCAATCCGTATCGGGCTGCTGCTTTTCGGCGCCCTTGCCGTTGCGTTCATCCTGCCGCGAATGCCGGAAAGCTTCATCGGGGGATGGCTTGTTGATTTCACCCTCGGGATCGCGACATTCACCTTCATGAAGTACCGGGACAGCGAAGCCCATCCACTACGATTGATACCGATCGTGAAAGTCTGGGCGCTCGTGATGGCGGGATTGCTGCTGCAGCGATCCGTCAGCGTCCTGCCCTATCTCATCTGGGCAACGGTCATCATGCTGGTGATCTGCGCCCGGGAAAAGGAAGGCGGGGCGGCAGCGCTTTTCAGCAGGGTGGCGAATGCGCGGCCGCTGCAGTGGGTCGGCAACATGGCCTACTCGGTCTACCTTTCCCACATGATAGTCTTGATCCTGGTGCTGCGCGCGGTTCAGGCCCTCGGCATCAATGAACCCTGGCAACAGTTCGCTGTTCTCATCTCCGCAACCTTGGTCGGGACCCTGGTGATCTCGCGGCTCTCCTATGTTTTCATCGAGTTGCCGTTTCACCAATACGGGCGAAACATCGGACAACGCGCTCGGGAGATCCCCGCTCAGGCGAATGTTCCGCTTGGAAAATAGACAGGGCCACAGGCGCCCCTATTTCCCGGCCGGTCCCTTCACCCGTCCCGACAGCACCCCGAACCCGTCGATGATCGCTTCCTGGTTTTCCAGTCGCGTCACTTCCAGCTGGACCTCCTGCAGGTTGCGGAGAATCTGGCTGACGGTGTCATCGTCGCCTTCTTCGGTGGCGTAGGCGAGTTCGCTTTCGAGTTCGCGGCGCTGCCAGAGCAGGGCCTTGGTTCGCTGGTGAAGCGCGAGCGCCTGCAGGTAGCCTTCGCGGGCGTCCTCGGGCGCCGCGGCCGTGGTTGCGGTCCAGAGACGGGCGAAGCGGATCTGCTGGTCGAGCGACTTCAGAAGGGAATCGAAGCCTTCGGCCTGGAGCTGCTCGATCAGGTTTTCCCGCGACAGGCGTGGGCCCTTGGCAGCGGCTGCGTTAAGCACCGACGACCAGAAGCGCTGCAGGTCGCGATTGTCGTATTCGATCGCGGAAATCTCGTCATATTCCTCGAACAGCAATTGCGGGTGATTGACGATGGTCAGCGCCAGCACGCTTTCGCGCAGCGGCGGCAGGGCCTGATGGCCGCTGACCAGCGACGAGCGGGCCAGCCGGTCGGAAATGCCGGAGCGTTCCGACATGCGCGAGCCCTGTGGCGCGCCACGTCCCTGCCCTTGGCCGCGTCCACCACCCTGGCGCTGGTTGCGGTCGAAGTTCCGCTGGCCATTCTCACGGCGCGAGGCACCTTGAAAGAACTGGTTGAGCCGGTCGCGAACATCCTGCCCATAATGGCGGCGGACGTTTTCGTCGGCAATCACCGAGACGACCTGTTTCAGCGTCGCTTCCAGCTGGGCGCGGCTCTCCGGCGTATCGAAGGAACCCGCCTGCGCCTCGCGCAGCCAGACCATTTCCGACAGCGAGCGGGCAGACGCCATGACCTTGTCGAACGGCGCGCGGCCCTCGTTGCGCACCAGATCGTCCGGGTCCTTGCCATCGGGCAGCATGGCGAAGCGCACGGAGAAACCGGGTTTGAGATGCGGCAGCGCCAGATCGACCGCGCGGTTGGCGGCGCGAATACCGGCGCCGTCGCCGTCAAAGCAAAGAACCGGCTGCTGCGTCAGCTTCCACAGAAGCGCCATCTGGTTTTCGGTGAGTGCCGTTCCGAGCGGCGCCACGGCATTCTCGATACCCGCCTGATGCAGCGCGATCACGTCCATATAGCCTTCGACGGCAATGATCGTTCCCGCGCCGTCAGCGCCGGACATAGCGCGGCGAGCACGCGCGAAATTGTAGAGCACGTTGCCCTTGTGGAAGAGCTCGGTCTCGTTGGAATTGAGGTACTTGGCCGGCGCATCCGGCGACATGGCGCGGCCGCCAAAGGCGATGACCTTTTCGCGCGACGACAGGATCGGGAACATGATGCGGTCACGGAAGCGATCGTAGGAGACCGGGATGTCGGGGCCGTGGACGACGAGGCCGCAGGCTTCGATTTGATCCTTGGGCACGCCCTTGCCAGCCAGATATTCCTTCAGCGCGTTGCGGCTTTCCGGCGCATAGCCGAGACGGAATGTTTCGATGGTGCGGCCGGTGAGGCCCCGGTCGCGCAGATAGGCGCGGGCCTTCGCGCCGTTGGCGGTCTGCAGCTGCGCCTCGAAAAACTGCGTTGCCACCTCCATGACGTCCTGCAAGCCGATGCGCTGGCGGTCGCGCTTCTCGGCCTCGACATCAGGCTGCGGCATGGCGATGCCGGCAAGATCGGCGATCTGCTGTACCGCTTCGGGAAAGGCCATGCCGTCGAGATCGGTGAGGAAGCGAAAATGATCGCCCGACACGCCGCAGCCGAAGCAGTGATAACGGCCCTTGCGGTCCTCGCAGTGAAAGCTCGGCGATTTCTCGCCATGGAAGGGGCAGCAGGCCCAATAGTCGCCGCGCGAGGCGTTGGTCTTCTTGCGGTCCCAGGTGACGCGCTTGCCGATCACGTCCGAAATGGGGACGCGGTCGCGGATCTCGTCAAGGAAGGAGTTGGAAAATCGCATGAATACCTCTGGGCTGGCTTCCATATAGGCGGCAAACGCCGCCCGCGCCAGCAAGGGTGCGCATCATACCCGCAATTCACAGGGTGACGAAACATCGCCGTGAGCAAGAGGCGAGCGGCCGCGATATTCGTCTTGAATCGATGCGTCACATCTCTTGAATAAAGAGTTGATACCGAACGTAGAACAGGCAATGAATTGTTTACCATCCGTCCGGAAGCCGCCCATGCCCGTTGTCGCGAACGATCTTGTTTCAAATCTTGCATTTTTTACAGCGATGCAGGCCAGCGCCCGGCAGATGACGGCGCTTTTCTCCGAGAATCCACGATTGAGTTCGATCTTCGCCTCGCAGCAGCGCTGGCTGATGGCGCAATTGGGCCTGTCACTGCACTACGGGCGCGATCCACGCGATCCCGCCAAAGGCCTCTACTCAGGGCGCTTCATCAGCGCGGCCGTTGACCACCGCGTTGCCAGCCGCAATACCGCCGCCGCCTTCATCCAGGAAATGCTAGTCTACCGTTTCGTGCGCTACAGCGAAAACCCGCCCGATCACCGGATGCGGCCGCTGGAGCCGACGGATGTGGCGGTGCAATCCGTGGTGAAATGGCTCTATGCGCACCTTGCCATTCTTGACACGCTCACCGGCGGGAAAAGGGCCGCGGCGCTTGCGGAGAACCCCGCGCTGTTTGCAAGGCTGCAGCCTGTCATCGCTCAAGGCATCCTGGAAAACCACCAGGTGCGCAACCCCGGCGAAACGTTCAACCTGTTCACCTGGGCCAATTCCGGCGGACTGGTGATGGATTGTTTCATCAGCATGATCGAGGCCTTCGATCCGCAAGCGCCGCGTGTTCTTGCCGGTCCGGTTTCATCGGCCGAGATCTGCCAGCGCTACATGATCTCGAAAACCCACCTGAAGCGCCTGATGAACAAGGCAGCCGAGATGGGCAGCCTTGGTTTCGAAACCGTTTCCGGCACGAATGCGCTCTGGCTTTCGCAAGGATTCGTCAGGGAATACTGGATCTACCAGGCGGAAAAATTCGCGATCATCGATGCGGCCTTCCATCAGGAGACCGCATCGGCTGAACCCGTCATGCGGCTGACAGCAGTTCCTTGAGGACGGACGACGCCTTGGCGAAATCCATCTGACCGGCATACCGTTCCTTCAGCACCGCCATGACCTTGCCCATGTCCTTCGGACCGCCCGCGCCGACTTCCGCGATCGCGGCTGCGATATTGGTGCGCACTTCCGTTTCGCTCAGTTGCGTCGGCATGAAATGCTGCACAACGACGATCTCGGCGCGCTCCTTGGCGGCAAGTTCCGGACGGGCATTGTCCTCGTAGATCTTTGCCGATTCCTCGCGCTGCTTGACCATTTTTGCGAGGATCTGCAGGATTTCGTCGTCACTGGCCTCGCCCTTGCCGGCACCACGATTGGCGATATCGCGTGTCTTGATCTCGGCCTGAACCAGACGGACGGTGGAAAGCCGGGCCGCATCCTTCGATTTCATCGCATCCTTGAGGGCGGCAGCGAGTTGATCGCGCATCATTGTCCTTACTCCTGTTTGATGGCGCTTCATAAACCAGCCGCACAACGGGGAGCAAACGAATTGCGCAATTCCACCGCAAAAGCGCAAGGAAAAGCCTGATCAGAGCGTCTTCAAGATTGACCTTGCGGCACGCTGCGGCTATTGACCGTCACCTGCACCAACATCGTGACCAGGCCTGTCAGCGCGCGCCCATCGCCCGCATCTGCCCGCCTGCGAACCAAAACGGCCGGTCGGCGTTCCCCAAGAACGTCTGCCCCGCGCCGCCTGAACGGGATGAAGACAATGACCGCGACCGCTCCCTGGACCACCGCAAAACCAACCGCACTGCTCGTTCTGGCCGACGGCACCGTCATCGAGGGCAAGGGCATCGGCGCCACCGGCAAGGTACAGGCGGAAGTGGTCTTCAACACCGCGCTCACCGGCTATCAGGAGATCATGACCGATCCATCCTATCTCGGCCAGATCGTCACCTTCACCTTCCCGCATATCGGCAATATCGGCGCCAATGACGAGGACATCGAGGACCTGACGCCGGCGGCCCGCCACGGCGCAGTCGGCGTCATCTTCAAGGCCGACATTACCGACCCCTCAAGCTACCGCGCCGCCAAGCATCTCGACGCCTGGCTGAAGGCCCGCGGCGTCATCGGCCTTTGCGGCATCGACACCCGCGCGCTGACCGCCTGGATCCGCGAGAACGGTGCGCCAAACGCGGTGATCGCCCATGACCCGAACGGCGTTTTCGATATCGACGCGCTGAAGGCCGAGGCAAAAGCCTGGAGCGGGCTGGAAGGTCTCGATCTCGCCAAGGTCGCCTCCTCCGGCCAGTCGTCGCGCTGGAGCGAGAAGCCATGGGTGTGGAACGAAGGCTATGACGAGTTAGCTGAAGGCGACACGACACATCATGTCGTGGCGCTCGACTATGGCGTCAAGCGCAACATCCTGCGCCTGTTCACCGGGCTTGGCTGCAAGGTCACCGTGATGCCAGCGACCACGAGCGCCGAAGAAGTTCTGGCCCAGAAGCCGGACGGCATCTTCCTGTCGAACGGCCCGGGCGATCCCGCGGCGACCGGCGAATATGCGGTTCCGGTCATCAAGGAGCTGATCAAGAACGATATCCCGCTGTTCGGCATCTGCCTTGGCCATCAGATGCTCGGCCTGGCGCTCGGCGCAACGACCGAGAAGATGCACCAGGGCCATCACGGCGCCAACCATCCGGTCAAGGACCACACGACGGGCAAAGTCGAGATCGTCTCGATGAACCACGGCTTCGCGGTGGATTCGAAGTCCTTGCCGGAAGGCGTTGAAGAGACTCACGTTTCCCTGTTCGACGGCACCAATTGCGGCCTGCGCGTCACCGGCAAACCAGTCTTCTCCGTGCAGCATCACCCGGAAGCCTCGCCCGGCCCACAAGACAGCCACTACCTCTTCCGCCGCTTCATCAATCTGGTGCGCGAGAAGAAGGGCGAACCGGCGCTGGCCGAACGCTGAGTTTCTACCGTCATTGAATGCTGAAAGCCCCGGTCTCTCAATAGAGTACCGGGGCTTTTGGATTCATCCGTTGAAGACTACGGAAAGCTTGTTGCCGGCCGGGTCGCGCATATAGGCCGAATACCAGTCCGGGCCATATTGCGGACGAGCGCCCGGAGCACCTTCGTCGGTGCCGCCATTGGCGAGCGCTGCGCGGTAGAAGGCTTCGACCTCCCCGTGCGACTTCACCATGAAGCCGACCATAGTGCCGTTGCCGGGTGTCGCAGGTTCGTTGTTGAAAGGCTCGCAGACCCAGAGAAGGAAGCCTTCGCCGGTCCCGCCTAGAGTATAGCCGCGCCAGCCGGGATAGTTGGCGTGCGCGCTCCAGCCGATCGTGGCCAGGGCCGCATCGTAGAAGCGCACCGATGCTGCATGATCCAATGTTCCAACAGTCGCATAAGCAGTCATGTCATCCTCCGTTTGTTCATCGCCAGATTAAACGACAAAATAGAACAAATAAAGAACAAAACCACACATTGAGGATGATCGGATGTTGAAATTTCAACCTCAACCAGGAAAGTTAACGATGGGTGACAGGCGCCATTAGGCGCGCCGCGGCGGCTCCATGCCGCAAGGATGCGATCGGCCAGATGATCCACCTTCGGATTCAGTGGCCTTGTGCTGACCTCACCCTGGCCCAGGCATCCCGCGTCAGCCGGAAGCACATCCAGTTTACCGGTGAACCCGAAATATCCAGCACCGCATCATAGGCATGCACCGCGCCGAGTTTGGCGGTCGCCTTCTGCGAGCGAATATTGGTGGGGTCGATGTGGAACCACACGTCATTGACGCTCTTGAAGGCATGATCGAGCATCAGGCGCTTGATCTCGAAATTGGTGGCCCCGCCCCAGTAGGCATTGTTGAGGAAGGTGAAGCCGATCGAAACCGCCTGCGGCTGGTCCGGTGCCACGTAATAGCGCGAGCAGCCAATCAATTTCCCGGTAGCCCGATCGATGAAAACCAGCGTGCTCTTGCTGGCCATCTGGGCGTCGAAATATTGGCGGAAGACGTCCGGCTTATACCGTTCCTTGGCCGGGTGCCCTGCCCAGACGGCCGGATCGCTGCCCGCCGCATAGAGCCCGTCGAAATCATGGGCCTTCAACGGGCGCAGAACAAGCGTTTCACCGGTCAGTTCCGGCTGAAAGTCCAGTGCGTTTTCCGGCATGTCCATCTCCGCGTTTGACAGATCGTCCTATGCCGGCAGAGCCAGCAATTTCCTCTCCCGCGACAGGAAGCGGAAGAAGCGCCAGGTGAGCGTGATACTGGCGGCGGCAAGGCCGAGCACGAAGCCGTACCAGACGCCGACGCCGCCGAAGCCGAAGTGGAAGGCAAGCAGATAGGCGGCGACGAAGCCGATCGCCCAATAGGAGACCAGCGCCAGGATCATCGGCACGGTGGTGTCCTTGAGGCCGCGCAGCATGCCGGCGGCCAGCGCCTGGACGCCATCGACCAGCTGGAACGCGCCGGCAATGACGATCAGCGGACCGGCATAGGCGAGAACCTGCGCCGCATCCGGCCGGCGCGTATCGAGATACATCGCGGCAAGCTCGTGCGAGAACACTGCGAAGACGAAGCTGCCGATCAGGGCGAAGCCGCAGCCGATGACGAGAACGGCAATCGCCGCCCGCTTGATCCCCTCCGCATCGCGACGGCCATGGGCAAGGCCGATGCGCACGGTCGCGACCTGCGCCAGGCCGAGCGGCACCATGAAGGCAACGGAGGCGAACTGCAGCGCAATGCCGTGAGCGGCGAGCTCGACGGTGCCGATCATGCCCATCAGCAACGAGGCAACGGTAAACAGGCTGACCTCGGCCAGAATGGTAACGGCGATCGGCAGGCCGAGCTTGACGACCTCCTTGAGCACCGGCCAGTCGGGCCGCCAGAAGCGCACGAAGATCTCGTAGGACCGGGTCTTCGGCTGGAACTGGATATAGGCATAGAGCAGCACGAAGCTCAGCGTGTTGACCGCAAGAGCCGAGATGGCAGCGCCGACAATGCCGAGCGCAGGCGCGCCGAAGTGACCATAGATGAACACATAGCAAAGGAGCACATTTGTGAGCAGCACGACGATCGTGACGTAAAGAATGATGCCGGCGCGCTCCAGAGAACTGAGGAAACCGCGCAGAACCATGAACAACAGCGCCGGGAACATGCCCCACAGCGCGACATGCAGGTAACTTCCAGCAAGAGCCGCCACTTCCGGCTTCTGGCCCAGCATCAACAGGACATGCTCCGCCTGCCACAGAATGGGCATGGTCAGGACGCCGTAACCGAGTACGGCCCACATGCCCATGCGCACGGCACGGCGCACAGCGACGCGGTCGCCTCGCCCTTCTGCCTGCGCCACGATCGGCACGACGGCATTGGCAAAGCCGGAGCCGAAGATGAAGACGGTGAAAAACATCTGGGCGGCCAGCACCATGGCGGCAAGCTCGGTCGTGCCGAGGCGGCCAACCATCAGGACGTCGGTGGCATGGATGGCAAACTGCGCCAATTGAGCGCCGACGAAGGGCACGCCCAGCACGATGCTGGCGCGATAATGCGCAGACCAGGAATTATCGGTGCGGACGCCCGTTGGGGTTTGGGTCGAAGTCAGCATGATGAGAAACTAGCCTTTGGCTTCATCGCAGCCGGAATGGGCCGCACGACGGAAGAAACGGAAATAGAACAACCGGGGGTAAAGCACCAGCAACAAAGGCAAAAGTGCTTATTTTTTCATCTAAACATCACAAAAATTGATCGTTTTTCGTGCGTAAACGCTAAAAAGCGCTTCCAGCCGTTTGTGCTGCGCCTTCCGCATCACTGGTCGCCGCGGGTATCGGCCGCACCTTCAGGAGATAGATTATAACTGCCAGAGCAACGAAGACGGCGGCGAGGACATAGGGAGCACCGGCAAAGGTGACGGCTGCCTGCGGCGCGGTGAAGACGCTGAAGATCTGCGCGAACATCAGCGGCCCGAGGATCGTCGTGAAGCTGGAAATGCTCGACAGCGCCCCCTGCAATTCGCCCTGCGCCGATGGCGGAACCTTGGCCGAGGCGATGCTGCGTAGCGGCGGGTCGGCGAGCGCTTCGAGGCAGGTAGCGATGATGACGGCATAGATCATCCAGCCCTGAAACGCGGAGGCATAACCGATGAGGCCGAGCCCGGTAAACATCAGGCCGACAGCACCGGTCTTCCATTCGCCAAGAAGTGGGATGATTTTCGGCAGGATGAAGGCCATCACCAGTGCGCCGCAGACGCCGAAGATACCGAGCGACAGGCCGATCTGTCCCTCGCTCCAATCGTAGCGATAGGACGCGACGAAGGACCAGACGGCCGGATAGACCGCATGCGCCTGCCAGAACAGGAAAAAGACGAGCAGAACCCAGCCGATGCCGGGATAGTTGCGCATCTGCTTCAGCGCACCAAGCGGATTGGCACGCTTCCATTCGAAACGACGACGGTTGCGGCTTTCCAGCGTCTCCGGCAGCAGGAACCATGCGACGGCGAAATTGACGAAGGAGAGAGCGGCGGCGCCATAGAACGGAATGCGCGGGCCGAACTCTCCGAGCAGGCCGCCAAGGACAGGCCCGAGCGCAAAACCGGTGCCGAAGGCGATGCCGATCAGGCCGAAGTTCTTCGCCCGGTTGCTGTCGTCGCTGACGTCAGCGATATAGGCAGCGGCGGTCGAGAAGCTGGCGCCGCTGATGCCGGCGAGCACCCGGCCGACGAACAGCATCCAGTAGGTCGTCGCCAAGGCACAGATGAGATTATCAAGCGCGAAGGTCAGCACAGAGGCGAGCAGGATGGGCCGACGGCCGAAACGGTCGGACAAGTTTCCGATCAGCGGCGCGAAGACGAACTGCATGCCGGAATAGACCAGCATCAGCCAGCCGCCATCGACCGCCGCCTCGCTGATCGTATCGCCTGTCAACTCCTTGAGATAGGCGGGCAGCACCGGCACGATGATGGCGATGCCCATGATGTCAAGGAACAGGATGACGAAGACGAGGAACAGGCCGCGCCGCGCTGACTTGGGGTCGATCATCGAACAAACCTCATGAAGCATCCGGCCTTGCACGGATACAGAACGCGAACGGGAACGAGCAATTCGTCTTTATCGAAAAATTTTAATGGAAACAATACGTGAACATTTCAATGTTCGTGATGATTGCTTCGGGAACATTGATGTTGGGGAAGTGCGCACACGCCGATGGCGGCGCAATATGAAAACGAATGCCGGTCGTTTTGTCCCTGCTGGAAATGTCGCACCGAGCGTGTCATCGTGGACTGCGATCCGTCGAGCGCATTGAAGATATTAAAAGAAGATCTCAGCGTGCAACTCCATCCCGAAGTCACCCAGCTTGCCGATCTGTTACTCCGTATCGAGGAACATTTGGCAAAACACGAAGTCGCCTGGTGGGCGACCAAGATCGGCCGCTGCCGTGCGTCCTTGGAAATATCTGACACCAAGGGGCTCCATTATTTCCTCGCTTTGTTCGGCGGCATGGGATCGCTTAATGATGTCGTTCTGCAGCGCGACGGCAAGATGCTGACGACAGAGAACGACGAGCTTCGTAAGATGCTGGGAAAGGCGTGGACGCTGGGCGAAAAATTGCTGCAAGAAGAAGTCGCACTTGCTCGCGGCGACTGAGCGTTTTTTGCCAATCTCCGCCATTCCAGATTTGTAGATTGACGGCTTAGTTTCGCGACCGGCTCTTTAGAAAATCGACAAAAGCCCGGAGCGGCGCCGGCATGTGCTTGCGGCTGGCATAATAGAGATAGGGCCCGGGAAAGGGCGTCATCCAGTCTTCCAGCAGGGGCACGAGTTCCCCTCGCGCGATCGACGGCGCCAGGAACTCCTCGAAGGTGGCAATGATGCCAAGGCCTTCGACCGCGGCGCGGATTTCCAGTTCAAGCGTATTGGCAATGACGCGCGCCGGCGGGGAGATACGGACCACCTCCTCGCCGCGCTCGAACTCCCAGGAGGGCATGGAGCCGCTGGCGAACCGGTGGCGAATACAGGCATGGTCGAGAATGTCGCGCGGATGACGCGGCTCTCCATGTGCGACGAGATAGGCGGGCGACGCGGCCACGACGAAACGCTGGGTACGCGGACCGATCGGCACGGCGATCATGTCCTTCTCCAGCCGCTCGTCATAGCGAACGCCGGCATCGAAGCCGGCGGCCAGAACGTCGATGAAACTGTCGTCGCCGCTGACCTCAAGGTTTATGCCGGGATAGGCCTTCAGAAAGCCGGCGGCGATCTCCGGCAGGACGGCACGGGCGACGACGGTGGCGACGTTGAGACGCAAGGTCCCGGTAGCACTGTCGCGAAAGCTGCCGATCTGGTCGAGGGCCGTGGCAACCTCGCCAAGCGCCGGCGACAGCCGTTCCATCAACTGTTTGCCCGCCTCCGTCAGCGTGACGCTGCGGGTGGTGCGGTTGAGCAGGCGCACACCGAGCCGCTGCTCGAGGCGCCGCAGCGCCTCGCTGAGTGACGACGCCGAGACGCCGCGCCGGCGGGCAGCGGCACGAAAACTGCGCTCGCGCGCCACGGCGGTGAAGGCATCGAGATCGGCAAGCGGCAGATCTGTCATTGTACGATTTTCCAAACAGCTTGTGCACATTCAGATGAATTATCGCACAAAATGTTTCGCAGTAAAACCACCTCCGGAGCGCAACGCCGTATCGGCGGCAGACACAAGGAGAAGCGATATGGAGTATGTTCAACTCGGCAAGACAGGCCCCTCGGTTTCCACCTTCGGCCTCGGTTGCATGGGCATGTCCGGCATGTACGGGCCTTCCGACCGGGCGACAAGCATCGCTACCATCCATGCGGCGATCGATGCGGGCATTAACCTGCTCGATACCGGCGATTTCTATGGCATGGGCCATAACGAGATGCTGATCGGCGAAGCTCTAAAAGGCATCGATCGCGACAAGGTGATTATCAGCGTCAAGACCGGTGCGCTTCGCGATGTCACTGGCGGTTTCAACGGCATGGACAACCGTCCGGCAGCGCTGAAAAACTTCGTCGCCTATTCGCTGCAGCGCCTCGGCGTCGACTATATCGACATCTATCGCCCTGCCCGGCTGGACCCGAACGTGCCGATCGAAGAGACGGTCGGCGCCATCGCCGACATGGTCAAGGCCGGTTATGTCCGCCATATCGGCCTGTCGGAGGTCGGTGCCGACACCATCCGCCGGGCCGCTGCCGTTCACCCGATCGTCGACCTGCAGATCGAATATTCGCTGATCTCGCGCGGCATCGAGGACACGATCCTGCCCGCCTGCCGCGATCTCGGTATCGGCATCACTGCCTATGGCATTCTGTCGCGCGGCCTGATCAGCGGCCACTGGCAGAAGGGCGATGGACAGAGCAAGGGCGACTTCCGCAGCCACAGCCCGCGCTTCCAGGGCGAAAATATCGACCGGAATCTCATGCTCGTCGAAGCCCTGCGCCAGATCGCCGATGCCAAGGGCGTCTCGGTCGCGCAGATCGCCATCGCCTGGGTCGCCGCTCAGGGCAGCGACATCATCCCGCTGATCGGTGCACGAAAGGTCGAGCGGCTGGAGGAAGCGCTGGGATCGCAGGACGTGCGACTGTCCGCCGCCGATTTCGCCGCGATCGAAACGGCCGTGCCGAAGAACGCGGCAGCCGGCGGGCGTTATCCCGAGGCGGTGCTGGCCCATATGGACAGCGAGAAGTAGGCGACATCGTTTCCGAAGCCCCGCGCCTCATTCCGGCGTGGGGTTGGCGGCGTAGATCTGCCACGCTCCGGGGACGTCACGCAATTGGAGTTCGGCGCGTTCCTGAAACACGATGCCGGATCCGACGACGAGGTCCTTGACCGTTCGCGACACGATGATGTCACCGGCGTTTGCATGGTCGAGCAGCCGTGAAGCCAGATGAACCGCGATCCCACTCAGATCATTGCCGCGCCGTTCGCATTCGCCCGTGTGCAGGGCTGCCCGGATAGTGAGACCGAGCTCGCTTGCGCGGTCGCGGATCGTGCTTGCGCACTGGATGGCCTTGGTCGGCCCCTGGAAGGACACGAGGAAGCCGTCGCCCGTGGTGTTGATTTCCGTACCCTCGAAACGGTGCAACTCCATCCGCACAACGTCGTTGTGCCGCAACAACAAATCCCGCCATTGCCGGTCACCCAGTTCTGCCGCCATCGAGGTCGACCCGACGATATCGGTGAAGAGCACCGTCAGCAGCACACGTTCGGAGGCCGGTTGCGGGCGTATGCCGGTCAGGAATTCCTCGATCTCATCCAGCGTGCGGTCCGCATCGCCGGCCCAGATGACATGGTCGTTACCCGGCAGCTCCACCCATTTTGCCCCCTGAATGCCGTCGGCGACGAAGCGGCCTTCCTCGACGTTCACCCAACGATCACCCGTGCGATGTAGCACAATGGTGGGAACATGAATGGCGCTCAGGATGCTGCGGACGTCGATTTCCGTATTCCAGCGCCACAGCGCGATCGCATCCTGCGGCGATGCCGAATTGCGCAGATAGCCGGCAAGCCAATCCCGCGCCTGCCTGTCGTCGGCGAGACTCGGTGCAGCGTTGCTCAGGTCGAACGCGCCACCCCAGTCGCGCGCGATCGAGGCAAGTTCTTCCTCAACCTGCTCCGGGGTCTTGGCCCAGGGATAGTCCTCTGTCCACAGGCCTTTCGCGAAGGAGCCGTTCAGCACCAGCGCTACGGTCCGCTCCGGATAGGTGGCGGCAAAGAGCATGCACATATTGCCGCCCTCCGAGGTCCCCATCAGAACCGCGCGGCGCGAGCCCGCCGCGTCCATGACAGCCTGCACATCCTCAATCCGTTGTTCGAGTGTCGGAAAGCCGACATTGCGGTCCGAGAGGCCGGTGCCGCGCTTGTCGAAGAGGATCAGCCGGGCAAATGCACTCAACCGCTCGAAGACGTGAACCATGCGCGGAAACTCCCACGCATGGTCGAGATTGGAGACCCAACCGGGAACGTAAACAATGTCGAGTGGTCCATCGCCAACCACCTGATAGGCAATGTTAAGCTCGCCGCTTCGTGCATATCGCGTGTTTGGTCGCATGCGCGGCAGAATAGCACCGGCCGCCCCCAGTGTGAATGACGGGCGCAGCCTGCAGAACCGAAGCAGAACGCTTACTGCACGTAAACGATCTTGCCGCCGTTGTAGGCAGTCTGAATGCCGACGACATTGCGAAGCTGGACACGCTTTTTCAGGAGATAACCCCGGAGATAGGCATTGGATCGGATCTCGTCCTGCGCCTGCGCGATCGTCTGTGCGGTGGGGTAGAGATATCTCAGCGGCACCTGCTGCGTGTAGTCATCCATATCCATCGGTTGCTTGATGACGATAACGGTGACGCTGACTTGGCCGGAACGGGAATTTTGAGCGTTGGCGACGCCACTGAGCGAACCGGCGGCCAGCGCGGCGGCAAAAGCGAGCGTGACGATCTTACGCATTGTCTTTCTCCTCAAACCTTACGGAATCCTGCGTGCCAAGGCCGGCAAGATGCCGTGCATCGGCAACAGAACGAACTACGTCCGGGCGCATGGAATAGTTTCGCCGATGCGAGGGGTCGCCCATGGCGCCAGCGCTGGAAGAATCTACGCGTTCGCGACCGTGATCACCTCACATAGACGATCTTGCCGCCGTTGAAGGCGGTCTGCACGCCGCTGACGTTTCGCGCCGGAATGCCTCTCCTCTGGAGAGCCGCGCGAATATTGGGGTTGGTGCGGATCTCCTCCTGCCCGCGCGCATAGGTCTGCGCCGAAGGATTGCGATAGGTCATCGGCACCTGTTGAAAATCATCCGGGCCGACATAATCGCGGATGATGATCACGGTGACGCTGGTGCTGACGCGCCGGGCTGCGCGCTGGGCGTAGGCTGACTCGACGAGCGGACCGGCAGCAACAAGAGTGCCAAGCGCTGTGGCCAGGGCAAGTATGACGGCTTTCTTCACGGTCGTTCTCCTCAAATGCTCATCGCGCATAAACGATCTTGCTGCCATCGAAGGCAGTCTGAACGGCCAGGACGTTCCTCGGCCTGATATTGCGGCGGTCCAAGGAAGCCCTCAGCACCGCATTGGAGGCAATTTCGTCCTGTGCGCGGGCAAGCGTGGACGGGGATGGATGGCGGTAGAACGAAGGAGCGCGATCGTCGCGATCGCTTGGCCGCAGGATGATAACGGCAATGCCGGGCTCCGAGGGATGACCGAAAAGAATCGTGGCAAGTGTCTCGGCAGCGCTCGCAGGCGGCGCGGCGGACAGTGTGAGCGCGGCCGCCGCGAGGGTAAGGGCGAGGGATTTCCGCATGTTTATTCTCCTTTTCTGGCCATCCGGCTGTCGGCGGGACGCTCGGGCGTTGCCGGCCGAGATCATCGGTGGCGTCACGGGACCTGTGTCGCCGGTTGAATAAGGAGAAATATAGGTTGCTCTCTTCGTTTTGCGATTGGCCGCATTGCGGCAGAAGAATTTTTTTCGCGTCCTGCGGGAAAATTGGCGCGCCGGGACGACGGCGCGCCGGTGGTCACCTAGATATTGCTGTTGAACGTGTCGCAGGCGGAAAGCTTGCCGCTGTCAAAACCGCGCTTGAACCATGTCGAGCGTTGGGCCGACGTGCCGTGGTTGAAGCTTTCAGGAACGACATAGCCCTGGGTACGCTTCTGCAGCGTGTCGTCGCCGATCTGGGTGGCGGCGTTCAGCGCTTCCTCAAGGTCACCCCTTTCAAGGAGACCCTTCTGTTCCGTATATTTGCCCCAGATGCCAGCGAAGCAATCCGCCTGGAGTTCGACGCGGATCGACATCTGGTTGGAATCGGCTTCGCTCATGCGCTGGCGCTGCGCATTCACCTTGGGCAGGATGCCGAGCAGGTTCTGGACGTGATGGCCGACCTCATGCGCAATGACATAGGCTTCGGCGAAATCGCCGGACGCGTCGAAACGCTGCGCCAGCTCATCGAAGAAGGCCATGTCGAGATAGACCTTCTGATCGCCCGGGCAATAGAAAGGCCCACTGGCCGACGAGGCCATGCCGCAGGCCGAATTGATGCCGTCGCGGAAAAGCACGAGCTTCGGCTCGACATAGGTCTCGCCGCTCGCCTGGAAAATGCCGTTCCAGGTGTCTTCGGTCTCGGCCAGCACAGTGGAGACGAAGGCCTTGGTTTCCTCCTCCTGCGCAGACCCCTGCGGTGCCCCGGATTCGGTTTGTTCCACGCCGGGCGAACTGACCTGCCCGCCCTCCATCACCTGCAGCATGTCGATGCCCATCATCTTCAGGACGAAATAGATGACGACAAGGAAGATGATCGTGCCGATGCTCATGCCGCCGCCGCGACCGCCGCCACCGGTGGGGATGCGGAAACCGCCGCCGCGACCGAACGGGTTGCCGCCCATGCCGCCCCGCACCGGACCGGATCCACGCTGGTCCTCGACATTGCCCGATTGGCGCCGGCCCTTCCATTCCATGATGTGCTCTCCCCGTCTCTGCCTTAGCGGCCGTCTAGCCTTTTCAAAATCATATAACGCGCCAGAGGCGATTTTGTACAAGACCAAAACGACAAAGTTTTCACTGCGCTGAAAATCGGATCGGCCGTTGGCAGCCGGTGAAAGGCCGTGCCAGAATGAAGGACGTTGCTTTGGGAGGAACAAGCCAATGAAGGCCATGCGCCTGGAATCGATCGGCAATCTTTTCGTGCGCGAGGTCGAGACACCCGTTCCCGGGCCGGACGATCTTCTGGTTCGGGTCGAGGCCTGTGGCATCTGCGGCACCGACCGCCACCTGTTGCACGGCGAGTTTCCCTCGACGCCGCCGGTGACGCTTGGCCATGAATTCTGCGGTATCGTCGAGGCAATGGGTGCGGATGTGAGGGGCTTCAAACTTGGCGCGCGCATCACCGGCGACCCGAACATTTCCTGCGGCCGCTGTCCGCAATGCCAGGCGGGCCGGGTCAATCTCTGCCGCAACCTGAAAGCCATCGGCATCAGCCGTGACGGCGGTTTCGCCGATTATGTCATCGTGCCGCAGAAGCAGGCCTTCGAGATACCGCTCAGCCTCGACCCGACGCATGGCGCCTTCTGCGAGCCGCTCGCCTGCTGCCTGCACGGCATCGACATGGCCGAGATCGAGGCCGGCTCGTCGGTCGTCGTGCTCGGCGGCGGTGTCATCGGCCTGTTGACGGTCCAGCTGGCGCGGCTGGCGGGAGCCACGACCGTCATTCTCTCGACGCGGCAGGAAGCAAAACGGAAACTGGCCGAAGAACTGGGCGCCACCGCAAGCGTCGATCCCTCCGCCGGCGATATCGTCGCGCAGATCGCAGGACCTGCTGGCCTCGTGCCCGGCGGCGTCGACGTGGTCATCGAATGCGCCGGCGTCGCCGAAACCGTCGAGCAATCGACGCGGCTTGCCAAGGCCGGCGGCACCGTCGTCATCCTCGGCGTGATGGCGCAGGGCGAGACGGTCAGAATAGAGCCCTTCGACGTCCTCTTCAGAGAGCTTAGGGTGCTTGGCTCCTTCATCAACCCCTTCACCCATCGCCGCGCCGCCGATCTGGTGGCGTCCGGCGTGATCAATGTGGAGAAGCTGATCTCGCGAAAAATCACGCTGGAGGAAGCGCCGGAGGTGATCCGCAATCCGCCGGCTGCGGGCGAAGTCAAGGTGCTGGTGGTGGCAAGTCGCACATAACCCCGCCAGGATGCGGGATTCTCGGCTTTTCTACTTTAGCGTGATATAAGAGTTGCGATGATCTCAGGCTATGGGGGAAGCAAGATGACGGCATTTGGCGTGGTACGGTTCCGCCCGAAATCCGGCCGGCATGAGGAGTTCGAAAACCTGTTCCGCAACCTTCCTCGAAATTTCGAGGGACTGCGGAAGTTCTCGCTGATCAAAACCGCCGATGGCACCTATTGTTCGATCGGCGAGTGGGACAGTTTTGACCATATGGTCGCGGCGCGGCCCAAAATGATCGGCAATCTCGACACTTTCCGCCATACGCTGGAGGATTTCGGCGACGACCGCGGAGTAACCGATGCCATTTCGGGCGAAGCCATCATCGAAATTTCCTTCTCCTAGTCGTGGCAGCCATTCGGGCTATGGCGTGACCTCACGTCCGTGCAAGGATGCCAGCCTTCGCAGCGACCCGAATGATCATCCGATGGGAGGCGCGCCATGGCGTCTCCCATCGGACAGCGCACTTATGCCGTTGCCACGCATTTGCCTCAGGCGGCGAAACGGGCGATCACCTCGGCCAGCGGCACATGACCAACACAGGCACCCGAGCCCGCCGGCCTCTCGCCGTCTTCCACCGCCAGGGCATATTGCACCACTGGTTCGGCTTCGATCCGGCGGCGCAGCGCGGCGAGCTTCGGATAGGCGTTGCCATCGACGGCCTCATGAAACTCCGCCCAGCGCGCCACGCCGATCAGTGTGGTATCCGCAAGCGTCAGACGTTCGCTGACCACAAACGACGTATCGCCGATCATCGCTTCGAGCTGGTCGTGGCGTTGCGCAACCAACCTCTGGCCGAAATCGCGCAGGACCGCGAGTGTTTCAGGTTTCGCATCCTCCATCTCGAAGGCGGCCCAGAGCGGCGTGAACGCGGCAGTGAATCCGGTGTTCACAAAGGCCATCAGCTGGCGCATCCGGTCCGCTTGTGGCGAACGGGGATCGAAGCTGATGCGGCGCTGCGTATCGCGAGCCGAAAGCCAGGCTGATATCGCCATGGTTTCGGTCAGCACTCTGCCCTTGTCTGTGATCAGCACCGGCGTTTCCTGGCGGCCGTTAAGCCGGGCATAGGCGTCGTTCTTCATCTCATTGAGCATATCGACGCGGCAGAGGCGGTAGGGTTGGCCGACATGCTCGAACGCAGCGACGAGCCCCATCGAGCTTCCCAAAGGGAAGCCGTGAAGGAGAATAGGTTCCATGTTTCGTGTCTCTTCTTGGAGTTGAGGATCACGCTGCGCAGCGATGGTTGACCCTACCCTTTGGCGGCCCCATGTAAATTACGCACTATTTTGTAACCAGGATCGCCCGATGAAAGACGTCGTCTCCAATTGCCCGATCGAAGAGGTCATGCGTGTGCTGAGCGGCCGCTGGCCGACGTTGCTGCTCTACTATCTGAAGGACGACACCAAGCGCTTCAGCGACCTCAGGCGCGACAACCCGACACTGTCGCACCGGATGCTGGCGCTGGAACTGCGCAAGCTCGAGGTTGCCGGCATCATCAGGCGCACGGCCTATCCCGGCTATCCGCTGCGCGTCGACTACGACCTGACGGCATCAGGCCTCAGGCTCGTGCCGCTGATCGACGCGCTCGGTGATTGGTGGGAGAACAGGACTGGCGACCACGCCGATCCGGCTGAAAAGACACCGGAGCAACTCGTCAGCGCCGCCTGACCGGGAAGGTCCACCCTCATGAATACCTTACTGGGACTTGGCGGACTGCTCGCCGTCGATAAGTGACTGGAACAGGGCGGCGCGCTGCGGCGCCAGTTCGCCGCCCAACGCAGCGCTCATCGCATTCATCTGAAGCGCCAGGCTCGACCTTGCCGCGTATGTTGACCACATAACACGCGCTCTGTAAGTCAATCCGGGCAGAGATTGGTGCGGTGCGGAATCAAACGTGAAAAAATCAGTCAGTGTGTCCCTCCTGGTGATGGGAACGGCGGCTCTCAGCGGATGTGGCGAGAAGGTCGATACCGCCGTTTATACCAACGCCGATACATGCACGTCAGCTGGCATCTATGGCCGTGAAAAGTGTCGCAGCGACTTTGAGGCAGCCAAGAGGGAGCACGAACTCAACGCTCCCATTTTTGCAGCCGAAGCGGATTGCCAGCAGCAATTCGGTCTCAATGGCTGCCAGCCCAGCAACGATAAACATGCGGCTGGGAGTGGCCATTATGTACCCCTTATGAGCGGATATCTCATCGGACGCTTCACGCAGCAATCGGCGTTGTGGCCGCAGCCTCTTTACCAGATGGACGGCCACTCGGCTTACAGGAATGCTGCGGGCGTCCTTGTGGCGGAAAAACCGGGCCGGTTCACGCTTTGGTCGACAAGCCGAGCCTTTGAAAAGCCGGAGGCAAACCGGATGACCCTCAAACGTGGCGGTTTCGGTCAGCGCGCGAAGCACATCGGGAGCTAAACGAGAATGAAACGGGTCCGAATGCCTGAACGGGCCGACTGGAAAGCCGATGCGGATGCGTGTGGTTTTAACGTCCATACCATGGACGGCCGGCGATACTGGGACGAGCGGTATGCCTACGCGTTCCGCATGAGTGAAATCGAAACAATGGTCGAGGATCCCACCGCGGAGCTTCTTTCCTTGTGCTATTCCGCCGTGGCCGAAATTTCAAACAGCCCGGCCCTGATGAGCAAAATGGCGATTCCAGAGGATTTTCAAAGCGCTGTGGCGCGTTCCTGGAGAAATCGGGACAAAGACCTCTATGGTCGCTTCGATCTCGCCTATGACGGCAGCGGTCCAGCAAAACTTTTCGAATTCAACGCGGATACGCCGACCAGCCTTTTCGAGGCTGCGGTCTTCCAGTGGTACTGGCTTGAGGACATGAAAACGCGCGGCAACATTCCAGCCGGCGCCGACCAGTTTAATTCTGTGCACGAACGTCTTATCGCGGCGTTTCGGCTCCTTGCAGGTGGCCCGACCACCCTGCATTTCGCCGGATTGCTGGACGTTGCGGAAGATCGCATGACGCTCGAATATTTGGCCGACTGCGCCGTTCAGGCCGGATGCGCGACGAAACTTCTGGAGATGAACGATCTCGGTATCGATGAAGATGAATGGCTGACTGATCTCGGCGATCAGCGGATCAACACGCTGTTCAAACTTTATCCACTGGAAGACATGGTCCGCGAGCCCTTTGGCAAACATCTTGTCACGACAAGAACCAGAATGGTCGAACCGCTGTGGAAGTTGACACTTTCGAACAAGGGATTGATGCCGGTCCTGTGGGACATGTTTCCCGGTCATCCCAATTTGCTGCCGGCGTTCTTCCACGACGATCCGCGGGTTTCAAGCCTCGGAGATCGCCATGTGATCAAGCCGCTTCTGTCACGCGAAGGGGCGAACATCACCATGGTCGATCCGGCGATGGCTACGGGAACGCTGAGCGTCGAAGGGCCCTATGGTGAAGAAGGGCATATAGTTCAGGCATTGCATATGCTGCCGCGTTTCGACGATGTGTGGACACTTATCGGCTCATGGGTCGTGGCGGGCCAACCGGCTGGAATCGGCATTCGTGAAGACGACACGTCGATAACCGGCGAAACCGCGCGCTTTGTGCCCCATTACATCGACGATGCCTGAATGGCCAAACGGGGAGCCATTTTTCCTGTCCATTCTCGCATTTTCGGGGTTCCGCTCCCCCGCACATTTCCCTATAAGCCGCTTCTAGCCTGAAAAGATCAAGCATGCGCGCCCCGGCCGGTGATTTCCCACCCTGGCCGGTTTTTCGCGCAAGCCGAAAAGCGGATAGAACCCATGCCAAAGCGCCAAGACATCAAATCGATCCTCATCATCGGTGCGGGACCGATCGTCATCGGCCAAGCCTGCGAGTTCGACTATTCCGGCACCCAGGCCTGCAAGGCGCTGAAGGAAGAGGGTTACCGGGTCATCCTGGTCAACTCCAATCCGGCAACGATCATGACCGACCCGGACATGGCGGACGCGACCTATGTCGAGCCGATCACGCCGGAGGTGGTTGCCAAGATCATTGCCAAGGAACGCCCGGATGCACTGCTGCCGACCATGGGCGGCCAGACGGCGCTGAACACGGCACTTTCCTTGAAGCGCATGGGCGTGCTCGACCGCTACAATGTCGAGATGATCGGCGCCAAGCCTGCCGCCATCGACATGGCCGAAGACCGGGCGCTGTTCCGCGAAGCCATGGCGCGCATCGGGCTCGAAACGCCGAAATCGCTTCTTGCCAATGCCACCGAAATCAAGGATGCCGACCGCAAGCTGCATGTTGCCGAGCGCGACAAGCTGAAGGCGCAGCTTACCGGCGCCGACCTCGACACGGCGCTGGACGAACTGGAAAACACCTGGAACCTCGGTGAGACCGACCGCAAGCAGCGTTACATGAGCCACGCGATGGCGATCGGCGCGCAGGCGCTCGACACGATCGGCCTGCCGGCCATCATTCGCCCGTCCTTCACCATGGGCGGTACCGGCGGCGGCATTGCCTATAACCGCTCGGAATTCTTCGAGATCGTCAATTCCGGCCTCGACGCCTCGCCGACCACGGAAGTGCTGATCGAGGAATCGGTGCTCGGCTGGAAGGAATACGAGATGGAAGTGGTCCGCGACACGGCGGACAACTGCATCATTATCTGCTCGATCGAGAACATCGATCCGATGGGCGTGCACACCGGCGATTCGATCACCGTTGCCCCGGCCCTGACGCTGACCGACAAAGAATACCAGATCATGCGCAACGCCTCGATCGCGGTTCTGCGCGAGATCGGCGTCGAGACCGGCGGTTCGAACGTGCAGTTCGCCGTCAATCCCGAAAACGGCCGTCTCGTCGTCATCGAGATGAACCCGCGCGTGTCGCGCTCGTCGGCTCTGGCATCCAAGGCCACCGGCTTCCCGATCGCCAAGATCGCCGCAAAACTCGCAGTCGGCTACACGCTCGACGAACTCGACAACGATATCACCGGCGGCGCGACCCCGGCTTCGTTCGAACCGTCGATCGACTATGTCGTCACCAAGATCCCACGCTTCGCCTTCGAGAAATTCCCGGGCGCCGGCACGACGCTGACGACGGCGATGAAGTCGGTCGGCGAAGTCATGGCGATCGGCCGCACCTTTGCCGAATCGCTGCAAAAGGCGCTGCGCGGTCTTGAAACCGGCCTCACCGGCCTCGATGAAATCGAAATCCCCGGCCTTGAAGAGACCGGCGACAACCATAACGCCATCCGCGCCGCCATCGGCACGCCGACGCCGGATCGTCTGCGCATGGTTGCCCAGGCGCTGCGCATGGGCATGTCGGAAGCCGACGTGCATGACGGCTCGAAGATCGACCCGTGGTTCATCGCCCAGTTCAAGGCGATCGTCGACATGGAGGCCCGCGTGCGCGAGCACGGCCTGCCGCAGGACGCCGAAAACCTGCGTATGCTGAAGGCCATGGGCTTTTCCGATGCGCGTCTTGCGACGCTGTCGAAGAGCCGCCCGAAGGAAGTCGCCGAACTGCGCAACCGGCTGAACGTCCGCCCTGTCTACAAGCGGATCGACACCTGCGCGGCCGAATTCGCCTCGCCGACCGCCTACATGTACTCGACCTACGAGACGCCGTTCGATGGTGCCGCGCGCTCCGAAGCGCAGATTTCCGACCGCAAAAAGGTCGTCATCCTCGGCGGCGGCCCGAACCGCATCGGCCAGGGCATCGAGTTCGACTATTGCTGCTGCCATGCCGCCTTCGCGCTGAAGGATGCCGGCTATGAAGCCATCATGGTCAACTGCAACCCGGAAACCGTCTCGACCGACTACGACACCTCCGACCGCCTCTACTTCGAGCCGCTGACCGCCGAAGACGTCATCGAGATCCTGCGCGCCGAACAGGAGAACGGCGTGTTGCACGGCGTCATCGTCCAGTTCGGCGGCCAGACACCGCTGAAGCTTGCCGAAGCGCTGGAAAAGAACGGCATTCCGATCCTCGGCACGGCGCCCGACATGATCGATCTGGCCGAAGATCGCGACCGCTTCCAGAAGCTCCTGATGAAGCTCGACCTCAACCAGCCGAACAACGGTATCGCCTATTCGGTCGAACAGGCTCGCCTCGTGGCGTCGGAAATCGGCTTCCCGCTGGTCGTGCGCCCGTCCTATGTTCTTGGTGGCCGCGCCATGCAGATCATCCATTCGGAATCGATGCTGCAGACGTACCTGCTCGATACCGTACCGGGTCTCGTTCCCGAAGACATCAAGCAGCGCTACCCCAATGACAAGACCGGCCAGATCAACACGCTGCTCGGCAAGAACCCGCTTCTGTTCGACAGCTACCTGACCAACGCCGTCGAGGTGGACGTCGATGCGCTCTCCGATGGCGAAACAGTCTTCGTCTCCGGCATCATGGAGCATATCGAGGAAGCCGGCATCCACTCCGGCGACAGTGCCTGCTCGCTGCCGGTCTATTCGCTGTCCGACGAGATCGTCGACGAACTGGAGCGCCAGACCAAGGCGATGGCCAAGGCGCTGAACGTTGGTGGCCTGATGAACGTGCAGTATGCCATCAAGGATGGCACGATCTACGTGCTCGAAGTCAACCCGCGCGCCTCGCGTACCGTGCCCTTCGTCGCCAAGACCATCGGCGCGCCGATCGCCAAGATCGCTGCCCGCATCATGGCCGGCGAAAAGCTCGACGACGCCATTGCTGCCTATGGCAAAAAGCCGGATCCGCGCAAGCTGAACCACATCGCCGTCAAGGAAGCCGTCTTCCCGTTTGCACGCTTCCCGGGCGTCGATATCCTGCTTGGCCCCGAAATGCGCTCGACCGGTGAAGTCATCGGCCTCGACAGCGATTTCGCGCTGGCCTTCGCCAAGGCGCAGCTCGGCGCCGGCGTCGATCTGCCGCGCGAGGGAACGGTGTTCGTCTCGGTGCGCGACGAGGACAAGGAGCGCGTCCTGCCCGCCATCCGCATCCTGACAGAGATCGGCTTCAAGGTCATGGCAACCGGCGGCACGCAACGTTTCCTCGGCGAAAACGGTATCACGGCGACCAAGATCAACAAGGTCCAGGAAGGCCGCCCGCATATCGAGGACGCCATCCGCAACCGCCAGGTTCATCTGGTCATCAACACGACGGACAGCTCGAAGGCGATCTCTGACTCGAAGTCACTGCGCCGTGCGACGCTGATGCAGAAGGTGCCGTACTACACGACCATGGCGGGCGCCGAAGCCGCTGCCAAGGCGATCAAGGCACTGAAGGCCGGAAGCCTCGAAGTGCGGACCCTGCAGAGCTATTTCGCCTGATATCCAGAGGCGCCTGCGGGCGCCTCTCCTGACTTCCCTCCTTTTGAACGGTTGCCATCCGCCTCGATGCACGCCAGAGTGCGCGCCGCTCTACCACGGAGGCAGCACCATGCAGGAGACGGAGCCGACGACAGGCGACCACGCCGGCCGGCGCGAGTGGATCGGGCTCTATGTGCTGTCGATCGCCTGCCTCGTCTATTCCATGGATCTTTCCGTGCTTTTCCTCGCGATGCCGGCGATCGTGACGGATCTCGATCCGAGCGCCTCGGAACTGCTCTGGATCAACGACATCTACGGTTTCATGGTCGCGGGCTTCCTCGTGACGATGGGGACGCTGGGAGACCGTATCGGCCGGCGGCGCGTACTGCTTGCCGGCGCCTTCGCCTTCGGGATCGCATCGGCGCTCGCGGCCTTCTCGTCCACGGCACAGCAATTGATAGCATCACGGGCGCTGCTCGGCATTGCCGGCGCGACCATTGCGCCCTCGACACTCTCGCTGATCGTCAACCTTTTCAAGGACGAAGGCGAGCGCAATCGCGCCATCGGCATCTGGGGCACGGCTTTTGCGCTCGGCGGACTGGTCGGACCGCTGATCGGCGGCTTTCTGCTCCAGTATTTTCACTGGGGGTCGGTGTTCCTGATCAACATCCCGGTCATGCTGGCCCTGCTCGTCGTCGGACCGCTGCTCTTGCCGGAATACAAGAACGACGATGGCGGAAGTCTCGACCTCGTCAGTGTGCTCCTGTCGCTGGCGACCGTTCTGCCGATCATCTACGGCTTCAAGCACATGGCGGCCTACGGTTTCGAGGCGGACCAACCGGTGGCGATCGTGATCGGGCTCGTGTTCGGTTATGTCTTCATCCGCCGGCAGGAGACCCTTGCCCATCCGCTGATCGACCTGCAGCTCTTCCGCATTCCGGCATTCACCGCCTCTCTCGCCGTCAATCTCGCCGGGGTCTTTTTCATCTTCGGCATCTTCCTCTACCAGAATCTCTTCCTGCAGCTCGTCGCGGGCCTGTCTCCTCTCGAAGCGGCGATCTGGTCGGTGCCTTCTTCCATGGTCTTCACGATCATGTCCCTGCAGTCCTATCGCTTCACGAACCGGCTTGGCCCGATCCGGACGGTGCTGATCGGCGTGGTGATCAACGCCGCCGGGGCGGCGGCCATGGCGCTCGCGGCCTATTTCGAAACGATGATCGGCGTCCTTGGCGCCAGCATGGTGCTGGCCCTCGGCTTCGTACCGGTGATCCTGACGACGACGGGGCTCATCGTCGGCACCGCGCCACCCGAACGGGCGGGCTCCGCATCGGCGCTTTCGGAAACCAGCGCGGAATTCGGCGGCGCACTCGGGATCGCCGTGCTCGGAAGTCTCGGCACGGTCATCTACCGCATGACGATGGCGGGCGTCGATCTCTCCGGACTTTCACCGCAACAGGCCGAGGCCGCCTCGGCGACGCTGGCGGGCGCCGTCGAGACGGCAAAGGCGCTGGGACCGGACGCACCGGCCTGGCTCGATCCTGCGCGCACCGCATTCTCGCTCGGCTTTGCCGCCTGCTGCGCGATTGCGGCGTTGACGCTTCTGGCGCTCGCGGTCATCGCCCGCCGCATCTACGCCCGCGCCCACATCGACGAAAGCGCCCTTTCGGCACATTAAGCGATCAGAATTTCCCCTCTGCGCGGGCAAGGCGGCCGGTTCGGAACCCGAAATAGATTGTGGTCAGCGACAAAGCGCAGGAGATCGAGAACACCACCAGCATGGCCTGCCGGATAGTCTCGGGCGCTGCCGCCTCGGCAAAGCCGCTGGCATTGGCGACGAAGCCCCAGACCGCCGCACCGATCGCGTAACCCGTCGACTGCAGCGTCGGCAGCATGGCGGACGTGCGGTCCCGCTCGCCATCCGCGGAAACATCCATCATCAGCTGGCTGAGCGTGCCCCAGGACGCGCCGAAACCGCTGCCGATCAGCGCCTGCGCGAGAGGAACGAGCCACAGCATGCCGGTCGAAAGCGCCGCTACCAGCGCCGCAAGGCCGATCACCAGCAGGACAGGCCCGGCCAGCATAATGCGATTGCGCAGGCCGTGGGAACGCACACTGGCAACGCCGATCGCGACAAGGCTCCAGAAAATCGCCATGACGGCCGCAAGACCGCCAGCGGCCGTCGGGCCAAGCCCCCAGAGATGCTGCAGGCTGTAGACGATGAAGACCGCCCCCACCGACTGGAACAGCGGCATGACCAGCACGAGCGAAAGACCGGTGCCCAGCGAGCGGTCGAAAGTAAAGGCAGCCGCCGGCAACACCGGTGCCGTTGAACGGCGGTCAAGCCTAACCGAGACGACGAGCACGACTGCGGCGGCCGTCAGCAACATTACCTGCAGGCCGATGGACGCGACAGCGCCGGAAAGCGAGATCATCATGATGCCGCAACCGGCAGCCGCCAGTCGAAGGAAGGGAATGGGCCGTGCTACGGAAGACGCGGCTTCGGCGCGCGGCACGATGAACAGGACCAGCAGGCAGAACAGTGCCGCCGCCGGGACGCTGATGAAGAACGCGGCGCGCCATGACAGATGTTCCGTCAGCCCGCCGGCGACAAGCGGCCCGGCAAAGGCGGCACTCGCCCAGACGATCGCTTCGGCACCGAACACTTTGGGTACGAGGCGCGAGGGGAAAAGCTCCGGGATCAGCGCGTAGCAGAGCGCTGCGACCACGCCTTCGCCCGCCCCCTGCAGCAACCGACCGGCGAGAACCTGGGACATGCCCGTCGCCGTCACGGCCAGCATCGTGCCGGCAACGAAGACAGCCGCGGCGGCCAGCAGCGTCAACCGCGCGCCGAACCGCTGCTTGAGATTGGCGGCCGTCATGCCGCCGATAATGGCGAAGACGAGGTAGAAGGTGATCGCCCAGGAAAGAAGCGCCGCCCCGCCAAGCTCCTCAATCGCCGTTGGAAGAGCCGTCGAGACGAAGAACTCGTTAAAGGCGAACAGTGCGACGCCCAGGCAAAGCGTGATCGTCGAAGCGAGATAGCGGGGCCGGAGAAGCTCGCTCCAGCGGCCGGCGCCCTCGGTTTGTATATCGGTTTCAAATGTCGTGTCGTGGCTTGTCATGCTGTCCTCGTCATCAGGGAAGCACGACGTTTAGAGCCTCAACCTAGGTTGAGGTAAAGCCCCTCCATGAATTTTCTCTCGCTGACCTAATAACCGCCGATGATCGGAAGCACCTCGCCGGTGATATAGCTCGAGCATTGCGGCGAAGCCAGGAACACATAGGCCGGAGCGATTTCCTCCGGCTGTGCCGGGCGCTTCATCGGGGTATCCGCGCCGAACTTGGACACGTCCTCCGCTTCCTTGTCGGAGGGATTGAGCGGCGTCCAGACGGGGCCAGGGGCGACGGCGTTCACACGGATACCCTTGGGAACAAGCTGCCCGGAAAGCGCCCTGGTGAAGGCATGGATGCCGCCCTTGGTCATCGAATAGTCTATGAGCTGCTTGCTGCCATCGATGCCCGTCACAGAGCCGGTATTGATGATGGCGCTGCCGTCCTTCATGTGCGGCACGGCTGCCTGCACCATGAAGAAATAGCCGTAGAGATTGGTTTTCAGGGTTTCGTCGAAATGCTCTTCGGTGAGATCGAGCACATTGGCGGTGTGAACCTGGAAGGCGGCGTTGTTGACGAGCACGTCGAGTTTGCCGAAGACTTCCACGACGGCTGCCACCGCCTTCTGACAGAAGACCCTGTCTTTTACATCGCCGGGGATTGCCATTGCCTTGCGACCTTCGGCCTCGATCGCCTTGACCGTATCCTCCGCATCCCGACCCTCGGCAAGGTGCAGGATCGCCACGTCCGCGCCCTCGCGGGCGAAGAGAACCGCGACCGCCCGGCCGATGCCGCTGTCGCCTCCGGTGATCAGCGCCACCTTGCCTTCGAGCTTGCCGGAGCCCCTATAGAAGGGCGCCTCATAAAGCGGCGCAGGATCAAGCTTGTATTCTGCACCGGGTTTGGGCTGGTGCTGCTTGGGAACCGGCGGTACCGGATAGAGCCGTGCGCCGGCCTGTATGGCCTTCGGTTTGGAGGATTTTCCCGCCCTGTCCCTGGCGTCTGCCTTCGCGACCTGCTCCTGGATATCCCTCTGTTTTTCCGCCGTGCGGGCGGCTGGGCTTGCCTGTGCGGCCATTGCCTCACTCCTTCGCTCTTTCAGGAAAGCTGTGTCGGCTTGATCGTCCCGACCGAAACGACGCCACCGACCACACCGCGCGGGCCATCCGCCGCAATGCCCTGTTGATCAAGCATCTCGACCACGGCATAAAGGCGCTCGTTGCGAAAGGCGCTGGCATCGCGCGTCGAATTTCCCTCCGCAGGTGCTGCATCGATCTCTGTAAAGTCGAGCTCGGCCTGGGCCGCGACAACGCGGGCATCGGCGGCTGAGAAGGCGCGGACGATCACTTCGCCCTGGTTTTCGGCGCTGTCCCAGTTGGGATCGGTGGCACGGGCCACCGGGACAAGCCGGTAGAGTTTCAATTTTTCGCGTCTGCGAATATTTTCCTGCATGATGGTCCTCGCTCTATGGCGCAATGTCCCTGCGCCGCTGCTCCTGGCTTTCGACTGCCGCAGTCCGCGACAGCGCTGCCTTGACAATCGCCTGCATCTCGTCGTCGGCGATCTGCTGGATCGCAAAACTGCCGTCCGGCTCGATGCCCGGATCCTCTTCATGATCAGCAACCGTCTCGGAATCCTGCGACAAGCGCTCAAGAAAGGCCCTGCCTTCGGCGCTTTCGGCGATGAACGCCGTCAGCGCGACCAAGAGTTTTCGGTGCGCGTTGAGCCTGCCTTCAAGATGGTCCGGCGACGGATGCTGCATGGCCTGTTCCTCGTCTTGAAGAACCCAACGAACATCACTGCGGATTGTTCCCCTGAAGCTGATTTCGGCATAAGATGAGCGTTTGGCGGCTCGCGCCCTCCTCCGAATAATCTGGCTTTTGCACTCCGCTTTCTGCTATAAGCGTTGTTCAAATGTTTCCGACGGTTCCGGAGTTAACGCTCCGGTGACCGTTTTCTTTTGTGCTAAAACCGCCTGAAGCGGGCAAAGCATGGACTATGAAGGACAGTGAAATGGTCGATAAAGTACCGATGACTCAGGGCGGATTCGTCAAGTTGCAGGAAGAACTGCGCTGGCGTCAGCAGGAAGAGCGCCCGCGGATCATCGAAGCCATTTCCGAAGCGCGCGCCCATGGCGACCTTTCGGAAAATGCGGAATATCACGCGGCCAAGGAAGCCCAGAGCCACAATGAAGGCCGTATCGGCGAACTCGAAGACTTCGTCGCACGCGCGGAGGTCATCGACCTGTCGAAGATGTCCGGCTCCAAGATCAAGTTCGGTGCCACCGTCAAGCTCGTCGACGAGGACACCGAGGAGAATAAGACCTACCAGATCGTCGGCGACCAGGAAGCCGACGTGAAGCAGGGCCGTATCTCCATTTCCTCGCCGATCGCCCGCGCGCTGATCGGCAAGGAAGTCGGCGATTCGATCGAGGTCGTCGCGCCCGGCGGCTCGAAGGCTTACGAAATCCTCGCGATCAACTGGGGCTGATCCCCGGCATATTGCACTGAAAGCCCGGACGGCCCCTAAAGCTGCCTCCGGGCTTTTTCTGTTACGAACAAGGGCACGCAAGCGTGGAAGACATCAGCGACGTCGAGATCATCGCGCCGAACTTCAAGCGCCGCCTCTCCGGCGTCACTTCGACCATTATCCAGCTTGTACCGGTACAGCGCAGGCTCGGCCAGAAGGTCGCGACACTTGGCCCCGGCCTGCCGGCGACCCTTCCGCATATCGGTTATTCAGCACTTCTGCACCTCTGGGGGCGGCCCAAAAATCGGGATCTGCGGGTCTGGCACGCGCGGCGCAATATAGAGATGCTTCCGGCCATTTTCCTGCGTGATATCCTGCGCATGAAGCTGAAGATCGTCTTCACCTCCGCGTCCCAGCGCAAGCATTCCGGCTGGAGCAAACTCCTGATCCGCCGCATGGACGCGGTGATCGCCACCAGCAACCGTACCGCCGCCTATCTGGAAGTGCCGAGCACGACGATCATGCACGGCATCGACACCCAGCGTTTCTTTCCGGCCAGGGACAAGACCACGGCCAAGGCCGCGCTCGGCCTGCCGGCAGACAAGAAGATCGCCGGCTGCTTCGGCCGGGTGCGTCACCAGAAGGGCACCGACCTCTTCGTCGACAGCATGATCAGCCTTCTGCCTGGCCGACAGGACTGGATCGCGATCGTCGCAGGCCGCGCGACGCCGGCTCATGTTTCGTTCGAAAACGAACTGAAGGAAAAGGTCAAGCAGGCCGGCCTCGCCGACCGCATCCTGTTCTTGGGCGAACATACCAACATCCCCGACTGGTACCGTGCCCTCGACCTGTTCATCGCGCCGCAGCGCTGGGAAGGCTTTGGCCTGACACCGCTCGAAGCGATGGCAACGCAGGTGCCGGTCGTAGCGACGGATGTGGGCGCCTTCTCCGAACTGCTGGTGACGGGTCAGGACGAAACCGGCGTGCTGATTTCGGCGAGCTCGCTGGGGGAAATGACGGACGCCGCGGCTCTGTTCATGGACGCCCCCGAGCGCGCAAGGCTCGCCGGCGAGCGCGGCCTTTCCCGCGCGATCGAGAGCTTCAGCATTCAGGGCGAAGCATCGCGTATCGGGGCGGTCTATGAGAAGCTTCTGTCGTCTGCAAACTAGGGCTTGCGCTTGAAAAGCTCGATATAGGCGTTTGCGACCGCATCCTCGGAAAACTGGCCCATCAGGGTCTCGTAACCACCCAGAGCGACGCGATCGGCGAGGTGCCGGTCGTTGATCAGCCGTTCGATCGCCTTGCTGAAACCGTCGGTATCGCCGATATCGACGAGCAGGCCGTTTTCACCGTCGCGCATGAACCAGGTCGGCCCTTCGGACCGGCTGGAGACCACCGGCTTCTGCTGCGCCCAGGCTTCGAGAATGACGTTGCCGAGCGGCTCGTGGCTCGACGGCATGACGAAGACGTCAGCGGCCGCCACGTAAGGACGTGTATCTTTCTGCCAGCCCAGGAAGCGGACGCGATCGGCGACGCCAAGATCGGCGGCAAGCTTGCGGACGTTCCCCATCTCCTCGCCGTCGCCGGCAAGCCAGAGATAAACGCCGGGCAGCTTCGCCACCGCTTCCGTCAGCAGCGCAAAACCCTTGCGCGGCACGAAACGCCCCATCGACATGACGACCGGCGCGTCTTCCGGCGTATCAACGCTCCTGCGGTCGATCGGCGTCACTCGCTCCGTGTTGGTAAAGTTGGAAATGATCTCGACGCCGCGCTTCCAGCCGATCCGGCGCACATGCTCGCCGATCCCCGGCGTGTTGCAGACAAGCACGTCGGTGTTCTTGAAATAGCTGAGATTGGTCGGATAGTCGCCGAGCCGCGAAATCTTGATGCAACCCTTGTAGTTCGGCATCAGGCGGCTCGCCCGTGTCGCCCAGGAAAACAGAGCATCTGGCTTTTCGCGGCGCGCGAAGTGCTTGACCTTCAGCGGCAGCAGGATGCGATCCGGCGACAGGTTGCGGAAATTGCTTTCAATAAGGTGGGCGTGCGGCTCGATATCCTTGCGCCAGAGGCGATTGGGTCGGATGACAGCAGTCTGCTCGACGCCGCGCCGGGCAAGCGCGTTGACGAGGTGGACGAAGAAGCGCTCCGCGCCGCCGTCCTTGCCGAAGTGGTAGTGCATGACTTTCATGACGTCCTCATTTGCCACGGCGGGCGCGTTCCATGTCGTCGAAATTCGGCTTCCGCCTGAGCGCATGCCGCTGATAGATCTTGGCCGCCGTCAGGAAGGCGTAGACGCCACCGGTCGCCGCCTCAATGAAGCCGGGAAAGCCGCAACGCCAAAGGCCGTTACGGAAATACAGCCGCAGGAAGTAAAGCGGAGGGCTGAGGATCATCTTGTAGGGGCGCGGCGGCTTGCCGGCCGCAAATTGCTGATCGGCCTTCAGCGTCGAATACTTGTTTTCCTTGAGGATCTGCTCGTCGATGATGAGCGGCCGATAATGCAAGAGGCTACCGGTCGCCGCCGCCTCGACCTTGCCGTCCGGCACGATGCCTTCGTGAACCTTCTGGGAAAGATCGTAGGCGCCCCTGCCCTTGCGGATCAGCCGCAGGTTCCTGCGCTCGCGCACCTTGTCGGGCGTATAGCCGTAGCCGATCAGATAGGGTCGACGCGCAACACGCCAGCCGACGGTTTCCGCCGGCGCTTCGAGAAGCGATGGCAGCAAAGCCTGCAAGGGTTCGTCCAGCCGCTCGTCGGCGTCGATGTTCAGGCACCACGGCTCACTGCACTGGTCGAGCGCGAACTGCTTCTGGCCGGCATAGCCGCGCCAGGCTTCGAACATGAAGCGGATCGGCCAGCCCTTGTCGACATAGGATTGCACCAGCGCTGACGTGCCATCGGTGGAGCCGGAATCGACGATGACGATTTCCGCGCAGCGTTCCAGGCTCTCGATGCAATTGCCGAGATAGGCTTCCTCATTCAGGCAGATGATGAAGGCGGAGAGCGGAAGTTTCGATGGCATGGAAGGGTGCCCTTCAGGCCGCGCGGGCGAAATGGGATGTCTTGCGGTTGCTGCTGCGCATGACGTAACCGCGATCCTTCAAGCTGGCCACCAGCGCTGCAATGGCACCCTCGCCGACGATATGCGGGTGCAGCTCAACGATGATATGCCTGATATTCTTCAGATCCACCTTGCCGAGCAGATCGATCTCGGCACCTTCCACATCCATGATCAAGGCCGATGGATCGTGTTTTTCAAGAACATGGGCCAAGGCTTCGCTCTCAACGACGATCTGCTTGTCGTCGCGCTTGCGATCATAGAGGCTGGAAGAGATGATGTTGTCGCTCTTGAAGAAGGTGATCGGCGCGCCGTCGACGGTAACCGCGCGCATGGTCAGGTTCGGCGTCATGCCGTTGAGCGCAAAATTTCTTTTGATCGTTGGCTCCAGCTCCGGATTGGCTTCGTAGCAAAAGACATTGTCTTCACCGCAGATGCGGGCGGCAACCAGACTGACGAAACCGATGCCTGTACCGATTTCGAGCGTGCGCATGCCGGGCTTCAGGATCTTGCCGATAAGGTCCCGTTCGGTGTCCTCGTAGATTTCACGAAAGATCAGCTCACGGACGTTTTCCGGAATATGGCCGACGGTCGTATCGATCGTAACCCCGCCGAGCCGGACGGTGCGCGCATTGAACATATATCTGTAGCTCTTGCGCAGCGATCGCAGCAGTCTTTTCAAAATACCTGATCCTATCGTGATAACCGGACATACCTGTGCGGCAGCAAAAGCGCGACGTCTAGATCTCTATGAGTGAGACATCCTTGACCTGCCGGATGGTCAGCATCGTTCGCACAGTATCCACATTCTCCGTGGCCGTGAGCTCTTCAATAACGAAATCCTGAAAGCCTGCAAGGTTTTCAGCCACACACTGAAGGAGAAAATCGGATTCTCCCGAGACCATCCAGGCCTCTCGCACCAGCGGCCAATTGGCCGTCTGCTTGGCAAAGGCCTTGAGATTGGCATCGGATTGATGTTTCAGGCCAACCATACAGAAAGCGACCAGATCATAGCCGAGCGCCGGAGCGTTCAGCAGCGCACGATAGCCGCGGATGATGCCGGCCTCTTCCAGCTTGCGCACGCGCCTCAGACATGGCGGCGCCGAGATGCCGACACGTTCGGCGAGTTCGACATTTGTCATCCGCCCGTCATTCTGGAGCTCGCGCAGAATTTTCATATCGATAGCATCAAGTTCGACGCGCATCACCATGGTTGAGGTTCCCGTGTTTCTTATCGGCCCGACGTCCGCGGACCGTTTTTACTATTGCCCGCGATACTTCAAGAGCCGCGCCGGGCTGCCAACGTAAATTCCATAAGGCTCCGTCCTTCCCTTGACCACGGCATTTGCACCGATGACACAGCCCTTGGAAATATGGGAGCCTCCCAATACTTTTGCGCCAGCACCGATCCAGACATCGTCCTCGATAGTGATCGGCTTGGCTACGACGCCCTGCATGGTAATGGGTTTGGAGACATCATCATAACGGTGATCGAAAGAAACGATCACGACATGCGCCGCGATCCTGACATCGTTGCCGATCCTGATCCCTCCAAGACCATAGAGAATGCTATAGGGATTGATCGACACGTTCGAGCCGATTTCAATGCTGCCCTTCTGTGCATCGATGAAGCCGCCCCTGTGGATCTTGAACCGGTCGCCGATCACCACGCGTCCGCGATAGGCATCGATGAACGCACCCCACCGGATTTGTGCTTTGCGGCCGACACGCAAATGGCCCGGCAGCAGCAGTCCGCGAAGAAGGCAAAAGTAGTGGGAAAGGGATCCAATGCGCATGAGGCCCTCTAAGTCCCCGCGCGGTGGCCGGCCGACCAGATCGACCGCATGAAGCCAGCCACGATCAATTGTTCCGGCGAGGAATATTTCAAAGTGCCATCATAGACGAAATCGAGATCGCCGCTTGCCTCAACCGTATCGAGGATGCGCTGGTATTCGCGGGCGCCGCCGAAGTACTGCTTGTCGGCCACCGCTTCCCGCGTCTTTTCGTGATAATCGGCAAAGAACTTGAAATGCAAGAGCACGCCCGAGATCGCCGTAAAATTGCGGTCGAACGGCAAAGGCTGGTGGATGCTGATGCCGAAGCTGCAATCATCGTCCCAATACATCAGCGGATATTTCATCATTTCGGCTTCCGCCGCAAACTTGCGCCGCCGCGGGCCGCCGGAAAGGCTAAGGAACCGCTTGGTCTTCTCTATGACGTAGCCGGTGCCGTCGATGCAATCGGCAACCTCCCAGGGCATGGCGTCCGTCGAACCGTCGAAGGCAAAGGCACTGACACTGCCGCCTGGATACATGTCGATCATCGGTGCTGCGAACCGGCGCACGCCGAGGCTTTCGAGCCGGGCGATCAGCTCCGGCAACAGCTTTTCGAAACAGTGATCGTAAACGAGGTATTCGTCTGCGTCGATGTTCAGATACCAGCGGTTCTTGCCGTAGCGGGCAAATAGGGCTTCGCGCCAGAGTTTGCCCCGCCGGGCTTCGCCGTATCGCACGGCCGACGTCCAGACATCCACATCGGGTTGAGCACACAGCAATTCGCGGGTACCATCGTCGGACTGATCATCGACACAGATGAACCGCGTGACGCCGAGCCTGCGATAGTGGGCAAGTAGCGAGCGCATGAATTTGAGGTCATTATGGGCCAGGAAAAGCAGCGGAACGTCATCACCTTGCAATGGCCGGAAGACGGCGGGCGACAACGGCGACAGCGGTACCGTTTCTGACTTGCTCTTGCGACGGGACGAAACACGGCGGCTATCGAGCCAGGTCTGGAACCGGTGAAACAGCGAGCGGCCGTAGTCGAAATCGCCGGGATTTTCGAACGGGTATGGAGATTGCCGCTTGTTCACTGCCAGTTCTGCCCCGATCGGCCATTGTCATAAGTCTCGTCGGTAACACGTATTAGGATGGAAAAACGAGAGCGTCTTTGTGTGTCATGCACAAAAACCTCTCTGAACCGGGGCAATCGGGCAACACATCTGTGTGTATCAACAGCCCTGCCCTTGAAACAAGGCGGCGGGAATCCCTAAACTAAAAGGCGATTTTCTCACTCTATGACGAAGCCGGACGCTGCTATACCGTCCCGGCCACCGAAGGACCCGGACCATGACTGCCCGACACACCAAAGTTCTCATCATCGGCTCCGGCCCGGCCGGCTATACCGCCGCCATCTATTCGGCGCGCGCCCTGCTCAATCCGGTACTGATCGCCGGCCTGGAACAGGGTGGCCAGCTGATGATCACCACGGACGTCGAGAACTATCCGGGTTATGCCGATCCGGTCCAGGGGCCGTGGATGATGGAGCAGATGCTCAAGCAGGCGCAGCATGTCGGCGCCGAGATCGTCAACGACCTTGTCACCGATGTCGATATGTCGGTGCGCCCGTTCAGGCTGAAGACCGACAGCGGCACCGACTGGACGGCCGACGTGCTGATCATCGCCACCGGCGCCAAGGCGAAGTGGCTGGGCATCGAGAGCGAGGCGACCTTCCAGGGGTTTGGGGTTTCGGCCTGCGCCACCTGCGACGGTTTCTTCTATCGCAACAAGGACGTGATCGTGGTCGGCGGCGGCAATTCGGCAGTCGAGGAAGCACTCTATCTGTCGAACCTTGCAAAGACCGTGACCGTGGTCCATCGCCGCGATCATTTCCGCGCCGAGAAGATTCTGCAGGAGCGGCTGTTCGCCAAGGCAAACGTCAAGATCATCTGGGATCACGAGGTGACGGAATATACCGGCGCGCCTGCCAAGCCGCCAATGCCGGCTTCGGTCAGCGGCGTCAAGCTGCGCAACACCAAGACGGGTGCGACCAGCGAGATGCCGATCGACGGTGTGTTCGTGGCGATCGGCCATGCGCCGGCGGTCGAACTCTTCAAGGACAAGCTGCGCCTGAAGCCGAATGGCTATCTCTGGACAGCTCCCGATTCGACTGCCACTGATGTGGCCGGCGTTTACGCGGCCGGTGACGTGACCGACGATATCTATCGTCAGGCGATCACGGCCGCAGGGATGGGCTGCATGGCAGCGCTTGAAGCGGAAAAATACCTGGCGGGCCATATGCCTGTCGCAATTGCGGCCGAATAGAAGCCGCGAATGATTGGAGCGGTCGAAGGCCGCTCCTGAGTGGGAACAGACAATCAGCCTTATGGCGGGGAACAACGAGGCCGTTTTCCGCCACGAGCACCTATTGGGGGACGGCATGCCGCTAGACTGGGACAAACTGCGTATTTTCCATGCGGCGGCGGAAGCGGGATCGTTCACCCATGCAGCCGATAAGTTGCATCTTTCCCAGTCGGCCATCAGCCGCCAGGTGAGCTCGCTGGAGCAGGATGTCGGCATCAAGCTGTTTCATCGCCATGCGCGCGGCCTGATCCTCACCGAGCAGGGCGAAATCCTCTACCGGACCGCCCACGAAGTGCTGATGAAGCTCGAAAGCGTCAAGGTCCAGCTGACCGAGAACACCGACAAGCCGTCCGGCAAGCTGCGCATCACCACGACCGTTGGCCTCGGCCAGGGCTGGCTCACCGACAAGGTGCAGGAATTCCTGTCGCTCTATCCCGACATGCAGGTGCAGCTTATCCTCGACAACGAGGAGTTGGACGTCAACATGCGCCACGCCGACTGCGCCATCCGGCTGCGCCAGCCGCAGCAGTCGGACCTGATCCAGCGCAAGCTCTTCACCGTGCACATGCACGTCTATGCCGCGCCGTCCTACATCAACAAATATGGCGAGCCGCAGTCGATCGAGGATCTCGACAACCACCGCATCATCACCTTCGGTGAGCCGGCCCCCAACTATCTGCTCGACGTCAACTGGCTCGAGATTGCCGGGAGAGATTCGGACAATCCGCGCCCCTCGCATCTGCAGATCAACAGCCAGACCTCGATCAAGCGCGCCTGCCTGCTCGGCATCGGCATCGCCATGATGCCGGACTATATCGTCGGTCGCGATCCCGGCCTCATTCAACTGCCGATCGGTGCCGACATTCCGTCCTTCGATACCTATTTCTGCTACCCGGACGAGATGAAGAACGCTGCCAAGCTGAAAGTCTTCCGCGATTTCATCGTCGCAAAGGCGCGCAACTGGAACTTCTGATGCAGTCTTCGCACCTGCACAAAAAACGTTCTCTATATATCTCCTAGACAAACTGCTGTTTTAACTGAATTTTTTCGCGACACGCCCATTCCGTGCAATGGGCGCGCGCTGAAAATCGCCTGAAAAATACGCAGGGGTGCGCCCAACACATGGCTGTCATGCATATTAAATGATTGCGAGCAGCCCAAAAAACCATCATACCGACTGCAGCTGATGCATCTTGGTGGCTTTTTTCCTCCCAGTGCCACCGCAGCAGCTGTTCCCCTCTGGAGGTTAATTACCTTCATAACTATAAAGGGCCCAAGTTCTTCTTGTGGCCCTCTTTTTTTGCCTTGAATTCAAGCACATCCTTATGGTTGCAACTTTTCTTGGCCGCCAGTCATTGAAATTTTCGCGGCACTTTCCCATATCCGACTAAGCTGATGCGCATGGTGGTCTTTTCCTCCCAGTGCCACCGCAGCAGCTGTTCCCCTCTGGAGGTTTTTAACCTTCACATCTCAAAAGGGCCCTGTCCTCCAGTGGCCCTCTTTTTTTGCCCTGAATTTCGACACACGAAACGCTCTCACAAATACGTGACTTGAATATCGGAAAAATCCGATTTACGTATCGGCATATTGGGATTTAACGATACAGAGCGATTGATGGACAAGGACGAAATTCTAAAAGCCCTGGCGCATCCGAAGCGCATCGAGATGCTGGGCTGGATGAAGGAGCCGGAAGCGCATTTTTCCGACCAGCACCATCCGCTGGACATGGGCATCTGCGCCAGCCAGTTCGAACGGTGCGGCCTTTCGCAATCGACCGTCTCCGGCCATCTGTCGATTCTGCATCGCGCTGATCTCGTGACCACAAAACGTGTCGGCCAATGGATTTTCTACAAACGGAACGAGGAGACGATCGAGGCGTTCCTGAAAGACATCCGCAACACGCTCTGACGGGCGACTCGACCCGAAGTTTTACCCTCCCAAGATACCCCGCAACGAACGAAAAGGACTTCCCATGACTTCCCTCTTCGACCCGATCAAGATCGGTGACATCGAGCTTGCCAACCGTATCGTGATGGCGCCTTTGACCCGCAACCGTTCGCCGGGCGCCGTTCCGAACACGCTGAACGTCACCTATTACGAGCAGCGCGCCTCAGCCGGTCTGCTGATCACGGAAGCGACCGCGATTACCCATCAGGGCCAGGGTTATGCCGATGTTCCGGGCCTCTACACCAAGGAAGCCCTCGACGGCTGGAGCAAGGTAACAAACGCCGTGCACTCGGCTGGCGGCAAGATCGTCGTCCAGATGTGGCATGTCGGCCGTATCTCGCACACCTCGCTGCAGCCGAACGGCGGCAAGCCGGTATCGGCCTCGGCCATCCAGGCGAAGTCGAAGACCTACCTGATCAATGAAGACGGCACCGGCACCTTCGCCGAGACCTCCGAGCCCCGCGCGCTCGAACTTTCCGAAATTCCGGGCATCCTCGAAGACTATCGCAAGGCAGCCCGTGCGGCCATCGATGCCGGTTTCGACGGCGTCGAAATCCACGCGGCCAACGGCTACCTGATCGACCAGTTCCTGCGGTCCGGCTCGAACGTGCGCACCGACGAATATGGTGGCCCGATCGAAAACCGCGCCCGCTTCCTCTTCCAGGTCGTCGATGCCATCACCAGGGAAATCGGCGAAGGCCGCACCGGCATCCGCATTTCGCCGGTGACGCCCGCCAACGACTCGTCCGATCCGGATGCACAGGCACTGTTCACCTATGTCGTCGAAGGCCTGGCCAAGTACAAGCTGTCCTATATCCACGTCATCGAGGGCGCCACCGGCGGCCCGCGCGACTTCCAGCAGGGCGACAAGCCGTTCGACTACAAGGCCCTTCGCCAGGCCTATGAACAGACCGGCGGCAAGGCTGCATGGATGACCAACAACGGTTACGACCGCGAACTCGCCGTCCAGTCCGTCAAGGAAGGCAAGACCGACCTCGTCGCCTTCGGAAAGCCGTTCATCGCCAATCCGGACCTTGTGCAGCGACTGAAGGACAGTGCGCCGCTCAACACGCCGGACCAGGCAACCTTTTACGGCGGTGGCGCCAAGGGTTATACCGACTATCCGCTGCTCGAGCAGCAGGTGGCCTGATGCTCCATCCCTTCCCGTGAGGGGAGGACTGACAGTGCCGAGGCGGGGTGATCTTTTCCCGAACAAAAGTCACCACCCAACCGGGTTGCCAAGGAGGCATCATCTTCCTGGCTAACGAATTATCTGCACCCTCAGACAGGCGGTCACCCTTGCGGGCAGGACCGCCTTTTTCATTTTCGCATACCGTTTCCAAACCACCCAAATTGCGATCACTTGAGGTCGCGATATGCGATCCAACTGGTAGAGCGGCGTATGTGGGACAGGCAGAACCAACGTGATTGGTGATCTCAGCGGCGCAGGAGAATTGCTGCGGCAATAATCAGCAACGCGATAACAGCGAGCTGCCCGCTTGCTGAAGCTTCCATACCAAGCAGAGAAATTGTGAGAGAGTCTGTACTGGGTTGCATGGCGCACCTTTCACCAAAAAAAATCGGTGCTGCCTGCTGCGCACTATGCGCGTAGTTTTGCCGGGCGCAAGAGGGGGTGGTCTAGGGACGCAACCACCATGTACACGCACGTATTTTCACGGAATTGCACCGGGGTGCATCGTTTGACACCGGCTTGCCCGCTGCTGCATCATTCTGCGGCGAACTGCGCTCGTCTAGACACAGCGTTTTCGATCACAAATTGTAACAATCATAGAAAATAGCCCGCTATTGCTGTGGGCAAATGAAAGAGCATCGACAACACCGCAGCCCCGGCCTAGAGCTTCGCCAAACTGCTGGAGAAATGTGATGCACCTGCGCGACGCCGAAGACGCCGACCTGCCCGCAATCCGCGACATCTACAATGATGCGGTGCTCAACACGACGGCGATCTGGAACGACACGCAGGTCGACCTCGAAAATCGTGCCAGCTGGCTCGCGGATCGCAGGCGCCTGGGCTATCCGGTGCTGGTGGCGGTCGCCGACGATGGATCGATTGCCGGCTACGCCTCCTTCGGCGACTGGAGGGCTTTCGATGGTTATCGCCATACGGTCGAGCACTCGGTCTATGTCGAGAAGAACCAGCGCGGCGGCGGCATCGGCAAGATGCTGATGCTCGCCCTGATCGAGCGTGCGGTGGCCTGCGGCAAGCACGTGATAGTCGCCGGTATCGAGGCGAGCAACGACGCCTCGATCCGGCTGCACGAGAAGTTGGGCTTCGTGATTACCGGCCAGATGAAGGAGGTCGGCACCAAGTTCGGCCGCTGGCTCGACCTGACCTTCATGCAGCTGACTTTGCCGGATCAGGCATAGACCGTCTCCCGGTCCCGCTGCATCAATGCTATCAAGGACTGTCGAGATGTTTGGATGGTCCCTGCGCGGATGAAACACGAAGAACAGCGGCACGATTGGACGTGGTTTGCGGCGCTGTTTGCCGTAGTCTCGGCCGTCACTACATTCTCGGCCCCCGGCACGGCTCTTGCACAATCGGAATGGCGAGCGCCGCCCTGCGTCTATTCTGCCAGAACGGCAACGGCGACGCTCTGCGTTCGTGCGCGCAGCTACAGCCGCGATATCTGCACCGCTCTTGGCCATTTCGCCGAAACCAACGCCCTGCCGCCCGATTTCTTCGCGCGGCTGATCTGGAAGGAAAGCCTGTTCCGGCCGGACGTCGTAAGCCCCAAGGGGGCCGAAGGCATCGCGCAGTTCATTCCTTCGACCGCGAAGCTGCGCGGGCTGTCCAACAGCTTCGATGCGCTGGAAGCCTTGGGGAAATCGGCCGAATATCTCGACGCGCTGCGTGATCGCTTCGGCAATCTCGGCCTTGCTGCTGCGGCCTACAATGCCGGAGAAGGTGGTCTGGATACATTTCTCACGACCGGCAATCTGCCCTACGAGACGCGAGACTATGTGCTTGCCATCACCGCCCACCCGGTCGAGGAATGGAAGGACAATCCGCCTGAAACTCTCGACCTGCGGCTCGACAAAGACAAGTCGTTCTACGATGCCTGCACGGCTCTTGCCGACAAGCGGCGCCTCAAGGAGGTGGAGTTCGAGGAGGAAGGCACTTGGGCACCCTGGGGCGCGCAACTGGCCGCGCATTTCCAGAAGTCCGTCGCGCAGCGTCTGTTCCTTGCCACGATCAAACGCATGCCCTCGCCGCTCAATGCCGAAAAGCCGCTGATCCAGCGGGAGCGCAACAAGGCGTTTGGAACCCGGCTGCGCTACACCGCCCGCGTCGGTCGCGAGACGCGAGCCGAGGCGGATGCGGTTTGTGCTGAAATCCGCAAGGGTGGCGGCGCCTGCATCGTCTTCAAGAACTGACCCGTGCCACCTCGACAGGACCGGACGTGCGCGGTGCCGGCAGAGCCCGATGCGGCAATGCCGTTTCCGGTGGCAGGCAGCCAAGAGCGACAAGCGACGTCCTGACGGCTTCGTCGATCGGCGTCCACGGTTCGGCGCCGATGGCGGCAACCAGCCGTTCGTTCGGCATGCGCAGCGGCTCCTGCCAGATATAGCGCATCTCCCGCAGTTCTTTCAGCAACGGCACGAAAGGCGAGATGAACGGCATCATCCACCAGGGGAAGGCCTTGACCTTCATATCCGGATTGGCGCTGGCGCGGCGGATCGCAGCGACCATCTTCGTGCCGTCATCATCCCAGAAACCCTGCATATGATAGACGGCAAACGGCGCCAGCGTTTCGCGGCGATCGACCAGTCGCGCCATCGTCTCGGCGACATCGGGCAGATAGGCCCATTGATGGCCGATACCCCTCTTGCCAGGATAGGTAACGGTGGCGACCGGCTTTCCGGGGGTGACAAGTCCTTGGGAAAACCAGCTGTTGGCAGCGCCCGGACCGAAGAAATCCCCTGCCCTGACGATGATTATCCGGACGCCTTGCTGCGATGCGGCTTCCAGGCGGCGTTCCATCTCGGCGCGAATCTTGCCCTTTGCGGTGACCGGGTTCTGCGGCGATTTCTCATGCAGCAGCGGGAAGGCGTCGGGGCCGAAATTGTAGATCGTGCCCGGCAGAAGCACCGTGGCGCCGGACGCCTTGGCGGCGGCGATCGTGTTGTCGATCATCGGCAGCACCAGCGTGCCCCAGTTACGATATCCCGCCGGGTTGACGGCATGAACAATCAGGCCGGCCCCCTTGGCAGCCGCAAGTACGTCGGAGGCATTCATCGCGTCGCCTTGCACCCATTCGAAGTCCGGGTTCCTCGCAGAGGCCTTGGCGGCGTCGCGATGGAGGGCGCGGATCGCCCAGCCGCGGGCCTGAAGGGTTCGGGCCACCGCGCCGCCGATACCGCCTGTGGCGCCGAGAATAAGGGCGATCTGGTTTGCTTCTCCGGTCATATCTGATCTCCGTGTTCGATGGAGATCATCCTGAGCGCTATTCCAATTAAACGGAATTGCCGAAAATAATTTAGCTGATATACAAAAATAGATGAGCGAAACCGAACCAAGCTGGGATTTCTATCACACCTTCCTGACCGTTCTCCAGGAAGGGTCGCTGTCGGCGGCTGCCCGCGAACTCGGGCTGACGCAGCCGACCGTCGGCCGGCATATCGACGCGCTGGAAAGCATCATCGGTTTCCAGTTGTTTATCCGCTCGCCGCAGGGGCTGATCCCGACAGAAGCGGCGACCGACCTGCGACCGCATGCCGAACAGCTGGCCTCGAATGCGGCTGCGCTGCTGCGGGCAGCGACCGGACAGGGCGGCGGCGTGCGCGGCACGGTGCGCATCAGCGCCAGCGAGGTGATCGGCATAGAAGTGCTGCCGCCGATGCTTTCAGCACTGAGCGACCGGCACCCGGACCTTGTCATCGAGCTTTCCCTGTCCGATGCCGTCGAGGACCTGTTGCGCCAGGAAGCCGATATCGCCGTGCGCATGGTGGCTCCTGAACAGGACGCGTTGATCACCCGCCGGATCGGCGGCATTCCGCTTGGGCTGCATGCGCACCGACGCTATCTCGATAAACACGGGTTTCCGGAAAAGCTGGAAGACCTGCGCAAGCATCGCACCATCGGCTTCGATCGCGAAAGCGCCTTCGTCCGCACGATCCGCAAGCGTGTGCCGATGCTAGACCTGATGCGCCCCTCTTTCCGGGCGGACAGCAATCTGGCGCAACTGGCTGCGATCCGCGCCGGCTTTGGCATCGGCGTCTGCCAGGTGGAACTTGCCAAACGTGATCCCGATATCGTGCGCATTTTCGAAAAGGAGTTCGAGCTACCGCTCGAAACCTTTGTCGTCATGCACGAGAACCTGAAAACCACGCCGCGCTGTCGGGTCACCTTCGACGCACTGGTGGAGGGATTGCTTGCCTACATGGGCAGATGATCGGCATGTGCGCTGCCGGCGACGGTATGCGTTGTCCCTTCCAATCCCCGCCGCGGCGCAAGCGCCTTGGTCGAGAAGAGCGCGTAAATAATGAGCGGCAGGCAGATGAGGTAGGACGTACGGATGCCGGCATGCTCCGCAACGGTGCCGAGAAGCGGCGGCGCGAGGAAGAAGACGATGAAGGTTACCTGCCCCAGCGCTGCGACATTCACCTGTGCCGCCCGGTCAGTGCGTTGGGCAGCGGCCGAAACCGCCAGCGGATAGACGGCGCTGCAGCCGGCGCCCATCAGCGCGAAACCGAAGAGCGCGACATAGGGGTGCGGTGCCAGCCAGACGGCGCACAGCCCGATGGCAGACAGAACCAGCAGGGTTGATGCGACGGCGCGAGCTCCAAACCGGTCGACGACCGGGTCGATGAACAGCCGGGCCATCGCCATGAAGAAGGTGAACAGTGTGAGGCCCAGTCCGCCGATGAACGGCTCGACCGCAAACACGTCGCGCATGTAGATCGCAGACCAGTCGATACCGGCGCCTTCGACCAGGAAGGCGGCAATACCGATAATGCAGAGCGGCAGGAGCCCGATCGTCGGCAGGGCCAGAAGCGGTGCCTTCGCCTCATGCGATATCGCGCGTGCCGGCGCATTGCGGATACCGGAAATGGCAACCGCGCCGACGACGAGAACGACGGCGAGCGTGACTGCCAGATGAAGCTGCATCGAGATTTCGGCTTGGCGCACAGCGGAGGCAATCAGCGCCGTGACGAAGAAACCGAAGCTCCAGAAACCATGCGCACGATTCATGATCCCGCGCCCGAGCTGCGCCTCGATGCGGTCGATCTCAACGTTGAGATTGATCTCCAGCGCCCCGGCGAGGAGGCCCGCCCCGAACAGCACGCAGAAAACCAGCGGCGCTTCGCCAACCCAGGGAACGAGCGCAAACGATGCAGCCGTGCCAAGGACGGTGATGAAGGCCGTGGTGCGCGCTCCCAGATGCGCGATCAGCGGCGAAGAAAATGTCAGCGAGATCAGCGCACCGATCGCCATGCCGATGAGGGTCAATCCCAGCTCGGACTTGTTGACGCCCAGAGCGACCTGCAGATCGGGCATGCGCGCCAAGAGTGCACCGAGCGAGACGGCGAACAGGAAGAAGCAGGTATAGATCCTGTGATGCGGCGCGATGTTCATGAATTGGCTCCTCGACAGGCCGTCGTTTAACGGGATTTGCGTTGGAGCGGAACCTTTCCACGCAAAGATTGTCCCTCCAAGGCCAGATATCGCTACGTGGGGAAATGGCTAAGTTCGAGCGACGCACTTACTGACCCGGCACCTTGAAATGCGATGCAGTTGAGCCACGATACCCGCATGAAGGGTTACGTCTACATTCTCGCGTCACAACGAAACGGAACGATTTACACTGGCGTCACCCGCGACCTGCCAGGCCGACTTTACGAGCATCAGAACCAACTGACCCCAGGCTTTACATCCCGATACAGCGTGAAGACGTTGGTTTGGTTTGAGGAATACGATCTGTTGGTCGATGCGATCCAACGGGAAAAGAGCATCAAGAAATATCCGCGAAAATGGAAGCTCAACCTGATTGAGGAAATGAACCCGGAGTGGGCGACATTTCGCACCATCTGCATGGATTGTGAATTGGATACGGAACGCTACATTTCCCGAGCGTCGCCTGACTGGTGTCGCCTGATGGAAGTGCTCACGAGGCCCTATTCACCCTCATTACCGGGCTTGTCCCGGTAATCCAGCCACGCGACGTCTGTCGCGTGAAGGGAGTCTTCCGCGCCGCCGACGCGGCGCACTGGATTACCGCCACAAGGGCGGTAATGAGGGAGGATTTGAGAGCCAGATAGACCTAAAAAGCCCAGCGCCTGCCGTCAACAAAAAACCCGCCGTTTCCGGCGGGCTCTCGTTGCATCGTGGCGATGCCTTACTTGCAGGCGCCGCAGAAGCGCTGGATGCGCTTGCAGGCTTCCTCGAGCTGTTCTTCCGATGTCGCGTAGGAGATGCGGAAGTTGGGGCCGAGGCCGAAGGCCGAACCGTGGACGACAGCCACGCCTTCGGATTCCAGCAGTTCGGAGACGAAGTCCTCGTCGGTTTCGATGACTTTGCCCGACGGTGCGGTCTTGCCGATCAGGCCCTTGCAGGAAGGATAGACGTAGAAGGCACCTTCCGGCGACGGGCACTCGATGCCCTTGGCCTGGTTCAGCATCGAGACGACCAGATCGCGGCGGCCTTCGAAGATCTTCTTGTTTTCCGGAATGAACGCCTGCGTGCCGTTGAGCGCCTCGACGGCGGCCCATTGGGCGATCGAGCACGCGCCCGAGGTCTGCTGGCCCTGAATCATGTCCATCGCCTTGATCAGCGCCAGCGGACCGGCAGCATAGCCGATACGCCAACCGGTCATGGCATAGGCTTTGGAAACGCCGTTCATGGTCAGCGTGCGGTCATAGAGCTTCGGCTCGACTTCAACCGGAGTGGCAAACTTGAAATCACCATAGGTCAGGTGCTCGTACATGTCGTCGGTCAGCACCCAGACATGCGGATGCTTGAGCAGCACGTCGGTCAGGGCCTTGAGTTCGGCATGCGTATAGGCGGCACCCGACGGGTTGGACGGCGAGTTGAAGATGAACCACTTGGTCTTCGGCGTAATCGCCTTGTCGAGGTCCTCAGCGGTCAGCTTGAAATTGTTGGCCTGGGTCGCTTCGACGAAGACCGGCGTACCGCCGCAGATCGACACCATTTCCGGATAGGAGACCCAATAAGGTGCCGGGATAACGACTTCATCGCCCGGATTCATCGTTGCCATGAAAGCGTTGAAAAGAATCTGCTTTCCGCCGGTGCCGACGATCGTCTGGGCAGCACTGTATTCGAGGTTGTTCTCGCGCTTGAACTTCTTGGCAATCGCCTCGCGAAGTTCCGGAATGCCGGAAACCGGCGTGTACTTCGTTTCGCCGCGGTTGATCGCGTCGATGGCGGCCTTCTTGATGTTGTCAGGTGTATCGAAATCAGGCTCGCCTGCACCAAGCCCGATCACATCGCGACCCTTGGCTTTCAGTTCCCGGGCTTTCTGGGAAACGGCGATGGTGGCGGATGGCTTAACACGGGAAAGGGCGTCGGCAAGAAAGGCCATGATATGTTTGTCCTGATCAGGTTGAAACAGCATGCGGCCAATGAAGCGGGCATCGCCAGGCTCCATAGCGGTTAGGTGTATGTCGAAAGACAGCCCCGGTTTCAAGCGCAAATGCCCCGAAAAACCGGCAAAATGCGTGACCATGACAATGTTTCATCAGTTCGATCACGGCTTCGTATGAATCATTTTGTTGGAAGTGCCGCGCAGACGCCTGAATCGACTCTGTTTTCTCAACCCGGCTAACGAGAAACGCAAGCATCTCGCGGGCACGCCGGCATGAGGGAAAATAACGTTTCGAGACGGAAATTTATTCTTCAAAAACAAAAGCTTTTGCCGATTTCCGCAACGCCTTGATTTGGTCACAACAAATGCTTTGGCCTGCCGCAATTCCGTCCTTGTGCAGCCGATTTCGAAGCCTTTTCTGAAGACACACGAATCCATTTGCGCCGAGGGGGCCTGCAATGCTTCTGGACACCGAAAACACGGCAACGCCACAACGCCGCGCAAACTCGCGGCAGATTGAATATCTGATCATTGCAGCACTTGCGGCTGTGACGGTCGTCCTGCTTTTCGCGATGGGCTTTTTCTCGCATGCCGCAGCCGAGACGACCGAAGGCAAGCCCCAGCATTTTGCCGGCTTCGTGCGCCCCAACGACATGGGCACCGGCGCCCTGCTCTTCCCCTCCAGGGAGCTTGGCTCCTTCGTCGAGGCGCCGCGGCTGGCGACCGATGTCGTGATCGACGTCAACGGCCCGATCATGCGCACCCGCGTCACCCAGCGTTTCCAAAATCCGAGCAAGGGCTGGGTCGAAGGCACTTATGTGTTCCCGCTGCCGGAAAACTCCGCTGTCGATACGCTGAGGATGCAGATCGGCGACCGTTTCATTGAAGGCGAAATCAAGGCCCGCGAAGAGGCGCGCAAGGTCTATGAAGAGGCCAAAGCCGCGGGCAAGAAGACGGCGCTTCTCGAACAGCAGCGTCCCAATATTTTCACCAACCAGGTCGCCAATATCGGCCCCGGCGAGACCATCGTCGTGCAGATCGAATACCAGAGCAGCGTCCACCAGTCGGGCGGCCAATTCTCACTCAGGTTCCCGATGGTGGTCGCGCCGCGCTACAATCCCGATCCGATCGTCCAGACGGTCGATCTCGACCCCAACTCCGGCTACGCCGTGAACGATCCGGTTCCGGATCGCGACAAGATCACAGCACCCGTGCTCGACCTGTCGGCAAACGCGAAGATCAATCCGGTGACGCTCACCGTCAATCTCAATGCCGGCTTCCCGATCGGCACCGTCACCGCGCCGTTCCACGAGACCGACATGCAGACGGTCGATGAAATGGCCCGCAAGGTCTCGTTGAAGAATGGCAGCGTGCCGGCCGACAAGGATTTCGAGCTCAGCTGGAATGCTGTCGCCGGCAAGACGCCGCATGCCGGCCTCTTCCGCGAAACGAAGGATGGCAAGACCTACCTGCTCGGCTTCGTGACGCCGCCGGCCGATAACCTCGCGGCGGGGACACAGCCGAACCGGGAGGTCGTCTTTGTCATCGACAATTCCGGGTCGATGGCTGGGAAGTCGATCGAACAGGCACGCGACAGCCTGGCGTTGGCCATCTCCAAGCTGCGGCCGGAAGATCGGTTCAACGTGGTGCGCTTCGACGACACCATGGAGGTTCACTTCCCGTCGCTGGTTCCGGCGACGCCGGACAAACGCGAAGATGCGATCGCTTTCGTCCGGGGCCTGACCGCCGATGGCGGCACGGAAATGCTGCCGGCGCTGGAAGCCGCCCTTCGCACCCAGGGACCTGTTGAACCCCGCGCCTTGCGGCAGGTTGTGTTCCTCACTGACGGCGCGATCGGCAACGAAGCGCAGCTGTTCGAGGAGATTTCCAAGAACCGTGGCGATGCCCGCGTCTTCACCGTCGGCATCGGCTCGGCGCCCAATACCCACTTCATGACCAAGGCCGCCGAAATCGGCCGCGGCACTTTCACGCTGATCGGCTCCGAGGATCAGGTAGCCGCCCGCATGGGCGAGCTGTTCGACAAGCTCGAAAACCCGGCCATGACCGACATCGCCGTCGCCTTCGATGGCACGAATGCACAGGATATCACGCCGAACCCGATGCCGGACCTTTATCGCGGCGAACCCGTGGTATTGACCGCGCAGCTCGACGGTGCGACGCCTGCGGGCAAGCTGCAGATCATCGGCAAGACCGGCAGCCAGCCCTGGCGCGTAGAAATGGACGTTGCCAAGGCCTCCGAGGGCAAAGGCATCGCCAAGCTCTGGGCACGCCGCAAGATCGACGATCTCGAAGCCAACGCCTATGCGGTGAACGACGCGGCAGCGCTTGACAAGCAGATCGAGACGGTGGCGCTGGCCCATCACCTCGTCTCGCGCGTCACCAGCCTTGTTGCAGTCGATGTGACGCCGTCACGCCCGGCCGGTGAGCCCGTCGCCAGCACCGACCTGCCGCTCAACCTGCCCGACGGCTGGGACTTCGAGAAGGTCTTTGGCGAGAAGCCGCAACAGGCGATCCCGGAAGGACAGCGCAAGGCGGCGCTCGAACAGAGCGAGGAACAAGCTATGCTGGTCGCCGACCGCATGGCGGCGGCACCGACTGCCCACGCCGCCAGCCTGATTGCCGACGCCGGCAGCCAGGTGGACCTGCCGCAGACGGCGACGCTCGCCGACCGGCATATCCTGATCGGCCTGATGCTCCTTGCCTTCGCCCTGATGGCGGCAACGACCTTCAGCCTGTGGCGCTGGCAGCTGCGCGGCCTGATCCTGGAGGCGCGCGACCGTGTCCAATAAAACCACCAAAGAAGGAAACCAGATCAATGAAGGGCGCGCCGGCTTTCTGGCGCGCCTCAATGCGCTGGAGACGGTCGTGCTCGCCGGCATTCTGCTCGTTGCACTCGCCGGCCTGATGCTGATCGGCAAGGGCTTTTACATGAAGGCCAAGGCGGAGGTTTCGCAGGTCCTGCTGAAGCGCAGCTTTCAGGCGCAGTTGCTTGGCGAGACAGATGTCAAACCCTGGCCCTGGGCCGATTTTTCCACCGAGGCGGAAATCACCGCACCGCGCATCGGCAAGACGGCGGTCGTTCTTTCCGGCACCAGCGGCGAGGCTCTCGCCTTTGGGCCGGCGCGCCTCGCCAATACTCCCGCTCCCGGCGAACTTGGAACATCGGTTATTGCCGCCCATCGCGATACGCATTTTCGCTGGCTGAAGGACGTGAAACCCGGCGACCTTCTGATCATCACCCGCAAGGACGGCGCCAACCTTACCTTCCGCGCCGGTACCAGCCGGATCGCCCGGTGGGATAGGAGCGGCATCAATGCCGATGCGCCCGGCCGCAATCTGGTGCTGGCCACCTGCTGGCCGTTCGACGCAACCGAGCAAGGTCCCCTGCGCTACATCGTCAATGCGGAACTTGTTCCGGATGCCGGTCAAACGACGCTCTCGGCGCTCGATAATCCCGTTCAACTCCCGGTAAAATCCTTTTGATCGGCCTTGATCCTGCCGCCGCGATGCCCAGCTTGCAGGGGTAGCCCCTGGAGGATGAGATGAAGACGACGCTCGAATGCCTGTTGAAATCCGCCGCCTTGGCCGCGATTCTTCTCTCTCCCCCTTCCCTGGCCCTCGCCCAGCAGCCCACGCTATTTTCGACAGAGAAAGCCTCAGTCCAGGTCGACACGATTGCCTCCGGTCTCGACAATCCCTGGTCGGTCGAGGTGCTGCCGGACGGCGCCTATATCATCACCGAACTTGGCGGCACTCTTCGCGTCATTCAGGATGGAAAAACCTCCGGGCCGATCAGCGACGTACCGAAGGTAGCGCGCCACGGCCAGGGCGGTCTTCTCGACGTCGCGCTCGCTCCCGCCTTCGAAACCAACCGCATGCTCTTCCTGTCGATGGCGATCGCGGATGGCAAGGCTTATGGAACAGTGATCGTGCGCGGCGTGCTTTCCAAGGACGGAAAGAGCCTGGCCGAAGTGAAGGAGTTGTTCCGGATGAACAGGTTCACCGGCAAGGGCCAGCATTTCGGATCACGGATTGCCATCGCGGCCGATGGCAGCCTGTTTTTCGGCATCGGCGATCGCGGCGAACGGGATCGCGCGCAGGACATGCGCGACCATGCGGGCGCCATCCTGCATATCACCCCGGATGGCGGCATCCCCGCAGACAACCCACATGGGGATGGCAAGACCGGGCTTCCCGAGATCTGGTCGAAGGGACATCGCAATCCGCAGGGCATCGTCATCGATCCCAAGAATGGTCAGTTACTAACCGTCGAGCATGGCGCCCGCGGCGGCGACGAGATCAATACGCCGCAGCCGGGTCGAAACTACGGCTGGCCGGTCATTACCTACGGCAAGGATTATTCCGGCGTGGAGATCGGCGTCGGACAAGCGGCTGAAGGCTATGAGCAGCCGCTCTACTATTGGGATCCCTCCATCGCGCCGGGAGCCATCGATGTTTATCACGGCACCATGTTCCCGGAATGGGAAGGCGATCTCTTGGTCACAGCGCTGAAGTACCAATTGCTGGCACGGCTGGAGCGCGACGAAACCGGCGCGGTCGTTTCCGAGGAACGGCTGTTTGAAGGCGAATTCGGACGCATCCGCGACGTCAAGGTGGCCCCCGACGGGTCCATCCTGATGCTGACGGATGGAGACGACGGCGCGTTGCTGCGAATTTCCAGAGCCGACAGGAAGAGTTGATCGCTCCTCATTTTTCACCTCAAGCGGCATACTTGCCTAAATATGATGCAACTGCTACCTGACGCCGCACGAAATCCAGACACGCGCATGCCCTGAAATCGTTCCGATGCGAGGCCTCCGTGCCGAGCCATCAGGAACGCATCGTGACCCGCATCCAGGCCAATCTCTTCCTGCTGTTATCCGGCGCCATCTGGGGTGCGGGTTTCGTTGCTCAATCGACGGCGATGGATTCGATCGGTCCCTTGTGGTTCATCGGCCTCAGATTTGCCATTGCGACCGCGGTCGCAGCGCCGCTGGCTCTATGGGAGCATCGCAAGGCTGAGCAGCCGATGCCGAAATCAAGCATCCGCAACTTCCTCTGGATCGGGCTTGCGCTTTTTGCCGGTGCCATGACCCAGCAGCTCGGTCTGTTGACGACCAGCGTCACCAATTCTGGTTTCCTGACTGGGCTTTACGTCGTGTTCGTGCCGATGCTGACGGTGATCTTCCTGCGCCGGAAGCCACACTGGATCATCTGGCCGGCAGCGGGGATGGCGCTGTTGGGTATCTTCCTGCTGAGCGGTGGCAAGCTTGCGGGTTTGAACAGCGGTGATTTTCTGACGATCGTCTGTGCCGTCTTCTGGGCTCTCCAGGTCATGCTGGTTGGCATTTTCGTCGGCCGCTCCGGCCGGCCGATGCTCCTGTCCATGGTGCAATTTTCCGTCTGTGCCGTGCTGGGCTGCGCGGCGGGTGCCATCTTCGAGCCGCTTGACCTGACGGCCGTGTCGAACGCCCTGCCGGAAATTCTCTATGCCGGCTTCTTTTCGAGCGGCATCGGTTTCATCTGCCAGGTGGTCGGCCAGCGTTATACGACAGCGCCGCAGGCCGCGATCTTCCTGTCGAGTGAAGCACTGTTTGCCGCCCTGCTCGGCGTCCTGCTGCTTGGCGAAACAATCACACCGGTCGGCTATATCGGCTGCGCGGTCATCTTTGCCGCCATGCTGATTGCGGAGATCGTGCCAGAATTGACAAAGCCGAAAAGCGTTGCTGCCGGTGCCTGAAACCCGCGCATGCGACTGACCGGTTTTTCTTGGAATTGCTCGGCGAACAATAGCGGCATTGCACTGCAAGATGCCAAGTTTTATCAAACGGTTAATATTTAAGGAAGCTATGAGGGCAGCCTATCGCATCATGACAGTCTGCGACATATCTTGCCGCAAACAGCCTAAAAAACATGCAAATCCTGACAAAAGGCAACATTTTCAATAGCTTGCAATATATCCGTGATAAAATCATATTTTTCGGCAGTTGATCGCTTTTTAAACAAACCAAAATGGCACACTTGTTTCAAAAAACTTTTGCTTGCCAATTTAAAATAAACACAGCAAGCTTATTGTGTTCGGGCAATTTGCGAACACGGGAAGACCTTTAAATAACGCGCGCCGGACACGCAAAATGTTCCGGGCAGTCGGGCAAAGACAAAGTTTTTCGATGGCTGGCTGCAATTACAGGACCCTTTCCTCATAGTCGAGAACTGCCTGCCGCACGCCCCCCTGGGCATACATTGTAATGCTGCCCGCCGCATCCGGGCAGAGGAAAAAGGACCTGACGCATGGCCGAGACTGGCATTGTTAAATTCTTCAACACCGACAAGGGCTTTGGTTTCATCAAGCCGGACAATGGTGGCGCAGATATCTTCGTGCATATCTCCGCAGTACAGGCTTCGGGCCTGAACGGATTATCCGAAAATCAGAAGGTCAGCTTCGACACGGAACCGGATCGCCGCGGCAAAGGCCCGAAGGCGGTCAACCTGCAGGTCTCGGGCTGATCCACCCGGTCGCTGCAAACAGATTCAAGTTGAAGCCCGGCCTCGCTGCCGGGTTTTTTCATTCACCCTACATTCAGTTTCGCCACATTAGTCTGTCTTCATCATGAAGGACGGGAATCGTCCGGCCCACGATAGGATCGAAACCCCACAACAGGATCGAAACAATGAACAACGTTATCAAAGCTGCCGTTCTTGCCCTTGCGACAGCAGCGACCGTCATTCCGACAGTAACGACAGCGCAAGCCGAAGACTGGGGCCGCCGCCACTACCGGCACCACGATAACAGCGATGCAGTGGCCCTTGGCGCACTTGGCCTCGCCACCGGCGTGATCATCGGTGGCGCGGTTGCCAGCCAGCCGCGTTACCAGGAACGGGTTTATGTCGATCCGGAGCCCGAATATTACGAACCACGTCCGGTCTATCGCCGCGCTCGTCCTGTCGTGGTTGAAACCTACGGCGGACTGGAGCCTTGGACCCCGTCCTGGTACCGTTATTGCTCGCAGCGTTACCGCTCGTTCGATTCCCAGTCGGGTACCTTCGTCGGTTACGACGGCAGAGAGTATTTCTGCCGCGCCGGCTGAGACAGTATCCGTTAACAAAAAAAGGCACGCGCCGACCAGCGCGTGCCTTTTTTGTTGTCCCGTTTTGCCGCACGCGGTCGCGAAGCCGGCGAAAAACCTCACAAACCGCGCAGATACGGGTTGGTTCGGCGCTCCTCGCCGATCTGGCCGCCCGGGCCGTGACCGCAGATAAAGCCGACGGTATCACCGAGCGGCAGGATCTTGTCGCGGATGGAATCGAGAAGCTGTTGGTGGTTGCCGCCCGGGAGATCGGTGCGACCGATGGAACCGCGAAACAACACATCGCCGACATGGGCGAAACCCTGCTTGCGATTGAAATAGACGACATGGCCGGGCGCGTGCCCCGGGCAATGCAGGACTTCGAAGACGTGATCGCCGAAGGACACAATGTCTCCCTCCTCCAGCCACCGGTCCGGCAACACGTTCTCCACCTTCATCGCCAGCCCAAATTTCTCGGCCTGGGCTTCAAGCCTTTCGAGTAGCGGAAGGTCATCCTTGTGCGGCCCGATGATCTCGAGATTCAAGGCTTGCTTGAGTTCCTTGGCCCCGCCGGCGTGATCGATATGACCATGTGTCAACCAGATCGCCTTCAGCGTGATGCCATTTTCCTTGATCGTCTTGAGGATAACATCGACGTCCCCACCCGGATCAACGATGACGCCCTCCTTGGTGTCGGTATCGAACAATACCGTGCAATTCTGCTGGAAATGGGTAACCGGGATAATGCCTGCCTGTAACATGCCGCCTGTGCCTCGCTCTCAATCGTTGAACAGCATATAGGACGGACGCACCGCAATGAAAACGGGAAAGACAAGCAAACACGCCGCGACCGACTGCGGCAGACCGGACAAATGGTGTTAGCGGATTTCGGCGACTTCGACGGGTGCCGGCAAGGGAGCCTGGAAGTTGATCGTGGTCATCAAAAGGGCGAAAACCGCAAGCTTGGCGACGATGACTGTGATGACCACCGGGCGCAGCTGGCGTGCGGCGGAATACGGATCCTGGGCGATATCCTGTTGCATCTTCATGATCCTCTCTATTGGCGTCTAAACACCAGGATTGAGCAAAGGTTCCGGAAAAGCGGAACAATCCCAATATTTTACATATTTCTGAAATTCGCAGTTCCTTAGGGAACATCGGCGTGGCGCAATCGCGAGACGAGCACCGCGGACAGACGGCACGGTCGTTCAACCGTAAAAAGGCTGCTGGCGAAGCCCGCGAAGGCCCGGATTTTGAGGGAGAAAGGCAAAACGAAGAGACGTTTTGGCAAGCGTCTTCCCGATATCACTTCGGCATAACAGTACTATGAACACGCCCGGCTTTTTCTCCACCTGAAGGCGATGTTGTCAAAAGAAATTCGTTTCGCAGTTGCGAAATTGACTCGTGCGGATTTTCACCTCAACCTGCGCAGCATGCCACGTGAGTCCGGGGGGGCCGGATGCCGGTGGCCGAAACGGGAGTGAACCATGGAAGCATTATTGCCTATCATCACTCAACTGATCGCCGGTGCAGCTGGCGGCAACGCGGCTGGAGCGGTTCTCAAGCAACAGGCTCTCAGCGTCGTCGTGCGCACGATCGTCGGTGCGATCGGTGGCATTGGCGGCGGATTTCTCGTTCAGATGCTGGGTGGCGAAGCCGCTGCGGCCGGACTGATCACGCAAGCCATTGGCGGGCTCGTGGGCGGCGGCGTCCTGACCGGCCTTGCAGGCATGGTCATGGGCGGAAGCAAAGCCTGAAATATCCCTCGCGACCCGAACCCGGTCGCGCCAATTCAGCGCGTGCTGAACAGCAACGAAAAGGCGGCCCAGAGCCGCCTTTTCTGTAGTCCGACAAAATGCCTGCTATTCGGCCGCTGCAGCCACCGGATAGACTTCCTTCATGTAGTCGTTCATCAGCGTCTCGGAAATCGTCGCCGGCTTGAACGTGTACGGGCCGATCTCGGAGACCGGCGTGACTTCCGCTGCCGAACCGGTGAGGAAGCATTCGGAAAAGCCGGAGAGTTCTTCCGGCATGATCACTCGCTCGACCACCTGGTATCCGCGACGCTTGGCAAGCTCGATGACCGTCTGGCGGGTAATGCCGTTGAGGAAGCAATCCGGTACCGGCGTATGGATGACGCCGTCCTTGATGAAGAAGATGTTGGCGCCGGTCGCTTCGGCGACCTGGCCGCGATAATCGAGCATCATCGCATCCGCATAGCCCTTGGCTTCCGCGGCATGTTTGGAGATGGTGCAGATCATGTAGAGGCCGGCAGCCTTGGAGGCGCAAGGTGCTGTCTTCGGATCGGGGCGGCGGTATTCGGCGATGTCGAGACGGATGCCCTTGAGCTTTTCGGCCGGGTTGAAATAGCTGCCCCACTGCCAGATGGCGATGGCGACGTTGATGCGGTTGTTCTGGGCGGAAACGCCCATCGACTCCGAACCGCGCCAGGCGATCGGCCGGACATAGGCTTCGGAGAAGCCCTGACGTTTCAAAAGCTCCACCGTCGCGGCATCCAGTTCTTCAACCGAATAGGGAATGGTGAAGCCGAGGATTTCGGCCGACTTGTGAAGGCGCTGATTGTGCTCGTTGAGCTTGAAGACGCGGCCGCCATAGGCCCGCTCGCCTTCGAAGACGGCGCTGGCATAGTGCAGGCCGTGGGTCAGCACGTGGATTTTCGCGTCCTTCCAATCGACAAACTCACCGTTGAACCAGATCTGACCGTCCAACTGATCAAAAGGAACTGCTGCCATCGTCTCATCCCTCGGTGCCTGTTGCACCATTCTTTGTGTTGATTGTCTTCCCTGTCCCATTTTATCGGCAAACGTGAACGAGGGAAATCCGTTATGGTGATTTTGGATTGGCGATCAGAGCGGCGCGGCCTATCTTCAAGAACTGGCAAGCGTCGGGTATTCGCCCTTTTGCGGGCAAAGACTTACCAATGACGAAAAAATATGTCAATATAACTGACATATTTTTTCGAATGTTTCGTAGAGTGCATTGCAATTGAAAGGAAAAGACTGCGTGGCAGGACAGCCGAACCAGAAAGCCGAAAAGGACACATCCGCGGCCGGGACAGACAATACGGAAGCGGTCGATTTCGAGATCATCGAGCTGTTCTTCTTTGCCTATCGGGATTTCACCTCCGATCCGGATGTGATTCTCGAAAAGCGCGGCTTCGGGCGCGCCCATCATCGCGTCCTGCATTTCGTCGACCGCGAACCCGGCATGACCGTCGCCGACCTGCTCGACACGCTGCGCATCACCAAGCAGAGTTTGGCCCGCGTTCTGAAGCAGCTGATCGATTCGGGGTATATTCACCAAGTTGCGGGGCCGGAGGATCGCAGGCAACGCAAGCTCTATACAACGAAGGAAGGCAAGACGCTCGCAAGGGCCTTGGCCGAGCCACAATCGCGGCGCATCGCCGAGGCCATGGCAAAGACCGGTCCCGGCGCGCGGGATTTGGTCAAGCGCTTCCTGGCCGGCATGAAGAATGCCGACGACAATTGAAATCCCGGGCCGCGTGGGCCGGCCTATGCGAGATGACAGGGCATACGACAGATGACAAAGACGATGAGGATCGACGACGATGCCGCCCATCTGCTGGTCGTGGATGACGACCGCCGTATCCGCGATCTTCTGAACCGCTACCTGATGGAGAAGGGATTTCGCGTCACAACGGCTGCCGATGCCGACGAGGCACGCCGCAAGCTCGAGGGCATAGATTACGACCTCTTGATCGTCGACGTGATGATGCCGGGCGAGACCGGCATTTCGCTCACCCAGAGCCTGCGCAAGATCAAGACCGTGCCGGTGATCATGCTGACGGCGCTGGCAGAATCGAACGCCCGCATCGAAGGACTTGAGGCCGGCGCCGACGACTACCTGCCAAAGCCCTTCGATCCCCGTGAACTGGTGCTTCGCATCAACAATATCCTCAGGCGCAACGCGCCAGCCAAGGCGCCCAAGGTTGAACAGGTCATCTTCGGACCTTTCACCTTCTCCGTGGTCCGCAAGGAGCTGCGGCGCGGTGCCGATCATATCCGGCTGACCGATCGCGAGCAGGAGATCATGATGCTGTTCTCGCAGCGCGCCGGCGAGACCATCCCGCGCCATGAGCTGGTCAGCGACGATGCCGAAGTGGGCGAACGGACCATCGACGTCCAGATCAACCGGTTGCGCCGCAAGATCGAGGACGACCCGTCCAACCCTGTCTGGCTGCAAACGGTGCGCGGTATCGGCTACCGGCTGAGTGTGGACTAGCGAATGACCCGGCTGGACGGCATCCATGGCAAGCTTTGACATCCTGCGGCGCTACCGCTCGCACACAGGTGACACGCTCTGGAAACGCGCCGTCCGCTGGCTGCGCCGGCAGCTGCCGATGGGCCTTTATGCCCGCTCGCTGCTGATCGTCATCATCCCGATGGTCCTATTGCAGTCGGTCGTCGCCTTCGTCTTCATGGAGCGGCACTGGCAACTGGTCACCCAACGTCTGTCAGCGGCCGTGACCGGCGATATCGCTGCAGTCATCGACCTGATCGATGCCATGCCGGCCAGTGACTATTCCGACATCGTCCGCATCGCCCGGGAGCGCCTGAGCCTCAATATCTCCATCGAACCGGATGGCGAATTGCCGCCACCGCGCCCTAAGCCCTTTTTCGAAATTCTCGACCAGATCCTCAGCGAAGAGATTTCCGACCAGATTCGCAAACCGTTCTGGATCGACACCGTCGGCAATTCCGATCTCGTCGAGGTTCGCATCAAGCTCGATGACAAGCGGATCCTGCGCGTCTATGCGCGCCGCAGCCAGGCCTATGCCTCCAACACCCATATCTTCATCGTCTGGATGGTCGGCGCCTCACTGGTGCTTTTGACCATCGCAATCCTGTTCCTGCGCGGGCAAATCCGGCCGATCCTGGCGCTTGCCAAGGCGGCGGAAAGTTTCGGCAAGGGGCAGAAGATCGACGATTTCTCGCCGCGCGGTGCTGACGAAATCCGTCGCGCCGGCCTTGCCTTCATCCAGATGCGCGAACGCATCGAGCGGCAGATCGAACAGCGTACCGCGATGCTGACCGGCGTCAGCCACGACCTACGCACCATCCTCACCCGCTTCAAACTGCAGCTGGCACTTGCCGGCGACAGCGCCGATCTCGACAATCTCAACCAGGATGTCGAGGACATGCAAAGCATGCTCGAGGGCTACCTCGCCTTCGCGCGCGGCGAGGCTGAGGAAGATGTCGGTGAACTGAAGCTGCACGACCTGATGAACCGGCTGACGCTGGAAGCCGAACTGCAGGGCAAGGTCGTCACCACCTCGGTCGAAGGTGACGACAATGTCCGCGTGCGCCCCAACGCCTTTACCCGGCTGGTCGCCAACCTCGCGTCCAACGCCTATCGTTATGCCAACACTGTCCATATCGACGCCAAACACAGCACGAAATGGCTGACGGTCACCGTCGACGACGATGGTCCCGGTATTCCCGAACGTTCGCGCGACGACGTGTTCAAGCCATTCTTCAGGCTCGACGAGGCCCGCAATCTCGACAGCTCCGGCACAGGCCTCGGCCTTGCCATCGCCCGCGACATCGCCCGCAGCCATGGCGGCGATGTCACGCTGTCGGACAGTCCGATGGGGGGATTGAGGGCGGCGGTGAGAGTACCGGCTTAGCTATCGCGAATAACCGCCGACCATCCCGCGCCGTGCATTGAACCGGTGCCACGCGTCAATGCGCTTGGGGTGACGCTCCCGCATCGCGTCGAGCGGCGCAAGCAACCGCCCTTTCCGCTGCCAGTGTGCATCGAAAATCTCGATGATGCGGCGGTTCGGCCAGGGCTTGTTGACGATCGACAAAAGTGCTGCGAAGGCCGCATCCTCGCGGCCGGCGCCGAAACGGTGGGCGATGACGCCATAGGCGAAGGCAGTGGAGCGGCTGACGCCCGCATGGCAATGCACGAGGATGCGGCTGTCTTGCTGTTCGATCGCCGGAAGGACGACATCGAAAAACGTCGTTATCGCTTCCGGAAAATGGCCGGTCGCAAGCGCGTTTTCCTGGTCGCGCAGCCGCACCACATGATGCTTGGCGCCCGATATGCGGGGAACATGCTCATCCGGCAATTCCGGATCCAGAAGCGAAACGACATGCGTTGCCGCCCAATCGCCTGCAACCATTGCCGCGTCGCGCAGGCAAGTGACGCGGATGAATTCGCGAACGGCGTTCATGTCCATCGGAATATCCTTACAGAAGCCGCTTGCCGTTCGGCACCGGCTTGTCGGTGGCAGCGAGCACGATCGCGCCGGCCTCATCCTCGAAGCCGAGCGTCAGGACCTCAGAGCGGAACGGGCCGATCTGGCGCGGCGGGAAATTAACGACACCGAGCACTTGGCGGCCGATCAGGCTTTCCGGCGTATAGTGCGTGGTGATCTGCGCCGAGGATTTCTTGAGACCGATCTCCGGTCCGAAATCGATGACGATCTTGATCGCCGGTTTGCGCGCCTCGGGAAAAGGCGAGGCTTCGACGATCGTGCCGGTGCGAATATCGACACGCTCGAAATCGGCGTAGGCGATGGTCTCGGTCATGGAAAAATCCAGTGTTAGCCGGCCAGTTCTTCCGCCCGCTTGCGGGCTGCGGCAATCGCCTTGTCGAACAGAGGCTGCATGCCGTCATCGGCCATGAGGATATTGAGTGCCGCAGCCGTGGTGCCGCCTGGCGACGTCACGTTCTGGCGCAGCTTCGAGGCGTCATCGGGGGACTGGTGTAGGAGTTCACCAGCCCCCGCGACGGTTTCCCGAGCAAGCCGCATGGCGAGGTCCGCCTGAAGACCGGCCTTGCGACCGGCTTCCGCCATGCACTCGACGAGATAAAAGACATAGGCCGGCCCGCTGCCCGAAACGGCCGTGACGGCATCGATATCGGATTCGGTTTCGACCCATTCAACCGGGCCTGAGACCTTGAGCAGGTTATGGACGAGATCGCGCTTTTCGCTTGAAACGGCGCCATTGGCAAAGGCGCCGGTGACGCCGCGGCCGATCATCGCCGGGGTGTTCGGCATGGCGCGCACCATGGCGGCCTCACCGAGATGGGACTGCATGAAGCCGAGTGTCGTTCCGGCGGCAACGGAAACCACGACCGTCTCGGGGCCGACAAGGCCTTTCAAGGGAGGCAGCACCGTTCCCATCATCTGCGGCTTGACGGCGAGGAAGAGAACACCGGCCGTCAACCCGGCAGGCGCTGCGGTTTCGTGACGCGCGCCATTATCGGCAATCAGCTTTGCCATGGCAGGTGGAGGACCGGGATCGATAACCAGGAGATCGGTGCCGGAAATACCGCTTTTCAGCCAGCCGGCGAGCATCGCACCGCCCATATTGCCTGCACCGACAAGAACGATCGGACCAGCCGTACGTACAGTCATGATTACGCTTCTCCGACGGTTTCGAACATCACCGCTTCAACCGCGCTCTGTGCATCGACGCCGGACCAGACGACGAACTGGAAGGCCTGGAAATAGGATTCGCAAGCCTCAAGTGCGCTGGAAAGCAGCACCTCGACCTGCTGGTTGGTCGGCTCGGCGCCGCCGGCGAGCAGCAGCGACTGACGGAAGATTACCACATCTTCCTGGCGCCACAGATCAAAATGCCCCATCAGCACCTGACCATTGATATGGGAGAGCAGTCGGATGACTTCGTTGACGCGGCTTTCGGGAACCTTGATGTCGAAGGCGCAGGCAAGATGCAGCGCCTCGAATTCCTCCATCCAGGAGAAGGAGACGTGATAATCGGTCCACCTTCCCTCGACCGTCATGGCGATTTCATCTTCGCCCGAGCGCTCGAAGCACCAATCATTGTTGGCTGCGACGAACTCGATCATGTCGACCGGGTTCGATTGGCGCTCAAGTTCCAGTTCCATCAGGCTCATGCATCACCCCAAAAGTCCTGGTGCAGACATGCAAAATCGCGTTCACACACGAAGGCTGCAAACTCAAACACCAGAAACGAACACTTATGATTACCGGAAACACGACCATCCTGGCTTATCTACCCTGCCTGGAGCTTGCGTGATCCGTTTCGAATCATCATTTAAAATCAGTGTATAATGCCGGAGTCCGCATGAAAGCCCCCCGCATGAAAAATAGCGCCGGCGGTTGTGGATAGGCTCTCTTAAATTGATTCAGCGCAGGTTCTTAAACGACTCTGCCGTAAGCATTTTTCGGCAGTGTCCACAGGGTAAAAATTTTATGAAAAATGCTGCTCGGACAGCGCTTAAAAGCAGGCGCCCTGTGCCAGTCGGGGACAGATGCGTAGCGCGTGCATAAAAAGCGGCGACGCGACCAGCGCCGCCGCTTCGAGAATCGTCATTTGCCCGCTTCGGAAAGGCGCGCTTCAAGCGCTGCGATACGGGCCACCAGCGCGTCGTTTTCTTCGCGCGCTTTCAGCGCCATTTCCCTGACAGCCTCGAATTCTTCACGCTTGACGATATCCATGGAATTCAAGAGCCGTTCGCCCTGCGCGCGAAAGACCGTTTCCATTTCCTTGCGGACGCCCTGGGCAGCACCCGCTGCGTCCGTCATCAACTTGGCGAAATCATCCAGAATGCGGTTTGCGCCTGTGCTCATCGTCTTAGGTCTCCAATCATCGCGTCCCTTGCCCGCCATTGCGGACTTGAAAGAGGAGGTAGGAGGACAAGCGGGCCGATGCAAGGAAAAATACCGGTGATGAGCGCCTTTCCGCCAAGTGGCGTGCCTTGACCCTGCCTTGTCGCGGGGCCATGTTCCGGCAAACAACGGACCGGAATGAAGCAAGACCTTGGAAACAATAGCGACACTCTTCTCGATCATGCCTTTCCCGGACATCGATCCGGTGCTGATTTCCATTGGTCCCCTGCAGATCCACTGGTACGGCCTGGCCTACGTGGCCGGCATCCTGATCGGCTGGCAATATGCCCGGCGGCTGGCGCGCAACACGTCCTTGTGGCGCAACGATGCCCCGGCGGTGACGGAAGCGCAGCTTGACGACTTCCTGCTCTGGGTCGCCGCAGGCATCGTCGGTGGCGGACGCATTGGCTATATCCTGTTCTACGATCTTCAAAGCGTGCTTCAAAACCCGATCCGGGCGCTGGAAATCTGGAATGGCGGCATGTCATTCCACGGCGGCCTGATCGGCACCATGATCGCCATGATCCTGTTTGCCCGTCGCAACAAGATTGCCGTCTGGAGCCTCTTCGACATCGTTTCGGCGGTCGTGCCGATCGGCCTGTTCTTCGGCCGCATCGCCAATTTCATCAATGCCGAACTCTGGGGCCGGCTGTCGTCCATGCCCTGGGCCGTCGTCTTTCCGACCGGCGGACCATTTGCGCGTCATCCGAGCCAGCTTTACGAGGCGGCGCTTGAAGGGCTCGCGCTGCTTACGGTCCTTACCGTGATGATCTACTATCGCAAGGCGCTCAAGACCCCCGGTCTCGTTTGCGGCGTCTTCGTCACCGGCTATGGCATGGCACGCATCTTCGTCGAATTCTTCCGCGAACCCGATGCGCAACTCGGCTACCTCCTTGGCGGCTGGCTTACCATGGGCATGCTGCTCTCGCTGCCGATGGTTCTCATCGGCCTCTGGGCGATCCTGCGAGCTCGCCGCGCACTCGTCGCGACTGCGTGAAGGGGCTGACATGACCACCCCGCTTGCAGAAAAGATCAAGGCCATCGTTCTCGCCAACGGCCCAATCAGCGTGACCGACTATTTTTCCCTGTGCCTGGCGGACCCCGAGCATGGCTACTACAAGACACGCGAACCATTCGGCCAGTCCGGCGACTTCATCACGGCACCGGAGATCAGCCAGCTTTTCGGCGAGATGATCGGCATATTCCTGGTCCAGGCCTGGCAGCGGCACGGAGAACCAACCCCGGTCAACATCGCCGAAATCGGCCCCGGCCGAGGCACGATGATGGCAGATATTCTGCGCGTCATCGCCAAGCTCTCGCCCACTCTCTACCAGGCCGCCAGCGTGCATCTTGTCGAGACCAGCGAACGGCTTCAGAAGGTTCAGCAGCAGACCCTCATTGCCCACAAGTTCAAGATTTCCTGGCACGAAAGCTTCGATACGCTGCCGAACGGTTTTCTGCTTCTGGCCGCCAACGAGCTTTTCGACGCCATCCCCATCCGCCAGTTCGTTAAGACAGCGCAGGGCTTCAAGGAAAGACTTGTCGGACTTGATGCTGCGGGCGAACTGACATTTGCGGCCGGCGTCGCTGGCGTCGATCCTGACCTGCTTCCTCCATCAGCACAGGCAGCGCCTCTTGGAAAGGTGTTCGAGATCGCCCCTGCCCGCGATGCGGTGATGGCAGCACTCAGCGAGCGCATCCGCTTGAGCGGCGGCACGGCCGTGATCATCGATTATGGCCATATGGCGACGGGGCTGGGCGATACATTGCAAGCCGTGCGCGACCATCAGTTCGACCCGCCGCTCGCGCATCCGGGTGAAGCCGACATCACCAGCCACGTCGATTTCGAGCAGCTTGCCCGGCGGGCCGCGGTGGAAGGCCTGCAGATCAACGGATTGACCTATCAGGGCGACTTTCTCCTGGCCCTCGGCCTTGCCGAACGCGCTGCAGCACTCGGCCGCGACAAGGACGCGGAAACCCAAGAAAACATCCGCGCAGACGCCGAGCGACTGGCCGGCGCCGGCGAAGGAAAAATGGGGGAACTGTTCAAGGTCCTGGTCGTCAGCAGCCCGAATGTGGCCCTCGTCCCCTTCCAGAAATAGCCGTCGGGAGGACCCGGCGGCGACGCCGGCTGTCGTATCGGTGGATTGACAGAGACGGTCCCTTAAGGCCAACATCCGGCCAAATCACGCGGGCCGACAAAAACGGCATGCCCGGAAAACCCACGCATCGCAGGATATCGAAAGGGCAAAACCACCGATGAAGGATGATGCCTTGCCCTCGCCTGTTCAAAGCCCGCTTCTCTCAGAACGAGCCGGAAACGCGGTGAAACACGGTTATTTCACCCGTGCGGGCGGCGTTTCGGAAGGAATTTATCGAGGCCTCAATGTCGGCCTTGGTTCCAATGACGAACGCTCTCGCGTCGAGGAAAACCGTGCCCGGGTCAGCACGTGGTTCGGCGCCGAACCCTCCAGGCTGGCGACCGTGCATCAGATCCATTCGCCAGACGCCGTCATCGTCGATGGTAGCTACAATGGCACCCGGGCGCCGGCCGATGCGCTGGTGACCGCGACGCCGGGCTTGGTGATCGGCGTGCTCTCGGCCGATTGCGGCCCGGTTCTTTTCGCCGATACAGCGGCAGGCGTGGTCGGAGCGGCACATGCCGGCTGGAAAGGCGCGCTTACCGGCGTGCTCGAAAGCACAATAGATGCGATGATCTCGCTCGGCGCCCGTCGCGAACATATCGTCGCCAGTCTTGGCCCCTCGATCAGCCGGCTGAACTACGAGGTCGGTTCTGAATTCGTCGAGCGGTTCCTGGAAAAGGATCCCGGCTACCGCGTATTCTTCACCCCCTCGCCCCGCGATGGCCATGCCATGTTCGATCTGCCTGCGCTGACGCTCAAGCGGCTCACCGAGGCGGGCGTCACGGCGGAAAATCTTGACCTTTGCACCTATGCGGACGAGGAGCGCTTCTTCTCCTACCGCCGCACGACCCATCGCAGCGAGCCGGATTACGGCCGGCAAATCTCTGCAATATCCATTCGGGAGGCATGACATGGCACTGCATTTCACGCAGGACGAGTTTTCAGCACGGCTGGAACGGCTGACGACGAAGATGAAGGAGGAAAAGCTGGCCGCCATGCTGCTGTTTGCGCAGGAAAGCATGTACTGGCTGACCGGCTACGACACCTTCGGCTATTGCTTCTTCCAGACGCTGGTGGTGAAGGCCGACGGTTCGATGGTACTGCTTACCCGCTCGGCCGACCTGCGCCAGGCAAAGCACACCTCGAACATCGAGCGCGTCGAGGTCTGGGTCGATCGCGTCAATGCCGATCCGACGATGGACCTGAAGAACCTGTTGAGCGATCTCGACCTGCTCGGCATGCGCATCGGCATCGAATACGACACGCATGGCATGACCGGGCGCATCGCCCGCCTGCTCGACCACCAGCTGACGAGTTTTGGCGAGCTTGTCGATGCCTCGATGCTGGTTGGCCGCCTGCGCCTGATCAAGAGCCCTGCGGAAATCATCCATGTCGAGAAGGCGGCAAGCCTTGCCGACGACGCGCTGGATGCCGCCATTCCGCTGATCCATGCCGGCGGCAGCGAGGCCGCCATTCTGGCGGCGATGCAGGGCGCGGTCTTTGCCGGCGGCGGCGACTATCCGGCCAACGAATTCATCATCGGCTCCGGCGCAGACGCACTTTTGTGCCGCTACAAGGCCGGACGCCGCGCGCTCGACGCACAGGACCAATTGACGCTGGAATGGGCCGGCGTCAGTGCCCACTACCACGCGGCGATGATGCGCACCGTCGTCATCGGCGAGCCCACCAACCGCCATCGCGAACTCTACAGCGCCTGCCGCGAGACGATCCAGGCGATCGAGATGGTCCTGCGGCCCGGCAACACCTTCGGCACCGTGTTCGACATTCATTCGAAGATCATGGACGAGCGCGGCCTGACGCGTCACCGGCTGAACGCCTGTGGCTATTCGCTCGGCGCGCGTTTCTCGCCGTCCTGGATGGAGCAGCAGATGTTCCACGTTGGCAATCCGCAGGAGATCGAGCCGGACATGTCGCTGTTCGTCCACATGATCATCATGGACAGTGACAGCGGCACCGCAATGACACTGGGCCAGACCTACCTGACCACGGAAGGAGCACCCAAGGCGCTGTCGCGCTACGGACTGGACTTCATAACTGTTTAGGAAAGTTGATCTATCGTTTGGCGGATTGGCGGAGGAAGGTGGGGGCCTTGATCTACTCCGTCGCCGAGGAAACCGGACGGTAGAACAATGCGCAAGCCGATCACCCTTCTTGCAAGCCTTGGAATTGCCCTAGCTCTCTCGGGCTGCAACAGCATGGACGATCTGACGCCGCAGGTCGATGTCGGCGGCGGCACGTTCAACTCCCCGCCGGTCAACCAGACCGATCTCGACGCGATGTCACAGCAGTCTGCCGGTGTCATGCCGCAGGCAACAACGCCTGTACAAAGCACGCAGCTCGCATCGCCGGAACAGGAGGGGTTTGCCGAGGGGCCGAGCGGCACTGTTCTAGCCCAGGGCGACGCCGAGTATACGGACCCGCCCGGATCGTTGGATGCACAGGCGGGACGCCTGCAGCAGGGACAGATTCCAGCGCAGCAGCGGATCGCCCGCCGCGCGGTAATGGCAGAATCGACCTCTCTCGACGAAGCCGCCCCGGCAGAACAACAACAAGAATCCGCAGCGCCGCTGCGTAACACCGAAGAGACGGCTGAGGTCCAGAAACCGCAGAAGGCCGCTGCAATTGCACCCGCGGCAACGGCAGGCACGATCCGCTTCCTGCCGATCATCGGCGCGCCGGTCGAGGCCGTAACGCCTCTGTCGAAACAGCTCGGCAACGAAGCCCGCTCGCACGGCCTGACCATCAAGGCTGCGTCCGACACCAGCAGCCAGCATATCCTGAAGGGCTATTTTTCGGCGCTGAACGACGGCGGCAAGACGACGGTCGTCTACGTCTGGGACGTGCTTGATGGCACCGGAAGCCGGCTGCACCGTATTCAGGGACAGGATACGGTGGATGCCACCGCCGCCGATCTCTGGTCGGTCGTGCCACCGCAGACGATGCAGGCTATCGCCACGAAGACAATCGCCGAATATCTGGATTGGTGTGCAAAAAACGCCGGATAGGGTTGCAAAAAGGCCTTGAATGGGGCTGCGCAGGCGTTGAATCTCACCGCGAAACCACGCGAACCGAAAACTTTTTAGGATAAACCGCGCTGCAACGCGGCAATCCTCTTGCATTCAAAGTCAAGGGCGTTATGAAGCGCGCATAAGCTTGGGACGATCGAGACCCCGGCTGGCTTACGGAATTTGCGTGGGTTGCGACCCGCGCCAGCACAGGCGGACCATCTATGAAGGTTTTCGCAGGCAACTCGAACCGGCTCCTGGCCGAAGCGATCTGCAATTATCTTAACCTGCCCCTGGGCAAAGCGACCGTCAGACGGTTTGCGGACCAGGAAATCTTCGTGGAAATTCAAGAGAACGTGCGCGGCGAGGACGTTTTCGTCGTCCAGTCGACATCGTTTCCGACCAATGACCACCTGATGGAACTGCTGATCATGATCGACGCGATGCGCCGGTCGTCGGCCCGCCGCATCACTGCCGTCATCCCCTATTTCGGCTACGCCCGCCAGGACCGCAAACCCGGTCCGCGCACGCCGATCTCTGCCAAGCTGGTCGCCAACCTGATCACCGAGGCCGGCGCCGACCGCGTGCTGACGCTCGACCTGCANNCCAGATCCAGGGCTTCTTCGATATTCCGACCGACAACCTCTACGCCGTGCCGATCCTGTCGCGCGACGTGAAGGAAAACTACGACTTGAAAAACGTCATGGTCGTCTCGCCCGACGTCGGCGGCGTCGTGCGCGCCCGCGCCCTTGCCAAGCGCCTCGACTGCCAATTGGCGATCGTCGACAAGCGCCGCGAACGCGCCGGCGAGTCCGAAGTCATGAACGTCATCGGCGACGTCACCGGCAAGGACTGTCTGCTGATCGACGACATCGTTGATTCCGGTGGTACGCTCTGCAACGCCGCCGAAGCGCTCCTGAAGAATGGCGCGACCAGCGTCACGGCCTATATCACCCACGGCGTTCTGTCGGGCGGGGCCGTTGCCCGCGTCACTTCGTCCAAGCTGAAGGAGTTGGTGATTACCGACAGCATTCAGCCGACGACGGCGGTGCAATCGGCTCACAACATCCGCGTCATCTCGACCNNTCGGCGAAGCGATCAACCGGACCAGCCAGGAAGAATCGGTTTCCAGCCTGTTCGATTGATCCGCTTAATCAACCGCGCAACCAGTTTCATATCCGTTTGACAACAGGAATGGCGCAGGCCTCGCCGCCGGCAAACAGTCGTGAGCGCGTGAGAAACCTGCGTTCGCGGCCATTGTCGAGCGAGAACATGCCGCCCCTGCCCGGCACGACGTCGATGATCAGTTGGGTGTGCTTCCAGACCTCGAACTGGCTGGCGCTGATGTAGACCGGCACGCCGCCTATCTCCCCGAGTTTCACGTCGTTGTCGCCGACGATGTAGTCGTCCGCCGGATAGCACATCGGCGACGAGCCATCACAGCAGCCGCCGGACTGGTGGAACAGAACATTGGGATGATCCTGCTGGATCTCCCTGATGAAGGCGAGCGTCGCGTCCGTGGCCAGCACGCGCGGTTCGCCGTTGAGGGTGTCGGTCATATCTTACCCTCCCCTTGAGGGGG
>UCEZ01000025.1 GCA_900471525.1 Hyphomicrobiales bacterium | reverse complement strand
TCCGGAACTGGGCCAGGACGCCATCACAAGAGAGCGGGATAGGTGTGCTTGCGACACTCTCCGATGTGTCGCGCACGGTCGCAGCAGAAAGGCCTTTGGGCCTTTCCCGTTCCGAAGGTAGAGCGATCGAGGATCACTAAATGAGCTTTAGGGTGTTGGCTCTCGCGACTGCGGCCGAGACGGAGGTCACATTCAGTACCACCAGGGCGGCGTCTAGCTGCTGTTGAATCTCGCTCACGTGTTTCCTCTCGATATCGGCGATGTCGCGCAGGCTTTTGCCCTGAGAAATCCATCGGAGATATATGGTTTGTGTTGTCGAGAGTTTCATTTTTTCGCGCTGTATCTGAGGCTGGCCGATACAATCGACAACTGATAATGCCGAAACGCTTGCATGACCTCTGGTAAGAAACCCTCCGCTTTGCCGCATCTGGGGCCGCTGTCGCGACGGCGTGGTAAATGGAAAGGCGTGTGCCAAGTCAGCGGGCAATCCGTTTACCCGTTTCACCATCGAACAGGTGTATTGCGTCACCTTCCGGACTGATCCTTATCTCTTCACCAGGAGATGCTGTAATACGTTCACGAAACGCTCCGACAATCTCTTGGTTAGCAAAGCGGGCCACGATATGGGTTTCCGATCCGGTCGGCTCGACTGTGATGATCTCCGCCACTGCTCCGTTAACATCGAGACGGAAGTGTTCTGGACGGATACCCAACGTCATGCGCTTCCCTATGTAGGTGCTATGATGGGTAGGCAGAGGAATTGTCACGCCACCGGCCGCAACAAAATTGCCGTCTGCAATGGTACCGTCTAGCATGTTCATACCCGGCGAGCCGATGAACCCGGCGACGAAGAGGTTGGCCGGGGAATCATACAGTTCTAGCGGCGTGCCAATCTGCTCGATCACGCCGTCGTGCATGACAACGATACGATCGGCCATCGTCATGGCTTCGATTTGATCGTGGGTTACATAAACCGTCGTCGTCTTGAGGCGCTGGTGGTTCTGCTTAATCTCGGAACGCATCTGCACGCGCAGCTTTGCATCAAGGTTCGAAAGCGGTTCATCGAACAGGAAGGCCGCCGGATTCCTTACGATAGCCCGTCCCATCGCGACCCGCTGGCGTTGGCCACCGGACAGATGACGCGGATAGCGCGCCAAATAGGGCTGGAGACCCAAGATCGCGGCGGCGGCGGCCACCCGCTTTCGCACGTCCTCTTTGGAGGCGCGCTGCAACATGAGCGAGAAACCCATATTTTGCTCGACAGTCATGTGCGGATAGAGCGCGTAGGACTGAAAGACCATTGCGATGTCTCGGTCCTTTGGCGCCAACTCGTTCACTACGCGGCCGCCAATAGATATTTTTCCCGATGTGACATCCTCCAGTCCAGCGATCATGCGAAGCAAGGTGGATTTTCCGCAGCCCGACGGACCGACAAGGATCACGAATTCACCGTCCTCAATGTCGATTGAGACGCCATGCAGCACCTCTACGTTGCCGTAGCTCTTGCGTACGTCCGATATGCTGACAGCACCCATTCTTCCCTCCAAACTGTCGCCTGGCCCTGGGCCCTGGGCGTGAAACTTATTCGCTAACGCAGCTGATGCTACGTTGGCTCGATAGGCCGGCGGTCACTATGTGGGTACCGTCGATCTGGCTGCTACTCATCCCGCGCGCGCCGCCACCTTGGCGAAGAAATCCTTCAGGATGGGATCCCGTCGTACGAAAGTCACGTACCGCATCAGGTGGCGGGAACGGTCGAAGCTGTAAGTCACCGCGCTTGTCAGGATCGGCGTAGACACGAGTACGCTCGGTGCCCATGTGTCGTTCAGCAGCCAGCCTACTGGAGCCATGTCCCAAATCTCTTTGGACCAACCCGCGTGCTCGCCTTCGACTTCGTATTCCTTGAAGCGAGCTGCCAAAAACTTGCCGATCGCTCCAAAGGGCTCAACATAGCGCTCAATCTCGGGGACAGTGGTGTGAAGGTGGGACACCGCGCCCATACACGGGACGACGACCAAAGGCACCCCAGAATCGTAGAGCACTTGGCCCCCCCCGACGTCCTGTCGGAGATTGAATTCGCTCTGGTGAGGCCACTCGAGGGAATTTCCTCCCAGCCAAACTACGACAACCTTGTTGATGATGTCCGGTGCCTTGAGAATCGCCGACGCAACATTGCTAATGGCGGCAATTGCCACGACGTAGAGAGGATCATCCGGCGATCCCTGACGGGCACGGGAGATCAGATCGTCAACAGCAGCGGCAGGACGAGCGACCTTTCCATCTCCGACATACTCGGTGACACCACGATACACGAGGCCCTCAGGACTCACGCTCAGGCGTTCGAGTAGCCGGAGAATTTCCTGGTACGAATGTTCCATACCGTCCCCGGGACTGCTGGCGCGTTCGTTGAAAAACGGGGCTGCATAGATCGCCTGCAGATCGAACCGCTCGGGCGACAAGATCATCTGTACCAACGCGAATTGATCGTCGATCTCGTTGTAGGTATCGGTATCTAGTACGCAACGGAGACGACCGGTTCGCGGCGTCAACATATTGAGACGAGTTTGCTCAGAGATAATCGGCGTTGGGCCGAAGTTGGAACTATGCAACAAGATTTACTCCTTACTGCCGGTCGCTGCTACTGAACCGGTGAAGTATTGTTGGAAACAAACGAAGATCAGCATGGGTATCAACGACAGGAACATCGCCCCAGCGAAAATCAGGCCGAAACTGACGTTGTAGGCCGTTGAGAACTGGGCGAGCGCCACCGCCGCGACCTTCATGTCGTTCGATGGTGCAATAAGCAGTGGCCAGAGGTAGGCCTGCCACTGAAAGATGAACATGATCAGTCCCGCACTGATCAGCGCCGGTTTTGAAAGCGGCAGGTAGATGCGCCAGAAAATCTGGAACCAACCCATGCCATCGACCATGGCGGCCTCCCGGAGGTCCTTTGGGATGCTTTGGAAGAATTGCCGAAGCAGGAATACGGCCAAGCCGTTGCCGACGCCGGGAAGGATCAATCCGACATAGGTGTCCTGCAGATTGAGCCCTCGCATGATCGAATAGAGAGGCACAGCAATTGCGTCGAACGGAATCAGGAAGCTTACGATCATCGCACTGAAGATGATGCCTCGACCGGGAAAACTGATCACGGCAAGGGCGAATGCCGCGGGGGCGCATACTGCCAGGCCGACGATGACGGTCACGAACGACACCACCAGCGAGTTCACAATTGCGCGGGAGAACGCGCCACTCCAAAGATTGACGATGTTGTCAAACGTGATCCGATTGGGAACGACGGTCCAAAGGCCGAATGGGTTGAGGTAGCGGAAGATGTCTTCCTCAGGTCTGAGTGACGAAATCGTCAGCCAATACAACGGCAACAGAAACATTAGCGCCACGGCGGCGATAACCACCATCTGTAACGCCTTTCGAGGAGTAGTATTTTCCATCATCGCTCACTCCTATCGCTCATGAGGCGAAACTGTACGAGCACGATCGCGAGCACCAATAAGATGAGCACGACTGTGGCCGCCGCCGCCGAACCCGGGTCGCCGTTGACAAAGGCGTTCGTGTAAATCTGGTTCATAATCAGATCTGTGGAGCCTTGAGGTCCTCCCTTCGTGAGAATACTCACCGGCGCGAAAACCAGGAAGTTGGCCACCGTGTCGGCGACCAACACAAAAGTTAGGGGCCGACGGAGCTGCGGGAGCGTCACGTAGCGGAAACGCTGCCACGCGTTGGCACCATCGATGGTCGCAGCTTCGTACAGAGACTTAGGGATGTCCTGGAGACCGGCCATGAGCATCGTCATCCAGTAACCAACGCCGATCCAGCTTACGACAAGAATGATCGAGGCGAGAGCCTGATCGGGGGAGGTGACGAAGCGCTGAGGACCAATTCCCACTGCCTGAAGCAGGCTATTGAATAGCCCGTCGGGTCTATACGCCGCTGCCCAGATAACCGCCGAGACGCTTTGAGGGATCGCGACAGGCAACAGCACAGCTGAGCGCCATAAGCCGGTCATCGGCAGCTTGTTGTTCATGAGAATCGCCAAACCGAGCGCGATGGCAACTTGAAGCGGATTAACGATTAAGGCGAATACCAGTGTCACACGAACGGAATTAAGAAAGACCGGATCGGTGAAGATGTAGATGTAGTTCTCGAGAGAGTAACTGATAGCACGCGGCGCCAGCAGCGACGTGTGAATCGCCAGCAGAGCTGGCCATAGCCGAAGCAGTATGACTGAAAGGACCGCCGGCAATAGAAAAACCGTGGCGACACGAATTTTGGCCCAATTGGACATCGATCTTTGAACCCCACTCCACGGCCGGGACCCGGGAGACATGGCCCCGGCCGCAGCTCTTCAGCCCATTACTTGATGCGACGCATCTGCGACTCAAGCTGCTGCTGGGCTTGCTGGAGCGTAGCTTCGACCTCAGCGCCATTCCGGATATCGGAGAACGCCTTGTTCATGACCGTCTCGAACGCGACGTAGCCAATCGAGCTTGGTCGCGGGACCGCAGTATTTGCGAGCTCGTAGGTCATAACCTTCTTGATATCCCCTGCGATCTGGGGATTCTGCGAAGCGAGCCAATCCACATAGGGGCCATAGGCGTCCTTGTTCACCGGGATATTAGGAATTCCCTGCAACACGAGACCCACGCCTTTCGCGTTGAGCGTGATATACTCAGCAAATTTCTTGGCCTCTTCCAGATGGGCCGCGTAGGGGTTGAGTGAAACCGCCCAGGAGCCTGTTGGAGTCTGAGGCTTACCGCCTGCCCAGTACGGCACTGGCGCCACGCCGAAGTGCAGGCCTTCAGTTTCGGTGAATGGCTGCAGTCGCCAAGGGCCACTTACGTAGAATACTGTGTCGCCGTTGGTAAACGTCGATGGCATCTGGTCGGACGCTATGCCACGCGGCGCCAGTCCTTTTTCAAAAAGTGACGCATAGAATTTACCAGCTTCAACCCACTTCGCATTGGAGACATCCGGCGTTAGATTGCCATCGTCTTTGAGGCCGGAACCGCCCCCATTGCCTTCGAAAATCGGCTGCAGCTGATAGTAGCGATCGATCTGCTCGAGCGAGAAGCCGTACTTGGCGCCTGATCCCGCCATTACCTTCTTGGCAAGCTCGATCGTCTCTTCGTAGGTCATCCGCTTCATTTCCTCGGACGACGGGTAGGGAACGCCTGCCTTATCGAACAGATTCTTATTGTAGTACATCATCTGGGTGGACGTCCAAAGAGGCAGTGCGTAGAGGTCGCCGCCATACATGAGGACACTCAGTCCTGCTTCGTTCGCAACGCCCTTCACAGCGTCCTTTTCCTCATTGATCTTGAGGAGATAGCCACTGTTGGCCATGGCGGACACGCGAGGAGTATCGACCAGGAAGACATCGATCGACGAGTCGTGTGCACCGATCCGCGCTTCGATTGTCGGCACCATGCTGTCGAATGGCACCGTTTCGAAGTTCACCTTTATGTTTGGGTTGTCTTTCTCGAACTGATCGATAGCCGCATCGAATCCACCATCGGCCTCTGCAGTCAGAAAATTGATGGTGACTTGCTCAGCCCAAACCGCGCCCGCGGTGGACATGAGGAAGACAGCGGCCACGCCGGCCAGTAGTCCCGAGTTCTTCATAAGCATGTCGATTTCCTCCGTTCACATGCACAAAATCCTCGCCATTCCTCATGGCGGTATGTATGTCTCTTAGACAAACTAACATATCGAGTCAATGCTCATATTTTTCCGTCGGGCAGTCGTTCAGATAGTTCGATAGTTGAACGTCAGGTGATATGGCGTAATGGTTTCAGTAACCACAAACCGGGTTCGCCGAAGAAGGACATAATCTATGGTTGATATCCCGCAAGTTGAACCCTCAAGCGCTGGCCGCAGCCATTTGGACGACATCCTGGAGGAAGGCCAGCGGTCGGTTCGCTCGACCCGTAATCTGCTGTCATCGTCGAATGTTGGCGCTGTTAACAGGGGGCGGGTCTTGCAGGCTCTGTTCGACCTTGGGCCCACCAGCCGCGCTGGACTCGCTCGCTACACAGGCGTTACTCGCGCAACGATATCCGTCATCATCCAGCCTCTGATTGACCAAGCGATCCTAACGGAGGGAACGCCAATCCCTCCGACCGAGGCTGGAGGAAAGCCAGCAAGACCACTTTGGTTTTCGAACGAGGCCCAACCTATCTGCGCGGTGCAGCTTCTGCACGACAGTGTGCGATCCGCCATGGTGTCGCTGGATGGAACCTTATCCGGGAAGAGCGAGGCAACTCTACCCACGGACAACGCAGAGCACATTTTTCAAATCATCACGAAATGTATTCGACGGAGTTTGAAGGCCAGTCATCGACCGCCCTTAGGCATTGGGGTGGCCGTCGTAGGCATGATCGATACCGATCGTAAAGCGATCGTTGCCGTCAACTTAGCACCTGCTATGAATGGGTTCCAACTTGGTCAAAGGCTAGACGCCACCTTCGGGTTGCCGGTATCCATGGATCATCATCCGCGGGCATTGCTGGTCGGCGACAGGTGGTTCGGTCAGGGTCGGGGGCGCCCGAATTTCGCGGTGATTCAAACTGGAGAAGGCTTGGGTGGTGCACTGCTGCTTAACGGTGAGGTCTTTCGTGGTCCGGCTGGGGCAGGCGGCGAACTTGGCCATACACTCGTTCAAGTTGACGGCAGGCCCTGTTACTGTGGCCTGAGAGGATGTTGGGAGACTATTGCAACTCTAAGCTGGCTACGTGAACAGGCAGGGTTGATTGGGCTGCCAGAACCACACGAGATGAACTCCCGCAGACTGACTGCGCTGGCAGCCAAAGCCACTCCAGGAGCGGCTGATCTTCTGGATCGGTATGCAAGGAACATCGCCGTCGGCATTGCTAACCTTCAGCAGACAATGGCGCCAAACTTCTTCATTCTACACGGAGATGCAGTGGAAGGGGGGAAGGGGTTAACAGATGCTATTGCCGCGCACGTACGAAGAATCGTCCCTTTGCGACCCGGCGGACATATCGAGTTGGCCGTCGGTGACCACCAGGATGTGGCCGCCCTACGAGGAGCCGCCGGGCTCGTGCTTTCGGACCTTCTCCAGTTTGTGCTCTAGGTGTGGAACTCTTAGGATTTGACCGCTGGCCCTGATGGAAATCTCCTGGTGAGGCCCCCGATCAAGGTGGCGCGCTATTGAAGCACATTGCCGCGCTCTGCGAACTGACCCACCGCATCTCGAAATTAGATTTGTTTCTGATAGTCTTCTTGCCTCAGATTTAGGAAGAGAGGTCTCTACAAATCTCGGGACTATTCAGAGGGAACGTCAGAATATGCCATTCCTTATATTTAAAAATACATTGCAAATTCGATTAACATACAAACATACATTTTACTTAATGCACGAATATACAATCGTACAATATCAATGAACATTACATTTACATATATCCTGCCCATCTCAAAAAGGCCTAGTGGCTTGGCGTCAAACCTGGCTCCAAAAATAGAAGTCTCCGAGGAAAAATCACGTGACTATGCCAATACGGATTATCGGGTTCATATCCCAAAAACGCCAACCCTAGAGTGGCAGATCACAGGCTCACCACCAGGAGTCAGATATGGCCTTTGTGTGAATATTCGTCATCCTTAGAAAGATCTGATGTTTGACTCGAGCTTGTTCGTTCGAGCAGGCCACGGAAACAGAGCAATTGCTTATGGGCTGGTTCACAAATCGCACCGCGATCTTGGTTGAAGAAAATCAATTGAACTGAACACACGATATCTAGCTACATTTAATATCCCACCCTTATTCCGTCTCTGAGCCACTTCCGTGGCACTTTCAGCTGTTCGATGCACCGGCCCCAACCAACCTACCCCCTTCCCCTTCCCCTTCCCCCTTCGGCTTCGGAACCTCGAATTTCAGCTTTGACGCGTTGCTCTCATCATCCGGAATGGTTACGCACACTTGAGCCACGGCTGGTAACGTCATGAGGCCAAGACGGACAACCTCGGTTGCTGCGACGCCGGCGGTGCGGGCTCGTCGTCTAGTCTCACGGAAGCGAGGATTGGGAACGTGTCGAAGATGCGTCCTTTGATATGGCGGCACAGATCGCAAACTTTTTCCATGAGGGCCTGGGCATCCTGCCTGCTAAATTCCAGCTTCAACTGCGTGGTTGCGTTAAGGGCATCGATGTATTTGCTGAAATCGACGGTAGGCTCAAGCTGGTCGAACGATTTGGCTAGAATACCTAGGCGCTCTTGGAGACCTTCGGATCCGGTGGGGAGATGCCTGTCGAGGATTTTGCTAACCGCGAGAAAGACGTCTTGCGTATCTCGTGAAAGGGTTCCCTCATCGTAGTCGTTGACGTACTGATGGGCTTCGTGAGCAAGATATATTAGGCAGTAGCGAACAAGCTTTATTTTCGCAGCACTCTTGGTGGAGCGGCTTTCGAGGCCCGTAGTCCACTCGAGCCGTCGCGCCTCCTTAACGAGAAAAGAAAGGTAATTGGTCATTTCGTGATGAGAACTCATTGTGGAGCGCGATGGAGAGGATTGAGATCGAGTTGGGTATGAGTGGCAGCGAAGATGATGTTGAGAGCAAGCTCGGGACTATGGTGTTTTGGGAGGTGACGGATGGAAGGGGAACAGCGATAGCGACACAGCTCAGTCATATCTATCTACGAGGCAGATTGGGCGATGTGTCGGAGCGGCGCTGTAAGTTGCCTTGGTCTTGCTCCGCCCCCCTCGTCGAACTGCAGTTGTAATCGCCGGCAATAAAAGAAGGTGTGCCACCAATTTTAGAGCTCGTATTCGATCGCCATCCCTGCTCAGCTGAAGACACGTCGCCCCCTCGCCTCACCGAGATCGCCTCCGTTGTCTCCCCCATTCTCGGAACCTCCCAACCCATGCGCGATTTATGCCGACGGGTGCGTGAATTATCCTGGTCCTGTTGTGCGCCCTCGTATTGCTGCGACCGTAATCGCCGACCAAAGACAAAAAAGAGGTGGCACCGATTTTAGAACTCGTATTCGATCGATATCCCAGCTCGACTGAAAATCACGCCATACACTTGTGTCAGCTCGGTGCCTCTTCAGTATACCCTCACCTTCGGCACCCCCACGACATGCGCGATTAATCCAAGCAAGGTTGTGAGATGCCGCCGGCCTCGCTCCGCCCCTCGTATATAGCTCGCCTTCTCACCGACCATGCATGGCAGGAGGGGTGACATCTAATTTAGAGCTCGTATCCGGCAATTTTCCCCACCTGCCGGACACCCCGTGCACCTCGTTATCAACCGGAGGCCCATGTTCGATCTGCAAGAGCGAATTTTTGTGAGACAAACGGCTGCCATCCAACTTTGCCGGCCAACGCCAGAGGTTAAAGACGCCGCTGCTATCTATTTAAGCACCAGCTCCCATCCTGTTTTCCAGCAACTCACGACCATAGTTCGGATTCAACTTTGCCAACCGTTTTTACACCGAATTCGCCTGATATTGCTGTTCGTTCCCCTTTGTCCCCGGCCAACCGACCATTCCGTGTACTGACAATAACCTATTAGCAAAGCCTACCAGCTCGCCTGCGAAAGACTACAATAAGCCAAAGCTTACAATACTGCTATTCCCATCCGCATCGCACCTTTCCTGGTGGGAAATCTCCAAGAATGTCTTACAAGTCGCTCGTGCTGACGACAGCTTTACAGAGACGATGTCGGACCACGCCCTCATTTGGCGACGAGAGGCGCCTTTGGACGAGAAGGAGGAGGATATACCCATTGCCTTCAATCAGCGGGGCATGAAAGGTGAGGTACTTCTAATCCCCAGGAACCAAGACTCATTTTTTGCGAAGGTGTTATGATACTTGATCCAACCGCACGAAACTTGGAGGAACTCCGGCAAAAACTCCGAGACGAAGTTACGGCTAATCGTGGAGCGGACACCAAATGGCAGAACACTCTGCCCAAGGACGTAGCGATTAAGATCGATGGCATCGGTACCTACTACGCCACGCGCAGTTCCGCCGACGTCGACAGACTTGCTCAAGCTGCAATTGAGCAGGGAAAATTCATCAGGGCGACAAAGTGTGGACTGCCCGCCACCCAAGGTGACGAAAGGGGCTACCAATCGTTCAACCACTTCCAAAAGGATGCGAGACTGTGCCTGTATGGGTGGGATGGCTATAAAAAAAAGATATCGACGAACGAAGAGCTGGAGACAGCTTGGGCGGTGTACAACCACGCGAAGTTTCCTAAAGAGTTAATTGTCTTCGGCCGCAACGAAGATCGTCTTCATACCGGTATTGTTGAAGCACACCAGACAACCAGCGAATATTTCCAAGGCGGCATTCTTAATCCAGACAGGTGGAATCCTTTAATAAATGACTGCTGGGTACTCGGCGGAATAAAAGGAGGGAATTCGTTTATATCAGTTACTGACTTTATGTCGTTGTCACGCGAGGTATGCTATCTTATCATTCTTTCAAGATCGTTCGGGCAATATCTTACTTTGCTAGGTCCTCGCCTCTCCCGGTACTGCCAAGAAAACAGACGATATCAGAAATGATGATACGGAGTTGGACCATACCGGGCAACCTTTTCATTTCATCATAACGATGACGTCCACCGAATTTGCGGCGTTGAAGGACTGTGGATACGAATCTCAGAACGACCCGATCTATGGCCAATTATTCAAGCCGAATATGAGCCAGGATTTTGTCACGAAGCGTAAAAACTACACGCTTGTCGACATGCGAATGGCCAACGAAATGATGCGGGTTTCCCAGGCTATCCAAAATCTCAGCGGCGAGTTGACTCTAGCCCACTCCCTTATGGGTTTCCTTAAGCCTGCCGACTACTCCCAATCTGACCGAGACACCCACAAAAAATACATCGCCGGTCTGCAAATAAACGGCGTACCCATGACCAACTTAGAAAATTGGCGCATTCGGAAGACCGACCTCGCTATAGTAGCCGCCACCGAAAAGCTCGCGGCCGACCAAGTACCAGAATCTCTGAAGCAAAGCATGTTGCAGGCAATCTCGGGCGCAGTCAGACACACTGCAAAACCGTATTTCGATCGACTGGGACTCGATGAACAATGTCGCGATTTGCTGCTGCTCGCGATGGACAAGCAGATCGCCAAAGATGTTGATGACAGAAAATTCGACATGAACTTTCGCCTGTCATCGTTTTGCCGAGTTGAAGCGTAAGTTCCCAAAATGAGTGAATGTGAACTTCCTAACAACCGGCAGGTTCATTGATGACCACCAAGGCTCGGTGCGAGACGATCCATTTCTTATGGCTGCGCTAAAATACTTGACTCATGTAACGCTCGATTTCTCTTCTGGAGTGTTCGAACACAAAGTCAGCGGTATCCCCCTAAAGCGCCAGCCTTTTGAAACAAGCGACTACGCCTCTGCTTGGAGTTCTTTTAAGCAGGAACTCGGCTATCGTCTAGCGTCCCTCACGAAAACAGACTTGACGGGCGAACTTGGGATCAATTTCGTCATCTCCTTCCTCGAAGACTTCAAGCGCATCCGCCATGTTGAAGTCTCCCCTGATGTAGTGGATATCCGTCACCAATAACTTGGTGAAATGTCACGTACTTATTTGAAATGACGTTGGTGTCGTGTTTAGCTTGATCCTATGACTGGACTTTCTGATGGTTTTGTTTTGCTTTTTGGGGTTACCTCCGCGCCCGCTCAACTCGGGAAACTGTTTTGTTTTAAATGCCGAATCGTGATTGTACTCTTCAACAGGGATTTGTTTGTGTTGCTTTTGATATTCAGAAAACCCAAAAAATGGTTAGGCATTATTTATGGGAGAAGAAACATACACGCAATTCGCCCACTAAATCATCATGTGACCTCTGGCATAAACGCGCAAAGCAGCGTGCGTACTAGGATATATGCAAGTACAAACAGCGTTCGCAACGTGATTGGCCGCTATTTTTAGATCTGCGGGCCAGGAAATAAACTGATGTTTACATCAGGATATATCCTGCCAAGAAGTATCCCCACTGAACCGCACCGGATTTGCCGGAGGCTTCAACCTTCAACCTTTGGGAAGTGGAGACCTCATGAGCAAGACAACGGACAAATTTCCATTTGAGGCCCGCGCCCGTGCGGTGCGGATAGTTCTCTATCACGAAGGCGAATATTCATCGCGGTGGGCAGCGGTTTCCCCGATCTTGGCCAAGATCGGCTGCACGGTGCCGACGCCCCATGAACGGAGCCACGTCTTCGGCGATGCAAAGGTTATCACCGCGCTTCTCAACCGTTTGACCGGGCCACCAGAGCCAAGCACGTCGTCCTTCACGTCGGCATTCTCCATTCACTGAAATGTGTCGTCGCATGCAAACCTGTTTACGACTGGAATACGTGCCGTGGTCGGCATGGCTCGACTGTCGACCAACAAACTGCAGGCATTGGTTGCTGAGATTGTGTCGAAACCCTGCGAACCACCCAGTTGGGTGTGCAACTTTCGTTCTGTTTCCACGTTCTAACTATCAACTTGGTGCCGCCGCGCTGCACCGAGCCAAAATTTTGGTCTCCTTCTGAACAGTCATGGACACGCGCGATAGTTTCATTGTTACGGAAAAATTTGAAGAACAGCATATCCACCGCATAAGAAAACATTAGCGATTGTAAATGCAATATGATGAAAATCATCATTCTTTTGCCACAATACACCTTTTATATTTTATAAGAATTTCGTCTAATTCACATTATATTATTTCTCGAAAGATATTTATTGTGTCTTTCTTTGAGAGAAGATGCCGGAAGGTACAGTAGAAAGATGGTCCCATCGGTTTATGCATCGGCATCCGGCGCACCCCTAGGCGGACAAACACAAGAGGCCCGGCAGGCGTATTTGAAAAATGTGTAGTGGATAATCTATTGTATGGGGAGCAGCGCGCTATTTAGCGCGTCGCTCCAGCATCAAACTCTTTCCTCCGGCGGCAATTCGCATACCGCCCTGACGTTGATCATAGAATCAAGTCTGCTGTCCGCGGCAATGCATCAGGCAGCCCGGCCAGTTTGACTCTGTCGTAAATGCCGGCACCGAGACGCCCTTCCGGGCGGTGTCGCAGTTGTCGATGTCTACCGAGCGCCGGAATGTCATTGCTTGGTAAGCGGGAAGGACGTGACGTGACACGTTCGTCGGAACACCTGAGATTCGCCATGCAACAAAGCATCGCCTCTCTAGCCAAAGTTAGCGGAGTCCAAATGACAACAGCCATCGGGCACGCTAACGTCACGCCATCCGACACGCGCAGGTTTCCCGTCCTTCTTCTCGGCTCGGTCGACGTCTTATACGGTGACATCGCAACCAGTCCTCTCTATGCGTTCCGAGAGGCCCTCCGTCCGTTCACCCGCGATGCCATCAGCCAGCAAGAGGTGATTGGCCTCATCTCCCTGACGGTGTGGACACTGACGATTATCGTCACTATCAAGTATGTCCTCTTTCTCCCACGAGCCGTGGCCCGACGGTGAAGGCGGCACATTGTCTCTACCTGATGAAAATGCGCTGTCATGTGCTCTGTCAAAGTAGTATCTTAGTAAGACTGAATACATACATCTCATCGCATAAACATATATAGTAATATATTAATATTAATATATTCATGCAATAATAAAATTTGCAAATTATAAGTTATCTTAGGCCGATGCTACAATGAAATACACTTCATATAAGTCGATATATATTTATATTCACCTTGATTTCCATATAGATGCCTAAGCATATTTTAGCTACATAAGGAGCAGATCCAATGTTGGATCCAAAGAAAAAGTCGCCTGAAAGAGATCGCCCCCCGGCGGTCGCAACGGAACGCGAGATCGGTCCGGCTATTAGCGCTCAAAGCGATGTCTCCGAGAAACAAACCTCGCCTTCGCGAGCGGCACAACAGGCTGACGCTGCCAAGACAACCTATGCGGCACGCACACTTCACTTCAATGACCAACGCGACGGCTTGGATTCCATCCCAGATGAGGAATACTTCACCGCAGAGGAAGATCTCGAAACGGATGCACTAAGCGCAGTGCAGATGGGTCAGGGCGTAAAAAAGTCCGCCGCCGGTATTTCGAACACGGTCAGCCATGGCACCACAATTCAACGCGCAGGATCGAACAAAGATCAAGGTCAGGATGTTGTAGATTTCCGAAACCTTAACGGTGGGACGGGTGGCGGCAGGCCTGGGACGGGCCATGGCGCCCCAATGCAAGGTGAGAGATTTTTTGGAGGCCGCGGTCGGGGTGGTTCAGATCTCCGGAGCCTGAATTTTCGTAACTACGGCAAGCTAGGCGGTGGCAAGCCTGGGGCTGGCCATGGCTCCGCAATACTAGGCGAAGGATTTTTCGAAGACCAAGGTCGGGCTGTTTTAGGTCTGCGAAAGGCTGAGGTTCGTAACGGTGACGCTACCAGCGGCAGGCCAGCGGCAGCTACCGAACAGCAACAAGCCGACACTGCTAATGTAGTCTCTCGAATAAAGCGTCTTAATCTCCACAAGAGTGGGGCGCGCAGCTCAAATGGCAGATTCGATAGCTCCGCCAAGAAAACCCGCGAGTTCGAAGCGACTGCTCTAAGGGCCGCGCAGGCCGCCCCCAGTGCCGCAATGCCCACCGCCCGCATCTCGAACACGGCCGACCATGGCGCCGCAGTTCCACGCGAAGGATTGAAAAAAGATCAAGGCCCGAGCATTCGAAATCTCCGAAACCATCCGTATCTTACGATCGGGGAGGCGGCCAGTGGCAGGCCTGAGGCAGATACACAAGGGCAACAGACCGGTGTTGCTAAGACAACCCATGAGAAAAACACGGATCGATACGAAAGCCTCGCTCCTTCCTCAGACGACGAGTACGGTAGTTGGGGTATCACCGAAGAGGAGGCCCAGGAACTCGAAGCGAAAGCAGTTGCGCAGGCGCACCGTGGCGATGCGGGGCCAGCCGACAGCATTTCGAACAGGCCCAAACGTGAGGCCGTGGTTTACGCATTGGCGGAGATGGCGAACCACCCGTCCTCTGGCTTGGAAACGGCGATCAAGAGCAGCACTCTTGGTACTTATGGCAACCGCGAAAACGAGAGAAATCGGTTGGGCATTGGACCCGCAGGCAATTTTGAAGCAGAGCACATTCTACCATACAACGCCCTGCACAAGGGCATTCCGCGGAAAAGCAATCGGGCACTAGAAAAGAAAATGCCCGCCTACTTGGAAGTCAAGGAATATCATAGGAACCATCCCGCTACGGGCAACACGGGGACGGACCGTGTCGAAGGGGGTTGGCCGACGGGTGACAGTTGCCGTACGGATATGCGTGCAATGCTATTTGATCCCGTCGCGAGGACCCAAGGAACTTCGGTGTCGAATATTTATCAGATAAATCAACTCGGATACGCGCATGTATTCGCAGAGATGGGTCGGCAATCCGATGACCCGTTGGGCGCGACATATCAAATGCGCGTGGCAACCGTGAGCTACAACCACACTGTTAAGAGCAACCCCGCGATACAGCTGTCAGGCGGCGCACAAAGTAACGAAACTCTTAGGCTTGATCCGAAAGGGCAGGCCCTTGCGGTGCTAGCTCGCGAGGCAGCAACAAAAGGAAAGTGGCCCAGCCATGAGCGCATGCTGGAAGTTTACGATCACTTCTTAGATCAACACAAAGTACAACAGACCTCAGCGGCGTCCCAAGCACCTCAATCGGCAATGAATGGGGCTGATAGATTGAACTCTGCTGGCGAGCCAAACGCGCCGGAGGTAAACAGATCATCGAGGGAGGCGGCATCAAGAGAAAGATCTAGTGAACGGGAACGAAGCAGAATACGGAGCCGCTGAAACCGTGCTTTGCCAGATGCCGAATAACCGGTAGACCCAGCTTCATAACAAAAGCTCACACGATCAAACTTAGCGGCAATCCGCTGGATGATACGGCGCATGCCGGCATCCGATGCTTCAACCTCGCCGACGTAGCTGACCTCTCCGTCCCGGCCGGATTCGGCAATCGCAATCGCATTCTTCAGCTTGGCGACATCGATTCCGACAAAAGCCTCTCTATAATCTGCCACGGTTCGTCCTCCTGTCGTGAGGATCAGCTCGGCCTATCCGAGCAACCCTCGGAAGACCAGTGTAGGGCGAGCCACCTGTATCCATCCGGCCAAGGCCGCGGATGCTATGATCTCGGCGCGTGAGCGATAATGCGCTCGATTGTTTGTGGATCTGTGGATCGCATTGTGAATCCAAAAGAAATTGCCGTACACCGTATGCGACGTCCACGCCCC
>UCEZ01000101.1 GCA_900471525.1 Hyphomicrobiales bacterium | reverse complement strand
CGCAAGCTCCGATACTATGCCGATCCGGAATTCAAAGAGGCGTTCGATCCAGCATGAACGACGACCATCTATCGAAAACGCTGGTCTTCACCCTCAGCGTCATCATCGACAGCGATGCGGAGAAACGGCAGCGCATAGCGTTGGCCTATCAGGAGGCCGAGCTGCTTGTCGCAACGATCCCGCTGGACAATGGCGACGTCCGCCCCCGTATCGAGGCTTGCGTCGAACGCTTCGATCGCTTCAAAGCTGCAGGCGACGTCGCCAGCGCCGGATGGATACTGAAAGCAATTCAGGAACGCGTCGAGCAACGAAATCTGCCCGGATGGAGAAAGCTGCGAAAAGTCATCAACCAGGCGACCAAGCTTTTACCGCTGCCCACCACTACCCGTCACTGAGGCGCTGCAGGGCGACCGCGACGCGGTCGGCACCGACTTCGCCATCATAGGACCGAACCTGCTCCTCACGAATGCCGATTTCATCGCGATTTAAACCCGATGGCGCTTCAATTGCAGGGGCACTAAGTTTCGCGATCTGGACCAGGAGACTTTAGGGGAAACATATCTTCCCCATAATGGTGCAGCCGAGTGTGGTGCCGTCGGCATAGCCAACGGACTTGCAGTGGCTTCTCGTAGTGATCGTGATGTGCGTCGACTGCGTCAACACCGCAGACCTCACAGGCCTGTCTTTCCAATTGCCCAGCTTTCAGTGCCCTCTGTACCGCCAAATGGGCGTCATATTTCATGGGGTTTGCCCGGCGCCAACCCGCCTGCCGTGTCTCACTCTCGATCATGATGTGGCCCAGTCATAGTGTTTCGAGTGACGGTCAAGGCAGGGCCGCCGGTTCGTTGACGTATAACATAGGCCGATGGGAACACCCACCTTCCCGTCACCACTCGGCCCTTGCGTCCAGCAGGCGGCCGTTGGAGAAAGCTTGGCGGCTCCGCATCGGCCACGGCCGTTCCCACCTATTCGTCCTCTATCGGGAACGAGTTGTATCCAGTGCCAACGCGTGGCTTGAAGCGATTACCGCGAAAGTTCCGCGGTAGGCTGTCTTTGCGACCTGACCAGTGAGCGGGCAATATCGATGATATCATCACGCGACGCCGTCGGATCCTCCATGTTCCAGGCAACCCCCATGCCGATCCTGAAATCCACGCCCCTCACCTTTCGAAGCTCAAAATTGCGGTTGGGGAAATCCTTCGTCCATTGCGGTGCAAAACCGATGCCAAGACCGGCTGAGACCAGCGATATCAGCGCAAACGTGTCGTCACAGCTGTAGGCGATGTTGCGCGCCAGATCATGCTCGGCAAACATCTCGGCAAAGTAGCGCTCGGTGTAGGAGAGGTTTTGCCGCGAAAACGAGATGATCTTCTGATCGCGCAAATCCTCGATGCCGATCTCGGCCAGACCTGCAAGCCGGCTGTCCTTGGCGACTGCCAGCAGATATTCGTCATTCGCCATCGAGAAGAACCGCAGGCTACCGATATTCTCCACCGGCCGGATGAAGCCGAGGTTGATCTGCCCGGCTTCCAGGCCGCGGATGATGTCGCTGGTCGAGCCGCTCTGGATCTGCAGCTGGATGTCGGGATATTTTCGGGCGATCTTCGACAGGAACGCCGGAAGAACGCCGATTGTGGCGGGATAGATGGTGCCGATCCGGATCTTCCGTACCGTCTTGCCGGCAACCGAGCGGGTTACCTCGGCACTGACATCAATATCGCTGAGGATCCGGACGCATCGATCATGGAAGGTCTCGCCTGCCACCGTCAGCTCGACGCGCCGCGTCGTCCGGACAAACAGCTGGACGCCCAACTCGCGCTCAAGCGCCTGGATCTGTGTCGACAATGCCGGCTGGGCAATGTGCACCCGCGCGGCCGCCCTGCCGAAATGGAGCTCCTCAGCGACGGCGACGAAGTAGGTGAGTTGGCGGATCTCCATTGGCCCCACATCTCGTTGATGGTATCAACAACATATCGTACATGGACCCGTGTGGTTTGTCATGAACAAACTGTGGGGTATGGAGCCCTTTGCTACAAATTTGCGACGACGCGCTGAGAAACTCGGTATTTCAAACGCCGAGGTTGCTCGACGTGCAGACCTAAGCGATCGCCGGTACGGCAATTATGTCAGCGGTCGGCGCGAGCCGGATTTAGCGACACTAATTCGGATTGCCAGGGTGTTAGGCGTGAGTGTCGACGAATTGGTTGGTTCGAGCCTCGAAGAACGGACAGGAACCCGGGAAGAACTGTTTCAGGAGCGGATCAACGCCGCCCTACGAGCACTTGGCTACGATGATCTTCAGAGGGTCGCAGTAATGGTCGAAGCACTCGCAATGACTCGAAGCGACGGCGTATCCTGAAATGAGATAAATTCATGAAACCCCGGATGTCCGTCAGAAAGTGTACGGTTGACGACTCCCAATCGTCTCCGCGCCCCATCCTTTCAGGATAAAAGACGGCTGGACTGCCCTAAAGCGGACAGGAGCTTTATTGCCTTCTTGTCGAACGAAACGAAAGTCTCGCCACCAAGCCAGCTGCCGTCATAGGCAATAATTCCATCGGCGAAATCACCGCCGGCGTCCAGAACCGCCAGACCCGCGTCGACGGCAGGCCGGTTGACCACAACGTTCTCAGTGTTAAGCAAGGCGCGGATCGCTGCTGAAATATCTTCCCGAGCAGTCTGATACTGGCGGGTCAATACCCAGACAAATTCACATAGAGATTGCACGCTCACCGCGACGGTTTCCGCGTTGGCAAGGAGATCGACTGCAGCCCTCGCCTGCTTGGCGTCATCGGCAACATAGGCGCGGAGCAGAACATTGGTATCTGCAGTCACCTTCATACCTTGTTGGCCCCAGCCATTGCGCCGGCATCTGCGATGGCCTCATTGATCTCCTCAACACTGAGGACCCTGCCATTCGTCTTTCCCTTCAAGAAACCGTGGAGGTCCCGAAACGAGCCTTTCGGCCGCACAGCCACCAATTCCGCTTTACCATCCGGCAGCAGATTCAGCTCGATTTTTTCGCCGGGCCGGATACCCAGATGCTGGAGTATATCCTTGCGAAACGTCACCTGGCCGCGTGTCGTTACCGTTAGCGTTGTCATAGCTGTATCCTTTCGATGATACGAATGTAATGCATCCTTGCATTACATTCAACATCGTGCGGTAGCGGTTGGTTTCCGCTAGGTACGCAGCATCAGCACTGCCCCGCGGGCCTGTGCCGTTCGTCGCATTCCGCTCGATGCGGGGCGACGAACGAGGCCGCCTGCCCTGCCCTAAGAGTTTGCTTGTCACCCGGTAACAAATCGGCTGATATTCACGGGCGCCGCTGACGCCGCGCCCGTGGCGAAAACCTTATTCGGCCGGCTTGATACCTTTCAGCTGCGCCATGCGTTCGCCGAGAAGCCACAGGGCCTTGTTGAGCTTGATATCCTGATCGATGCCGGTGACAGCACGGGTCTTAACCCGACGAGGCCTGCCGAGATCGTCGCGGCCAACGCCGCGCAATCCACCTTTGATGACATTTTCCTGCGCAACATTCCACGTTGTCCAGAGATCATCTACTCGATCATCATGACGGCGCGGGATCAGAAGCTGTTCCGGTTTGATCGGCGTTGCGATCTCGCCGTCGCTGTCGCCAAACCGTATCAGATGGGCGACTTCGGCCAGAGTTGCCTTTTCATCCTGGTTCAACATGACCGTGCCCCAATCCTGTGGCGCGGCGAGGGTTCGCTCCGCCTGCTTCATCACCTGATAGGTTCCCTCGATGACTTTCGAGCCAACGTCACCGGAGTGGCGAACCTTCACGCTATCGATCGTACCGCACTGGGCCACAAGGGAATTCAGGCAGCGGACGCGAAAGAGGCCCGCCATCAGATTGTAAGCACTGGTTCCGTCGTTGGCGTTCTTCAATAGTATTTCGCAGACGGTATCACCGACTTTGTACACTTTGTCCTCATCGATCCGGCGCAGCCGAATCAGGTGTTTTGTGTAGTTGGTCTTGCCTTCGATACGGCTGTTCGACTGTTTAGCACCGACCGGCATGAAGCCCTCGGCCATCAGGCCGCGCAGCACTTCGATGGTCGGAATTGGCTGAAATCGTTCAGAACGGCTTTCGTGGGCAGTCATTGCAAAAATCGAAGGTGCTGCGCGGCGCAATTCATCCTCCGTCATGGCGCGGCCGGTGTCGAAACGGGCTGTGTGGGTGTAAACGGTCATTGTTCCATCTCCTTTTTACCGCGTAGCGGCATTGGTCTCGTGAAGCGGGAGCCTTTCGCTCCTGCTCTCGAGCTCGTGCGGAACAGTGGGGTTGGGAGGGGAAACAGGTTTCGCGGGGAACCGCCTGCACGCAACGGAGCGACAGCGGCGTGAAGGAAGGTGGGCGGAAGCCTGTTTGGGGATGAGAAGGGGCAAAGCCCTCTCGGTCTCCCCATTAAACCGGAAAGTCTGTGGCGACTTGACCGCACTGCGGCTTTCCATAAACGATCGTTAAAATACCTTCGGCTGCTTTAGCGCGAAGGCAACCTGTTTGTGCGTTTAAGATACCGTCCAAGACAGGGAGCTCAGAATTGAGACAGTCACATAATGCGTCTGGCCGAGTCAGGTCGGCGATGACGTCGCTGCATGACAAGCTCTCGACTTTGCTTGCTTCGGGAAAACCGGCTGAGATCATTCTTTCCGAAATGATGTCAGCGGTTGAGAGAGCTTTTCCGCGCCAACACGAACCTGTCCGCGATTTGATAGTCGAGTTTGTGCTTGAGAAGGCGATAACAAACCAACAGCTCCGATCCATGCCACTCACCGGCGGCAACGTCCTCGACTTCCTCCAGGAGCGCAGCAGACGCGGCAGGCATTGAGGACATCAGCCCGTTTTCCCGGTTGGTTGTCCGTTCGCTCGCAACAGCGCCATTAGCACCGGCCCGAGCGAAAATTCCCCTCGCCGCGCTTTCGTCGTCAGATCTCTGAGATAGCCGCCGGCCGAGTTGATATGCCTTGCCTTCTCCAGGATGCAGGCCATCATTGCGGCCGCATTTTCCGGACCCATCGCCTCGCAGGCATCCTGGTAGGCACTCGGACTAACGCCGAGCATTGATCGAACCACCACCGCAGCCGTCATCAGCTCACGCCAGCTCGAAATCGCGCCGGCCGGACCATACATCGTAATCTCTGGGCAGGCCTGCAGCACCATTCCCAACGGAAATGCTTTTACCGGCTCCCGTTTCAGCTGCGGCCTGATCTCAGGTTTTACGCCCTGGGCTTCTTCAGAGCGGGGTTCAAGTTCATGGATGGATTCGGTATTTGAATTCT
>UCEZ01000032.1 GCA_900471525.1 Hyphomicrobiales bacterium | reverse complement strand
ATGCCGTCGCACTCGAGGAGATCGCAGCCGGTGACGGTCCCTGCTCGACCATCATGAGCGTACACAGCTCGGTCGGCTGCGTGCCGATCCTGAAATTCGGCACGGAGGAACAAAAGCAGCGTTTCCTGCCGAAGCTCGCCTCCGGCGAATGGATCGGCGGCTTCGCGCTGACCGAACCGCAGGCAGGCTCCGACGCGTCTAACCTCCGCACCCGCGCCCGCCGCGATGGAGACCACTATGTCCTCGACGGTGCTAAGCAGTTCATCACGTCAGGCAAGAACGGCAATGTCATCATCGTCTTCGCCGTCACCGATCCCGATGCCGGCAAGAAGGGCATTTCAGCGTTCATCGTGCCGACCGACACGCCGGGCTATGAGGTTGTGCGCGTCGAACACAAGCTCGGCCTGCATTCCTCCGACACCTGCCAGATCGCCTTTACCAATATGCGTATTCCGGCAGACCTCCGGCTGGGCGCGGAGGGTGAGGGCTACAAGATCGCTTTGGCAAACCTCGAAGGCGGTCGCATTGGCATCGCGTCGCAGTCCGTCGGCATGGCACGCGCGGCGTTCGAGGCGGCCCGCGACTATGCCCGCGAACGCATCGCCTTCGGCAAGCCGATCATCGAGCATCAGGCCGTCGCGTTCCGCCTTGCCGACATGGCGACGCAGATCGAGGTGGCGCGGCAGATGGTGCTGCACGCCGCCGAACTGAAGGAGGCCGGGGAGCCCTGCCTGACGGAAGCATCCATGGCAAAACTGTTCGCGTCGGAAATGGCCGAGAAGGTCTGCTCGGACGCGATCCAGATCCATGGCGGCTATGGATATATGTCGGACTATCCGGTCGAGCGTATCTATCGCGATGTCCGCATCTGCCAGATCTACGAGGGAACAAGCGACGTGCAGCGCATCGTCATTGCGCGTAGTCTATAAAACAAGAGACCCGCTTTCCGGGAGTGAGCAAGGAAGGCTTGGGTCCAAAATGGGGAGGAAGAGCACGGCATGACCGAGTTCCCGCAATTGAGCCTGCATGTTCCGGAGCCGGCGGTCCGGCCCGGTGGTCAGCCGGACTTTTCCAACGTCAATATCGCCAAGGCGGGCTCCGTGCCGCGCCCCGAGGTCGATGCCGCGTCGGAAGATATCCGCGACCTCGCCTATTCGATCATTCGCGTCCTGAACCGCGATGGCGAGGCCGTCGGCCCATGGGCCGGGCTGCTATCGGATGAGGAATTGCTGACCGGCCTGCGCAACATGATGAAGCTGCGCGCCTTCGACGCCCGCATGTTGATGGCGCAGCGGCAGGGCAAGACCTCGTTCTACATGCAGCATCTGGGCGAGGAGGCTGTCAGCTGTGCCTTCCGCAAGGCGCTGAAGAAAGGCGACATGAACTTCCCGACCTATCGCCAGGCAGGGCTGTTGATCGCCGACGATTATCCGATGGTCGAGATGATGAACCAGATCTTCTCGAACGAAAGCGACCCGTTGCGCGGCAGGCAGCTGCCGATCATGTATTCGTCCAAGGAGCACGGCTTCTTTACGATCTCCGGCAATCTCGCCACCCAATATGTCCAGGCCGTCGGCTGGGCCATGGCGTCCGCCATCAAGAACGATACCAAGATCGCCGCCGCCTGGATCGGTGACGGTTCGACTGCGGAATCGGATTTCCATTCGGCGCTGGTCTTCGCCTCGACCTATAAGGCGCCGGTGATCCTCAACATCGTCAACAACCAGTGGGCGATCTCGACCTTCCAGGGAATCGCCCGCGGCGGCTCCGGCACGTTCGCGGCGCGTGGCCTCGGCTTCGGCATTCCGGCCCTTCGCGTCGACGGCAACGACTATCTCGCCGTCTATGCCGTGTCCCACTGGGCGGCCGAGCGCGCCCGCCGCAATCTGGGGCCGACCCTGATCGAATATGTCACCTACCGCGTCGGCGCCCACTCGACCTCGGACGATCCGAGCGCCTATCGCCCGAAGACGGAATCGGAGGCGTGGCCGCTCGGCGATCCCGTCCTGCGCCTGAAGAAGCACCTGATCGTGAAAGGTGTCTGGTCGGAGGAGCGGCATGTGCAGGCGGAAGCCGAAATCCTCGACGAGGTGATCCAGGCGCAGAAACAGGCGGAGGTGCATGGCACCCTGCATGCCGGCGGAAAACCGTCCGTGCGCGATATCTTCGAAGGCGTCTATGCCGAGATGCCGNNGATCGGCATGGCCGCCTATGGCCTGAAACCCTGCGTCGAGATCCAGTTCGCCGACTATATGTACCCGGCCTACGACCAGATCACCCAGGAAGCGGCTCGCATCCGCTATCGTTCCAACGGCGATTTCACCTGCCCGATCGTGCTCAGAATGCCGACCGGCGGCGGCATCTTCGGCGGGCAGACGCACAGCCAAAGCCCTGAGGCGCTGTTTACCCACGTTTGCGGCCTGAAAGTCGTCGTGCCCTCCAACCCCTACGACGCCAAGGGCCTGCTGATCGCCTCCATCGAAGACCCCGACCCGGTGATGTTTCTCGAGCCGAAGCGCCTCTACAACGGCCCCTTCGACGGTCATCATGATAGGCCGGTGACGCCCTGGTCCAAGCATGAGCTGGGCGAGGTGCCGGAAGGCCATTACAGCATTCCGATCGGTAAGGCCGAAATCCGCCGGCAAGGCTCGGCGGTGACCGTTATCGCCTATGGCACCATGGTCCACGTCGCGCTGGCGGCAGCCGAGGAAATGGGCGTTGACGCCGAGGTGATCGATCTGCGTAGCCTGCTGCCGCTCGATCTCGATACGATCGTGCAATCGGTCACCAAGACCGGCCGTTGCGTCGTCGTGCATGAGGCTACGCTGACCTCCGGTTACGGTGCCGAACTCGCAGCCCTCGTGCAGGAGTATTGTTTCTATCATCTGGAAGCGCCGATCGTCCGCGTGACGGGATGGGACACGCCCTATCCACATGCGCAGGAATGGGATTATTTCCCCGGACCCGGACGTGTCGGCCGCGCGCTTGCAGAAGTGATGGAGGCGTGACCATGGGTGAATTCATCATCAAGATGCCGGATGTCGGCGAAGGCGTGGCGGAAGCCGAACTCGTCGAATGGCATTGCAAGGTCGGCGACCCCGTCCGCGAAGACATGGTGCTCGCTGCCGTCATGACCGACAAGGCGACCGTCGAAATCCCGTCTCCGGTGACGGGAACGGTCCTTTGGCTCGGCGCGGAAATCGGCGATACCGTTGCCGTCAAGGCGCCGCTGGTGCGTATCCAGGTCGCGGGCGAGGGGGGCGAAGCTGCAGCAGTTCCGATGGCTGAAACGGTGACCATCGAAACCATCGAGCAGCCGGTCGAAAAGGTGGCAAGCCCGCCGCCGGTCGAGATCAAGAAATCCGTGCAGGTCGCTCCGGTTGCCCGCGCTGCGACGCAGACGCCGGCCGAAAGGCCGCTCGCCTCACCCGCAGTCCGGCTTCGTGCCCAGGAAGGTGGCATCGACCTACGTCAGGTGACGGGCACCGGGCCTGCAGGACGGATCACCCATGACGACCTCGACCAGTTTCTCGCCCGTGGTGCACAGCCCTCCATCCTGCCGGTGGGCCTTGCCAGGAAAACCACCGTCGAGGAAATCAAGGTCACCGGCCTGCGCCGCCGCATCTCCGAGAAGATGGTGCTCGCAACCTCGCGCATTCCCCATATCACCTATGTCGAGGAGATCGACGTTACCGATCTGGAAGATTTACGCGCGACGATGAACGCCAGCCGCAAGCCGGATCAGGCCAAGCTGACGATCCTGCCTTTCCTGATGCGGGCTTTGGTAAAGACGGTCGGCGAGCAGCCGGGTGTCAACGCCACCTTCGATGACGACGCCGGCATCATCAGTCGCCACGGCGCCGTCCATATCGGCATTGCCACCCAGACGCCGGCGGGTCTCACCGTCCCGGTCGTGCGCCATGCGGAAGCACGTGGTATCTGGGATTGTGCGACGGAGGTTGTGCGACTGGCCGAGGCCGCCCGCACGGGCACGGCGTTGCGCGAGGAGCTTTCGGGCTCCACGATCACCATCACCTCGCTCGGCGCCATGGGCGGCATCGCCACGACACCGATCATCAATCACCCGGAAGTGGCGATCGTCGGGGTCAACAAGATCATGACGCGGCCGGTCTGGGACGGCAGCCAGTTCATTCCGCGCAAGATGATGAACCTCTCGTCGAGCTTCGATCATCGCGTCGTGGACGGATGGGATGCCGCAACCTTCGTCCAGCGGATCAAGGCACTGCTCGAAACCCCCGCGCTGATTTTCATCGAAAGCTGATGCCCATGAAAGAGATCGTCTGCAAACTTCTCGTCATCGGCGCCGGACCTGGTGGCTACATCTGCGCCATCCGCGCCGGCCAGCTCGGGGTCGATACCGTCATCGTCGAGGCCGTCAAGGCCGGCGGCACCTGCCTCAACATCGGCTGTATTCCGTCCAAGGCGCTTATCCATGCCGCAGAGGAATTCGAGAAGGTCAGCCACATGGCCGGCAATGGCGGCCCGCTCGGCATCACTGTCGAAGCTCCGAAGCTCGATCTTGCGAAGACCGTCGCCTGGAAGGATGGCATCGTCGGGCGCCTGAACAGCGGCGTGCTGGGACTGCTGCGCAAGGCCAAGGTCAAGATCGTCCATGGTAAGGCAACGTTCCGTGACGGCAAGACCGTCGAGGTCGAGACGGAAACGGGAACGCAGGTCATCCGCGCCGAAACCGTGGTGATTGCCACCGGTTCCGAGCCCGTTGAACTGCCGTTCCTGCCTTTCGGCGGGCCTGTCATTTCCTCGACCGAAGCCCTGTCACTGAAGACGGTACCGAAGAAGCTGGTCGTTGTCGGCGGCGGCTATATCGGTCTGGAACTCGGCACCGCCTTCGCCAAGATGGGCTCCGAGGTGACGGTGGTCGAAGCGATGCAGCAGATCCTGCCGCAATATGATGCGGAGCTGGTGCGGCCAGTCGCCAAGAGGCTGGGCGAGCTCGGCATCCGCGTCCTGACCGGCGCGAAAGCCAAGGGGCTTTCGGAGGAGGGGCTGGCTCTCCTGATCGAAACCGCCGAAGGCGAGGAGCAGCGGCTTCCAGCCGACAAGATCCTCGTGACGGTCGGCCGCAAGCCACGCACCGAGGGGTGGGGACTCGACGAGCTCGACCTCGACCGCAGCGGCAAATTCGTGCGCATCGACGACCGGTGCCGGACCTCCATGCGCGGCATCCATGCCATCGGTGATATCACCGGCGAGCCGATGCTGGCCCACCGCGCCATGGCACAGGGCGAGATGGTGGCTGAAATCGTCGCGGGCAAGAAACGCACATGGGACAAGCGCTGCATTCCGGCCGTCTGCTTCACCGACCCGGAAATCGTCACCGCCGGCCTGTCACCGGATGAGGCGAGGGCGCAAGGCTACGAGATCCGTGTCGGGCAATTCCCCTTCAATGCCAACGGCCGCGCCATGACCATGCTCTCGGAAGACGGTTTCGTGCGCATCGTGGCACGTGCGGACAGCAACCTCGTTCTCGGCGTGCAGGCCGTCGGCGCCGGCGTTTCGGAACTGTCGAGCGCCTTTGCGCTGGCGATCGAAATGGGAGCCCGTCTCGAAGACATCGCCGCAACCATCCACGCCCATCCGACGCGTAGCGAAGGCTTCCAGGAAGCCGCATTGAAAGCCCTTGGCCATGCCCTCCATATCTGACACCACTGCTGCGGAAGCCGAGACGCTGGTCGAGCGCCACGGCGCGCTCGGCCGCATCCGGCTCAATCGCCCCAAGGCCCTGAACAGCCTGACGTTGAAAATGGTGCGTGACATCGAGGCCGCCCTTGACGATTTCGAACAGGATTCGGCCATCTCTGCCGTGCTGGTCACGGGCGAGGGGGAGCGCGGCCTGTGTGCCGGCGGCGATATCCGCGCCATCTATGATGGCGGAAAGGCTGGATCGGACGCGCCGGCAACCTTCTGGCGCGAGGAGTACACGCTCAACGCCCGGATCGGCCACTTTTCAAAACCCTATGTCGTCGTCATGGACGGCATCGTCATGGGCGGCGGTGTCGGAATATCCGTCTATGGCAGCCACCGTATAGTCACGGAACGCACGCGCTTTGCCATGCCGGAAACCGGTATCGGCTTTTTCCCGGATGTCGGCGCATCCTGGTTCCTGACGCGGCGGCCAAGCGAACTCGGCACCTATGTCGGCCTGACCGGCGAACCGCTGGGCGCGGCCGATGCCATTCTCGTTGGCCTTGCCGATGTTTTTGTGCGCTCGGAACGGCTTGCGGAATTGATAGAGGCTTTGGCGTCGCTGTCGGCGGACAGCCCACGCGAAGCAATTTCAACCCTGATCGCAGGTTTTTCGGAATCGCCGCCTGCCGGGATTCTGGAGCCACAACAAAAGGCCATCAATCGCCTCTTCGCCTTCGACACAATCGAAGACATTTTTACAGCCTTGCGCACAGTTGGCAGCCCTTTTTCCGAAAAGCTGCTCTCCGTTCTCTCGGCCAAATCACCGCTCAGCCTCAACGTCACGCTACGGTTGCTTCGGCTCGGACAGAAGACTGACAGGCTGGAAGACTGCCTCGAACGGGAATTTGCGGCCACCTCCGCGGTTCTGCGTAGCCATGATTTCTACGAGGGCGTCCGTGCCGCCGTGATCGACAAGGACCGCAATCCGCAGTGGCGGCCGGCACGGCTCGCCGATGTCACCGCAGCGGATGTCGATGCCTATTTCCGGCCATCTGCCCATCCGCTTTTCGCGACGAAGATCAAGGAAGGATCACGAACATGACGATCGGCTTTATCGGTCTCGGTCATATGGGCGGCCCGATGGCTGCCAATCTCGTCAAGGCAGGCCATGCCGTCAACGGTTTCGACCTTTCACAGCCCTTGCTGGACGAAGCGAGTAGCAAGGGCGTCACCGCCTGCGATTCGCTTGCCGAAGCGGTCGCGGGTGTCGACACCGTCATCACCATGCTTCCCGCCGGCAAACACGTCCTGTCGGTCTGGCAGGAGTTGCTAGTGATGGTTCCATCCGGCACATTGCTGATCGATTGCTCGACCATCGACATCGACAGCGCCCGCATGGCGCATGACCTGGCAGCCGGGAAGGGCTGCCCCTCGCTCGATGCCCCGGTGTCCGGCGGTACCGGTGGCGCCGCTGCCGGCACGCTGACTTTCATGATCGGCGGCGAACAGGCCGTGTTCTCGAAATCCCAGCCGGTCTTCGAGGCGATGGGCAAGCGCATCATCCATTGTGGCGACGCTACGGCAGGGCAGGCGGCGAAGATCTGCAACAACATGATCCTCGGCATCAGCATGATTGCCGTCGGCGAAGCCTTCGTGCTCGGCGAAAAACTCGGCCTCTCGCATCAGGCGCTCTATGATGTTGCCTCGGTTTCGTCGGGCCAGTGCTGGTCATTGACCACCTATTGCCCCGTGCCAGGTCCGGTCCCCACATCGCCGGCCAACAACGACTACAAGCCCGGCTTTGCCGGTGCGCTGATGCTGAAGGACCTGAAACTTTCACAGGAGGCGGCACAGTCGGCGGGCGCGATAACACCGCTTGGCGCCAAGGCTGCGGAACTCTATACGCTGTTCAACGAGCTCGGAAACGCCGACAAGGATTTTTCCGGCATCATCGACATGCTACGACAGAAATCCGGCGGAACCGCCTGACCGAGCCCCCTGAAACGCCCGCAAGAGGACCAAGCCAGTGGAAAAACCGATCATCGTCGAGCAGCAGGACCGGGTCGTCATCGTCACGCTAAATCGCCCTGCCGCCCGCAATGCGCTCAATTCCGAGATCATGAACGCGCTGGCGACCGACCTTGCGCCGCTTGATCGTGACCCCGGCGTCGGCTGCTTCGTGCTCAAGGGCTCTGACAAAGCCTTTGCCGCCGGCGCCGACATCAAGGAGATGGCAGACAAGTCTTTCTCGGATATGTTCGGCGAGGATTTCTTTGCCGCCTGGGATCGCTTCGCCTCGTTCCGCACGCCGAAGATCGCTGCGGTCTCCGGTTACGCTCTGGGCGGCGGTTGCGAACTTGCGATGATGTGCGACATAATCTTTGCCGCCGACACCGCCATGTTCGGCCAGCCCGAAATCAAGCTCGGCGTCATCCCCGGCATGGGCGGCTCGCAGCGGCTGACGAAACTCGTCGGCAAATCGAAGGCCATGGACATGATCCTGACCGGGCGGATGATGGACGCAACGGAGGCCGAGCGTTGCGGCCTGGTCGCCCGCGTATTGCCGGCAGACAAGTTGATAGACGAAACGCTGGCCGCAGCCCAAACGATCGCCGGCTATGGCAAGGCCGCGACCATGGCGGCGCGCGAGGCAGTCGATCGCGCTCTCGAGGGCGGCCTGCGGGAAGGCATCCTGTTCGAACGCCGCATCTTCCACGCGCTCTTCGCCACCGGCGACCAGAAGGAAGGCATGGCCGCCTTCATCGAAAAGCGGCCGCCGCAATTCCAGGGCAAATAGGCAGGGGCTAATCAGCCTGGCAGCGCTTCATCAGCGAATAATGTCCGCTGAGCCCTGCTTACAGCCGCCCGAGCACCACCGTCTCACCGTCGTCAGGAATCAGCAGCCGCGAGGGCGCAATGCCTCTCGCTTGCGCAGCTTGGCGCAAATCCCGACGGCTGATGGTTGCGTGATCGAGCGCTTCCATATGGGTGGCGATAATGGTGGCATCCGGCGCGGCTTCGCAGACAGCGACTGTTTCCTCGGCGTCCATGACGATCAGGTCGCCATCCCAGCGCGCGCCGCAGGAATGGGTGATGATGATGTCGGGCTTGGTGTCGCGGATCACGTCCTCCACCGGCGGGNNAGAGCACCGTATCGCCGGCCCAGTAGACCGAAGGCTCGCCCTCGGCCTCAAGGCTGAAACCCATGACGGAGCCCATCAGTTCGACCACCGGCCCAAGCCCGTGGCTGCCTTCACGGCGGGTCAGCGTCAGCCCCTCCCAGGTCGTGCTATCGATAAGCGGCGTCACATCGGTGAACCCGGCCTCACGGATCGTCGCCTCGTCGCCGGGCTGACAGAAAAGCGGCAAGTGCTTCGGCACGCGCTCCATGGCGACACTATCGAAGTGATCATCATGGAGATGCGAAACGATCACCAGGTCGACGCCATCGAGAATGTCGTCGATCGCGACCGGAAGCTCGACCATCGGATTAAGGGAGCGGCCGGTAAAGGACTCCAAACTGTGCTTCGGCGCTAGGTAGGGATCAATGAGCACCATGCGCCCGGCATAGTCGAGCTTCAATGTGGCATTGCGGATCAACTGAAGTTTCATGCGGATTTCCTGACGTATCGCTGGCTGACGTGTTTCAGCGTGCGCCCATCGTCGCGACTACCGTGACAAAATCAAGCCCTTAAAGACGCCCCGTTGCGGTAGAAATTTGCATGTCGCACTTCATCCTCGAACCCACCCGGCTACATCCCCGATGAGATAATAACAATTATGGAACTTTTGTGCCGATCCACAGCCGCTCAGTCGAGCCGATATTGAACGTGCTGGCGTCCGTGATGAGCCGAGCGCTCGATGTGGGCGCGCACGCCGAACACGTCCGCGATCAGGTCTTCAGTCAAAACGTCCTCCGGCGTTCCGGCGGCCACCACCTTGCCGTGGTGCAGGATCGCCAGATTGTCGCAGAACATCGCCGCCAGATTGAGATCGTGCAGCGCGATGATGCTGGTGACCGGAAGCTTCGTCACCAGCGACAGGATGTCCAGCTGATGCTGGATATCGAGGTGGTTAGTCGGCTCGTCGAGCAGCAATTCGCGCGGGGTCTGCGCAAGCGCCCGGGCAATGTGCACACGCTGGCGTTCGCCACCCGACAGCGTGTGCCAGAGTTGGCCCGCCCGCTCTGGCATGCCAACGTGGCGCAGCGCGTCGCTGACGGCCTTGTCGTCCGAAGCGTTCCAAGGCGACAACGGCCCACGATGGGGCGTGCGCCCCAGCCGGACGACATCCAAAACAGTGACTTGTGCCTCGGTCGTCGCCTGTTGCTCGACCAGCGCGACGCGTCGGGCAATGTCGAGACGGGCCATGGCCGCGATGTCGGTGTTGCCGAGCGCGATCACCCCGCTTTTCACGTTTCGCAGGCGGCAGATCAGCCTGAGCAGGCTCGATTTTCCAGAGCCGTTCGGCCCGAGCAGGCCGAGCGTCTTGCCCGGCGCGACATCAATGCTGATGCCGTTGACGATCATCAGCCCGCCGGCCGACCAGTGCACATCGTTGATGGAAATGCTCAAACCGGCCTCCTTGCCTTGTAAAGAATGAACGCGAAGGCGGGCGCACCGAATAGCGCGGTAACGACACCGATGGGCAGGATCTGCTGCGGAACGATGATGCGCGAAACGATATCGGCCGCGACCATGAAGATCGCCCCGATCATCGCCGAAGCCGGCAGCAACCGCCCGTGCGACGGGCCGACCAGAAACCGCGCAGCATGCGGAATGACCAGCCCGACGAAGCCGATCGAGCCGACGATGCTGACCATTGCCGCCGTCATCAGCGCGGTCGCGCCAAGCAGGATGATGCGGATCCGATTGACAGCGATCCCCAATGCCGCCGCGGCATCGATGCCGAAGGTGAAAGCATCAAGTGCCCGTGTATAAAATATCGAAACCGCGAAACCGATGACTGCGACCGGAGCGGCCAGATAGACATCCGGCCAGCGCACGCCCGAGAGACTGCCGAGCAACCAGAACATGATACCGCGCGCCTGTTCGGCATTGGCCGAGGTGGTGACGATATAGGAGGTCAGCGCATTGAAAAGCTGCGATCCGGCGACACCGGCGAGAATGATACGGTCAGCGCCGCCCCCGGCTCCCGCTGCCAGAGCGGAGACCAGAACGAAGGCAACGACCGCACCGACGAATGCGCCGGTCGAGAGCGTCAGGACGCCATAGCCGAAACCGAGGATCATCACCGCGACCGCCCCCGTCGAGGCGCCGGCCGAAATACCGAGCACATAAGGTTCGGCCAACGGGTTGCGCAGCAGCGCCTGCAGGATGGCGCCCGAAAGCGCCAGCGCCGCCCCCGCACTCGCCGCCAGCAGCGCGCGGCTGAGCCGGTAATCCCAGACGATCCCTTGGTGGATCCGGCTTAGTTCGAAGGCGGTGCCGAACAGGCGATTGGAGACGGCCTTCGCCGTGGTTTCCAGCGGAATGGAAATCTCGCCGATGGAGACGGCGAGACTGATCATGAAACCGAGCACGACGAAGGCCGAGGTGACGAGCACCAGATGCGCCCACCACCTCTGACCTATCACGACCGGCTGGGCCACTACCAGGCTCACTGCGACAAACCGAAGGATTTGATGCCCTTGGCGAGGATTTCGATGCCGTCGATTGTACGGATCGTTGGGTTCATCGACTGTGCGTCCATCTCGACGAAACGCTTGTTCTTCACGGCATCAAGCTGACTGGTGACCGCGTCCTTCTCAAGGAAATCGATCTTTACGGCCGGATCGTCAGCCGCATAGCGCCGGCGGTCCATGGTGGCGATGACGATCACGGACGGATTGGCCTCGGCGATGGTTTCCCAGCCCACCAGTGGCCATTCTTCCTCGGTGGTCACCACATTCTTCGCGCCCAGCGTTTTCAGCATATAGGCCGGCGCGCTGTTCTTGCCGGCAATGAAGGCATCGCCCTGCACTTCCTTGCTGGAAAACCAGAAAACGACTGGAAGCGCGCCAAGCTTGGCGGCGCCGATCGATGCGACGGCGTCGGCTTCGCGCTTCTTCAGGTCGGCGATCAAGGCATCACCGCGATCCTGAATGTCGAAGATTTCCGCAAGCTCGCCGATCTCCTGATAGATCAGGTCCATCGTGAACAGTTCCTTGCGCACGCCATCGCCGCCATCGGTGTTTATCTTGGCGACGCAATCGGCAGGCGAGACATAGGTGCTGATGCCGAGGTCGGAAAACTGCTCGCGCTTGCCGACGGACCCTTGCGCGCCGACGTGCCATTCGAATTCGGCAGCCACCATATCCGGCTCCATGCCCACGACCGACTCGAAGCTCGGATCGTTGTCGGCAAGCCGTTTAATCTTCTTGTTGGCCTCCGCGAAGGCCGGCAACACCGGGCCGACCCAGACGGCGGTGCCGGCAATCTTGTCTGCCAGACCGAGTGAAAACAATATCTCCGTCATGCCCTGCCCGATCGAAACGATCTTTTCGGGCGCCTTTTCAAAGCTGACCGTCTGGCCGCAATTGGCGATTTTCAGCGGATAGACCGTCGATGCGGCGGCGGCTGGCGCAGAGAAGCCGGCAAGCGCGAAGGCTGCGGCGGACAACGGCGCCAGAATGCGGGAAAGACGGATGGAGAGACGATGATGGGACATGATGACCTTCTTGAAACAGACTTCCAGGCCAGACGGCAAAGCGCCCGGACACGGGATTGAAAAGGAAACGGCGGCGGTGCGCGGCTATACAGAACTGCTTCCGGTGTGGCCGGTCAGCCTTGGCGCAGATGCGATCATTGACCGCTCATGGGCGGGCGCAGATTTCCGCTCGGAATGAAATGGGGATGGGACGCCGCGGGTGGCGGTCGAAATCAAACATGATGGCTCCTGTTCCGGGCAACCCCGCCCGGGAAGTTGGATGTTGCTTTCGACGGCAGGTCTCCTGGCTCGCGGATATCTGTCTCTCGCCTGCCTTCCCGCGAAGCCCATAGAGCTTGCAGTGGCATGGCGCTTCAGAGAAGCGCCACATGGGCGATCGGCAATCCGCTTACAGTTGCGGGGGCAGCCACGGTCTTGGTCCCTGTTGGGTCTTCCGCACCGTGTTCCCTATTAATCCCCTCGAAGTCATCCATCGGGGAACCGTCTGATGTGACTTAGTCCGAGCGTGGCCGCGGCGTCAAGATGCTCGGGCGCCAGTTGCCTTACGGCATCAGCTGACCGCCATTGACCTCGATGATCTGGCCGGTGATATAACCAGACAGAGTAGGCGATGCCAGGAACAGATAGGTGCCGACGCACTCGTCCGGCGTGCCGACGCGGCCCATGGGAACCGTCTTTCGCTGTGCGTCCAGCATTTCGGGGCTGGTGTAGCGGTCATGAAATGGCGTCGCGATGACGCCCGGTGCGACCGCATTGACGCGGATGTTGTCACCGGCGAACTCCTTGGCGTGACCGCGCGTGATCGTCGAAACGAAGCCTTTCGATGCCGCATAAAGGATGGCGCCGTTGCCGCCGCCGTTGCGGGCGGCGATCGACGTCGTGTTGATGATGAAGCCGCCCTGTTTCTTCAGCCACGGATGCGCGGCCCGAGTTGCGGCCAGCACGGAACGGGCATTGAGGTCCATGACACGCTGGTAATGCGCATCGCTCATCTCAGCCGTTGCGACACGGCCGAGCATGCCGCCGGCATTGTTGATCAGTCCATCGAGTCGGCCGAAATGATGGGCAGCCTCTTCGACCACGCGTTCGGTCACACCATCGGTCGAGACGTCGCCCTGGACCAGAACCGCGTTGCCGCCCGCACCTTCAACCTCTGCAAGAAGATCGGCGGCGGCTTTCCCGCTTTCATTGTAGTGGATCGCGACGATTGCACCCTGCGCGGCGAAGGCGCGCACAAGGGCTGCTCCGATACCGGTCGAAGCTCCCGTGATCAGAATTGCCTTCCCATCGAGATCGGCAATCCTGATCCCGTTCCATTGCCCATCTTGGCCTGCCATATCCGTCCTCAGCTTCCGTCTGAACCAGTGAATGAAACTCAAGGCACGGAGAATAGCGCTCAAAACAGGATTGGCCAGTGTCGTTTCGCCGCCCGAAGCATATCCTCCGAGCGGTGAAGACGTCACCTCCCGTCAACGGCCGCGGAAGCCTCCGCCACCGTGGAACCCGCCACCTCCATGGAACCCGCCACCGCCGTGGAAGCCACCTCCTCCAAAGCCGCCACCGCCGAAACCACCACCATGCTGGAAATCGCCCCCATCAAACTCGCCCATCGAGGGGCGGCGGATCATCTCCTGCTGGAAGGCTCGCTGATTGCCGATCTGCCGGCCGGCGCGGTCCAGCCCGAGGTTTTCCGGTGTGACCGGTCGGATGCGGTTCGTGTTTTGCTGGACAGGGTTGACGGCCCCTTGTCCGATCTGCTGCGCGGCGTCGGGATGCCTGGCCGCGAAATTCTCGCCGTGCTGCTTCAGATTGTCGGTCGACGGCTTTTGCACCGGGCTCCAACCGTCGGGCGTGTGTTGCTGCCACTGCCCGTTGTCGCGCCGATAGACGTTGCCATCGCGGCCGGCATAGATGTCACCGCCCTTGCCGCCGGCGACGAAGCCGTGATTGCCGTCAGACGTACGCCAGTGAACGTTGCCGCCTGCCGCATTCTGTCCGCCGGCGATATGGGCGAAGTCCGATCCGTGCTTCACGTTGGCCGAGTTCCACGAGCCGTAGACATTTTGGCCGCCCCGCGCGATCACGCCGTTTCCGGTACGCGGATTGTAGGCCGCAATAAAGCCGCGCTCGCCGGCAGGACCTGAAATGGCGCCGCCGCGGATGTAGGTGCCGGTGCGGGGATTATAGGCCGCCCCGCCCGCGATGCCGCGATAGGGGCCATAGGCATAACCATATCGGCCGAAGGTCCCGAAAGCCGGATTGTAGAAGGCGCCGACGCCGTAGCTCACGGGCCGCGGATAGTAGGGTACATAGCCGCCGCCCGCCCAGCCGTAATCCCAATAGTCGTCATAGTCCCAGCCGGTTCCGTAGACATAGGTATCCCAGGCCAGGTAGGCGCCGAGATAGCCCATGGTATAACCGTACCAGACGGCGTCCGGCTCGCTCTTGTAAACACGCACATAGGTGACGTTGTAGACCGGCGAGGACGGCGGGATCTTGTAGATCTCGTCAGGCACCGTCTTGGCAACGGCAAACGGGCCATTCGGGCTGCTCCCCTCGAACCAGACGCCATCCTTGAGGACGAAATACGTCTCCCCAACCTTGATGACCTGGTCGTTGGTATTCACCGCATAGGAGAGCGAGGTGCCGTCGATCGGCTCGAATTTGGGCTCGCCGCTATACGCCACGTCAACCTTCACCGAACCATCGGTGGAGACCCGTGCCGTCTGCGGAATGCTGGCTTTCAGCCGCGCCTCGGCATTTTCAGAGGTCCCCGGCACGGATGCGCGCACGGCATAGTAAGGCGCATCGTCAGGAATGTTCTGGAAATCCGCCGGCAGGTTTGGCGTGGCAAATGTCCATGGACCATCAAGGGCAGCCGAAGAGAACCAGCGGCCGGACAAAAGCACGTACCATTGCTTGCCGGTCTCGTCATGGAACACGTCGCTGGCGGAGTTAGACGCCCATTTCAGCGCAGTACCCTTGACGATCTCCAGGGTGGGTTCGCCTTCGAACTGGATCAGTTCGGCCGGCTTTTCCGAATAGACCACCTTCGGCAGTTTGTAGCCGTCGACCGCTGCCAGTGGAATGGCCGTGCGGGCAGCCTTCCAGCTGTCATCGTCCGGAAGCTTCGTCAGTGCGTCGGGAAGCGCGGTTGCGATCTGCCAGTCACCTGCCGGATCCTTGGAAGTCAGCCAGGTCTTGTCGTCGCGCAGATAGTAGTTCTTGTCGGAATCTACCTGGAAGAGGTCCCAGTTGGTATTCACCGCAAAGGACAGCCCTGTCACCCCCTTGACCGGGGCAAGCACGAGCTTGCCGTCCGTCTGGACGAGAATGGCCGGCGTCTCGCTGATGAAGATCGGCGGTGGATCTGACTTTAGCCCTTTCACATCGTCCATGCGCTGATAGTCGGCGAGGCTGGCGGTCAACCGCTCCTCGGGGAATGTCACATCACCAGTCGGCATCAACTTGCCGACTTCGAGCGACAGATCGGAAATCTGCTTGCGGTCGAGCGCCGAGAAGTTGATCTCCGTCGCCTTGATATTGTTGAGGATGACGGTGCCTGCCTCGGCGTCGGAGACTGTGTCGGCGCTGACGCCGATGACGCCGAAGATCGGCTTTGCGTCCTTCGCTGTCTTGTACTCCGTGGCGATCAGCGCCGACAGCGTCGTAAAATCCTGCCAGCTGGTGATCTGTGGTTGATAGAGCGTGATCTCGGCGCCGCCGTCCGTCGTGTAGACGCGCGGCCAGCCAGGCCTATCCGTCGTCGCGTCGGCCTGGTTGAGATACTTGCCGTTGACGAAGCCCTGCTTGCCATCGACGGAAACCGCACACCAGGCGCCGCTGTCATCGCATTCGCCCAGGTCGACAGTTGTCCCTTCGACAAGCTGACCCTGGCTGTCAAATCCCGTGCCAGGGCCTGAGCGGAAATTCACATTCGCCGTGGTGACCGCAGGCCCCGCCAGAACGGAGCCTGCCACCAATGCGGCGGTCATCAACACAAAACCAAATCTGACCATCGTATTCTTCCTTGTCGTGGGCATTGGCAGTGACCATTCGCCAGTGTCAGCGTCTTCGGACGGGCTCGAATCATCGAGCCTGATAAATCGCGAAACTCGACGGGAACGTTGCACGACGGCTCGCTGAAACAAGTACGTTACAGTTACTTTACGCAAAAGTAGCGGATTTAGGCTTCGGCCCCGCGGACCGTTGATAGTCTACGGGCCTGCAAACGCCGCGGGCAGTGCTGTTATGATTTCTGCGCTGTTGCCTTCAGCACGCCTGCCTCGAGAAGGCCGATCATTTCCGATGTGAAATGGCGGGCACCCATGTTTTTTCGAAACGCCGCTTCAAAATCGACACGGCCAGCGCCGAGGTTGTTCAGGGCGATCCGAGCATCCTGCGTCCTGTCCAATTGGCCGGCGGCCGCGGCCTGGACAGCATTCACGACATAATCTTCCGACCGCCCGACTTGCTGGGAAAGCATCAAAGCGTCCTCGAAACGACCGAGGCGATAGGCATTCAGTGCGCGCGTCAACAGGACGTCGGACGCAACATTGCTCTCCATTCGCGCCGACCTTGACGCGAGACCGGCGCCCTCCTCCCATCGTCCCGCTGTAAAGAGATAGAGCCCGAGCCGCGCGATAATATCGCTGTTATTGGGATTGAGCGCTATCGCCGCATATCCCGTCTCGATCGCCGCCTGTACCTGACCCACGCGAAATTGGCTGATCATCAGTGCATATTTGCCGCGATCGGAAAATGGCGCCAGCAGCACCGCTTCGCTGGCCAGTTTATGTGCCCGGGCGGAAAGCTCCGTCGGCGCTTCCACGGAATCCATTGTCAACAGGACGATCGCCAGTTCCGCCTTGGCACCGGCATCGTTGGGGGCAACAATCAACGTGCGTTCAAGGCAGCTGCGGGCATCTGCGATCTTCCTTTCGTCACCCTGGCTAACCGCAGCAATCGCCCTCAAAATGCAGCCATTGCCGAGGGAAGGCGCATTCAGATCGCGGAGCGTTTCGATGGTATTGATGACACCTTGCGTGCCAGTGAGAGTCCGCGCCAAATCACTCGCAAGGCTCCGGCTCGACGATATTGCTTCCGAACCGTGCAGCGTACGCTCGATACCGGACTGCAGCGCCTCGCCCGTTGACGCATCCTTGACCTGCCACCAGACGAGACGTTCACTGCCATCGGCCTCGTACTTGAGAACGATCTGGTAGTCGTTGACCGCCCGCTGCCCGCGCAGCGACGATGCCAATGTCGGGCCTGTCCATTTCCCGGCCGATGCCGTTCCCGGCTGATCCTCGGAAGCAGCAAGCCGAACCGTCTGGAATTGGGATATCGCGACAATGAGATAATCCCGGACCTTCTCCGCTTCACGCTCCGGCGTATCTGCGCCCGTAGTCATCGTTATGGAAATCAACGGCTTGTACGTGAAAGCACCTTGTTTCCAGACACTGAACCCAACTGTCAGCGCATAGGTGGCAACACCGCAGCCCACCAGCACCCAGGCCAAGGCGAAACCTGCATTGGAACTCCAAATCCGCCAACCGGAGCGCTCCTTCCTGCGCGGCGCGTGATCGGGAACGTCGAGGTCGGCTTCCTCGGCTCCGGGATTGCCCGGAGTATTCGGCGTCATCCGGCTGAAGACCGGAACATAACGGCCGCGGGGAAGATCAACACGGATGCCCGTGTTGCTTCCGTGCGCATCGTAATACTGCGTCAGTGCGGCGCGCAGACGCGTCGCTTCAATGCGCACGATCGGATCTATGGAGGGATCGAAGTTTGACGGACGGCCGAAGACGTCGACCGCGATCGCATAGGCCTTGATTGCCTCTGCCCGCCCCTCGAAAAATTCATTGGCAATGAAGCGAAGAAAGCTCTTGTTGCGCTCGGGAGATTGAAAGAGAGGATCGGACAGCAGCCGATCGACCTCCGCCTGAGCCTCAACTTGGTCAATCCGTTTGCAGAATCGCCGATCGATTTTACGCTCGCCGCTCATGCCTGCCCCCAAGCTTTCAACTTAAGGTCACATTAACACATCAAACCGGCACAGTGGTCAAACGCCCTTTGCTGAAGATTCATTGCCACAATCGCTAAAAATTCCGTTGACTGTTTCAAATGTGATAAAATCGAGAAGAAGTGCCCATCATTGGAACACCTGCTGAAAAGTATTATAATAAACAAAAAGATACAGAACTTTCTCAACGCCTCCGGTTTTGCGCTGCCAGACAGATCTCGATGATCTCTCCCTCGATTTCCGTGCAAAGCGCCTCGTATTCGCGAATTATCGCGGCGTCGGCCTTCGGATCTTTCCGCAGACAATCGAGCGTAGAACTCGCATCATGAAAGGCATCGCAAAGGCTCAACATGGTTGCATTCTGCGCACTGAGGATCTGGAGCTGTCCGCGCAGTGCGGGCAACTTCAGCATCAGCTTCCACAATCCCTTTTGCGCAGTGCCGGTCGACATCGATCCTTACCAGGTTTGATAGGCAGATGCGGAGCCGTGCGTCCGGGTTGGCTGCCGCATTGCGGCCGCGCCCTGAACTTCACCCGATGATTGTCGCTGGTTTCACGGCCGCGCGGGAGTACGTTACGGTTACAATCGCGCAAGAAAGTGGATCGAGGGGCGCGGCGCGGCGTCCGGATGCCGCGCCGAAGCGGTGTAAGCCCCATCCCCTCGCTCAGAAATCCCAGTCATCGTCTTCCGTTGCAACGGCCTTGCCGATGACATAGGACGAGCCGGAGCCGGAGAAGAAGTCGTGGTTCTCGTCCGCATTCGGCGAAAGTGCCGAGAGGATCGCCGGATTGACCTTGCAGGCCTCGGCAGGAAACAGAGCCTCATAGCCGAGGTTCATCAATGCCTTGTTGGCGTTGTAGTGCAGGAATTTCTTCACGTCCTCGGTCAGACCGACACCGTCATAGAGGCTCTCGGTATATTTCGCCTCGTTGTCGTAGAGTTCGAACAGCAATTCATAGGCAAAGTCCTTGATCTCCTGCTGCCGCTCCGCACTCAGGCGCTCCAGCCCCTTCTGGAACTTGTAGCCGATGTAATAGCCGTGCACCGCCTCGTCGCGAATGATCAACCGGATCATGTCGGCGGTGTTGGTCAGCTTTGCCCGGCTCGACCAGAACATCGGCAGGTAGAAGCCGGAATAGAACAGGAAGCTTTCCAGAAAGACGCTGGCGACCTTGCGCTTCAGCGGATCGGGATTGCGATACTGCTCGAGGATCAGCGCCGACTTCTTCTGCAGGTGCTCGTTCTCCTCCGACCAGCGATAGGCGTCGTCGACATCGGGCGTCGAGCAGAGTGTCGAAAAGATCGAGGAATAGGAACGCGCATGCACCGCTTCCATGAAGGAAATGTTGGAATACACCGCCTCTTCATGCGGCGTGATCGCATCCTCCATCAGCTTCGGCGCGCCGATGCTGGTCTGGATCGTGTCGAGCAAAGTCAGTCCGGTAAAGACGCGGATGGTCAGTTGCTGCTCTTCCGGCCGCAAGGTCGCCCAGGACGGAATGTCGTTGGACAACGGCACCTTTTCCGGCAGCCAGAAATTGCCGGTGAGCCGGTTCCAGACTTCGAGATCCTTGTCGTCCTCGATACGGTTCCAGTTAATGGCACGCACGCGCGATACGGGCTTGATGGCGATGTTCATTGGGGCTTGATCCTTGGTTCTTGTTGCGCTTCGCAAAGGGGCATTGCCCCTCACCCTAGCCCTNNTTCACGGGGAGAAGGTGGCCGACAGGCCGGATGAGGGGCTTTGCAATGCTCACAAGGTGCACGACACACAGCCTTGCACCTCGGTACCGGACAACGCCATCTGCCGAAGCCGGATGTAGTAGATGGTCTTGATGCCCTTCTTCCATGCATAGATCTGCGCCTTGTTGATATCGCGCGTCGTCGCCGTGTCGCGGAAGAACAGGGTCAGCGACAGGCCCTGATCGACGTGCTGCGTTGCTGCGGCATAGGTGTCGATGATCTTCTCAGGTCCGATCTCGTAGGCGTCCTGATAGTAATCGAGATTGTCGTTGCTCATGAATGGCGCCGGATAATAGACGCGGCCGATCTTGCCTTCCTTGCGGATCTCGACCTTCGAGACGATCGGATGGATCGAGGATGTCGAGTGGTTGATATAGGAAATCGACCCCGTCGGCGGCACGGCCTGCAAATTCTGGTTATAGAGCCCGGACGCCATAACGTCCCTCTTCAAGGCCAACCAGTCCGCCTGTGTCGGGATCGGAATGCCGGCCGTTTCGAACAGCCCCCTCACCTTCTCCGTCGCCGGTTCCCATGCCTGTTCGGTGTATTTGTCGAAATATTCTCCAGAGGCGTATTTCGAGTTCTCGAAGCCCTTGAAGCTCGATCCCCGCTCAACGGCAATTCGGTTCGAAGCGCGGATCGCGTGATGGGTCACCGTGTAGAAATAGATATTGGTGAAATCGACGCCCTCTTCCGAGCCGTAGTGGATGCGCTCGCGGGCGAGATAGCCGTGCAGGTTCATCTGCCCGAGGCCGATCGCATGGCTGTCGTCATTGCCCTTCTCGATCGACGGCACCGAGGAGATATGGCTCATGTCGGAAACGGCGGTCAGCGCCCGGATCGAAGTCTCGATCGTCTTGCCGAAATCCTCGGAATCCATTGCCGCCGCAATATTCAGCGAGCCGAGATTGCAGGAAATGTCCTTGCCCATGTGCTTGTACGAGAGGTCGTCATTATACTTGCTCGCCTCGCTCACCTGTAGGATTTCCGAGCAGAGGTTGCTCATGGTGATGCGTCCGGCGATCGGGTTCACCCGGTTCACCGTGTCTTCGAACATGATGTAGGGATAGCCGCTCTCGAACTGGATTTCGGCAAGCACCTGGAAGAATTCGCGCGCCTTGATCTTCTTCTTGGTGATGCGGGCATCGTCCGCCATCTCGCGGTATTTTTCCGTCACCGAGATTTCGGTGAAGGGCACGCCGTAGACGCGCTCCACGTCATAGGGCGAGAAGAGGTACATGTCCTCGTTATTCTGTGCCAGTTCGAAGGTGATGTCGGGAATGACGACGCCGAGCGACAGCGTCTTGATGCGGATCTTCTCGTCGGCATTTTCACGCTTGGTGTCGAGGAAGCGCATGATGTCGGGATGATGCGCATTGAGATAGACGGCGCCGGCCCCCTGCCGCGCACCGAGCTGGTTGGCATAGGAGAAACTATCCTCCAGCAGTTTCATCACCGGAATGATGCCGGACGACTGGTTTTCGATCTGCTTGATCGGCGCGCCTGCCTCGCGGATGTTGGTGAGTGAAAGAGCCACGCCGCCACCACGCTTGGAAAGCTGCAGCGCCGAATTGATCGATCGGCCGATACTTTCCATGTTGTCTTCGACCCGCATGAGGAAGCAGGAGACGAGTTCGCCCCGCTGCTTCTTGCCCGCATTGAGGAAGGTCGGCGTCGCCGGCTGGAAACGGCCCGAAATGATCTCGTCGACCATGTCGCGGGCAAGCGCCTCATTGCCCCGGGCGAGCGTCAGCGCCACCATGCAGATGCGGTCTTCGTAGCGCTCGAGATAGCGCTTTCCGTCGAAAGTCTTCAGCGTATAGCTGGTGTAGTACTTGAAGGCGCCGAGGAAGGTCGGGAAGCGGAACTTCTTTGCATAGGCATGGTCGAACAGGTCGCGGACGAAGTTGAAGGAATACTGGTCGAGCACCTCCCGCTCGTAGTAGCCTTCGGTCACCAGATAATCGAGCTTCTCCCGCAGGTTATGGAAGAAGACAGTATTCTGGTTGACGTGCTGGAGGAAATACTGCTTCGCGGCCAGCCGGTCCTTGTCGAGCTGGATCTTCCCCTCGTCGTCATAGAGGTTCAGCATCGCATTCAGCGCATGATAGTCGAGCGCCGTCTCAGCCGCCTTCAGTGGCCTATCGAAAGTTGTCGCGTCCAAAATCGTTCCAATCCGTTTCTCACATTGGCGACATCCTCCTGTGTGCCTAAAAGCTCAAACCTGTAGAGGTACGGCACCTGGCACTTCCTGGAGATCACATCGCCCGCGAGCCCATAGGTCTCGCCGAAATTGCTGTTGCCGGCGGCGATCACGCCCCGGATGAGGGATCGGTTGTCCGCGTCGTTGAGGAAACGGATGACCTGTTTGGGAACCGCGCCCTTGCCGCCGTCGCCGCAATAGGTCGGCAGTATGAGGACAAAGGGTTCGCGCACATCAGGCGTTTCCGCGCCACTGCTGATGGGAATGCGCGCCGATCTCAGACCGAGTCTGGCGACGAAGCGATGGGTATTTTCCGACAAGCTGGAATAGTAGACGATCAGGCCCATCGCTTGTCCGCCCGCGCTCAGGAAAGCGCGCTGATCTTATCGGGCCGAAATCCGGCCCAATGGTCCTGTCCGGTCACCACGACCGGTACCTGCTGATAGCCGAGGCCAACCACGGTCGCAAAGGCGTCCTCATCGGTGGAGATGTCGATGACCTGATAGTCGATGCCACCGCGATCGAGCGCGCGATAGGTCGCGGTGCACTGCACGCAGGAAGGCTTGCTGTAGACGGTAATGCTCATGTCGTTCCTCGTTGTCTATGGTTTTGACTGGCCACACGAAAAGGTTCCGAGCCGCTGCATGCGGACCCGATCATGTCATTGCATTTCGAGTTGGCGATTGAGGCTAGGCGTGCGCCATCGATCGCGATCCCGCGTCCTCTGGTCTGCGAATTCGACTGACTGACATGCCTTCACCCCGAAGCCTTTTGGCTGGTATCGGAGGAACGCAACATAGAGCGGAGTCATTCCGCTGCACATTACGCGACCTTCCGGACACCCCGCCCGTGGACGTTTTTGCTCGAAGGCAGGTCTCCTGGCTTGCGGGTCGCGGCCTCTGTCCCGTCTTCCCGAAGCCTCATGCCTCAGTGACTTGAAATGGGACAGAAACTCGCCGCTTACAGTTGCGGGGGCAGCTCCGGCATTGCTTCGCCACTTTGGCGTTGCGCACCGTATTCCCGTCTTAGCCCCCAGCCCTTGCGAATCGGAGGAACCTTGAACACTAGATATGGTATAGGAGTCATTTTTTTGGTCAATACGTAGAGACCGGAAACGCATATGGCTTCGGGCGTTTTTTTATTTCACATGGATAACAGATCGTTAACACCGGAAACGGCGATCGGTTGCGAAAGACGCGCCCGCACTTACGAGCGACCAGCCGACATTTGGAGAATCAGGCAATGCACCCGGAGCTTTGATCTACGTGCGTGGAAACGAAAAGCGTAATTTTTGCCTGCATTCAACACGAAAGCCGCGGCCGGAATTGCTTCACATCGGCGCGGCGGTCAAAAGCGAAGGATACTCAAATGAGCAAGACATGGTTCATCACCGGCAGCGCACGCGGCATCGGCGCTGAAATCGCCAAGGCTGCTCTCGCGGCGGGCGACACCGTCGTAGCGACCGGTCGCAATCCCGAACAACTTCAGAAAACCTATGCCGCCTATGGCGACCGGGTTCTTCCCGTCGTTCTCGATGTGAGCAACGAGACACAGGCTATAGTGGCCGTCGATGCCGCGGTCGCCCGCTTCGGCCACATCGACGTTCTGGTCAACAATGCGGGTTACGGACAGCTGGGACTTTTCGAGGAAAACGATCACGCTGATATCGAGCAGCAGTTTGCCACCAATGTCTACGGCACCTTCCATGTAACCCGCGCGGTGCTTCCGGTTATGCGCCGGCAGCGGTCGGGCCACATCATGAACCTCTCCTCGGTCGGTGGTTTTGTCGGCTTTCCCGGTGCGTCCATCTATTGCGCGGCGAAATTCGCCGTCGAGGGTTTCTCCGAATCCCTGGCACCGGAGCTGGCGCCATTCGGCATCCATATGACGATCATCGAGCCGGGCTTCTTCCGCACCGACTTCCTCGATGGTAGCTCCGTCCGATATGGCACGACGACCATCGAAGACTACGGCACCTTCGGGGCGGAAACCAAAGCCGCCTATGACAACCACAGCCATCAGCAGGCCGGTGATCCGACCAAGCTTGGCAACGTGCTCGTCGGTCTTGCAAACGAGAACCAACCGCCGTTGCGTTACCGCGCAGGCTCCGATGCCGTCGATATGACGACCAGGAAATTGGCTAGCCTCGGAGAAGAAATCGCCAAATGGCGGGATCTGTCGATCTCGACCGATGGCAACTTCTAGGTCGCCCTGTCGTTCAGCGCCGGTCTTCTCCATTGCCGGAGGAGATCGGCGCACGTTGAGTTCTGATGCCGCAATTTACCTGCGGCGCCTTTCGAACACCTCTTATACGGAAACTTCCGGTCGCCTATAGTCGATCGCCGGACCTCGCGACCTGGCAGAATGTGAGAAACCTCTTGAGCAGCAATCAACATCTGGCAAGCCTCATCGACAGAAACACCGGTATCGATGGCGTGTTCTCGACGCAAATCCCGCGCCTGATCCTGATCCGGTCTTCGACGCCGACAGAGCCGATCCATACGCTCCATGAACCCGCCGTCTGCTTCGTCGCGCAAGGGCGCAAGCAGGTCATGCTCGGAGAAGATATCTACGTGTATGGCGTCAATCAGTACCTCACAGTTTCCGTGGATCTGCCCGTCGCCGGTCAGGTGATCGAGGCCTCGAAGGATCACCCGTATCTCTGCCTGCGGTTGGACCTTGATCCGGCCATGCTGAGCGCGCTCGTTCTCGAGGTCGAAGCGGACAAGGCGGCCCGCCAAAGCCCAGGCCCCGGTCTGTCACTCAGCGAAACGACCGCTGAGCTCCTGGACGCAGCGATCAGGCTTGTCGGCCTTCTCGACAGTCCGCGCGACATTCCGTTTCTGGCGCCCCTGGCCGAGCGCGAAATTCTCTATCGGCTCTTGAGGGGCGAGCAGGCAGGGCGATTGCGCCAGATTGCCCATGCCGAGAGCAAGCTGACGCAGATCAACAAGGCGATCGATGTCATCAAGCGGCATTTCCGCCAGCCGCTGAAGATCGAGGACCTGGCCGCCAGAGCAAGCATGAGCCTGTCGTCGTTCCACCAGCACTTCAAGACCGTCACCGCCATGAGCCCGCTGCAGTACCAGAAGCAGCTTCGCCTGCAGGAGGCTCGCCGGCTCATTCTCGGACAGTCGCTCGACGTGGCAACCGCCGGCTACAATGTCGGCTACGACAGCCCGTCGCAGTTCTCCCGCGAATACGCCCGCCTATTCGGTGCCCCGCCCCTGCGCGACATCGCGCGGCTGAAAACCATGCCGGACTATCTGTTCGACGTCTAACCTCGACGCCGCCGGGCGCAACGACAGAAACTGCGTGAATTGCGAAGGCCCGGAACGCTGTTCCGGGCCTTCGGCATTCTATGCAAACAGGCGGCCGGCGAATTTACTCCGCTGCGGCAACCGCCCGGCGGCGGCCGATGGTGGCCTGGGTGAGCAGCAGCGCACCGACAGCGCAGAGCGCAATGCCCATGGCCATCGGAACAGCCGTACCGTCGAAGAACACCGATGCGATCACCATTGCAACGGCTGCGGTGACGAAATGCAGCGTGCCCATTAACGACGACGCCGTGCCGGCTATCTCGCCGTGGTCTTCCAGGGCAAGCACCGCGGTCGTCGGGATGACGAGGCCGAGGAAGCCATAGCCGACGAACAGGAACGCGGCCATCACGGGCAGCTGGTTGAAGCCAAGGCTCATGACGATGGCCATCGTTGCCATGGTCACCGCAAAGGCAGCAACGGCCACACGCATGACGCGGACGAGGCCGAAGCGTTCGCCGAACCAGCCGGTCGCCTGCGACACCGTGAAGAACGACACGGCATTGATGGAGAAGGCGAAGCTGTATTGCGTCGGCGTCAGTCCGTAATAGTCGATCAGCACGAAGGGCGAGTTGGCGAGATAGACGAGAAAGCTGGAAATGCCGAGGCCGCCGATGAAGGTCAGTGTCAGGAAGTTTTTATCCCGCAACAGCAGGCCATAGGCAGCCATGGCGCTGCGCAGGCCGCTTTCGGCGCGATGTTCCTTGAGGCGGGTTTCCTGCAGTTGCGTCGCCAGCAGGATCAAGCCGATGAAGGCAGCCATCATCACCGCCCAGAACACGCCGCGCCAGCCGTAGAACTCGATGACGGCGCTGCCGGTCAGCGGCGCCAGGATCGGCGAGATACTGAAGACCAGCATCAAGAGCGACATCAGGCGGGCAGCCTGCACGCCTGTGTGCATGTCGCGAACGATGGCTCGCGGTATGACCATTCCGGCTGCGCCGCCCATCCCCTGCAGGAAGCGGAAGGCGATCAGGGTCTCGATATCGTTTGCGAGCGCGCAGCCGATGCTTGCCACGGTGAAGATGCCGATGCCGATATAAAGCGGCGCCTTGCGGCCCCACATGTCGGACAATGGACCATAGACCAGTTGCGACAGGGCAAAGGAAATGAAGAAGGCAAGAAGGGTCAATTGCACGACGTTGTTTGCAGCACCGAGATCCTGCCCGATCGAGGGCAGAGCCGGCAGATACATGTCGATGGCGAAGGGACCGATGGCCGACAACAGGCCGAGGATGAGGGCAGTCCGGAAGAAGGAGGACGTCATGGTGATCATCTTTCAGAAAACAGCAGCGCAAAACCAGGTCAGTTTCGCGCCGCGTTGCTCTCACGAGGGTTCAATGTGATCGTTGCCAAATAGCCGCGCGATGCTTGGGAGGAACCCGCGCTCACTTGGCAGAATGTGTCAATAAATTTGGACACTGATGTAAAATTAGACACCATTGTCTAAAACGTCAAGAGGCATTATCTTTGCCGTATGAAAAGTAATAGCGATACAATTCAGAAGATGTCCGTGCACAGCCAGCGTGGACAATGCGCAAAGCGTCTCTCCATTCTGGAGGCAGCTGCGGAAGTTTTCTGCCGCCAGGGGTTTGCAGGCGCGAGCATCGACGAGATTGCCTCGGCTGCCTGCGTTTCGCGCCAGACGGTCTACAATCACTACCGGGAGAAGGACAATCTCTTCATGGCGGTAGTCGAGGACGTCATGGACCGCGCCAATGCGATGCTGTTCTCGACCCTTTCGAGTTTCCCGGAAAACCCGGAAAGCCTGGAAGACGATCTTGCCGCCTTCGCCGTGCGTCTCAGCCATAATTGCATCTGCAATCAGGATGGCAAATTCCTGCGCAAGCTGGTTCTGTCCGAAGGAGAGCGTTATCCGCATCTGTTCGAGAGCTGGCGCCAGCATGGCCCCGGCAAGATCGGCACGGCACTGGCCGCCCTTTTCTCCAGGCTTTCCCACAAGGGACTATTGCAGATCGACGATTTCGACGTCGCCGCCCGGCAGTTCCTAGCGCTGGTCAATGCCGACCTGCAGATGAACACGCTGTTTGGCGTAACGCCAACGGAAGCGGAGTTGGAAACTGCAGCGCGCAATGCCGTGCGCACGTTCATGCGCGCCTACGCCCCGCCTGCGGTGTAGGCGAACGCCTCCACACTCAAGACGGCCTAAACACCGGCATCAGTTGACGCCGGTGATCATCGAAACGATCTCGTTCTTGTTGGTTTCCGACGTCTTGCGGATGCCAATCTGCTTGCCGCGCCGCAACACGCAGATGCGATCCGAGAGCTTGAAGACCTGATCGAGACTGTGGCTAATGATCAGCACGCCAATGTTGCGGCTCTTCAGCGACTGGACGATCTCCTCCACCTTCGCGGTCTCGGCAACGCCAAGTGCCGCCGTCGGTTCATCCAAGAGGATCAACTTCTTTGCCCAGCGGGTGGCGCGCGCAATCGCCACGCCCTGGCGCTGGCCGCCGGAGAGATCGCGGATCGTCGCGTGCGCCGAGGGGATGCGCACATCGAGTTCCTTCACCAGTTTTTCCGTCTCGGAAATCATCGTCTTGCGGTCGAGCAGGCCGATGCCATTGGTGAGTTCGCGGCCAAGGAACATGTTCATATAGACCGCCTGCTGGTCGGCCAACGCCAGATCCTGGTAGACCACCTCAATCCCGTGCGAACGGGCCATGGTGGCGCTCGACATGGCGACGGTCTCGCCCTCGATGGTAATCGTTCCGGATGACGGACCATAGACGCCGGAAACGATCTTGATCAGCGTCGACTTGCCGGCGCCGTTATCGCCGACCAGAGCGACGATTTCGCCGGGATAGATATCGAGCGAAAAATTCTCGATGGCGACCACAGCGTCGAAATTCTTGCGGATGTCCTTGAGCTGCAGCACAGGGGCCTGAGTGTTCATGGTCGTTCTCCTATACCGGCCAGGATTGAGGTTCGCCGAACCCGTTCTCGATGCTTTCCACTTTCGGCATGCCCTTTGAAATTCCCGAGACGCCAACGACATAGGCGCGGGTGACGAAGGCCTGTCCGCGGAAACCGAATACGGCGGTATCGCCGGGCCTCGGTGCATTCGGGCCGGTCGCATCGATCATCGCGTAATAATCGATAGCGGATGGCGGCGGCACTTCGACGCTGCGCAGCGACGACGCCGAAACAGTCGGCTCATCCGAGACAATCGCCTTGACGTCGTAGTCCGGAAAGATCGGATCGATGTAGAAACCGCCGCCGAAGCAATAGGCCTTACCGCCGGAAAGGTGCGAGACCTCGGTGAGGTAGCAGACGGCCGGAAGCTCCGGCAAGTCTTCCACCACATGCAGCGCCGTCGTGCCATGCAGGCCGTTTCCGGGCTCGCATTGCGTCGCACCAGCATCGGCCAGTCCCTGCAGCAGAACCGAGGATGTCGTGCCCGGTGCATTGACCTCAATGCCGGTGCGTCCGGCTTTCGCCAGCGCCTCGGCGGCCTTGGTCAGCGTCGCCAGATTGTGCGTCGGCAGAACCTTGCGGGTCTTGTGGTCGAACAGCAGCGCCGGAAACGTGGTGATCCCGGCAAAACGTCCGCCATCCAGCGCATCGAAAGCATCGGCAACAGCAGCGACATCGGCAGCGTCGAAGCCACCCTCATGGCCGCGATAGAAGGTGTCCCCTTCCGCCTTGATGCGGGCAAGCAGGTTCTGCACATAGCCTGCCGCCCTGGCGCCTTCAGCGGCTTCGGCCGCCTTCTCGCCATTGAAGACGGTCCAGTAGTCCGGCCGGAAGGTCGCAGCAGCGGCCTTGGCTTCATGACGCGCAACCTGCTGCAGATGGCCGAGATGGCCGACGCGGAGGCCTGCCCGATGGGTGGCGCGGGCGCAGGCCATGTCGACCGCCACGGACCGGTCGATGCCGCCCCGCTGCACGGCAGCGCAGAACGAGCTGGCGCGGCCGACCTGCTTGGTCATGGCAAAGATCTTCATGCCCAGGCGATCGGCCTCTGTCTTCAGCACACGGGCATTCGCCTCCACAGTGTCGAGATCGAGCACATAGGCATTGGCCGGAATCTCGCCCTGCCGGTGCAACGCCATGGCGGCTTCAAGGAATTTCGGGTTGCGGCGGCGCAGAACGTCGAGAAACATGGGGTATCCTTTCTTCAGCGCAGCTTTTCGCGCAGCGATACGGCGACTGCAGCGAGAATGATGAGACCGCGGACGATCATCTGATCGGAAACGGAAAGACCCATCAGGATCAGCCCGTTGTTGAGCATGCCCATCATCAGCGAACCGACGAGCGCCCCGATGATCGAGCCCTTGCCACCGTTCAGGAGCGTGCCGCCGACGATGACGGCGGCAATCACCGTCATCAGATCAGTTTCGCCCAGCGTATACTTTGCGGCCTGCAGACGGCCGGCATAGAGCAGGCCTGCAAGGCCGGCGAGCGCGCCGCTGATCACCAACACGGCGAGACGGATGCGCGGCACGGGAATGCCGGAGACGCTGGCCGCACGGGCATTGTCACCAGTTGCCAGCACATGCGCGCCGAACCGGGTTTCGCGGAAAATCAGGTGCCCGGCAACGATGGCAATGACCGTCCACCAGATCAGCGAGGGAATGCCGAGCAGCGAGCCGGAGCCGAAGAAGCCGGTGAACATGCTATCGGTGACGGGAATAGAACGCAGGTTGGTGAGCGACCGAGCAACACCGGCAAACAGCCCGAGCGTTGCCAACGTCACCAGGAACGACGGCAGCCGGACATAGGCGACCAGCAGGCCGTTCACCAGGCCAATGGCAACCCCTGCTCCGATCCCGGCCGCAATACCGGCGATCATGCCATAGGCATTCATCGTCACGGCGGCAGAAAGGGCAGCGACCGCGACGGTCGAACCGATCGACAGGTCGATCTCACCGGCCGACAGCACGAAGACCATGCCGATCGCCATGATCGTGATCGGCGCCGTCTGCAGCACGATGTTGGAAAGGTTGCGCACCGTCAGGAACCCGCTGTCCTTCAGCACGATGGCGAAGAACAGGAAGATCGCCAGAAAGCCGACATAGACGACATATTGCTGGATATTGATGCGGCTGATCATGCTCATCGCCGGGTTGGCGGCATTGCTTGTGGCGCTGGACATAGCGGTTCCTCCGAAAAGCGGGGGTATGGGCGGGAACCCGTGGCTCCCGCCGGGCCGCGGCACGTTTCGTGAGCGGCGGCGGCGACGATTTCAATTGGCGCCGGAGCGCGGGTAGTTACTTGATGGCTTCGGCAATGGTTGCCGGCACATCCTTGTTGAGCGACTTCTTCCAGCCGTCCTTGACCGTGTCCTTGGTGACCGCAAGCGAATCCACCACCAGGAACGGCTCGGCCTGCTTGCCGACCAGCGATCCGGCCGCCGCACGGGCTGCAGTCACGCCGATATTGTAGGCTTCGTCGGCCACGAGCGCTGCAACTGCGCCGCCCTTGACCATGTCGAGTGCTGCCGGTTCGTTGAGATCGAGCGTAACGATCTTGGTATGGGTGTTTCCGGCAGAGCGCAGGGTGGAAAGCACGCTCAACGCCGGTTCCGCCCAGGTGACGTAGATGCCGTCGAGATCGGGATTCTGGGTCACCATCGCCTGGGCGATCTCTTCCGCCCGTGCCGGATCGGCCATGCCCGCCTCGGCGGTGATCTTCATGTCGGGATAATCCTGCTCGATCGTCGACTTGAAGGCCTGGTCGCGCTGGTTGGTCACGTAGAAATCGGCATCATGGAAGATGTAGCCGACCTTGCCCTTTTTCCCGAGGGCCTCGGCCATGGCGACACCGGCCTTGTGGCCCATCTGGAACAGGTCGTCCGAGACGATCGTCACATAGTCCTTGCCTTGCACATAACCCTGCGGCGAGTTATCGACGAAGGCGAGCTTGACGCCTGCCTTCAGCGCCGGATCGTAGATCGGCCCGGCCGTTGCCGGATCGACCGGCAGCGACAGGATGATCGACGGCTTCTTGGCAAGCACGGTCTCGACATCGGCCTTTTGACGCGCGGCATCAAAGCCCGCGTCCGTCTGGGCGACGACCTCGACGCCAAGGCGCTTGAATTCGTCCTGCGCGCCGCTGTTGACGGCATTGGTATATTCGCTCATCTCGTGCCAGACGAGAGCGGCAGTGAACTTGCCGTCCTTGATCTTCGTCTCTTCATCCGGCGTCAGCGTGAAGCTTGCGGCCGGTGTCGGTTTTTCGCCATGCGGACCGGTGGTCGCGCCATCGGCGGCAAAAGCATGGGTGGACAGAAGCACGGCAACCAGCCCCGCCGGGATCATCGACAGCTTGTTCATCATCATTCCTCCAGATTTTTGATGCGCAGCCTCGGCGGCAACCTCTCTGCCGCCATCGGCCGTAGTTTATTTCGCGGCGTCGAGAACCGACTGCGGAGCATCGCGGTTCAGAGACTGCTTCCAGCCCTCGGCGACATCCGCCTTGGTGACAGTCAGCGCCGGGGCGACGATGAACGGCGGCGTCTCCTGGCCGAGCAGCGACTTCATGCCTGTCGCAGCCATGGTCCTGCCGAGCTCATAGGCCTTGTCGGCGACGAGCGCGACGACGTTGCCACCCTTGACCATATCAAGCCCTGCCGGCTCCGAAAGATCGAGTGTCACCACCTTGGTCTTGGTATTTCCTGCGCCGCGCAGAGCCGAGAGAACCCCCTCGGCCGGCTCGGCCCAGGTCACATAGATGCCGTCGAGATCCGGGTTCTGCAGCAGCATGGCATTGGCCAGTTCCTCGGCGCGGGCCGGATCGGAAATGCCCTGTTCGGCAACGATCTTGATATCCGGATAATCCTTCTCGATTGTCGTCTTGAAGGCCTGGTCGCGCTGATTGGTCACATAGTAGCTGGCGTCGTGGAAGATATAGCCGACCTTGCCGTTGCCGCCGATCGATTTCGCCAGCGCATCGGCCGCCTGCTTGCCCATCTGGAACAGGTCGTCAGTGACGATCGCCGCATAATCGGTGCCGTGCTTGTAGCCGGCAGGCAGGTTGGACAGGAAGACCAGCTTGGTGCCGTCGGTTACCGCCTGCTTGAAGGCTTCGGCCGAGGTCGTCGGGTCGAGCGGCAGGGCGAGGATGACGTTCGGCTTTGCGGCCAGCGCCGTCTCGATATCGCTGCGCTGACGGGCGGCATCGAAGCCTGCATCCGTCGTCACCACAACCTCGACGCCCGCCTTGGCGAATTCGTCCTTGGCGCCGGCCGAAACGGCATTGATGAAGTCGGACGACGTGTGCCAGAGCAGCGCCGCCTTGTAGCCCTTGCCCTTCAGGCTAGCGATGTCGCTGTCGGAGAGCTTGATTTCAGCGCTCGGCGTTGCGGTTTCGCCGGCCGGACCGACTGTCTGGGCCTGGGCTACGGTGATCATCGCGCCGGTCAGAAGCGCGGCATTCAAAAACGTCCTGATAAGCATCTTTCTGTTCCCTTTTTTAGAGCTATGGCTGTTTCAGTTGCTCATTCCACCACGCCGCAATAGCGCGCCATGAAAGTGGCGAACGCCACGATCCCGGCGAGATATTCCTCGACATCGACATGCTCCTCGAATGTGTGGCAGTTGCGGATATCGCCCGGCGCGCAATAGACGGCAGGCACACCCAGCCGATTGACGAAGAACGGCGATTCCGACCAGAACGGCGCGCCCCGGATATTGCCCCGCCCGGCCATCGCGTCGCCGACGGCAACGCAAAGCATCGACACTTCCGGCAGGTCCTGATCGATTTCCGCCGCCGAACCGCCGAGCGCATGGTCGCGACCGGCCGGATAGGAAATCTCGATCTTGATCTCAGGATCCGACACCGCGCTGCGGATAACGCTCTCCAGCTCGGCTGCCGCCGTATCGAGCGATTCCCCCGGCAAAAGCTTGCGTATCAGCGAGAGCGTGCACTCTTCCGGCACGGCGATGAAACCGCCGCCCGATAGCCCGGTAATCAGCAGGAACCCGCGCCCGATCAGCGGGTGCTCGGCCCGCGCTGAAACCTCGTCGGAATGTTTCCACAGCGCCGACATGACCGCATGGCTTGCCTTCAGCGCATCCCGTCCAAGCTCCGGCACGCCGAAATAGGCCGATTTGCCGGTGATCTTGATGTCGGTGATGAAGAAGCCGATCTGCGCTGGATAAACAGCAAGCTGGGTCGGCTCGACATAGACGGTGAAATCCGGTTTTGCCACTTCGCCCGCCTCGACGCTGGCTGTGTAATCCTTGATCCCGGCGGACACACCGGTCCCCGGCTGGCCGCTTTCCTCGTCGCCGACGAAGGCAAAGGCAACGTCGCCCTTGAGCGTGATTCCGGCCTTGTCGAGCAGCGACAGCGCCGCCAGCGAACTGCAGATGCCCGCCTTCAGGTCCCCAGCACCCCGGCCCCAGATCTGGCCGTCGATAATCGGCGCGCCAAACGGGTCTTCCCGCTCGGTCCCGGCCCAATGCTCCCGCCAGCCGTCGACATGCACAGTGTCCGTATGGCCGATGAACAGCAGCCGCTTGCCGCTACCATCGCCCTTGCGCTCGCCGCGAATGTTCGGGCGGCCCGGCCGGAAATCGGAGACATGGATAGCTTCGATCTCGCGCGCCCGCATTTGTCTTTCAAGAAAGCCGACGAAATTCGCTTCGTTACCGGTGATGCTTTCGCTGCGGATGGCGCCGCGCAAGAGGGCAATCGCGTCGTCTCGATCAAGTGCTGTGCACAGCCTTTCTGTCAGACCATGGGATCCACTCATCGCACCGCCTCCTTGAAGGTCACCGTTTCTGCCGGCGGCAGCGACATGCGGCTGTCCGGGGCATCGGCGCCGAACAGCGCGTTGTGTAGATGGCTGAGCCCGATCGCCGTCGCACCGACAATCGCCGCGCGCGGGCCGAGCTGGCTTGCCTCGATATCGACCGGATAGGGAAAGCAGGTCGGCAGGAATTTTCGGATGCGCTCGATCAGTTCCGGACGCAGGCCGATCGAGCCGCCCATGATGACCTTTTCCGGGTTGGCAATCGCCGCAATCGCGCTGATGCCGCGTGCCAGATATTTCGCCGTTTCGTCCAGCGTCGCTGCGGCATGGGCATCGCCGTTTGCGGCCCGCTCGAAGATCGCCGGCACGGTCGCCGTTTCTCCGGATGCAGCCACGTAATGCGCCATGATGCCGATCGAGGCAGTGACCCGCTCAAAGGCGCCGGTGCGAAGCGATTCCGGATCGAAGGGATCGGCGCCGAACGGCAGGAAGCCAAGCTCGCCGGCAGCATTCATCGCGCCGCGCACAAGCTGGCCGCCGACCATCAGCCCGCCACCGATACCGGTGCCGACGGCGATATAGGCGAGATTGTCGATGCCCTGCCCCTGGCCTAGCCAGTTTTCACCGAGCACTGCCAGATTGACGTCGTTTTCCAGGATCACATCGATGCCGAGCGCCATCTCGAAGGCGGCCGCCACGTTCATCGTGTCGAAATCGGCAATGTTCGGCGCCAGCAGGATACGGCCGGTCTTGGCATCCGGCGCACCCGGCGCACCGATCACGGCCATGCGGATGCGTTCACGCGGAATGTTCAGATGTTCTGCCGCCTGCGCGCAGAGTTCGGCGATCTGGTCGACGACAAACTGCCCACCGCGCCGGTCGGTCGCAACCACTTCCTCCGCGGACACCTGGCAAGCGAGATCGGCGATGGCGAGCCTGATCTTGGTACCGCCGAGATCGACAGCCGCAATATAGGCCGCATCCGGTACGAGTTCATAGGTCACGGCGGTGCGCCCGACATGGCCACTGGTGCGCCCGGTCTCACGCACCCAGTTGTCCAGCTCCAGCTGGCGGACGATTTCCGAGATGGTCTGCTTGGAGAGCCCGGTCTGCTTGGAAATCGAGGCGCGGGAGATCGGCCCGTTCTGGATGATCGCCTCCATCACGGCCCTTTGGGAAAACTTCCGGGAGATGCGCAGGGTTTCGCTCACAGTCGCCTCAATTAATTCGTTCTGTCACCGAACTATTGATCCGAACGGAATTTGAGTCAACGGGAAAAGTGAAATGCCCGTCACGAAGCCGATGGATTCAGCCAGTGATTGAAATTATTTGGGTCGCCAAAATGTAAAAGGATCGTGGGTATAGCCATGATCCTGCCGCCCGCCGACAAAGCGCCTTGTGATTGGTCTTGGAAGCTAAAACTCTCCCGTCATTCCTGTGCTCGTCACAGGAATCCAGCCACGGCGCGTCCGCGCCGTGAAAAGAGTCTTTTGCGTTCAAGGACTTGAACGCACTGGGTCCCCGCCACAAGGGCGAGGATGACGGGGCAGAGAAATTTGCCAGATAGACAACAACGGCCTGAATTGAAGCCTATGGACTGGGTCGTCGCCAAGCTGGCGGGATCAGGACGATAAGCCGTGATCCGCTGGAATTGTTCACAGCCTATTTTTTAGCCGAGAGTACGCCCCACTCAATCCGGACGCTTATGAATCGACTCGGCCCGATGCCAGTTTTCCAGGATACGGCCGTCGGTGTGGGTCTGCTTGACCCAGCGGATGCCGTTGGAAATGACCCGGTGCACATTTTTGTCGTGATAGATCGGGAATGTTTCATGGCCGGGGCTGAAGTAGAAGATGCGGCCCCGGCCGCGCTGGAAGGTGCAGCCGCTGCGGAAGACTTCGCCCCCGGAATACCAGGACATGAAGATCAACTCGTCGGGTTGCGGGATGTCGAAGGGCTCGCCGTACATTTCCGAGGCGTTGATCTCGAAGAACGGCGGCAGGCCCTCTGCGATCGGGTGCGACGGGTTGATAACCCAGACCCGCTCGAGATCGCCTTCCGGCTTCTCGCGCCAGGAAAGATTGGCATTGGTGCCCATCAGGCGGCGAAACAGTTTCGAGTGGTGGCCGGAATGCAGGACGACCAGCCCCATGCCCTTCAGCACGCGCTGCTGGATGCGGTCGATCAGCCCATCGCTGACTTCCTCATGCGCCATGTGCCCCCACCAGAGCAGCACGTCGGTGTCGTTGAGCACGCTGTCCGGCAGCCCCTCGTCGGGATCGTCGAGCGTGCCGCGGCGGATTTCGAAATCCGGATGGGCAATGCCTGCGGCAATCGCGCCGTCGATGCGGTCGGGATAGATGTCCTGAACGATTTTATGAACCTGCTCGTGGCGGCCCTCGTTCCAGATGGTAACCTTGGTCTTCATGATGTCCTCGATGGTTTCAGAGTGTCTGCGGCCGGCGGATGACCCGGCCGTTGGAATCGAACAGGTGGCAGGCGGAAAGGTCGACCGTGAGGGAGACGCGGTCGCCGGGCCGGATGGAAAGGTCGCCTTCGGCGCGCACCACGATCGGATCTTTCGGTGAACCGACCGCAAGGTATGTTTCGACGCCTAGCCGTTCAACGATGACGACCTCGGCTGAAAAATCGCCTTGGCCATCCTGCGAAACCTTCAGATGCTCCGGCCGGATGCCGAGCTTTGCCTCGCCGGTCGCGACGCTGGCGTCGCCGTCCGCAAGCGAGATCGAAAGCCCCATCGCATTTTCCAGCCGGAGTTTTCCCGCCTCAGGCCGCGACAGCATCACGGGCAGAATGTTCATCTTCGGCGAACCGATGAAGGTGGCGACGAATTCGTTGTCGGGCGAGTGGTAGAGGTCCATCGGATGGCCGGATTGCGCGACGATACCCTTGTTGAGCACGACGATCCGGTCCGCCATGGTCATCGCCTCGACCTGGTCGTGGGTGACGTAGACGACCGTCGCCTTCAGTTCGCGGTGGAGGCGCTGCAGTTCGGCGCGCATCTGCACGCGAAGCGCCGAATCGAGGTTGGAGAGCGGTTCGTCGAACAGGATCAGCGACGGCTTCTTGATGATCGCCCGGCCGATCGCCACGCGTTGGCGCTGGCCGCCGGAAAGGGCTGCCGGGCGGCGATCGAGATAGTCGGTCAATTGCAGGATTTCCGCGACCTCGCCGACCTGCCGGTTGATCTCGGCGATCGGCACCTTCTTCAGACTGAGCGAAAAGCCGATATTCTCAGCCACCGTCATATGCGGATAGAGCGCATAGGACTGGAACACCATGGCGATGCCGCGCTTGTCCGGCGGCACATCATTGATGCGCTTGCCGTTGAGGATCAGGTCGCCGTCATCGATACCCTCGAGCCCGGCGATCATCCGGAGCAGCGTCGATTTCCCGCAGCCGCTGGGGCCGACGAAAACAGCGAATTCGCCATCTTCGACGGTGATGTCGACGCCCTTGATAACTTCCAGCGCACCGTAGAATTTGCGGACGTTCCTGAGATTGATCATGTCTTACGCTCTATCGTTTGGCCGCGTCATCCCTTGACGCCGCCTGAGAATGTCTGGACGAGGAACCGCCGCGCGAAACCGAAAGCGATAACGGCCGGCATCAGGTAGATGAAGGCAAGTGCGGCGAGGAAGCCGTAGTCGATGGTGTTGACGCGCAGGAAGGCGCGGAACAGGCCGAGCGGCAGGGTCTGCAATTCCGGCGACGACAACAGGATCAACGGCAACAGAAAATCGCCCCAGGCCGAAATGAAGGCGAACAGACCGGCCGCCGCCAGTCCCGGCAGCGCCAGCGGGATCAGCACCCGGCGGATCCGCTGCAGCATCGTCGCCCCGTCCATCACCGCCGCTTCCTCATAATCGCGCGGCAGGCCATCGAAGAAGGTCTTCATGATCCACAGCGCCAGCGGCAATTGCATCGTCGCCAGCACAAGGATGAGGCCGAGGTAACCGTCGATGAAGCCGATCCAGCGCATGATGGCACGCGCTGTGTCGCCGCCGAAAAAGATACGGACCAGATTGCCCTCGATGTTGTTGAGCGTCAGCAGGATCTTGTAGAGCGGCACCACGAGCGCGGTCGGCGGCAGCACGCGGATCAACAGGATGGCGTAGAGAAACGGCTGCTTCCACCAGGCCCGGGTTCGCGACAGTGCATAGCCACCGAGCCCCGCCAGCACCATGACCAAGAGCGTCGCGCTGCCGACGACGAACAGCGAGTTGAACACCCAACGCGCGCCGTCTTCCTCGGCAAAGACGCGCACATAGTTGTTCAGCGTCCATTCGCGCGGCCAGCTGAGGAACAGCTGGGCGTTGCCATCGAGCGAGGCAAGCAGCACCCAAAAGAACGGCACGGCGCAGAAGGCCGAGATCAGCGATAGCGCCGCGTAGGCCAGCAGGTCCGGCCGGCGCGACTTTCCGGGCCTAGCGAGAACAAAATCCGTCATTCAGACCTGCACTTTCATGGCCCGCACATAGGCGATGCCGAGGATCAGCGAGATGACCAGCGCCACCACAGCGACCGCTGCGCCATAACCCAGCTGGAAGGCGGTAAAGGATTGATTGTAGATGTAGATGCTGATGACCTCCGTCGCCCCACCCGGCCCGCCGCGCGTCAGCGCATAGACGAGGCCGAAGACGGCGATAGTCGAGACGGCCGAGATCAGCATGTAGAGCAGGATCGTCGGCATCATCAGCGGCAGGGTGATCCGCCTGAATATCTGCGAGGGATTGGCGCCGTCCATGCGCGCCGCCTCGTAGACCTCGGACGGGATCGTGCTCAGTCCTGCGGTGAGCAGGATCATCGCGGTGGCAATGCCGCGCCAAGTGTTGACGACGATGATCATCGTCAGCGGAAAGGTCTGCAGCCAGTCGGTCGGCGTCATGCCGAAGAACATCACGATACGGGAAAGCGTCGCGTTCTCGCCGCCGGCCAGCATCGAGATCCACATGAAGCCGGCGACCACTTCCGGCGCGGCATTCGGCAAAAGGATGATCGAACTGAACAGCTGCTTGAATGCAAGATCTCGGCGCAGCAGGATGGCGGAGATCAGGCCCAGCACGAACTGGCCGATGATCGCCGATCCGACGACAAAGAGGAAAGTAACGAGCAGCGAGTTCCAGAATTTCGCATCATGCAGCAGCCGCGAATAGTTGCGCAGGCCGACAAACCGGGGATTGAGCGCGGCAGCACCCGTCAGCGCCTCGTTGGTGAAGCTCAGATAGACGGAATAGACCGCGGGATAAATGACGAAGGCCAAAAGCAGCAGCAGGGATGGCGAAAGGATCAGCAGGAGCTGCCGCGCAACGCGCTTCTCGTATGTGCTTCGAACCATGGGACCCTGCGGTATGAAAGATAAAGCGGGGGAGACGCGACCTGTGGCGGGTCGCGTCTCCCGTTGGACGATAAACGGTCTGGAGGATTATTTGACCGCTTCTTCGCCCAGGATTTCGCGGGCATAGTCGACGAGGATCTGCTGCGCGCCGGCTGCATCGGTCTCCTTGCGCAGAAGCGCTTCGGTAGCGCGGGCAACACCTTCCGCAACAGTCGCAAAGCCGGCGGCCTGCTTCAGGTAGACACCGTTTTCAGCCGCCGCATGGATCGGCACCAGTTCGGTCAGCTTCTGGAATTCCGGATCCTGTGCCGCTGCCTTGCTGGCCGGGATATTGCCGATCTGCACGGCATAGGACACCTGCGTCTCGACAGAGCCGATTTCCATCAGCACCTTCTTCGCCAGTTCCAGATTTTCAGCCTTCGCGTTGACGCCCCACGGAGCAGCAAGGTTGGCAAGCACATATTGCCCACCGGTCTGGCCGGGGATGGTCCAGGTGCCGACGACTTTTTCGACGTCCGGGATCGGGTTCTTGCTCTCGCGGCCCCAGTCGAAAATGTAGCACCACGAACCGCAGGTGGTCGCGGCCAGCTTGCCTTCCGGGAACATCTGGTATTTCGGGATCACCCATGGCTCAGGCCCGAGCAGCGGCTGTGTCGGCATCAGGTCCTTGTCGATCAGTTCCTTGTAGACGCCGAACACGTCCTTGACGCCCTCGCCCGTCAGGTCGAGCTTGCCGTCGTCGGTTGCGAGCTGCGGCGTCTTGGAGCCGACCAGCAGGTGCTGGAAGCCTTCGTCGAACGCGCCGGTACCCCAGCTGACGCCGGCCGGGAACAGGAGACCATAAGCGCCGGTCTTTTCCTTGATTTCCGCGGCCCGTGCCAAGAGGTCGGCCCAGTCCTTCGGCTGTTCGGTCGAGATGCCGGCCTTGTCGAGAACGTCGCGGCGGAAATAGATTTCCTGGATGCCGAGCATGAACGGCATGACATAGGTCTCGCCATCCGGGCTGACGGCCAGCTGCTTGGCAACGTCATAGAAATTTGCGTAGCCATCCCAGGCCTTGAACTCGGCGCCGATCGGCGCGAGGTAACCGGCGGCCACCATGTCGGCGACATAGGCCGTGGTCGGCGCGGAGAAGATATCAGGCGCATTGCCGGCACCAAGCTCGGTCAGGAGCTTCGTCATATAATCCTTGTCGGGCGAGGGATATTCCACGACCTCGACAGTAATACCGTATTTCTTTTCAATTCTTGCGACGGTCGACTTCATGGCGTTGATGCCAGCCTGACCGTGATTTGCAATGCGAATCGTCTCAGCCTGCGCAAGCGTCGCGAATGCGCTGAGCGTGATGGCGCACAGGCCAACCAATGCCGTTCTGTTCACGGATTATCCTCCCTTTTCTCCTCACGGCACCCTCCAGCACCGTGCGAAAAAATGTACACGCATTCTGAAATCAGGCAAGCGTCATTTTCATCGCTCATTCCATGAAAATTTAAATATATGAAATTCAACAATTATTTTCATATTGATTTGCAATTACCATTTGTGTAATCGTGTACACAAAATCATCGGGAGGATTTTTCATGTCATCGAAACTGCGCCTGGGCGTCATCGGCGCCGGGCTGAAAGCGGCCGAGTATGCGCAGAGCTGGGCGGCCATGCCGGAGATCACCTTCGTCGCTCTGGCGGATGTGACCGAAGCCTCGCGCCAGCGCCTTGTCGATGTCGTCACCGCGGCGGGCGCAACCGCCCCGCGATGCTTCGCAGACTACCGCGAGATGCTTGCGGCCTGCCGCGACGAGATGGATGCGGTCTATATCTCCACCCCGCACGCCTTCCACGCGGAACAGGCAACCGCCGTCGCTGAAGCCGGGCTCGATATCTTCCTCGAAAAGCCGATGGTGACGACAGTCGAGGAAGCCGAAACGCTCATTGCCGCGCAGAAGAAATCCGGTGTCCTGATCGTCACCGCCTTCCAGGGCGGCCTCTCGCCGCTGGTGCTCGATACCTGCAGGCGCGCCGAAGCTGGCGAGTTCGGCGAACTGATCGCCATTGCCGGCACGATCTGGGAAAGCTGGGCCAGCAATTACGGCGGCCACTGGAAACAGCAGCCGGAAATCTCCGGCGGCGGCTTCATGTTCGATACCGGCGCCCACATGATGAACACCGTCTGCATGCTGGCCAATTCCGATTTCGAGCGCGTCTCCGCCTACATGAACAATCGCGACACGGCGGTCGACATCGTCACCGCCGTCTCCGCCCGGCTGAAGAACGGTGCGCTGGCAACGCTGACGGCCGCCGGCGAAGGCCCTCCCGGCTGCGCCTCCTACATCACCTTCTTCTATTCGAAGGCGATCGTGCGTATCGACGCCTGGGGCGGCTGGCGCGAAATCAGCCTTGAAGGCAAACTTGGAACCCGTGAAGAAGCCGAAATCCTTGGCAATCCGATGAAGAACTTCCTCGCCATCCGCGCTGGCCTGTTGGAAAACACCGGCTCGGTTGAAATGGGCTTGCGCTTCGCCAGGCTGTGGGATGCAATCAAGCAATCGGCAGCATCCGACGGCCAGTCCGTCCTTATCGATGCCGCCTGAACCTTGGGTGGAATGGCAGGCATGAGCAGAAAGCGGATCACGTCGAAGGAACTGGCAAAGCTGGCCGGCGTGTCGTCCGCCACGATTTCGCGTGCCTTCTCACCCGATAGCCGCATCGGCGGGGCCACCCGCGACCGTATCCTCGCCGTTGCCCGCGAACACGGCTATCAGCCGAATGCTATCGCCCGCTCGCTGAACAACCAGCGCTCCCGCCTCGTTGCCCTCGTCGTCAACGCCATCGGCAACCCCTGCGAGGCGGAAGAACAGCAATTGCTGGTCCACCGGCTGCAGGCCAAGCAGCTCCTGCCGATCATCCTGTGCTGCGCCGATCATACCGATCGTCTGCAACTGATGCGTCTTGCCTCGACCTATCAGGTCGATCATGTCGTGATCTTTTCCGACATGGTCTCGATGAAGGATGCGGTGGATATCTTCCACACGACACGGCCGATCATCGTCTCCTTCGAGCCGGTGGAGAGCGACAGCGTCTCCCATATCCGCATCGACGGCTCGGCGGCTGCCGGCGAAATCATCGACAAGATCGTCAAGGACGGCCGCAAGCGTTTCGCCTACCTCTCGGGCACATCATCCAGCTGGATCGACAAGCTCAGGCGCAAATGGTTCGCCGATGCGCTGGCGAAACACGGTCTCGCCTTCGAGGCCGACGCCTATGGCGACTATTCCTACGATTCCGGCTTCAAGGAAGCCGTGCTTTTGCTGCACCGCTCGAAGGCCGACGCGATCATCTGTGGCAACGACGTCATGGCGATCGGCGCCCGCGACGCCGCCCGGCGGGTGCTCAACCGCAACACGCCGGACGACCTGGCCATTGTCGGCCAGGACGGTATCGCCATGGCTGCCTGGGATTGCCACGACCTGACGACGCTCAGCCTCGATCACGCTGCCTTCATGGATGCCGTGGTAGACCTGATCGACCGCCACGACGCCGATCTCGAAGGCCCGCACAGCATCACGCTCACCTGCAAAGCCCGCTGGGGCACCACGGCCTGAGCTGGCAGCCACGTTCCAACAGGAAACAGCCATGCGTTCCCTTGCCAATTTCAACGAGAACTGGACCTTCCACGAAGGTTTTTCGCCCGATCTCGCCAAGACCTTCCTGCAGGGGCAGGCAGTCAGCCTGCCGCACAACGCCGTCGAGCTGCCGTTCAACTATTTCGACGAAACCTCTTACCAGCGCGCTTTCACCTACCAGAAGGTGCTTGCCTGGCACCCCGACTTTGCCAATCGCGAAGTCTCGCTGGTCTTCGATGCGGCGATGGCCGATTCCGTCGTTTATTTGAACGGTGAGCAGATCGTTGCCCACAAAGACGGCTACACGCCATTCGAAGCTCGGCTGACGGGCCTCCTGAAACAGGGCGACAACCTCATCACCATCAAGATCGACGGCAGCGAGAATCCCGCCATACCGCCTTTCGGCGGCCGCATCGACTACCTCACCTATGCCGGCATCTACCGCGACGTCTGGCTGAAGGTGACCGCCCCGGTCTCCATCGCCAATATCAAGATCGAGACAACCAATACGCTGGCGGATGCGAAATCCGTTTCGGTTCGCTGTGATCTCAGCAACCCGCAAGGCCTTGCCTTCACCGGCACGGTCGATATCGAGTTGAAGAACGCGGCAGGAGAAACACTCGCCAGCGTCGCCGCCGAGACCGGCGGCAGCAGCATCACGCTGACCATGGATGGCCTCCTCGGCCTTGATCTCTGGAGCCTCGATAATCCGGTTCTCTACGAGATCGCCGTTACGCTGGCTTCGGACCATGGGACGGATAGCGGCTCCTCCCATTTCGGTTTCCGCACCGCCGAGTTCACGCCGGAAGGTTTCCGCCTCAACGGCAAGCCGCTGAAGATCCGTGGCCTGAACCGCCACCAGTCCTTCCCCTATGTCGGCTACGCCATGGGCCGCGCCGCGCAGGAGGGGGACGCCGATATTCTGAAGAACATGCTGAAGTGCAATCTCGTCCGCACCTCGCATTATCCGCAATCGAAATGGTTCCTCGATCAGTGCGACCGGATCGGCCTTCTGGTGTTCGAAGAAATCCCCGGCTGGCAGCATATCGGTGATGAGGAGTGGAAGCAGGAATCGATCCGCAACGTCCGCCGGATGATCGAGCGCGACTGGAACCATCCATCGATCGTCATCTGGGGCGTGCGCATCAACGAATCCCTCGATGACCATGATTTCTATACGGAAACCAACCGCCTCGCCCGCGAACTCGACCCAACTCGACAGACCGGCGGCGTGCGTTACCTGACCGACAGTGAACTGCTTGAAGACGTCTACACCATGAACGACTTCATCCTCGGCAACGAGGAACTACCGGGCGCCAACCGTCCGCGCACCGCGCTGCGCAGCCAGCAGGAGTGCACCGGCCTGTCGCGCAACGTGCCCTATCTCATCACCGAGTTCGGCGGCCATATGTATCCGACGAAGATCCACGATGCGGAGCAGCGCCAGGCGGAGCATGTGCGCCGCCATCTGGAGGTGCTCAACGCCGCTCATGGCGACCCGTCGATTTCCGGCGCCATCGGCTGGTGCATGTTTGACTATAACACCCACCAGGATTTCGGCTCCGGCGACCGCATCTGCTATCACGGCGTGCTCGACATGTTCCGCGAACCGAAATTCGCGGCCTACGTCTATGCCAGCCAGTGCGATCCGGCCGACGAAGTGATCCTGAAGCCGGTCACCTACTGGGCGCGCGGCGAGCGCAGCATCGGCGGCGTGCTGCCGCTGATCATCCTCACCAATTGCGACGAGGTCGAACTGCGCTACGGCACGCTCACCAAGCGCATCGGCCCCGACCGCGAAAACTTCCCGCATCTGCCGCACCCGCCCGTCGTCATCGACCATCGGCATTTCAGCAATGACGAACTCGGCGTCTGGGGCCTGAAATGGGAAGACGGCTTCTTCACCGGTTTCATCGACGGCAAGCCGGTGGCAAACCTCCACATGATCCCCAATCCGTTGCCGACAACGCTTGACGTCCGGCCGGACCGCCAGACGCTGAAGGCCGAAGGCCGCGATAGTACGCGGGTGATCGTCCGCGCGCTGGATCAGGTCGGCGCCCGCCTGCCCTTCCTCAACGATATCGTCACCATCAAGGTGGGCGACCACGCCCGCGTCATCGGCCCGGAGACGATCGCCTTTCAGGGCGGAACGACGGGTTTCTGGCTGGAAACGACGGGCAAGCCGGGGGCGATCACGATCACCGCCTCGTCGTCGCGTTTCGACACTGTGACGCTGGAACTGCAGGCCATTTGATCGAAACCGGGCATCCGCCGCCTGATCGGGTGGCGGATTTCAGGCGATGACGGGATAACCCAGCCGCTGTGCCTGCCGTTCGAGCTCGGCCAGCGGTTCGTAATCGGCATCCGAGAGAACGGCAAAATCCTTCAGCGACAGCACGTTGCAAGCCGTCTCCAGAGAAGGCTCGTCAAGCGCCTGCCGCAGGACTTGCCGCAGCAGCGATATCTCCTCGTCGGATGCTTCGGCCCGTGTGATGATCGGCAATCCCGGCCCCTTGACCGTCTCGGCAAGGATGCGGACGCCGGCAAGGCTCCCGGGGTCGAAACGCAGCACATTGCCGTAGGTCACGCAGTCGATCGCCGCCACATCGGCCTTGCCGGCGGTGATCGCCGCAATGCTGTTGCGATGCCCGCCCGTTTCGCTCACCGAGGAAAAGAACCGGCCATTGCGCGAAAGCGGCGCAACGGCGGCGCGAAACAGGTTGACACCGGAGTTGCTGTCCGGCTCGTTGATCGCAGCCCGCGCGCCGCGCAGATCCTCAAGCGACTGGGCGTTTGAATCCTTGCCGACAACGATGAAGCTGCACTTCAACGGCCCGTCACAGCCGGGATGCCCATAGACCGGCGTCGCCACCAACAGCACCTTGCCGCGCAAATGCTTGACGTAGGGAAAGCCGCAGGTCTGGGCCAGCAGCAGGTCAGGATGCGTCCACGCCTTGTCGTAGCGCACAGCCGTGTCGAGCCCGTCTGGAACGTCGTCGAGACCCGCCCGCTTCAGGGCGTCGCTGATGAAACGCCATAAAGCCGCTGTCGCTTCGGCAAGCGGCGGCGGGCTGGCATACATGGCAAGGCTGGCAAGGCGCATTCAAAGACTTTCGCAGGTGGCAGACGGCAGGCGTGAATAACACAAATCCCGGGACTCGATATCGCAGTACGTGCAGATTTCACCAAACCGCCAAGAGCCCGGTTCAACCATAACCTTGGTGGATCAGGAGTGTTTGGGATGCGTCAGCTTGTCATGCGGTTTCAGGAAGAACCGGCGGGCGATGTCCCAATAGCTGTTGTAGACCAGCCCGCCATTCGAGCCGATCAGGGCCTCCCGGTTCCGGCGATAGACCGACGGCAGGCGGTACCAGGAAATGCCGGGTTTCAGGTGATGCAGCACATGCAGGTTGTTGTAGAGAAACAGGAGCCCGAACACATGGCTGTTCTCGACGATCGCGGTGCGCTCCTCGTGCCGCTCGGCATAGCGATGTTCGGCATAGGACCGCAGCCGCGTCATCGCCGCACCCAGATAGACGAAACCGAAAAAATAGAGCCAGAACGGCATGCCGCAAATTGCAATGACCCAGAAAAGCACGCCCGCCACGCCTATCATCTGGATCGCCCAGATGCGCGCCCGACCGGCCTCTCCCGCTTGCAGCAAGCGCCCTTGCTGTACCAGAAAGCTCAGGATCATGACGGCAGGTCCGATGGTCAGACGTCCGAGCAGCGTCGTGTTCCAACGCGCCAGCAGCCTGCCCGCGGCGCCCAAGCGCTCCCAGGCCGCCTTCGTGAGATAGGAGGATTCGGGGTCTTCGATCGGGTCCGTCAGATGCTCGTCGCGGTGATGCTCAAGATGGCTTTCGCGATAGATCTCATAGGGCAGCCACAGCGAGAGCGGGATTGCGCCGATGGCATCGTTGATCCGTTGATTTCCGGTCGGATGGCCGTGGATCACCTCGTGCTGTAGCGACCCATGCCAGGCGATCAGCCAGCCGCCAGCGATGGCGACGACCGAGAGCGGCAGCGTTTCCCACCAGAAGGTCAGGCCCAAAAAGCCTCCGTAGATCGCGATTGTCAGGAGAATGGTTGGCCATTCCACGCTGCGCGTGGGCACCTTGATGACATAGGACGGTCTACCGGACATGCACTGTTATTTCCCCAAGAGTTGAGGGAAATTACATCATGGCCGCCGATTTAGATAATTAAGTTTATTTATTTTGTAGACTAAAAAGGAAAAAACGTTCGTTTTCAGAGGCATCACCCGCAGTTTTCATCCTCTGAAGGTGTCTTTGCGAAACTAAACGGATCAAACCCACGATGCCGGCGTCTTCGGCAACCGCCCATCCGGATCGATCACATCGAGGCGCGGCGCACCCTTCGAATTCCATCGCCAGAGTGCCACGCAGGTTCCGCCCGGCGACATGAAGGACGGATAGATCAACCCGTCAAAGCCAAGCCCGATCAACCGTTCACGCAGGCGGTGCGTTTCCGGCACCTTGCCGCTGTCGAGATCCATCCGCCATTCGCAGCGGTGAATGTCGGGCGAACTTCCAAGCTCGGAGAGGATTGCCGATTCCGTCAAGTCGGCCAGGACGGCATCCTTGAGTTCCAGCTGCACTATCAGTGCCGGGTGCTGGACGAAGCCCTGGTTATACTCCGCCCAGGCCGTCGAGAGTTCACGCGCCGCATAGATCGTCGGCGCGCCGATCGGGTTCCAGCGGCCGCCGAAACGCGAGGCACCCTCGCCCGAAAGCGGCGCAAAGGCCCATTGCGGGACGAAGGCACGCCACAGCGTCAGCGTTTCCCTGGCCTTATCAGGCATAGACGCCGGACCGCACCGCCTCGAGATAGGCCAGCACCTTGTCCGACTTGCCCTCGCTCACCAGATCATAGGCGGTCTTGCCCGCCCAGCCGGGGATCGGCTGATGCTTGAACCAGATGGTCGCGCGGTTTTCGTCGCCGGCCATTTCGCTGGCCATGGCAAGGATGCGCACGACATGGCTCAAGGCATGGTCCACCTTGCGCGCCCCTGATTTCGCCGTCAGCGTATTGCGGGCGACACCGATCAGCCGGGCAAGCTCGGAGAGCGTGACGCCGAGCTGTTTCGAGACCCGCTCCGCCGACAGGAACGGCGACTGACCATCCCCAAACCGGCTTGCCGTCGTATCGAAGCTCAAAGCTGTCATGGCACATTCCTAACACATCTTGATAAAGACAGTATCAAAATATGCTCAAACCATGCGCATTTCAAGCGCAGAGCGCGATTAAACCGGTTTGCGCCACCAAGGCTCCCGCTTCTCCAGAAACGCCGAGATGCCCTCCCGTGCCTCTGCCGTCTCCCAGGTATCGGCCAGGCGCTCGATCGTCGCCTCGATGACAGTGTCAGTGATCGGCATTCCCAGCGACCGTGCCAAGGCCTTCGAGCGTCCGACAGCACCCGGCGCAACCTGCAGATAAGGCTTGATCTCCGCTTCCACCGCCTTGTCGAGCATTTCCATCGGCACGACGCGCGTCAGCAATCCGGCCGCCTGCGCCTCCTGCGCCTCGATGATCCTGCCGGACATGAACAGCGGCCGCGCCTGGCCCTCGCCGATGCGGGCCACGACATAGGGGCTGATGGTGGCCGGGATCAGCCCGAGCCGCGTCTCCGTCAGCCCGAATTTCGCAGTATCGGCCCCGATCGCAACGTCGGCGACGGCGATGAGCCCGATACCGCCGCCAAAGGCATTGCCATGAACCCGGGCAATGACGGGTTTTTCCAGATCGTTCAGGGCCTTGAACATCCGCGCCAGACGACGCGCCTCCGCCATCCGCGTTGCCCGGTCTGCATCGACCTGCGCCTTCATCCAGCCGAGATCGCCGCCAGCGCAGAAGCTTTCGCCCTCTGCCACCAGTTCGACCACGCGCACCACCGTATCGACGCTCAACTCCATCGCCACGTCGGTCAGTTCGTCGATCATGATGCTCGACAGCGCATTGTGCTTGTCCGGCCGCGCAAGCGTTACACGCGCCACGCCCCGGTCATCGACGAACAGACGGATCGTCTCGAATGTCATGTGGAACTCCTCAAGCTGCGCGCAAACACCGAAGCCTGCTCAAGCGCTTCCTCGCCAAGGCCTGTCTCGAAGCCACGTGCCTTCAGATACCGATCGACCAGCAGCGTATCGACATTGCCCTTGGTGCCCGGCGCATAGGGACACCCGCCGAGCCCGCCGACCGACGCGTCGAAGACCCTTATGCCCCGTTCGAGCGCTACGCCGATATTGGCGAGCGCCCGGCCTGAGGTATCGTGGAAATGCCCGGCCAGCTTGGTGGCGGGCACGGTCGCCAGCACCGCCGACAACATCTTGTCCACAGCCTCCGGCGTCCCCCGGCCGATCGTATCGCCGAGGCTGATTTCGTAACAGCCAAGATCCTTCAGCCGTTCGGCGACGTAGGCAGCACTTTCAGGCGCGACGGCGCCGTCATAGGGGCATTCCACCACGCAGCTCACATAGCCGCGCACCGGAATGCCCTGTTCCCGGGCCGCCTCTACCACCGGCCGGAATCGCTCGATGCTTTCGGTGATCGAGCAATTGATATTGTGCTGAGAAAACCCTTCGGACGCTGAGGCAAAGATCGCCACCTCGTCCGCCTTGGCCGCGAGCGCCGCGTCAAACCCTTTCATGTTGGGCGTCAGGACTGCATAGCGCACGCCGGGCCTGCGGGCGATTCCGGCCATGACGTCGGCCGCGTCGGCAAGCTGCGGCACCCATTTCGGGCTGACGAAGCTGGTCACTTCGATGCGCTCGAAACCGCAGGCAGACAGCAGGTCGACCAGCCGGATCTTCGCCTGCGTGTCGATCAGGACTTTTTCGTTCTGGAGCCCGTCCCGCGGCGCCATCTCGACGATCGAAACGCGGTTCGAAGCCCCGGCTGCAAACGGCTCTGCCATCACGCCTCCTCGGGCTTCAACGACAACAGCACCGTGCCCTCCGCCGTCTGGTCGCCCTCGGCAACAAACAGGCTTTCCACCAGGCCGTCCCGGCTTGCGGGCAGCGTCAGTTCCATCTTCATCGCTTCCATGACGATCAGCGCGTCCCCCTTCGAGACCTGATCTCCCTCCCGAACGCGCACCAGTTTGATCAGGCCCGGCATGGGCGCCACGAGGCGATCGGTTCCGGCAGCACTCTCGGCTTCGCCATCCAGCGAGTCCGGAACATGAAAATCATAGGCGCTGCCGTCAACGAGAAGCGTGAAGCCGTGCGGCGTCTCGATGCGTTGCAAGCGGCTCTGTCGGCCGTCGACCTCCGCGTGGCAGCCACCGTCGACCCGGCCGAAAATACGAACAGGAATGACCCGATTGCCGATATGAACTGCAAACAGGTCGAGCCCCCGGGCCGCCACGCGGAGGACATGACGCTCGCCGGCATGATCCACCGTCACGATGCGTGTCGCCTGCCCCCAGATCTGCCAATGGCCGAGCGACACCCAGGGATCGCTGGCAGACGGGTTCCGCAGGGCACCGAGCGACAGGACTGCCGCCAGCGCCACTGCCGTCTCATCGGGCGCCTTGGTCGCGGTCAGCCCCTCGACCTCCCGGTCGATCAGGCCGGTATCGGGATAGCCCGACAGGAAATCCGGCTGCCGGCTCAGGCGCGCGAGGAAATCGAGATTGTTGGCGACGCCGCCGATATGGCTGTTTTTCAGCGCTTCCGTCAGCCGTGCGAGTGCCGCTGCTCTCGTCGGTCCGTGCACGGTGAGCTTGGCAATCATCGGATCATAGTAGGGGCTGATGCGATCGCCCTGGCGGACGCCGGCGTCGATCCGCGTATCATCATTCGGAAAGCTCAGATGTGAGAGCGTGCCGGTCGATGGCAGGAAACCGCGCGCCGGATCCTCGGCATAGACGCGCGCCTCGAATGCCCAGCCATCGATCGAAAGCTCGGATTGCTTCAACGGCAGCGGCTCGCCATTTGCCACCCGCAACTGCCATTCGACGAGGTCGATGCCGGTGATCGCCTCCGTCACCGGATGTTCGACCTGCAGCCGCGTGTTCATCTCCATGAAGAAGAACTTGTCCGGCCAGAGCCCGCTGGTGACATCGACGATGAACTCGACGGTGCCCGCCCCCTGATAGCCGATCGCCTGCGCTGCCCGAACGGCCGCTTCGCCCATGGCCATGCGCATTTCGGCCGTCATGCCCGGCGCCGGCGCCTCCTCGATCACCTTCTGATGCCGCCGCTGCAGCGAGCAGTCGCGCTCGAACAGATGCACGACATTGCCGTGACTGTCGCCGAACACCTGAATTTCGATGTGGCGGGGCCGCTGCAGGTATTTCTCGATGAGCACTGCACCGTCGCCGAAGGCCGCTTCCGCCTCCCGGCGCGCCGCGTCGAGCGCCGCGCCGAAATCCTCCGGCTGGTCGACCCGGCGCATCCCCTTGCCGCCACCGCCGGCCCGCGCCTTGATCAGCACCGGAAATCCGATGTCGACGGCTTGTTCGGCCAGAAATGCAGCGTCCTGGTCGTCGCCATGATAACCGGGGACCACCGGCACGCCCGATTGCTCCATCAGCGCCTTTGCCGCATCCTTCAGACCCATGGCGCGAATGGCGGCCGCTGAGGGGCCGATAAAGGCCAGCCCAGCCGCCTCGACGCTTTCGGCAAAATCCGCGTTCTCCGAAAGAAAGCCATAACCCGGGTGGATCGCCTGCGCACCTGACCTCTGGGCGGCCGCAAGGATGCGTTCGGCGGAAAGATAGCTTTCGCTTGCCGAAGCCGCGCCGATGCGAAAAGCCTCGTCCGCCAGTTCGACATGCAGCGCACCGGCATCCGCATCGGAATAGACGGCGACCGTGCGGATGCCGAGGCGCCGTGCCGTACGGATGATACGGCAGGCGATTTCGCCGCGATTGGCGATGAGGATCTTCGAGAACATATTCAATTCCGGTCTATTGCGCCGCGACGACTTCGACCTCAAGCAGCCAGGCCCCGTCGAAAATGCCGGCGATCACCACCGTCATCGCCGGCGCCAGGCTGCCGAGGTATTCGCTGCGGATCTCGCGGTTGGCCATGGTGTGATGCCGGTCAGCGAGATAGGTCGTCACCTTGACGATATCGGCCTTGGTCATTCCCGCCGCTTTCAGCTGCGCGTCGACATTGAGCCAGACCTGCCGCGCCTGCGCTTCGAAGCCCGCCGGCACGACGTCGTCGGAATCCGTCGGGATCTGGCCGCTGACGAGAAGCAGCCGCTGGAAATCCTCAAGCCGCACAGCCTGCGAATAGCCGCCGCGCGGTTGAGGGGCATTCTTGGCATTGAAAGCTTCGCGTTTCATTGTCATCTCCTCACATCCTGAACAGGCCAAAACGGGTATCGTCGATAGGGGCATTCAATGTTGCCGAAAGGGAGAGCGCCAGCACGTCGCGGCTCTTGCGCGGATCGATGATGCCGTCGTCCCAGAGCCTTGCCGAGGCGTAGAGCGGATGGCTCTGGGTTTCGAACAGGTTCAGCACCGGCTGCTTGAATTTCGCCTCGTCTTCCTCCGTCCATGGGGTCCCTGCGCGCTTCAGCGCATCGCCGCGCACCGTTGCCAGAACGCCCGCCGCCTGTTCGCCGCCCATCACCGAGATCCGGCTGTTCGGCCAGGTCCAGAGGAAACGCGGCGAGAAGGCCCGGCCGCCCATGCCGTAATTGCCGGCGCCGAAGGAGCCGCCGACCAGCATGGTGATCTTCGGCACCTTGGTTGTCGCCACCGCCGTCACCAGCTTGGCGCCGTGCTTGGCGATGCCCTCCGTCTCGTATTTCCGCCCGACCATGAAGCCGGTGATGTTCTGCAGGAAGATGAGCGGGATCTTGCGCTGCGAGCACAATTCGACGAAATGCGTGCCCTTCAGCGCCGATTCCGAAAACAGCACCCCATTGTTGGCGATGATGCCGACGGGAATGCCATGCACATGGGCAAAGCCGCAGACCAGCGTCGTGCCGTAGCGCGCCTTGAACTCGTCCAGCCGGGAACCATCGACGATCCGGGCGATCACCTCGCGAATGTCATAGGGCGTGCGCAGGTCCGAAGGCACGACACCCGGGATGTCGTCGGGATCGTAGGCCGGTTCCTCCGGCGTCTGCAGTTCAACAGTGCCAATTCTTGGCCGGTTCAGGTTGGCGACAGCCCGGCGCGCCAGAGCCAGCGCATGGGCATCGTCGCGCGCCAGGTGGTCGGCCACGCCGGAAAGTCGCGTATGCACGTCACCGCCGCCGAGATCCTCCGACGAGACGATCTCGCCCGTCGCGGCCCGCACAAGCGGTGGGCCGGCCAGGAAGATCGTACCCTGCTTTTCGACGATGATCGCCTCGTCCGACATGGCCGGCACATAGGCGCCGCCCGCCGTGCACGAGCCCATCACCACGGAGATCTGCGGAATGCCGGCGGCCGACATGTTGGCCTGGTTGTAGAAGATGCGGCCGAAATGATCCCGGTCCGGAAACACCTCGTCCTGGTTCGGCAGGTTGGCGCCGCCGGAATCGACCAGGTAGACGCAAGGCAGATTGTTTTCGGCGGCTATCTCCTGAGCCCGGAGATGCTTCTTCACGGTCATCGGATAGTAGGTGCCACCTTTAACCGTCGCATCGTTGCAGACGATCATGCAGTCGCGGCCGGAGATGCGGCCGATCCCGGTGATCAGGCCCGCCGCCGGCGCATCGCCATTGTAGAGCCCGTGCGCGGCCGTCATGCCGACCTCGAGGAATGGCGTCGCCGGGTCAATCAGCTGCGCCACCCGCTCGCGCGGCAGCATCTTGCCGCGGCTGACATGGCGTTCGCGCGCCACCTCGCCGCCACCGCCGGCCGCCAGAAATGCAGCCTCCTCCACCACGCGCATCGCTTCGGTCATCGCCGCGCTATTGGCGCGGAATGCCTCCGACGACGTCGAAACCTGCGATTTCAGAACGGCCATTCATCCCCCGATCGACCAAACATCCTGCTCTCCTCCACCCCAGGGACCACTGGCATTTTACTGGCATTGATCCCTGCCGTTATGCCGTCTCGCTGAACAGCTCCCTGCCGATCAGCATGCGCCGTATCTCCGAGGTTCCCGCGCCGATCTCGTAGAGTTTCGCATCTCTGAGCAGACGGCCCGCTGGATAATCATTCGTATAGCCGTTGCCGCCCAGCACCTGGATGGTTTCGAGCGCCAGCGCCGTCGCCCGCTCGGCCACGTAGAGGATGCATCCCGCGGCGTCCTTGCGCGTCGTCTCGCCCCGGTCGCAGGCGGCGGCCACGGCGTAGACGTAAGCGCGCGCTGCGTTCAGCGTCACATACATGTCGGCGATCTTGCCCTGCATGAGCTGGAATTCTCCGATCGGCTGACCGAACTGCTTTCTTTCATGGAGATAGGGGACAGCAGCGTCGAGACAAGCGGCCATGATGCCGAGCGGTCCGGCGGACAGCACGACACGCTCGTAGTCCAGCCCCGACATCAGGATGCGGACGCCGCCGCCCACATTGCCGAGAACATTTTCCTCCGGCACCTCGCAATCGCTGAAGATCAGCTCGCAGGTGTTGGAGCCGCGCATGCCGAGCTTGTCGAGCTTCTGCCCGGTGGAAAAGCCGGGAAAACCCTTCTCGATCAGGAACGCCGTGATGCCGCGCGGCCCCGCTTCCGGATCGGTCTTCGCATAGACCACCAGCACATCGGCATCCGGGCCGTTAGTGATCCACATCTTGTTGCCGTTGAGCACATACCGATCGCCGCGCTTGTCGGCCCTGAGCTTCATCGAGACGACATCGGAACCGGCACCCGGTTCCGACATTGCCAGCGCCCCGACATGCTCGCCGGAAATCAACTTCGGCAGATATCGGGCTTTCTGCGCGTCGGAACCGTTGCGGTTGATCTGGTTGACGCAAAGATTGGAATGCGCCCCGTAGCTCAAACCCACCGACGCCGAGGCCCGGCTGATTTCCTCCATCGCCACGCAATGGGCGAGATAGCCGAGGCCGATGCCGCCATAATCCTCGCCCGCTGTGATGCCGAGCAGGCCGAGATCGCCCAGTTCCCGCCAGAGCGGCATCGGAAAGCTGTTTTCCCGGTCAATATCGGCCGCATACGGCGCAATGCGCTCGCCGGCAAACCGGCGCACGGTCTCGCGCAGGGCCTCGATCTCTTCGCCCAGAGCAAAGCTCAAACCGCCTGAATACATCGGGTCTCCTCCCATCGGATCGCGCTGCTGAATGCGGGAGGCGAGCAATATCCACCCTGGCCTCGAAGAAGAAGCCGCGCGGATATCTGCATTCCTCCCGGGACAGCAGTCATTGCAAGACGCCGGCGAAACGGACTCCTCTCCATACCGCCGGTACCGATTTTCGAGACTAACACACCCCCACAACAATTTCCGAACCAAGACAGGGGCTTGCACGCATGATTTGTAAAAAATTACGATGGGAAACTGCTCCTTTGAGGTGGCAACTGCCGAGATGAGCGACGAGAGCACGTGTCCTGTGCCAGCAATGATCGCGATGGCCCTTGCGCGAAACGTCGACTGCTTCCAAGACGAGCCTAGAATAATCAGCAGCGGGCGGAACATGACGGGAAAACAGATCGCGATCATCGGCGGCGGGCCGACGGGCCTGATGGCAGCGGAAGTGCTTTCGCTGTCCGACCATGCCGTCACGGTCTATGACAGCATGCCAACATTTGGCCGAAAGTTCCTGCTCGCCGGCAAATCCGGCCTCAACATCACCCATTCCGAGGACTACGACCGCTTCGCCACCCGTTTCGGAGCAGCCTCCGAACAGCTGCGCGCAGCCCTCGACACCTTCACGCCCGATGACGTGCGCGTTTGGGCATCCGGCCTCGGCACGGAGACCTTCGTCGGCACGTCGGGCCGGGTTTTCCCTGATGTCATGAAGGCGTCGCCGCTGCTGCGCGCATGGTTGCGCAGATTGGAGACACAACGCGTGACGCTGCTAACGCGCCATCGCTGGACCGGTTTTGCTCATGACGGCCTCGCATTTGAAACGCCGAATGGCCCCATAACGATCCGCAGCGACGCGACGCTGCTCGCGCTCGGCGGCGCCAGTTGGCCGCGCCTCGGCTCTGATGGAAGCTGGACCACCCTCCTACGCGACAAGGGTGTCGATATCCACGACATCGAGCCGGCCAATTGCGGCTTCGACGTCGCCTGGAGCGATGTCTTCAAAACTCGCTTTTCCGGCGCACCGCTGAAATCGGTAACGGCCACGTCCGATGCCGGAACGTTCCCCGGCGAATTCGTGATTTCCCAACACGGCATCGAGGGCAGCCTCGTCTACGCCCATTCCGCCGCGCTGCGCGACCGGCTCAAACAAAGCGGCGAGGCTTATCTATCGATCGATCTCGCACCGGGAAGAAGCTCCGAGCGTCTGGCCAAAGACCTCGCGCGGCAGGACGCCAAGGCAAGCCTGTCCAATCGCCTGCGCAAGGGCGCCGGTCTCGAAGGCATCAAATCCGCACTGCTGCGGGAACTCGGCCCCCACGCTGAGTTGAACGATTCCGCTCAATTGGCACGGCTGATCAAGGCATTACCCATTCCGATCGTAAGGCCACGCCCCATCGCCGAAGCGATTTCCTCTGCAGGCGGCATAAGCTTCGACGGCCTCGACGAGCGCTATATGCTGAAAGCCCTTCCCGGCGCCTTCGCCGCCGGAGAAATGCTGGACTGGGAGGCGCCCACCGGCGGCTACCTGCTGACCGCCTGCTTCGCCACCGGACGGGCAGCGGCGCGGGGAATAGATCAATGGTTGCGTGATACCGCTGGAACAGCGCATTCGGCGGTTTAGTGAGGCCGCTCTTTCTGTCGCATCGGCATCTGATCGATCAGCCCAAAAATCTCGTCGGGAACGACAACCTCATCGGATCGAAATTTGACCGCCCCATCCTTGCCGACCAGCATCAACGCAAAGAACCCGTCCGTCACGTCCAGATCGTAGCGGATGGCGTGGCAGTTGAGATCGTAATCCGGGCCGAACAGCGCCTTTACATCGTTTCGGCCGACCTCCAGCACGATGATGTCCCGCTCCCGCAGGCCCTCCGCCCGAGCAAGCAGCATGTTTGCCTGACGCGTGGCATCCACATGGCCGTCGTCGGGGAAAATGATCAGGACGCGATAGCGCCATTCAAAATCGGCAAGGCTCATCCCGCCGTGCTGCGGATCGACATCAATGCCGAAGACTTCAGCTGCCAATGACTTCAGCATCGCCTTCATCCTCTTCCGTTGAACCCATGAGGGGGCTAACTGGCGATCAGGCATTTGGTTCCCGAATTTCGGCCGGTTGCTGCTTCAGGCGCGTTGAATTGCCACTGACTTGGAAACCGAATCATCCTTCCTCCATCATTCCTGTGCTCGTCACAGGAATCCAGCCGCCGCGCGTCTGCGCGGCGAGAGGACTCCTTCCCGCCCGGATAGGCTTCTAAGATCATACGCGCCGTGGACACGGCGCACTGGATTCCTGTGACAAGCACAGGAATGACGGGGGAGTTTGCCTCACGCCACTCAATGTGCATTCCGCGGTCAGGATCAGCGCCGTTGCCTCTACTGCACCAGGATCGCCCGGAAATCATTGACGTTGGTCCCCGTCGGTCCCGGCTTGAAGATATCCCCGACAGCATCGAACGCCGACCAGGCATCATTGCGATCGAGGAACGCCGCACCATCGACGCCAGCTGCCGAGAGCCGCGCAACAGTCATGCTGTCGGCAAACGCCCCGGCATTGTCCTCCGATCCGTCGATGCCATCGGTATCGGCCGCGAGCGCGGAAATGCCCTCCGCACCATCGATCCCGAGCGCCAGCGACAGCAGGAATTCACTGTTGCGCCCGCCCTTGCCTTTGCCCCTTATCGTCACCGTTGTCTCCCCACCGGAAAGAATGACGACGGGCTTGCGGAAAGGCCGGTTGCGCGCAGCCACTTCACGGGCGATCGCCGCATGGACGCGCCCGACTTCGCGCGCCTCGCCCTCGATGGCATCGGACAGGATAACCGCTTCGACACCCGCGGCTCGCGCCTTCTCCGCCGCTGCCTCCAGCGATACGGCGGCAGAAGCGACAAGCCGGACTTCGTTGCGATGAAACTGCCGGTCGTTGGGCCTCGGTGCAGTGGATGCGTCGCTACGGATATACGCCATGATCCGCTCCGGTAGATCCAGCCGGTATCGCTCGATATAGCGCAGCGCATCTTCGCGGGTGGTTTCGTCCGGAATGGTCGGACCAGAGGCCACCAGAGCCGGATCGTCGCCGGGAATATCCGAGACGACCAGCGACACGACCCGGGCAGGCCATGCGGCAGCCGCCAGCCGCCCGCCCTTGATGCCGGAGACATGCTTGCGTATCGCGTTCATCGCACTGATCGGCGCGCCCGAGGCGAGCAGCGCCCGGTTGACGGCGATCTCGTCGTCCAGCGTCAACCCCTCAGCCGGCATCGGCAGCAGCGCCGAGCCGCCGCCGCAGATCAGCGCCACGACCAGATCGTCCTCGCCAAGACCGCTGACTTCCTTGAGCAACCGGCGCGACGCCTTCAGTCCGTTCTCGTCCGGCAGCGGATGCGATGCCTCCAGTACCTCGATCCGCTCGCAACGTGCGCCGTAGCCGTAGCGCGTCACGACGGCACCCGTGAGCGGTGCCTCCCAGAGCCGTTCGAACACCTGCGCCATCTGGGCAGCACCCTTGCCGGCGCCGATCACCACCGTCCTGCCCTTTGGCCTTTCCGGCAGATTGGCGGCCAGCACCCTTGCCGGATCGGCAGCGGCGACCGCCGCGTGAAACAGCGTTTCCAGAAAGGCTTTGGGGTCGGCGATCACGGCCATGTCTTCATCCTCATTCATAAATCAACCGGGCGGCCGCCTCCTCGCAACCGCCCGGTCCTGTCGTCAGGCGACCGCGTGGTTGGCCATGCGTTCGAGAGCCGTGACGAGGCCTGAATGATCGAGGCCGGCATCCCCATGGGCAGCGCAACTGTTGAACAGTTCCTGCGTCGCCGCCGTGTTCGGCAGAGAAACACCGATGGCCTTTGCTCCCTGGAGTGCCAGGTTCAGATCCTTCTGGTGCAGGGAGATGCGGAAACCTGGCTCGAAGGTGCGCTTGACCATGCGGTCGCCATGCACTTCCAGAATACGCGACGAGGCAAAGCCGCCCATCAGCGCTTCGCGGACCCGCGCCGGATCGGCGCCGGCCTTCGAAGCAAAGACCAGTGCTTCCGCGACAGCCTCGATGGTCAGCGCGACGATGATCTGGTTGGCGACCTTGGTCACCTGGCCATCGCCGCAATCGCCGACCAGCGTGATGTTCTTGCCCATCAGCTTGAACAGCGGCAGCGCCCGCTCGAAACTTCCCTCGGTACCGCCCGCCATGATCGACAGCGACGCGTTCTTGGCGCCGACTTCGCCACCGGAAACCGGGGCATCGATATATTCGGCGCCCGTTTCACGCACTTTCTTGGCAAATTCCTTGGTCTCGATCGGCGAGATCGAGCTCATGTCGATGACCAGCTTGCCTTTCGACATGCCATAAGCGACGCCGTTTTCACCGAACAGGACATCCTTCACATCCGGCGTGTCCGGCAGCATCAGGATGGTGATATCGACCTTTTCCGCCAGCGCTTTCGGGGTGTCGGCGAAGCGCAGGCCGTTGTCGATGAGCTCCTGCTTCGGCGGGATGTGGAATTTCGAGGTGACGACGGTGTGGCCGGCATCCTGCAGGTGGCGCGCCATCGGCGTGCCCATGATACCCAGTCCGATAAAGCCGATTGTGGCCATGATGCTTAACTCCTGATCTTGATGATGTCTGCGCCGCGGGCGGATTTGGTGGCGGCAAGCCAGCCGAGCCCTTCGGATGTCGTGGTGCGCGGCTTGTATTCGCAGCCGATGAAGCCGTCATATCCGGCCGCATCCAGCGCTTCGAAGACGAAGGGATAGTTGATCTCGCCGGTGCCCGGTTCGTTGCGGCCCGGATTATCGGCAAGTTGGACGTGAGCGATCTGCGCCTGGTGCTTCTTGAACGTGCCGATCAGTTCGCCCTCTGTCCGCTGCTGGTGGTAGAGGTCGTACTGGATGAGCAGGTTGTCGCTGCCCACTTCCTTGATGATCGACGCCGCCTGCTCCACCGTGTTGAGGTAGAAGCCCGGAATATCGAAGCGGTTGATCGGCTCGATCAAAAGGCGGATGCCGTGCTTGCCCAGTTCTGCGGCGGCCAGCCGCAGGTTGGCAACATACGTGGCCCGCAGCACCGCGTCCGACACGCCAACCGGCGCAATGCCCGACAGGCAGTTGATCTGGGTGCAGCCGAGCGCGGTTGCATAGTCGATGGCCGAGGCGACGCCGCGGCGGAATTCGTCGATCCGGTCGGGCAGAACCGCGATACCGCGCTCGCCGCCCGCCCAGTCGCCGGCCGGCAGGTTATGCAGCACTTGGCTCAGGCCGTTGACTTCAAGCGCCGCCTTCAGCGCCTTGGCGTCGAAATCATAGGGAAAGAGATATTCCACCGCCGTGAAACCGGCCTTGGCGGCCAGAGCGAAACGGTCGAGGAATGGCACCTCGTTGAAAAGCATGGTCAGGTTTGCCGCAAATTTTGGCATGAAAATCCTCCGTCCTTCTGATTAGTCGAGCAGTGCCATGATCGCCGTCGGGGCATCCTCGCCGCGTTCGGCCAGCTCCTCGAACTCGACCACCGCGTTGATGTCGGCGCCCATCGAAATATTGGTGACCCGCTCAAGGATGAATTCGATGACAACCGGCACCTGATGCTCGTCCATCAATGCCTTGGCCTTGGCAAACGCTTCCTGGAACTCGTTCGGGCTTCTGACCCGGATCGCCTTGCAGCCCAGCCCTTCGGCCACCGCGACGTGATCGACGCCGTAACCCTTCTCCGCATCGCCGGATGCGTTGATGTTGTCGAAGGCAAGGCTCACCTCGAAATCCATGTTCAGCCCGCGCTGCGCCTGGCGGATGAGGCCGAGATAGGAATTGTTCACGACCACATGCAGGTAGGGCAGCTTGTGCTGGGCGCCGACGGCCAGTTCCTCGATCATGAACTGGAAATCATAGTCGCCCGAGAGCGCCACGATCGGCCGGTCCGGATCCGCGGCACGCACGCCGAGCGCTGCCGGCAGCGTCCAACCGAGCGGGCCTGCCTGGCCGCAATTGATCCAGTTGCGCGGCTTGTAGACATGCAGGAACTGCGCACCGGCAATCTGGCTGAGCCCGATGGTCGAGACGTAGCAGGTGTCGCGGCCGAACGCCTTGTTCATTTCCTCGTAGACACGTTGTGGCTTGAGCGGCGTCTGGTCGAAATGCGTCTTGCGCAGCATGGTCCGCTTGCGCTCGCGGCATTCTTCCGCCCAACCCGACCAGTCCTTCAGCTTGCCCGCCGTCTTCCATTCCGTCGCAACATCGAGGAACAGCTTCAACGCTGCGCCCGCATCCGAGACGATGCCGAAATCCGGCGCAAAGACGCGGCCGATCTGGGTCGGCTCGATATCGACATGCACGAACTTGCGGCCTTCCGTATAGGTCGGAACGTTGCCGGTATGGCGGTTGGCCCAGCGGTTGCCGACACCGAGCACGAAGTCGGAGGCGAGCAGATTGGCATTGCCGTAGCGGTGCGATGTCTGCAGCCCGCACATGCCGGCCATCAGCGGATGATCGTCCGGGATCGTGCCCCAGCCCATCAGCGTCGGGATGACGGGAATACCGGTGATCTCGGCGAATTCGGTGAGCAGGTCGGAGGCATCGGCGTTGATGATGCCGCCGCCGGCAACGATCAGCGGACGCTCCGCTTCGTTCAGCATGGCGATCGCCTTTTCCGCCTGTGCCCGCGTCGCCGCCGGCTTGTAGGCGCCGAGCGACGCATAGGTATCGACATCGAACTCGATTTCAGCCAGCTGCACATCGACCGGCAGGTCGATCAGCACCGGTCCGGGACGGCCCGAGCGCATAAGGTGAAACGCCTTCTGGAAGACGAACGGCACCAGCGCCGGTTCCATGACGGTGACCGCCCACTTGGTCAGCGGGCCTGCGATCTTGGCGATATCGACCGCCTGGAAATCCTCCTTGTCGAGCCGGGCGCGCGGCGCCTGGCCGGTGATGCAGAGAATCGGGATCGAATCCGCTTGAGCCGAATAAAGCCCGGTGATCATGTCGGTGCCGGCCGGACCCGAGGTGCCGATGCAGACGCCGATATTGCCATGTTTGGCGCGGGTATAGCCTTCCGCCATATGGGAAGCGCCCTCGACATGCCGCGCCAGGATATGACGCACCGAGCCGCGCGCCTTCAGCGCCGAATAAAAGGGATTGATCGCGGCACCCGGAACGCCGAAAGCGCAATCGACGCCTTCCTTCTCCAGAACCAGAACCGCCGCATCGACAGCGCGCATTTTCGCCATGACTATTTCCTCCATCTTGTGAGAATGAGGTTAATCCATTTTCAAAAGGTCGCAACGATATAATGGAAATAATTCCCATTATATGGAAATAAACATTTTCAACGAATCCGACATGAATGGGAACTTCCGGCAGCATGGTAAGTGCCGATGGATTTCAGGCGATGACCGCGCTCTCCCTCTTCTCCCCAGCGGGGAGAAGGTGGCGCAAAGCGGTCGTCTCCGAAATCAATGGGCGAAAGTTTGCTGCGCCGGTCGCGCCGAACTCGATCCTCCCCTCTCCCCGCGTGCGGGGAGAGGGCTAGGGTGAGGGGCCGCCAACGCAGAATTCCAGGGTGCCGCAGCATGATGAAAACACGCCGCCGGCGCCCTTCGAAACACCGAATGCACCCCAAAGCCGTTCCGCTTTCAGCAACGATGCAATATGTCATGGACCATGAGACAACACGGAGCCGACATGCCCGACAAGCCGCAACCAACGAGACAGGATCAATTGCGCGCCAGGCCGGGCCGCAAGGCGAATGAAAACGCTGCCCCCTCCTCCGTCCAGGTGCTCGACCGCAGCCTGAAGCTGCTCGATCTCGTGGCATCGTCGGATGGCGCGGCGCTGACCGACCTTTCCGACCAGTCCGGCATGGCGCCCTCCACCGTCCACCGGCTGCTGACTTCGCTTGCCAATCACGGCATGGTCGCCCACGATGCCGAGACCGGCGCCTGGACCATCGGGCTCAAAGCCTTCGAGATCGGCAATGCCTTCCTGCGCTTCCGCAAGCTCGGCACGATCAGCCGCCCCTTCCTGAAACACCTGATGGAACATTCGGGCGAAACCGCCAATATCGGCATCGAGGATGGCGGCGATGTCGTCTTCATCTCGCAGGTCGAAAGCCACGCCCCGATGCGCGCCTTCTTCCGCCCCGGCCGCCGCGGCCCGATCCATGCCTCCGGTATCGGTAAAGCCATCCTCTCCACCTGGGGCGACGCCGAGATCGAACGCCTCCTCTCGACCCACACCCTTCCCCGCTTCACCGAAAAAACCCGCGACACCCTGCCCAAGCTCATCACCGACCTCGAAACCATCCGCACCCGCGGTTGGTCGATCGACGACGAGGAACACACGCTCGGCATGCGCTGCCTCGCCGCCCCGATCTTCAACGAATACGGCGAAGCCATCGCCGGGATTTCGGTATCAGGGCCGGCGGTCAGGCTGCCGGACGGGAAGCTTGAAGAACTGGGGCCGGTAGTGCGGGCGGCGGCGGAGGGAGTGACTCGGGCGATGGGGGGACGGGTGGTACTCAATACGGGGTGAATTCAACAAGATCGACGCTCTGCACAGCATCCATGACTTCCCTCGCCGATCCAGGCATTCAGTTCAGTATCGCCCTGGAAGTCGCGCACATTGGACTCAAATAGCTACGCTTTAACCTTGTCTCCGTAGCCACGCAGGAACATCTAGCCGGGCCTATACCTATGTGTAGTTACGCGATCTGCCGCACGAGTCTACCATTTACCCGTCGCCTCAACCCCTCCCTGAGGCGGGTAGCATCCTCCCGGCTACCAGGCTTCGGTGTCCCCTCCACCGGAGCTGCGGATCCCCCCAAGGTCCGCCTCTCAGGCCGTCTCCTCCGCTGGAGACGGCCTTTTTTGTAAGAGCCGCATCGGTTTCAAGTTGGCCCGAGGACATGTTGTCGAAAGCCGGCATCGAGCAGCCAATCGCAATCGCCGATCTTGCCGCTGGTAACGCTCATGGGAGCAATATCCTTCGGTTTGCTGCACCCAGCTTTTCGGCACTCGGTCGCGTTAGCTGGTCGCACAGGAGAAGACCGCGTGGTCGACAGGCGGCAACGCGGAAACGTCCGCAAATGCCGGCACCCGACATCTGTGCTGAATAGCGATGCTATCCTACAAGACGACGACCGGTTTTGAACGATATGGCTGTTCCTGCCCAGCGAACCACACCTATGTATAGGTTAGATCGCGCCCGTAACCGGATATGCTGGCGACCAAATAGACGGGGGGAAAATGTCTATAACGTCAACAATACTTCGCGCTGGCGAAGCGCAAGGAGGTCACAACCTGGCCCTCGGCGTGATTGCAGTGGCGCTTGCCACAGCAGTCTTTTATGTCGATACCTACACGGACATCGAGGGCGCGATCGCGGTTCTCTATGTCATCACCATGTTGCTCGCCGCCCAGGCAACAACGCGCATCGGCCTGCTTGTCATCGCAGCCGTATGTGCCGCCCTGACGCTTCTCTCCTATGTCGTGACTCATGGTAACAGTGCAGATCTCCAGTCGACGATCCGTCTGATCGTTGCCCTTGCTGCGCTGTTGGTGACGACCATGCTGCTCCTGAAGACGGAGACAGCCCGCGTCACCCTGCTTTCGATCAATTCCGCACTGAAGGAAAGCGAAGCCCGATACCGCTCCATTTTCGACCGCACCCGCGTTGCGCTCTGGGAGCGCGACTATTCGAAGCTGCGCAGCTATCTGATGGATGTCCGGGCTCAGGGCGTCACCGATATCAAGGCGCATGCACGTGCCAATCCCGCCGTTGTCGATCATTGCGTCGATCTCATCAGGGTGGTCGCGGCGAACGAAGCGGCGCGCGAGATGCTGGGTCCCGAGTCCTCCGCGGCCGGTGTTCTGCGGCGCTCCATCATTCGCGGGCAGGAGAAATTCCTTGACGTGCTTCAAGCGATTATGGATGGCGAAAGGGTCTTCGAAGACAAGGTAGAGGTACGGGCCGACAATGGCGAGGACAAGCTCGTCCTGTTCAGCGTCAGCTTCCCTGAAGATCCCGCCGCCTTCAACCGCGTCGTCGTCAGCATGGTCGATATTACCCAGCGCGAAATGGCACTGAAGGCCCTGGCAGAAGCCCAGGCTGAGTTGACGAAGGCGTCGAAAGCCGCGACCGTTGGGGCGATGTCGGCATCACTTGCCCATGAGCTCAACCAGCCGCTCGGCGCGATCGTCGTCAATTCGCAAACGCTGCTGAGATGGCTCGATCGCGACCCGCCGGATCTCGCCGCCGTGCGCCGCTCGGCCGAAAGAATGATCCGTGACAGCCAGCGGGCAAGTGAAATCATCCAGAACACGCGCAGTCACCTTTCCCTCTCGAGCAACAAGCTCGAGAGCGTCAGCCTGGACAGGCTGGTGGACGAAACGATGGCGTTGATGGAGCACGAACTGCAGCGCAGCGGGACAACCGTGCTTGTTGATCGGAAGCCCGACATCCCGCCTGTCTCGGCAGTGAAGATCGAGCTACAGCAAGTGCTGATCAATCTCATCACCAATGCTATCCAGGCAATGGATGAGGCCGGCAATCCGGAACGGATCATCAGGATAACGATGGAGCGGCCGGATATCGAACATGTTTGTATTGCCGTGCGTGACTCCGGGCCTGGGATCACCGATGATGCGAAGAACAAGCTGTTCGCGCCGTTTTTCACGACGAAGGCGACCGGCATGGGCATGGGCTTGTCCATTTGCCGCAGCACGCTGGAGGCCCGTGGCGGAAAGCTGGAAGGAACCAACCATCCCGAGGGTGGCGCGATCTTCGAGATGCGCCTGCTGATAAAGCCGGAGGTGGAACATGCCTGACGCACGCAAGCTGCAAAAGGAACCGCCTGGACCCGTGGTCTTCATCATCGATGACGACCTGTCGATGCGAGAAGCACTGACGGATCTGTTTCGCTCGATGAAGTTCGACGCAGAGGCGTTCGAGAGCGCGACGGCCTTCATGGAAACCGCGAATTTCAATCGTCCGGGCTGCATTCTCCTCGATGTCCGGTTGCCTGGTGTCAGTGGACTGGATTTCCAGACCCAGCTGGAGCGCATTGGCTGCCAGATGCCCATCGTCTTCATGACCGGATTCGGGGACATACCGATGAGCGTGCGGGCTATGAAGGCCGGCGCCGTCGATTTTCTGACCAAGCCATTCAAGGATCAGGACATTCTCGATGCGGTGGCAGCGGCGATGGAACGCGACGCAGCACGCCGGCGCCAGAGTGCGCAAAGTGAAGCCGTCGCCTCGCTTGCGGGAAGCCTCACGCCACGCGAGCGCGAGGTCATGGAGGCCGTGGTCAAGGGGCTGATGAACAAGCAGATCGCCTATGAGCTTGGCATCAGCGAGGTCACGGTGAAACTGCATCGCGGCAATGTGATGCGGAAAATGGAAGTTCGCTCGGTCGCCGAGCTGGTGCGAAAGACCGAAATGCTGGGCGAAGGCGAACGACCACCTGTATCTTAGTATGGTATCCTTGAAGCGGGCATGAGCGCATAAAAGGGGTAAGAAAGCAGTCAGAAAAGGTCGTTTCATTGCCCCCAGTTCCTACCATAGCCGTCGTCGACGACGACGCGGCCATCCGTGAAGCCATGGATGACCTCGTCAAGTCCTGCGGTTACGAGTGCCGGTTGTTCGCCTCAGCGGAGGAGTTTCTCGCCTTCGAACCGCGATCCGCAATCAATTGCATGGTCGTTGATGTGAAGATGCCCGGTCTCAGTGGGATCGAGCTGCAGGCTGAATTGAACAAACACCCGGAGCGTCCCCCGATGATCTTCGTCACTTCGTACGAGGATGAACGGACGCGCAAAACAGCGATCAACGGCGGCGCCTTCGCTTTTCTCGGCAAGCCGGTCGATATCGAGAAACTGATTGGTTGCGTCGAGTTGGCGCTCGGTCACTGACCTCCGAAAGGCAATTGAAATTGCCAAGTCTCCAGTCATAGCGCGGCGCGGCGTCGCTAATCGAAACGGCGCGGCTCGGTAAGGCCCAGACTGGCGCGAACGGCCGTAATAAGAACTCGGTGTTTCACCGGAACATGCCCTGACCAACATCGTCTGGGCAAGCGACCCCGTTTCGCCAGCCGCAGGCCCCCCGAAGCAACAAGCACAAGGAGACAAGACGATGTTCTCATTCACGAACACCCACGTGTCAGGGACAGGCGGATTGCTGTCCATGAGTGTCAGCTTAGTCAACCATCTGTCCCGCCGGTCCTACACAGTGCGATGCGAACTTCGGCGGGACGAGGCCGCGGAGACGATCGACGCGGCACGTTTCAACGAACGGCTTCAATCGCTCCGCAGGTCGATCGACAAAGCCCTTTCCGGCAGTTGAATGTAGCGAAAAAATCGCGGCGATCCTCAATGTCAGCAGCCATACGGTCAATGCTCTCTGCGCTTCGCCATTCGCATCCAGGCGGAAGCCGCTCGCCGGTTTCGGCTGGTTTAACCATCTGCAATCGGCGCCGGCCAGCACGCACATACCTTTCGCGAGATCAGACTAGACCTGCGTATAGATGTGCGGACGTCCCTCCGGTCGTAGTCTTTTGTCGTGACATTCATCAACAGGAGGACGCGATGTCTAGTTTCGAAACGAAGCCAAAGCCACTTGCGCTGGCCCGAATATTGAACGGCATCAGCCAGTCAATTTCCATCCGACTTGAAAACGCCATCGAGGCGACGGTGCGCCATGCCGAGCGCCTCTGGGCGCAGCCGATGCAACCGCAATATCTGCCTGTCCGCATCCGCGATGACACTCGCTGGCGGGCGACTTCCCATTGTCGCGATCGGCCGCCCATCCGCTGACGCCGTGCTGCGCACACAACGGTTCAATCTTCCTTGTCTGGAGCCCGGAATGACGACGATCAGCACTATTGCCGAACCGAGAAAGAATTGGCGGTCTGCCGTGACGGCCATTGTTATTGCCCTTGCGCTTACGGGCGCGTCGGCAGCGTCGTTCTGGGTCGCCGGAAGCGAGCCGCCGGACCCCGGAGAAATTACCGGTCTCCCTACTTCTGGCGCGGAACATTTGGCGAGGTTTTGATATGGAAAGGCCATACAGCGAGGATGCCGATGTTTCGTCGCCAGCCGATATCGAGTTTGGTTCCCTGGCAAACAGCCTCGCACGGCTTCTTGAAGCAGCCAAAAGCGAGCTCGAGCATGATCAGGAGGCGGCAAAGACATCGCTGGCCACCGCGTCGTCCATCCTCCAGTCGGAGGTCGAGCGCCGGTCAGGCGCTAAGGATTCCAGAACGGGTGGACTGGCGGGCTGGCAGATAGCGCGTGTCCAATCTTTCATCGACCGGAACCTGCACCGAACCATCCACGCGAGTGACCTCAGCGCCGTCGCGCGGCGAAGCACGGCGCACTTCTCACGCTCCTTCAAACAAGTATTCGGAGAATCGCCGCATGCCTACGTCGTGAGGCGGCGGGTCGAGGAAGCCTGTCACCTGATGCTGACCAGCCCTGCTTCGCTGAGCGAAATCGCTCTGAGCGTCGGATTTGCCGACCAACCCCATTTGTGCAAGCACTTCAGGCAGGCCCTTGGCCAAAGCCCGGCGAACTGGCGGCGCGAACGCGAGACCCTGTGGCGTCGCTGACGTCGATGCACGCGGCGCCGGCAGCATGGCAAGTACCGCAACCGCACGCAGCGGCGCCCCGAAGCCAACGAAATCGCGCGCAAGTCATTCGCGCGGAGCTTCAGCTCCGAGCGTCGATGTTGAATCTCCACTCCCGGCGATAACGGACATGCTACGGCAATCGGCAGTATTTCCGGCGACACCTGTTCGATCTTGATGCGCCCTGGAATATCGGGGCTACGTTAGGCAAGCCTTGCATGCTGCTTGCCGCGTTCGAAACGCCCATGCCACCGTGGTCCTGTCAACCGTGACCGGCCACGAACCCACCTTCGAAATTCCGACTGCGAGATCGGCAGCGCGACCGCCTTCGGTCCGAGAAGGCCGGTCGGTGAATGCGGAGTCAGCTAGAGTTTGCTGTATTTCTGTCTGAGTTCATTCTTGTTGAACTTCCCGACGCTTGTCTTGGGGAGCGCTTCGACAAACAGAATCGTGTCGGGAATGCCGAACTTCGAAATCACTCCGGCATCGGCGAAGGATTTCAGGTGCGACTTTATCTGTGTGTCGCTGAGATCGCCGTCCGTCTGGGTATCCCTGACAACGAGCGCCAGTGGTCGTTCGCCCCATTTGTCATCCTTGACGCCGATGACAGCGGCTTCCGACACGCCCTTGCACTGCGAAATGAGATCTTCGATTTGGAGCGATGACACCCACTCGCCGCCGGTCTTGATGACGTCCTTGATTCTGTCGACGATACGAAGATAACCATCAGGCTCAATGACACCGATGTCACTGGTGTGCAGGTAGCCGCCAGCCCACAGCTGCTCGGATGCTTCGGGGTTGTCGACATATCCCTGGGTGAGCCACGGCGCGCGCACGACGACTTCGCCAGGCGTTTTTCCGTCATGAGGTACTTCATTCTGGTCTCTGTCGACCAGGCGGATATCGACCAGCGGTGCGGACATCCCGGCTTTGGTTCGGATATCCACCTCTTCCTCGAGGTCACCAGCAAGATCTGCGGATTTCACCTGGGCCAGGCAAAGCAGCGGAGCACTCTCCGACATCCCGTAGCCGGCATAAATATCGACGCCCAGCGAGAGCGCCTGCCTGGCGAGCGCCTTCGGCAGTTCCGAACCTCCAACGACCATCTTCAAGCCGGCGAGATCGGTATTTGCCGCCGTGGCCGCGCCAAGCAGCATTTGCAGGATCGTCGGCACGCCGTGCGTGAAGGTTACGCCTTCGGTTTTGATCAGCTTGACGAGCAAAGCGGGGTCGTAGCGCCCCGGATACACCTGCTTGACGCCAGAAAGCGTCGCCGTCCACGGAAAGCCCCAGGCGTGCACGTGAAACATCGGGGTGATCGGCATATAGACGTCGTCGCGGCAAAACCGGCCTTGTTTCGCAGCGGTGCCGAAGAAAGCCATTTCGGCGAGCGAATGCAGAACCAGTTGTCTATGGCTGAAATAGACGCCCTTCGGCAAACCCGTCGTCCCGGTCGTATAAAAGGTGGTGGCAAGTGTGTTCTCGTCGAAATCCGGGAAGCTGTAGTCGGGCGAGGAGCCGTGCAGGAGGTCCTCATATTCGCCAGCAAATGCAAGCCCGCCGGTTTGGGGTACCGCTCGATCCGACATCAGGATCAGCGTCTTGACCTTGGGCAGTTGCTGCTTGATGCCTTCCAGGACCGGGACGAAGTCGTCGTTGACGAGAAGTACCGACGAGCCCCCATGATTGATTGTGTAGGCGATCTGTTCCGGCGACAGACGGACGTTCACCGTCTGCAAGACAGCTCCCATCATTGGAACGGCAAAGTAGGCCTCCAGAAAACGATTGCTGTCCCAGTCAAGCACGCCGACGGTATCGCCGGCGGTGACCCCGAGGCTGGCAAGGCCGGACGCGAGTCGCCCGACGCGCTCGCGCAACTGGCGATATGTGAAACGAGTCATGTCACGATAGACGACCACCTGATCGGCCGCCTGCTGGAGCGGCGCATGCAATAGCTGCTTTATGAGCAGTGGATACTGATATGCGGATTTGGTGGTTGGTATGAGCCTTCCGGTCATGGCGGCGTCCTCGAGATATGTCATGCGTCAGCGCTCGGTTTCAGCCGCCTTGTTGCGCAATTCCAGAAGCCCAAGCAGGACCTCGTCCCGCTCTGCGGCCAGGTCGTCGATCGAGCGTGAACCCACCTCGGCATGAACGCCTGCGATCAGCTTTTGCTGGAGTTCCGGGGTCAGTTCCGGTGAACCCAGGACCTTCCACCACGCCGTCATAGGACCGGTAAATTGCTCCAGGAAGTGCTCCATGCCGCCTTGGCCACCACCGAGATGGTTGAGGAGGACCTGGCCCATGATGCCCCACCGGAGTCCGGGGCCCCAGCAGAGCGCGGTGTCGACGTCAGCGACGCTGACAACGCCCTCGCCCACCAGATGATACACCTCCCGGGCCAGGGCAGCTTGCAGCCGGTTGGCAACATGTCCCGGCACCTCCTTGTGAAGGCGGACAGTTCGCTTGCCCAGAGCCGTATAGAATTCAGAAGCGCGCCGGATCGTATCCTCAGACGTCTTCGCTCCGCCGACAATCTCGACCAACGGGATCAGATGAGGTGGATTGAACGGATGCGCGATGACGCACCGCTCAGGGAAAAACGGGCAACCGGACTGGATCTCGCTCATGGTCAAACCGGATGAGCTCGACGCGATGATCGTATCGAAGGGCAGCAGCTCGTCGAGTTCACCATAGAGCTTCTTCTTGAAATCGATCCGCTCAGGTCCGTTTTCCTGTACGAGATCGGCACCCTTCACGGCCTCTGCCAAGTCCGGCGTGAAGACCAGTCGGAGTGGAGAGGCGCCGGGAGTGAGACCCAGTCTTTCGAGCGCGGGCCAGGCGCCGTCAACAAAGCGTCTCAACGAAGCTTCGGCGTCCGGCGCGACATCTGTCGCCATGACATCGAGGCCCTTTGCCAGGAACAGCGCCGCCCAGCTCGCGCCGATGACGCCGGTACCGATAATGGCCACTTGAGAGATCGGCTTGCTATGAGCCATGGTCAATTCTCCTTTGAGGGGATTTCGGCGTATGCGACGCCGGACAGGTTGCCTTGGGCGAAGAGAAACGCATGCTTCCCGGAGCCATCAAGCTTTGCAGAATAGACCGAGCCGCCGAGGTCGGTGACGAACATCCGGTCGCCGGCAATGTCGAGCGCGATACCGATGCCTTCCATCAGATCGCTGACGATGATTTCAGGTGCACGTCCGTTTCCGGCCGGCGCGTCGATCGAGGTGCGGTTGACCGTATTGCCGAGCGGCGGATTGCCGCGATCCGTCCAGTAGAGGACGCGGTTTTCGAGATCGAGCTCGAGGTCGATCGGTTCGGGCAGGTTGTCAAACCATACTTCGATGTCCGTTCGACTGGTGGCGTCCTCGCCATTGGGTATGTCTACGCCCGCACGGAAGATGCGGCCGAGGCCGGAATTGTCGGCACCTTTCTGTGTCCAGTAAATTTGCCCGCGATTGGGATCGACTGTGATTCCGACGCACCACTTCGTGGGGTCGCGGCGGTCGTCGTCGCCTTCGCCCGTCTTCACCAGCGTCTCGACGTTCGTGCCGTCGAGATTTGCACGCATCACCCGCATGCCCTCGCGGTCGCACCAGTAAAGCTTGCCGCTGCCCTTCTCGAGGTGAAGCTGCTTTGGCGTGAACGTGATGCCCGGAGGGACGATGACCTTGCGATTGCTGCCGTCGAGGTCGGCACGCTCGATGGAACCGTCGTTAAGGTTGGGCACCCCCATGTTGGTCCAATAGATATGGCCGGCCTCGACATCGACCGCGATGCCATCGGGAAGATGACAGTCGGCGACGATGACCTTCCGGCTGGAGCCGTCTGGACTCATCGCGTGGATGCGACCACCACTCAGCTCGAGGACGAACAGTCGCTCAACCGCGTCCTTGCGGCCCGATGTTGGTTTCGACGTCGTCGCGAAAGTTTCAGTCATGGATCTTTCCTTTCACTGCTCAGGGCTTTCACGGTCGCCCTAGCTCTACGCAGCGCGTCCTTGTGCTTTCGGAACGGCACCGCTGGCGTGTAGACCGTTGATCTCGTTGGGGTCGAAGCCGAGTTGTTTGAGGATCTCCTCGCTGTGTTCGCCGAGTTCGGGAGCGCGTCTGGCCGGGACCTTGGCTACGCCATGCACCTGGAGAGGGCTGCTGATCGTGAACGTGAGGTTCCCGCCAGCGCCGTCGAGTGGAACGACGATGTCGTTCGCCCTGAGCTGCGGATCCTTGATCACTTCGCTGGGTGCACGCACCACGCCGAAGGTGAGATGGGCTTGCTCGAAGACATCGCGCCAGTGCGCCATCGGCTGCGAGGAAAACGTTTGATCCAGGATCGCAGTCAGCTGTGTTGAATTCGCGGCCTGTTTTGCAGGGTCGGCAAACCGGGCATCCGCCAGGAGATCCGGGCGGCCAATCCCGTTGACCAGAGCCGACCATTTGTCGGGCGTCAGCACGATCACAAACCATGTGTCATCGGCCGCCCGATAGACATTCAAGGTCGCATTCGGCGGGTTGGCGCGATCGTGCAACGGGAAGAATGTGGCATCGGCAAGTGCCGCCTGAGTCGAGACAGCGCAAGCCCAGACGCCGGCGGCGAGCAACGAAGTCGTGACATACGAACCCTTGCCCGTGCGCTCCCGCCGGTAGAGTGCGGTCACGATCGCCGAATAGAGGCTGACCGCCGTCGAATGGTCGCCGCTGCCCGCGACCGGCAGTGTCGGCGGGGCACCCGCATCTCGCGTCAGTGACAGCAAGCCGCTTCGTGCCCAATAGGCAGTGATGTCGAATCCCGGAAGCTGCGCATCAGGGCCATTGTCGCCATAGCCGGTCACGTCCGCATAGATCAGGCGCGGATTCCACGGCGCGACATCCTCATAGCCGAGCTTGAGTTTTTCACGAGCGGGGTGCGGCGTGTTGACGATCAGGACGTCGGCCCACTCGACCAGCCGTCGCAGAACTTCCCTCGCCTCGGGCGATTTCAGATCAAGCGCCAATCCGCGCTTGTTCCGGTTATTGAGGTGCCAGGGATAGTTGTCCTTTGCGCGCGGCTGCGGCGGAATCTTGTACCCAATTCGCCAGGTGTCGCCGGTTGGCGGCTCGACCTTGATCACATCAGCGCCGAAATCGGACAGGATCACTGCCGCGCCCGGACCCGCGATGAAGCTCGCCAAGTCCACCACCTTCAGTCCGGAGAAAATATTGTCATCTGCCATGGGTTGTCCTTTCTGAATTGCCGTGTGCGTCGGGGTCACCGTCCGCGGAACTGTGGTGCACGCTTTTCGAGGAAGGCGGACGTGCCCTCCTTCTTGTCCTCGGTTGCGGCGCACAGCCCGAAGTAGGAGGCCTCGAGCAGCAGGCCTCCGCTCTGGCTTGTCTCCATCCCCTTGTTTGCCGCCTCGAGCGCAAACTTGACGGCAATGGGAGCATTGGAGGCGATTTTCATGAGGATTGCCTCGGCGCGCTGGATCAGACCGGCGGCCGGAACGATCTCGTTGACCAGGCCGATGCGATAGGCCTCCTGCGCTGTGATCATCTCGCCTGAGAGGATGAGTTGAAGAGCCCGCCCTTTGCCGACCAGTCGCGGGAGACGCTGCGTTCCGCCGCCGCCCGGGACGAGACCAAGCGAAACTTCCGGCTGGCCAAACTTCGCCGACTCCACCGCGATCCTGATGGTGCAGGCCATCGCCGTCTCGCAGCCCCCGCCGAGCGCGAAGCCGTTCACGGCGGCAATCACCGGCTTGCCGAGGTTCTCGATGAGATCGAGCACCTCCTGCCCAAAGCGGCTGGACCGCTCAGCCTCGAACGCCGAAACCTCGGAGAGTTCGCTGATGTCGGCGCCAGCGATAAAAGCCTTGTCTCCGGCGCCTGTCAGGATGACGCCGCGCACCGCGTCGTCGTCCCGGGCATCTTCGAAGGCCGTTCTCAAGTCCGACCATGTCGGCGTATTCAGGGCGTTGAGGACTTTCGGGCGATTGACGGTGATGTAGGCGATGCTGCCCGTCTTCCCATAGAGGACGTTTGCGAGCGTGAGGCCCGCGCTTTCCGAAGTCATGATGATGAATCTCCTGTTAGGAAGGGGGAGCAAGGTGAGGGCTCACAGGAATGCGCCGATCCCGGTAATGGCTTTGCCCACGATCAGATTCTGCATCTGATAGGTGCCTTCGTATGAGTAGAGCGCTTCGGCGTCCGCGAAGAAGCGTGCGAGATTGTAGTCGGCGACGATGCCGTTACCGCCGAGCAGTTCGCGGCCCCACGCCACGGTCTCGCGTGACTTTGCCGTGCAGAACGCCTTCGCCAATGAGGCGTGATGGTCGGCAAGCTTGCCTTCGTCATCCATCTGCGCCAGACGGACCATCAGGCACTGGCAGGCGGTCACGTTGGCGAGCATCTTGGCGAGGATATCCTGCACCATCTGGAACGAAGCGATCGGCTTGCCGAACTGCAGACGCTCCTGCGTGTATTTCAGTGTTGCCTCGAAGGCTCCCATTTGAATCCCGGTCGAGGCCCAGCCAACCATGTACCGCGTCATCCGCAGCACCCGTGCGGTATCGCGGAACGAATTGCCGCTCTGCAGCCGGTTTTCTTCCGATATCCGGACATCCTTCAGCGTTATGACGCCGTTCTGGACGACCTTGAGCGCGATCTTGTGCTCGATTTTCTCGACGCTGAATCCCGGCGTCGACTTGTTCTCGACGATGAAACCCTTCACCTGGTTGTCGGCGAGGTCGCGCGCCCAGATGATCGAAACGTCGCACCATGTCGCGTTACCGATCCAGCGTTTTTCGCCATTGATTACCCACGTGTCGCCTTCGCGCTTGGCGGTGGTGGTCAGCCCACCGCTCGTGCCCGAACCGACCAGCGGCTCGGTGAGGCCGAAGCAGCCGATCTTTTCCCAACGGGCCATTGGAGGCAGCCATTTCTGCTTCTGCTCCTCCGATCCATCGAGATAGATCGAGCCCATTGCCAAGCCGCTGTGCACGCCGAAGAAGGTGCAGAACGAGGCATCGACGCGGGCCAACTCCATGGCAACGAAGCCGAAAAGCTTCTGGCTTCCACCGGCGCAACCGTAGCCCTCGTACCCGAGGCCGCCGATTCCAAGCTCCTTGAAGGAAGGCAGCAGCTCGAAAGGAAACGCGTCGTTGGACCAGTACTTGTTGATAATCGGCTGAACATTGGTCTCCATGTAGGCTCGCACCTTCTTGACCACCGCCAACTCATCAGGGGTCAGAACATCGACAAGCTGGTAGAAGTCGCTGTTTGGCGCCGGCAAAGGCTTTGCCTTCTTGTCTTCCATGGTTGCGATTGCTGCCATCCTCGTTCTCCTGCTCGATTGTCCCGATTTCTCGGAATGAAACACGAGTGGGAATATGGCTTCGGCCGGTGCATTCTTCTTGGAGAGTTCTGCGGCGGGGAGTACGCCTGTGCCGGATTTCTTCCGTGTCTTCGGCACGCTCGTGCGTAGAGCGCTGACGTCTAGGTGATGCTCATCGCCTGAAAAGCGCTTCACGCGCTCGCACGATAATCTCACCACACAAAGTGAAGAAGACCCCGTTTAACTGTCAAGCGACAGCAAGAGCCCCATTTGACAGTATCGAGAATATGTAATAATAGCGGCGACACACTATCGGATTTTGTCATGCCAACCAGTACACGCTTTGCCGTCGCAGTTCACGCGCTTGCCGCACTTGCGGTCAGCGGCGGCAAGCCGCTGCGTTCGGAAGACGTTGCCTATTCCGCCAATACCAGCCCGGTTGTCATCCGGGGGCTGCTGTCGCGCCTGAGCGATGCCGGCCTCACCCGGTCGCAGCTCGGCGCGGGTGGTGGGGCACTTTTGGCAAGAGCGGCGGAAAAGATCCGGCTACTGGACGTTTATGAGGCCGTCGAAGATACCGAATTGTTTTCGCTGCACCGAACACCACCCTGTGAGAGTTGCGCGGTCGGCGGCAACATTCTGGAGGCCATCCAGCCGACCTTGACGCTAGCGCGCAAGGCGCTCGAAGATGAATTGGCAAAGGTCACGGTCGCCGACATTGCCATGGAAGTGGAGCGTCTCGGGAAGTTTAAGATGCCATTAGAGTGGTGACGTATTTTTTGCCTTAAATGTCACTATGTCGCCGACACATAACTATTTTAGCTCGCTCTCTCACAGAGCAAAACGGGGTGGCAGGTCTTGTTGGGCGCCGCCGTTCCGGAGCAACCCTGCCCCAACATCAATAGGAGCAAAGAATGAGCATTGGGATTATCGGAGCAGGCGCGCTTGGGTCCAACATGGCCCGGCTGCTGGCAAAAAGCGGACTTTCGGCAACCATCGCAAATAGTCGTGGTCCGGAGTCGCTGTCAGGGCTCATTGAGGAGCTTGGCCCTTTCATTAAGGCTGGCACGGTCGAGGACGCTGCAAGCGCCGATATTGTCCTGGTTGCGGTGCGTTGGGTCGATCTCGAAACCGCGCTGGGCGGGCTGCCGGCGTGGAACGGCCGGATCGCCATTGACTGCACCAATCCTGTCGCATTCCTTGATCCCGGCTCGCCAGAAGCAAAGGATCCCAGCAATCCGCTCGCCGCCTACGGCATCAAGGCGATCGATCTCGGCGGCAAGCATTCCAGCACAGTGTTCCGCGACTTTGCTCCGGGCGCGCGTGTCGTCAAAGCGTTCAATCATTTCGACGCTCAGGTTCTGGCGGAGCCGGCGGTCTCCGGCGGCCAGCGTGTCCTCTTCTACTCTGGCGACGATGTCGACGCGAAGGCCGAGGTTCGCAAGCTCTTTGAACAGACCGGCTATTTTCCGGTCGATCTTGGCCCACTCGACGTAGGCGGGCCGCTGGCCTCGCTGCCGTTCGGTTCACTTGCTGGAGTTAATTTCATCAGGATCTGACGTCAACTGTTTCGCGCCGAATCAAGGATCGCTATTGGCTGGGGTGTCATGTGCCACCTCAGCTAATAGCAGCCGCCTCTTAGCGCTTGATATGCAAGCGCGGTAAATGCCCGATTTCTAACTGCAGATTAAACTCTGCAATGGACTCGCTAAAACGAACGGGCTATCGGGCGAAATTCAACTCGAAGTTCCCAGTTTGCTCGGGCACTGCTTAAGCCGCTCGACAAGCCAACGGCCTGCAGGACCCGGAGGCGCAGATGTCGGATACACGGCAAACATCGGCAAGTTGAGACCGCCCGGCGGCACGTCCTCGATCGACAGTTCCACCAAACGGCCGTCGGCGATATCGAGTTGGACGGTGTGCAGCGGCATGCCGCCCCAGCCCAGCCCGTTGAGAAGAAAGGCGTGCTTTGCGAAAAGATCAGCGAGGCGCCATGTCGACGACGACATCACGCCGAGTTCGCGGCCCGCTGACAGCTCGGACCTGTCGGTGAGAACGAGTTGGACATGTTTGGCCAATTCCGATTTTGGAATCGTTCCTTCGAATTGAGCAAGCGGGTGATCTTGCGCTGCGACCATTATAAGTGCCACGCCGGTCAACCGTTCTGGCGTCAGCGACGGCGGCATGATGGGTAACGAGCCGACGATCCCGATGCTGGCGCTTCCGCTCAAAACCGGTTGATAGGCGCCTCCAAGCGCTTCGACAAACAGGCGAAGCGGAGTTCCCGGGAAAGTCTCGCGAAAGGCCTTTGCCGCCTCGGTGATGGCTTCGATCGGGAAGAAGACATCCACCACCACTGAGAGCTCCGGCTCAAGGCCGGACGCTATTCCCTTCGCTCGCGCTTTCATGAAATCAACACCGGAGACGATGCCGCGAGCGTCGGCAAGCAGGACGGTGCCCGATGGTGTCAGTTTCGGGTAGCGCCCCGAGCGGTCGAAGAGTGGCACACCAATCTGTGCCTCAAGGCCGCTGACCAAATCGCTAACGACCGATTGGGCGCGTCGTAACTTCCGCGCGGCAGCCGAGAAACTACCTTCGTCGACAGCAGTGATGAACGTCCGGAGTTGATCAAGAGATACGCCATCCAACATCACATCATCCAATCTATCGGCCATGCAGATGGTAAATATCGAAATATGACAACTATGCCGATTATTGCCGAGAATGGCAAGGTGCGGTCGCTGTCCGGGCTAGTCGCCTAACCACGGTGCGGACCAGATGTCATTCACAGGAGGAATAACCGATGCAGACGAGACGGCTCGGGCAAAACGGCCCACTGGTGTCCGCTATCGGTCTTGGCTGCATGCGGATGTCGAACATCATGGGCGGGCCGCAACCGCCGTCTCACGGTGACCGCGACAGGGAAAGCGTCGCGACCATCGAGGCGGCGCTGGATGCCGGAATGACCCTGCTCAACACCGGCGACTTCTATGGTATGGGCCACAATGAAACCCTTGTCGCCGAGGCGATCCGCCGCCGGCGCGATCAAGCCTTTCTCAGCGTGAAGTGCGGTATCCAGCGGACCCATGCGGGAACGATCCTCGGCATGGATGGGCGGCCGAGTTCGATAAAGAACTATGCGGCCTACTCGCTGCTGCGCCTCGGCGTCGATCACATTGATCTCTATCAGCCCGCCCGCGTCGACCCCTCTGTTCCCTATGAAGAGACCATCGGTGCGGTGGCCGACCTGATCCGCGAAGGCAAGGTGCGCTATCTCGGCGTGTCCGAAGTCAATGCCGACCAACTCCGCAAAGCGCACGCCACCCACCCGGTCGCAGCGCTCGAAATCGAATATTCGCTGGCAAGTCGGTTCATCGAACGCGCGGTGCTGCCAGTCGCACGCGAACTGGGGGTCGGCGTGGTCGCTTACGGTGTCGTCACTCAAGGCCTTCTCGCCGGTGCCATGGGCAAACAGGTGGTGGATCCCGCCCTCGCCGCGTCCTTTCCCCGGGTTCGAGGCGAGACCTTGCGGAAGAACCTCAAGACTGTCCAATTCCTTGAAGATATGGCGGCAACGAAAGGCCGGACGCCCGCTCAGCTGGCAATCGCCTGGATGTTGTCGCGTGGCGACGACATCGTTGCGCTGCTCGGCATGAGCCGGCGGTCCCATTTGATTGAAAACCTCAGTGCGTTCGACATCAGCTTCAGTCCCGAGGATTTGGCCGCGTTGGACAAGGTGTTCGCGCCCGGGGCCATTATCGGCAGCAGATCATAGCCAGGCCGCACTCCGTATTCCATCGGTATTACCGATGGAATACGTCGAAATATACCGGCTATTCAGTCGGCCTTGGATATGAGACATCATTGCTCATGTTCAACGTCTTCAAAAAAATTCTGTCACGCCGATCATCAACACCACCCAGGAACCCCCCGGAGGTTGCTTCCATGACCATTCTGCATATCGATTCCAGCATTCTTGGCGGTTATTCCGTCAGTCGTTCGCTGTCTGCTGCCATCGTGGCGCGGCAACAAGCATTGCACCCCGCTTCGAAGGTGATCTATCGCGACCTGGTCGTAGATGCAGCCTTGCATCTGTCCGATCAGCACATGGCTGTGTTCCAGGGCGGCCCGGTGACCACCCCTGCGCTGGGAGCGGATTTGGCAACCGGCAGCGCTTATATCGACGATCTCTTCGCCGCTGACGTCATCGTCATCGGTGCTCCCATGTATAACTTTTCGATCCCCAGCCAGCTCAAGGCGTGGATCGATCGGGTCTGCGTTGCCGGACGGACCTTCCAATATGGCGCAAACGGGCCGGAAGGCCTTCTGCCGAAAAGCAAGAAGGTGTTCATCGCCTCCTCTCGCGGCGGCGTCTACACCGGCGAAAGCCCTGCCGCCGTGTTCGAACATCACGAGACCTACCTCCTTAGCGTGCTCGGCTTCATTGGCCTGACGGATGTGACCGTCGTGCGCGCCGAAGGCGTCAATCTTGGCGAAGACGTCAAAGCCGCGGCAATCGCCAAGGCAAAGGCAGAAATCGCTGCGATCGCCGCCTGACCTTCCCTTCAGTCCACCCCGACGAAAGACAGTTCAATGGAAAAATATGCTCCTACCATCGCCGCAGTCGGTCGCATTCTGATTGCAATCATTTTCCTGATGAGCGGCCTCAGCAAGCTCGCCGCGCCTGCCGCAACGATCGGCTACATAGGCTCCGTCGGCCTGCCGCTTCCAACCCTCGGATACGTCATCGCACTGGCCGCGGAGATCGGCGGCGGTCTCATGCTCCTGGTCGGCTTCCAGACCCGCCTGACAGCCGCCTTGCTGGCGGTGTTCACCATCGCCGCAGCCATCTTCTTCCACAATAACTTTGCCGATCAGAACACGATGATCCACTTCCTCAAGAATATCATGGTCACAGGCGGGCTGCTGCAGATCGCGGCGATCGGCGCCACGTCGCTTAGTCTCGACACAAGCCGCCTCAAGGCGCAGGCGGCATAACGGTTCTCAGTGCCTGGATAATGGCGGCAGCGCAATGAGAGAGCGGGCACGAGCAAGGAGGTTGCTGTGCCCGCTCTAGTTAAATCCACGCTGCAGCCCGGCTTCACTCCCCAGTCCCAACTTCACCCCCCCGCAAGGTCCAAGCTATGATCGAGCATCGCCCCCTCGCCGAGATCGGCGGCACGCTATCCGACCGGCTGGCGGCAAAACATCATTTTGCGCTCGGTCGCTATGGAAATCCCGGCCACGGTCCGCTCGGTGTTCTCTACGTCTGGAACGATGACGAATTGGCACCGCACTCGGGATTTCCGTTGCATCGGCACGAGGACGTCGAGATCGTCACCTACGTCCGCGAAGGCGTGATCACCCACGAAGACAGCCTTGGAAATCGTGGCAGGACGCACGCCGGCGACGTTCAGGTGATGAGCGCTGGAGCAGGGATTGAGCATTCCGAGCGAAACGACGAACAGGTCGTCACCCGGATCTTTCAGATTTGGATCAAGCCCCGCAAAGGCGGCGGAACGCCGCGATGGGGATCGAAGCCCTTTCCGCGCGCCGATCGGGCCGGGCGGCTCGTACCGCTCGCGAGCGGCCGGTCGCTCGACGAGGCCCTGCCCATCGACGCTGACGCGGACGTCTACGGCGCACTGCTGGTCGCCGGCGGCGTCTTGGACATCTCCCTGGCCGAGGGCCAGGCCGGCTATCTGGTTCCCGCGGTCGGGACAGTCGACGTCAATGGCGTCAGCGTCGCAGCGCGCGAAGGGGTTGCCGTGCGCAACGAGCGGTCGATCAAGGTCCGCGCCGTGACCGATGCCGAGCTGGTGCTCGTCATTGTCGGACAGATGGAATAGGGAAGCAGCCAATCATGGAAATCGGTATCGATAGTTTCGCGGCGATTTTGCCCGATCCCTCAACCGGCAAGATCCCATCGCCAACCGAACGGATTGCCAACCTTCTGGAAGAAGTGGAGGTTGCGGATCAAGTCGGGCTCGATGTCTTCGGCGTTGGCGAGCATCACCGCCAGGAGTTCCTGGATTCGGCGCCAGCGATCATTCTCGCTGCCGCTGCCGCGCGCACGAAAACCATCCGACTGACGAGTGCTGTCACCGTTCTGAGCGCCGCCGACCCGGTGCGCGTCTTCCAGCAATTCGCAACCCTCGACCTGATCGCCAAGGGGCGTGCCGAAATCGTTGTGGGACGTGGGTCCTTCGGCGAAGCCTACCCTCTGTTTGGGCTTGCCCGAGAAGACTATGACGCTCTCTTTGCCGAGAAGCTCGATCTGTTCCTGAAACTTCGCGATAGCACGCATGTCCACTGGTCCGGGCGTTACCGACCGGCACTGAGCGGTCAGGGCATCTATCCAAGGCCTCATCAGGAAGAGATGCCTGTCTGGCTCGGTGTTGGTGGGACGCCGCAGTCCTTCGCTCGCGCCGGAGCGCTCGGCCTTCCGCTGATGGTCGCCATCATCGGCGGTGAGTTTCGTCGGTTCCGCCCGCTGGTCGATCTCTATCGCCAAACCGGGCTGCAGATGGGTTATCCTCCCGAGCGGCTGAAGGTCGGGATTCACGCCATCGGTTTCGTCGGGGCAACGGACAAGGAAGCCAAGGACGCCTTCTTCCCCGGATGGCAGTATATGTTCACCGAAATCGGCCGCGAGCGTGGCTGGTCTCCGGCGACGCGTGCCCAGTTCGAGGCAATGTGCGGTCCTCACGGGGCTTTTCTCATCGGCGATCCCGAGACCGTCGCGGCCAAGATGCTGGCAGCCAGCGAGGCGCTCGGCGGTGTATCGCGCATCACCTTCCAGATGAGTTCGGCGTCTCTGGAGCATGAGGCGATGAAGCGGTCGATCCAACTGCTCGGCAGCGAGGTCGCCCCCATCGTCCGCCACGCCGCTCCCGCATCGACGATATGATCGGGAAAGTGAACTGATCGACGCCACTTGGCATCGGACAGGCATGGAAACCGTCTTCACCGAAGGGCCACCTAGACGCCCGGTCTCGGTCTTTCGCAATTGGGTGACGGGAGAAACAGATACAAACGGTTGGCGTCAAGGATGCCCGCATCCCCGTCCTCGAAGCCGACATGCGGCGCATGCTTCCTGGACATGCTGTTGGCATGGAAGCTCCCATCGAAGCTGGCAAGCAACAACGTGTTGCAATCGGCGCACGTGTCAGGGAGTGTTAAGCATTTCCCGCGCCTGAATGAGATCAGGGGTTCCAAAACCTTCGGAGAACCGGCTGTAGATGGGTCCGATCAGATCGCGAGCTCTTTCGACCTCACCCTTAACGATCCAGATCCGAGCGAGCTGCAATGCTGCTCTCAATTCATACGAAAGTGCCGATTGCTTCCGAGCCAGGGCCATCGCCTTCTCAAAATACTCTTCAGCTGACTTGAGATCGGGCGTGTCCCCTTGGACGAACACCAGGGCTTTCGTCAGAAAAAGCGCCGGCAGGTGGATGACCATGTTGACTTCGGTATAGCTGGCAATCACCCCGTCGACGAGAGTTAGCGCTTCAGCACGGTCGTTTTGTTTTGCCAGGCAGATGGCCAGCTCCGCGGCGAAGTCCGACACCAGCATCTTGTATCGTCGAACGGCGAGCCTCTTCAGGGTGTCGCGCAAATACCGCATTCCCTCCAATGTGCGGTCAGTGCGTAGCAAGTACAGGCCCTTTAGCCCCGATGCGACTGCGCGATACGGGCCGAACAATGTCTTCTCGGAGATGCGCTCGAACTTGACGATATTACGCTCGACCTGCAGCAAATCGTCGATCCAGAAATACAGCGACATCATCATGCCGAGTGCGCTGATCAGTGTGATCGGATGCTCCGACCTGTCCGCCTCCTCGATGGTCGTTTCGGCATAGCGCACGGCTCTGTCGAGGTTGCCGGTCAACCAATGTGAGCGGGTAAGGCACATAAGCGACTGGGATCGCGGGTCGAACATGTACTGGCTGGCTATTGACGGCGCCTCGTCGGGCAAGTCGCGCAACGCTTTTTCGAGATGTTTTTGTGCCGTTAGTTGGTCGCCAGAAAGATAGTACGCCGTTCCGAGCATGCAATTGGCAATGGCTGCATCCTCCCAATTCCCGGTTTTCGTTGCGACTGCCTCGCCGCGAGAGGCAACGTCGTGGGCGCCGGCGGCGTCGGCGAGATGCAGAAAATACATCGAGAGACCGCTGAGCAGACGCAATTGCTGACAAACATCGTCGCACCGCTCGGCAAAACCAAGCGCAGTATAGAAAGCAGCGCGGACCTTCTCGCTGTTTCCTTCGGTTAACATCAACGCCAAGGCAAAGGAGGCGTGAACTTCCATCTGATGTCGCAGATCGCACTGAGGGGATATTCGATCGATCGCCTTTTCCATCCAGCTTCGACACTCGGCGAGAAGCGGCATGGACAAAAATAATGGCCCGGCAGCCGCTGCCAGTCTGATGGCCAACGCGTCACTTCCGCCCGTACCGAAGCTCCACTCGAGCGCGGCACGGACACTTCCGAGATAATCTTTCACGAGCTGCGTATTGTTCGGGGTGGCGCTGTTGGCCTCCAGCAGCTGGATTGAATAGTTCACGTGCCGGGTCGCAATCGCGTCATGCTCACCGCTTGCGACCAGCTTTTCCAAGGCATAGGAACGCGTCATATCGAGCAGTCGATAGGATGCTCCCTGCGGGTCGATGCGGACTTCGATCAGCGACTTCTCGACGAGACTACCCACCACGTCGGCGATGTCTGGCCGGCTTGTACCCTCTTGGTCCGCCACCGCCAGTGCCGCCTCCAGCGTGAAGCGCCCCACGAAGATCGCCACGCTCCGCAGAACAGTGCGCTCTACTTCGGAAAGGAGGTCGTGGCTCCAATCCAGCGCCGCTCTCAGCGTCCGATGCCGCCGATTTGCTGTGCGTCGACCGAGTTTCTGCAGGTCGAGGTGCGAGGCCAGCCTTACCGCAGTATCCCGGACGCCGAAGATTGCAGCCGTTCTGGCGGCAAGTTCGATCGCCAGCGGGATGCCATCGAGCCTGCGGCATAACTCGGCCACAAGTGGGGGATCGTCCGAGCCGAGGGCAAGATCAACGCCCCGCGCGCTGACCCGCTCCATGAACAGCTGTGCAGCCGGATAGGAAAGAACCTCATCCGCAGTCTGCCCGGGCTGCTCGGGCGGGCAATCCAGGGGCTGAAGCCGGAATACGCGCTCGCCAGGGGTCTGCAATGCCTCCCTGCTGGTGGCGAGCAAGCAGACGTCCGACGCGCGTTGACATATGCGATCGGCGATCTCCGCGGTTTGTTCGATGAGATGCTCGCAGCTGTCCAGGATAAGGAGAGCCCTTCGGGAGCCCAGAAACTCCAACAATGCCTCTTCGGGATCGCCAAGCTGTGCAACAAACCCCACCGCGGAAGCTATGGCAGCGAGGACCTGATCCTTGCTCCTCAGCACGGAAAGATCGAGGAAAAACACCGCGCCCGAAAAGTCGGTCAACGCAGCATGTCCAACGGCCAAGGCAACGGTCGTCTTGCCGATGCCGCCTGCGCCCATGATGGTGATCAACCGCTCTGCCCCGAGGCGGCCGCGGATCTGGAGAACCACGTCGTCGCGGCCAATCATCCCGCCGAGCGGGGCCGGCAGGTTCGAACCTCGATCAAGCGAATTCGTCTGCAGACCCTCGGCTTCCTGGCGCTCCACAGGCGCCACAAAAGAGTAGCCGCGCCCCTGCACGTTCGTGATATATTTGCGACCGAGCTGTCCGTCGCCCAAGGCTTTGCGCAACGCCGACAAATGAACACGCAGGCTGCCTTCTTCGACAATCACCTCCGGCCACACCTTGGCAATCAGTTCGTGCTTGCTGACGACCTCGCCCGCTCGATCGATGAGGGTCGCGAGGATGTCAAACGCCCTCGCCCCGAGCGGAATCACTTCGTCCACCTTCTTGAGAGAACGCTCACTCAGGTTCAACTCGAATGGTCCGAACAGAACCCTGGCTGCACTGCGTGCGCCTGGCTGTTTAACTGCCATGACAGGCTCCGCCAAAACCTGGGCGACAGGCTCGTCGTCCGTCTGGCGCAATAAGCATCTGGCCAAATTGACAGTCAATCAAAACCTTTGCATTCCGATCCAGGCCGCGCGCCCATGGAAGCTGGCGGGGCGCCTGCGGTCTCGCGTTCACGCCGCCAGTTCGCCGGGCTTTGCCCAAGCGCCTGCCTGAAGTGCTTGCACAAATGGGGTTGGTCAACAAATCCGACGCTCAGAGCGATTTCGCTCAGCGAAGCACGGCTGGTCAGCATCAGGTGACAGGCTTCCTCGATCCGCCGCCTCACGACGTAGGCATGCGGCGGTTCTCCGAATGCCTGTTTGAACGAGCGTGAGAAGTGCGCCGTGCTTCGCCGCGCGATGGCACTGAGGTCACTCGCGTGAATGGCCCGATGCAGGTTGCTGTCGATGAACGATCGAACACACGCTATCTGCCAACCCGCCAGTCCACCCGTTCGGGAGCCCTTCGTGCGTGAACGGCGCTTGATCTCCGACTGGAGGATGGATGACGCGGTGGCCAGCGATGTCTTTGCCGCCTCGCGATCATGCTCAATCTCGGTTTGGGCGGCTTCAAGGAGCAGCGTGAGACTGGTTGCCAGGGAACCAAACTCGATATCGTTTGGAAACGAAACATCGCCATCCTCGCTGTATGGTCTTTCCATATCAAACCTCGCCAAATCCGTGCCCGAAGTCGGACACGGGTGACCATGGTTCAACGGGCCGTGATTGGCTTGTTAAGAGGCGTTCTGAATTGTTAATGCGCTATGCCAACCGCGCTAGGGATTGACCTGTGCGCAATTGCGTGAAGCGACGGCGTGCTTGTCGTTTGCGAAGAGGCTCCAGGCTCGGCAACACTTGTCGACGATATCGAGGTCGTTGTCGGCGACGGCGATAGCGAGCAGACTGCAACGAGTTAGACTCGTTGCTTCTTGGGCAGACCAAACGTGTCAAACACCGATGCCGCTGGTATGAAACCCCCGCCTGTCAAGGCAGCCAGACAGTCATGCCAGGTTCCAGGCCCTGGTCGCCGGCAGTTGGATCGAGACGCAGCCAGAAACTGTTGAGATCGTGGTCGCCGACCGCCCTTGCGGCGCGCCAGGTGGCAAATTCGCCAAGCGGCCTGAGTTCGCTGACGCGGGCATTGATGCTGCGTCCGTCGCTCGCCCGCAGCGCGACTGTCTTGCCGATCGTCAGGTCCTTCAGGGCATCTTCGCGGAGCGTGAAGGCAAACCATCTCTGGCCATCGGGCTCGATCGTCATGACAGGGGCGCCCGGCGACAGGGCTTCTCCCGGTTCCGCCACCTGGATGGTAACGGTGGCATCGGTGGGCGCTTTCAGCATTGTCTTGTCGAACGCGATCTGCGCCTCGTTCACAGCGGCGTGCGCGGCCGCCACCTTGGCGTCGGCCAGTGCGAGTTCCTCCTTCGTCGATCCGGCGCTTGCCTCCGTCAACTGCGCTCGCTTCAGATCGAGGTCGGCCTGTGCCTTGCCGAGCTGCGCAGTCGTGTCGTCGAGCAATTGCCGGCTGCCGGAACCCTTAGCCGCAAGGGAGGCGGCGCGAGTGTTCTGCTGCTGGGCGAGAAGCAGGTTCGCTTTGGCGGTCTCCACGGATTGCTCGGCCATGGCAACTTCTTCCGCGCGGACACCGGCATAGACGTGATCCCGGTCAGCCTTGGCACTGGCCGCAGCCGCCTTCGCCTCGCCGAGCGCTGCCGCCAGTTCCGGGCTGTCCAGCGTCGCCAGCACGTCGCCCTTCTTGACGTGTTGCCCCGGCTGAACGGCAACGCTGAGGAGCCGCCCGCTGACTTCCGGCGCGATGCGGATTTCCGTGCGCTGGACCATACCGGGCACATCGGCGCTCGTTACGCCGGTCTCCCCGGCGAGGGCCGCGGCACCGCCGCCGATTGTGGCCGCGACGATCGATATCGTCAGGAAGAATGTCCCTGCACGCGGCGCGAGCAGGTGAAACGCTCTAGTCTTCATCGTTGCCTCCCCACTGACCACCACGCCGACACCATAGCGAGTACCGCGTATATGATGGCTAGTGTCCACAGCCTCTGCCAGTTGCTCCACACATCTGTCAGCGACGCTCCCATCTGATTGACGCGCACCAGACCGTCGATGGCCGAAGTACTCGGCAGCACCTGGCTTGCGATGCGGACCGCGTTGGGTATCGCCTCAAGTGGCCAGGCGACGCCGACCTGGAAAAAGAGCGGCAGGCTGATGGCGATGAACAACAGCACCGCCGTCTCGCGGCGCTTGAACCACGAGCCGACGAATTGCCCAAGGAAGCTCACCGACAGGATGAAAGGGATGGCAAGCGCCAGCATGTCCGGGAAGCGTCCGTTGGTCGAGAACCCATAAATGTGCGGCAAAATGATCAAGTAGAGCGCAAAGCCGGGTAGCACGAGTAGCAGGTGTGCGAGCGCCTGGCCGATCACCGCCGTAGGCCTGCCGCGACCACGGCGCGCCTGATGTCCGCCCTGCTCGAAGGCGACACCGCCGAGCGTCGCGGCACCCATCAGCAGGGTCTGCTGCAGGATGAGGATAAATGCCGCGGGCACAATATAGCTCGCGTAGCCGCCGGTCGGATTGAAGAGCGGCTGATTGAGGATTTCGACCGGCGAACTCTTGACGAGTGCGGCGCGGCGCAGGCTGCCATCCGCCCGGGCGCTGCCGGCGGCGAGATCGGCCGAGACAACCGCCGCCGCTTCCGAAATCCCCTGCAGGGTGCGATTGTAGAGCAGGAAATAGGCGGAATCGACGTAGATCGGCAGTCTGGCGCTCTCGCCCTTCAAAACGTCCCGCTCTGTTCCCGCCGGAATGCCGACAATACCGAACACCTCGCGTCGGGCGAGCGCGGCCTGCGCCGCTTCAAGCGTGTTGGGGCGTGCCACAACCCGTGTCGCCTCGTCGGCGTCGAGCATTTGTATCAGGGTCCGGCTGAGGTTGGACGAATCGTCGTCGACGACCGCCACCGGAATCTTGCGAACCAGTTGGCCGAGATAAGGTTGCGGATAGAGCAGGCCGTAGATGATCGGGGCGAGCACGATGAGGCCGAAGACGGCACTGTCACCAAGCACGCGTTTGTACTCCGTGGCAAATGCCCCGACGATCCCTGGTGGCGCTGCCGCCGGCGGAGCCGCTCTCTCTGGTATTTTGTCGGGACTGCCTGCGATGGCGATCAGCCTTAGCCAGGAAAGACCGAAATAGGCAGCGGCCAGCGCCGCGAGGGCCATGAACGGATTTACCGAATCATAAGCCGGCACGCCGCGGGCGGCCTGATCGAACAGGATCTGGATATACCAGCGTAGCGGCAGCATATCGCCCCAGACCCGTGCAAAGCCTCCCATTGCGAGGACCGGGAAGCCGACGCCCGCAAATCCAAAGGAGGGTGAGCAGATGACGCCGGTCAACGACAGCCCAAGCGGCAAGTTCCTCACCAGAAGCTGCAGCAGCGATCCGAGCGAAAGGTAGGCGATCACGAGCAGTATGGCCGAGGCGCCCATCAAAATGGAGTCACCCCGGAAGGGAATCTGGTTGAGGCCATGGATGATACCCAGCCCGACGACCATCAGCAGAATGAAAATCCCGAAGTAGGGAGCAAGCTTGCCGACCAGCGCCGTGAGCGGGCCGCCGCCGGCAGCAGCAAGCCATTCCCGGACGCTTCTTGAACCGAATTCGGAGCCGACCGCGTAGCCTCCGGCAACCGCGGTGAGAACATGGAGCACCGTGGGCAATATGGCTCTGAGCAGAAACTGGACGTAATTGAGGGCGGGATTGGTGAGCACATACTGCTCAGTCACGAGCGGACCCGGCGTGAATCCAGCCTTCCTGCCAGGCGGTTTGGGCAAGGTCGCGACAGCCGCCGCGATCGAGGACTGAAGCCCGCCTGAAGCGATATTCCCGGGCGAGAAATACTGCTTGTTATAGAAGATCACGATTTGCGGACGCTTGGCGGCAAGAATGTCGCGTTCAAAGGCTTCGGGAATGTAGACGGCGGCGATCGCCGCCCCCGAGCGGATCGAATGCATCGCCCCGTCAAGATCGGACGAACGGCGCGCAACCTCGACGGAAGGGGCCGCGTTGATCGTATGGACGAACTTCATCGATGTGTCGGAGTGATCCATGTCGACGACGTCGACGCGCAAATTGCGGACGACGGCATTGCTGAAGGTCGCCGTCAATATGGTGAAAGCGATCAAAGGGATGGCCAGGACGAGCAACAACGCCACGCGGTCGCGCCATATCCAGGCCACTTCGCGGGCCATCACGGTGAGCAGGCCGGGCGAAGCGGGCGCGGGCATCAGCGTGCTCCCCTCCATTCGAGATAGGCGCTCATCCCGGGGCGCAAGTCCGGAATCTTGTCAGTTGGATAGGCGCGCACCTCGAAGGTTCGGAGGTCGAAATCGCCCGTCGCGCGGGTCGCCCGCCAGCCGGAATATTCGCCACGCGTCGCAATCGTCCTGATCTCGACCGGTACCATTCGATCGCCGAGGGCGGGAATGCGAACCTCGAGCTTGTCGCCGACTTTCAGGCCCTTGACGAGGTCTTCCCGCAAATCGAAGCTCAACCACACGTCGCTGAGGTCGACGAGCGACAGGAGCGGCACGCCGGGCGAGACAAATTCGCCCAGTTCGGCACCGATCTGATAGACTTGGGCTCCGATCGGCGCCTTTACGGTCATTTCGCTGACCTGGGTGTTCAGCGTTGTCACCGCGGCCTCAGCCTTGTCGACATTGGCTTGCGCGACGCCGCGCTCCTCCTTGGTGTAGCCGGCGACGGCTTCTTCGTAGGCAAGTTTTGATTGTTCGAGCGATCGCCGGGCCACGTCGAGCGACGCGGTCGCCTCGTCGAGCGTTTGGGCGGAGGCGGCGCCCTTGGTCACCAGTTCGTTCGCCCGATCATAGGTTTGCTGGGCGAGCGTCAGGTTGGCCTCTGCCGAGGCGATCGCGGCCTTGCGCTGCACCACTACCTCCTGCCGGACGCCGGCATCAATGCGGGCAAGGTCGGCGACGGCGACGGCTTTCTGTGCTTCCGCTTCCTCGAACTTGCTGAGGATCTGCGGGTTGTCGATCTCCACCAGTATCTGGCCAGCCGCGACATTGTCGCCGCGCGCCACCGGACGCTCGCCCACGCGACCGTCGACGCGGGCAGCGATATCGATGCGCGTCGCGTCCGCTTCCCCTTGGACGAGCAAGGGCTGCGGCTGGACGAGATACCATAGCGAAAGGCCGACGATCACCGCTACCGTCAGGGTGACGATGATGGCAGCGGCCCGTGAGGGGTGAGAGCTCGGCGGGCTGCCTGTCGCAAGCCCGGAGCCTCCCTGTGGTTCCTCAAGAGTGTCTGATCTACCCTCGGGAGACTGCAACTGCTCACTCATCGCAACGCCCTCCGCGACGCGCAACGCGCCCTGTCGATCGTATTTTCCCTGTCCCAGCCGATCTCAATGCAGCAGGTTCCGGTCGCCCCAGATCGCCGTTCCAGCGATGCCTGTCAGATAGCGGAAATATCAGCATAAGCTGTAGAAGCGCGGCAGGTCCAGAGCGAGTTCGATTTGCCGCTGCGCCGTGGTTAGTCCCATCGATCATCAAGACGTGTGGTCCTCGAGCGTGCAACTCTTCGCCGTGGACCTCCGGGAAATCAACGCCCTCCCCGACTACCGGCTTGTCCTGGTATCCGGCTGCTCGCCTCGGGAAAGAACGCAGCGGGACCGTGGGTCGGCTGAGCAGTAACGACTTGGGAAGGGTAAAGCCCTTCAGCATTTCCATCTCCGTGCGTTTCAAATTGCTTGCAGCAGCGATCTTATCGAGACCGGCCGCAGCTGAATTGGATTGATCTGCGTCGGCTTGTTTGTTTCTGCGGCAGAGTCGGAGGAAGCTGGCGATGGCCGCTAGACGGTCAAATCTGACAAAATCTCGCAACCGTTGACTGAATGCGAAAATGAGAACCGGATTTCGCGCCGCCGGGTCACTCCAATACTCCACCGGCAGAATGTCACCGGCAAAGTGCCAGATCGCGGTGGTCGCGGTCTGCCTTTCGCTCGCCGCCCCGTTCGTGACCTCCACCCCGCAATCCATCGACCCGCGAGGTCAAAGACCGAACAGATGCCCGATGCGCGCCCGCAGGGGCGGTATCGTCCTTGTGGCAGCGGCTCCGTCGCTTTGCCCAAGCCGAAGCATCTCTGATGCGTTCCGCTTCGAGAGAAGGTGGGCCAACTCGTCGGCAATTGCCGGGCGGTCCTGCATCAGGGGAGCGAGCCCTTCCTGCGTGATTTCATAGACGACAACGAACGTCAGGGCTTGGATCGTTCCCGACTCGCCGGTACCTGTCAGAAAGCCGCCTTCACCGAAAAAGTCGCCGGGAGCCAGACGCCCCAGTTCCGTCTCGCGCACCCCATCGCGCCGGATGATCGCTGCGACACCGCTGCGCACAATCATAAGCGACTTCAATACCGCGCCCTGCTCGGCCAAGATTTCGCCCTTGCGGAAGGTCCGGCGGGTCATTGTCGATGCCAGTGCTTCCTTCTCGTCTTCAGTCATTGATGCGAACAGCGCGATGGCATCGAGGAGCCGCCGCGCCGTCGTGTGCTGACCGAACAGCGGTTCGTCGGCATGCGATGCAGCGAGCGCAATGCCGGCGCCTTCCGGCAGTGAGAGGGCCAATCCGGTTGCCTTGGCATGACGATAGACCAGGTCGAGGATTTCGCTTTTTGCCTTTGCAGTTGCAGATATGTCTGCGACCCTGAAACTCAGCTCCAGTTGGACCGCGCTTGCATCCAGAGACACCACCTGAACGGAAGGTTCAGGTTCGGCTAGTGTTGAATCGCTGCTAAGGAGAACCGAGCGCATGACCTCGATCATGGCGGACGGCGCCGTGTTCGGCAGGAACCGGACTGTGAGCGTCACGCCGTGGCTTCGCTCCGGGCTGCTCAGATTGGTCAGCCTCGCCTTTGCCAGATCGCTGTTGGGAACGACCACCAGGTCGTTTGCACCTGTGAGCAGATGCGTCGCGCGCCAGTTCGTCTCAACGACCTTGCCTTCAATGCCGTTGCTGAGTTCGAGCCAGTCGCCGATCCTGTAAGGTCTGGCCAGGTTGAGTGCTATGCCCGAAAAGACGTCGCTTAGGGTGCTCTGCAGCGCAAGGCCGAGGATGATGGCGACCGCGCCCGAAGTGGCAATCAAGGTTCCGACGGGCGCGTCGAAGACGTAGGCGAAGACCGATAGGATTGCCCCGACGTAGATCACGCCAACAACAAGATCCTGAAGAAGTCGACCCTCTCGAGGCTGCCGTTCGAAGATCAGAAAAACCCGAACGATACTGTTGAGGGACCAGGCAGCGTTGATCCACCAGATGACCTTCGCGATCCCTATAAATATGCGCTGCAGTGTAGACGCGTTTGGAGGGCCGAGGTTGTAAGGAATAATGTCGTGATAGAGCAGCAGGGTCGTGAGGGCCAAAAAGAATGCCAGCTGACCGACAAGACGACGCGTCGGATGGCCACGCAGGAGAACACGCGTAACCAAGGCCCCCGCCGCCGCAAGCACCCCAGTCTGGATGATCGGATCGGCGATGATGTCCATGATGTTGGCGTAGTTTAACATTGTACCGACCGCAGCTTTCCTGACCTTCCTGACGCGGCCACGACCGCCATTATCCGACGAACCTTGGGCCTACGGTTGCGCGATGAGCCAAACAGTCACGACTCTGTTTAGCCCGTCGGCACTGCCGTTGGGATCCAGGTGGAGTCGAAAGGAATTGAGGTGGGGCATGCGACGTATCCGGCACCGTAAGTCTCCACTCGTTTGGTTTGTGCAATACTTGATGGTGATTGTCATCAGGTCTTGTCGCTTCCTGCTCTCTCAATTACCAATCAGCTGCCACATTGGGGTTTGCTATCGATCGAAATCCTGCCTCAGCGAATTCAAGCAACTGATGAAATTGATGGCAGCAAGCGAACCGAAAGGTAGCCCAGCCAACGATTCACCCACATAAAGCTCCGCATATTGCGCAAGGCCTGTGAGTACCGAGAGCGGCGCAATGCGTGTTGCCCCAAGGCGCAGTCGGCTTTGACAGAGACGTGCATGTCAGGAACGTCAGTCAACCGCATGAAATCCTTTTCATGTGATAGCTCTCAGATAGGCATGGCGAGCAGGATCGTCGCCGGCTCATTGGTGCGGTTCACCAGCGCGCGTGCCTCTCCGGGCGCAAGCCGGCAGCTATCGAGATAGCCTAACGTCGTCGTTTCGGTGGGCGTCTCCACGGTCACCTCCCCGGCAATAACGATATAGATTTTCTCGACAGCCGCATCCTTGAGCGAGGTGTGCCCGCCGGGCAGGAGATGCGACAGGCCGATCCAGATCGTATCGGTCTCCGTCGCCTCCTTGCCCTGCAGGCGCAGGCAGCGCATGTCGTAATGTTCTGCTGCTTCGTAAGGTTTCGCTTCCTGATAGCGGGTAACCTGCATCGTCTGCCCTTTACGGCTTCAGGAGAACGCGATCCGGCGTCCCACGCAGCACCGAGGCATAGGCCTTGGCTGCATCGGCAAGGCTGTAGCAGGTTGCCGGATTGATCGGGAACGGCTTCAAAAGGCCTTCCTCGAATTTCGGCTTCAGCCGGTCGAAGATGCGCGCGCCATCGACGGAAGACAGTGCCAGCGTGTCGATGCCGATATATTTGTGGCGGCCGCGGAAGAAATTGAAGATATCGAAGGGCACGGCCCGGTCGAAGGTGGAGATGAAGATCTGCCGCGCCTGCTTCGCCATCGCCTTGTTGGCGATCTCGAAATAGGGGCTGCCGACGGTATTGAAGACGATGTCCGCGCCGTGGCCGCCGGTCTGATCGCGGACGATCTGCGCCACGTCGTCGGTGCTGCTGTTCAGCATCGTCACCGGCGCATTGGTGTGCCCCTGCAGCGGCTGGTCGTTATATTCGACGGCAAAAACCTTGGCGCCGGCCATGGTTGCGAGCTGGATCGCCGCCTGGCCGACCTTGCCGTTGCCGCCGCAGACAAGGACGACATCGGTCGGCTGTACGCCGCCGGCTTCCCGCAAGCCTTCGTATGCGGTGATGAACGGCACGCCGATCGATCCCGCCTCTTCCATGGTGAAATTCGCAGGCTTCTCGCGCACGGCCTTCTGGTCGAGCACCATCCATTTGGCGTGGCTGCCGTCCTGGCTGATGCCGAGTTCGCCGCCGCCGCCCCAGATTTCCAGACCGATCATCTGCTTTGGCCCCTCGCGGACGATGCCGCCGAAATCGCGTCCGGGAATGCGCGGCCAAACGGCATGCGGCATATGGCCGAGCGAGGCTTTGACGTCGCTCGGATTGACGCCGGCGGCGATGATTTCGACCAGCACCTGGCCGGGGCCGGGGCGCGGGACGCTGACATCGACGACGTCAATGAGCAGATTGTCGAGATCAGCGGATGCCTGCGAAACACGCAGCGCCTTGCCGGCCCTTGTCTCTGTCAGGATGTTCATTGGCTTTGTCCTTTCATGGGTACGCCGGCCACTCAGGCCTTCAATTGCAGGATGTTTCTCGCTTCCGACGGGCCGGCAATCTGCCCACCCAGCTTTTCGATAATGTCGCGGGCGCGCTCGACCAGTTCGCCGTTGCCTTTCGCAAGCACGCCCTTGGCGATGTAGGAATTGTCCTCCAGCCCGACCCGCACATGGCCGCCGAGCAGATAGGACTGCGCCGCCATCGGAAACGACATGCGGCCGACGCCAAAGCCGGTCCACACGGCATCGCGTGGCAGCATGCGTGCGGCCAATGCCATCGCATCCGGCGTTGCCGGTAGCCCGTATTTGACGCCGGTGACGATGGTGAACATCGCCGGCGACGTGAGAACACCGGCCTTCAGCAGATCATGAGCGAGCTGGATATCGCCGGTGTCGAAGACTTCGAGCTCCGGCTTGACGCCGGCGCCGTTGATGAGGTCGGCCATGATCTTCACGTTGGCAGGCGTGTTGATCACCACCTCGGCGCCGAAAGTCATGGTGTTGAGGTCGAGCGTGGCGATATCCGGCTTCAACGCGACGATGTGCTCCACCCGTCGCTCCGGCCGCATCAGCGTCGTGCGCGGCCCGGCAACGGCCGGGTTCTCGTCGCTCGGATGATAGCGCCCGCCCGGTCCGGTGGTGACATTCAGGATCACCGCGTCATTCTTCGCCCGGATGCGCTCGATCACTTCGCTATAGTATTTGAGTTCCATCGACGGCTTGGCCGTTTCTGGATCGCGGACATGGATGTGGACGACGGCGGCGCCGGCATCGGCGGCTTCGAGACAGGAGTTGGCGATTTCCTCCGGCGTCACCGGCAGGCCGGGATGGTTTTCCCGGGTGGTGAGGTTGCCCGTGACGGCGCAGGTGATGATGACTTTCGGCTGCATCAGAGGTGCCTCCCCCCATCGACGACAATCCGCGTGCCAGTCGAGAATTTGAGATGTGTCGCGCAGGCAAGGATTGCCTCGGCGACATCGGTTGTCGTCGTCAGCCGCTTCAGCGGCGTCGCAGCGGCCGCCTTGTCCTTGAAATCCTGACCCCGGCCGGGAACGAAATCGGTATCCACCATGCCTGGCGAGATCGTCATGACGCGGATCTGTGGCGCCAGTGCGCGAGCCAGCGAATTGCTCATGATGTCGAGACCGGCCTTGGCGCCGCAATAGGCGATGTTGGAGCCTATCCCGGTGAAGGCGGCGATCGAGGAGACGTTGACGATCAATCCGTCGCCGCTTGCCTTCAGGGCCGGTGCGAAAGCCCGCACAGTCGAGAACACACCGCGCCAGTTGTTGATGAAGATCTGATCGATCAGTTCGTCGGTCAGCGCATCGAGATCGGCATGCGGCACCGGCTGTGTGACACCCGCCGTATTCACCAGGATATCCGCCCGTCCGAACCGGGCGATCACGGCCTCGCGAAAGGCCTCGATGCTCGGCGTGTCCTCGATCGACACCGGCAGGGCCGCATGTCCCTCACCCGGCAGGCTTTTGACAAGTGCCTCTGCCTTTTCCTTGCTGGAGCGGTAGCCGACAGCGACACGGGCACCGGCTTCGGCGAGCAGCCGGCAGGTTTCCTGCCCGATGCCGCCGGAACCACCGACCACCACTGCGACCTTGCCATTCAGAACCTGCGACATGTTCATTTCCTGCCCTATCAATGTTTCTTGCCGGAGATCGGCGGCACGGGATAAGTCGGCTCTCCCTCGACCAGCTTGAACTCGTACTCGCAGGTGTAGAACGGCAGCGGCGTGTTCGGATGGTCGGGATGCGGTTGGGTATGCTCGACGAAATCACCGATGATCTGGGTCTTGGCGCCGAAGACGACGTCGGTCGCCAGTGCATCGTGCGTGTCCGAAAAGATCTGGGTGACCAGCGTCTTGTGGCCGGGCGCCGAGACGATGAAATGGATATGCGCCGGGCGCATCGGGTGGCGCTGCTGCGCCCGCAGGAGGTCACCGACGGGACCATCGACCGGAACCGGATAGCCGGCCGGCTTCACCGAGGTGAAGTGGAAGCTGCCGTTAGCATCCGTGCGGAACACGCCGCGCAGGTTGAAATCGTCCTGGCCCGTATCCTGGTTTTCGTAGAGCCCGACGGGAGACGCCTGCCAGACATCGAGCTTCGCACCTTCGATAGGCGTGCCGTTGACGCCGGTGACCCTGCCCTTGAAATAGAGCACTGGTCCGGGTGTCTCGGAACGGGCGATGCAGTCGCCGCAGGCGCAATCCGGCGCCTGCCCGCGATAGAACGGCCCGAGCAGCGCCGACATGGTCTCGCCTTGCATGCCGTCATTGTTGATCAAGTCGATCAAGGTCGAGGCACCGACGACATCGGCGGCAAGCACCACCTCGTTGTTGCTTTCGTTGGTGTGATGGCCAAGGGCTGCTATCCAGCGCAGGCCCTGCTCGAATTCCTCTTCGGTCGGCTGCGTCTCGATGATGAAGGCGTGCAGGTGCCGGACCATGGAATCCATGATCCGCTTCAGCCGCGGATCGGTCGTGCGCGACATCGCCGCAAGCACCGTCGGTGTGACGTCGGCAACAGTGCTGATGAGCTTCGGTTCGATTGTTACGTGCTGCATGATGCTTCTCCTGTCGTTGCCCGCGCTTCAGGCGGCTACGGTCTTCAAGGCCTGCAGATGCGGATATTTTTCCGTCAGCAGGGCACCGTGGTAATAGGTCTTGGCAAACGCATCGGTGGTACGGATGCGGTCGAGCCAACCGCTGATCTCGGGTGCATCGTCCCAAAGGTGGCCGAGGTTGATGTCGTCCATCCGCACGATGACCGGCATGATCGCGATGTCGGCAAGCGTCAGGTCCTTGCCCATCAGCCAGGGTCCGCCGCTCTCCCGCAGCCAGCTTGTCATGCGCTCTATCCCGCGCCGCAGGCGGCCGAGCGCCTCGTCCATTTCCGATTGCGGAAAACCGGTGCGGCCCATCTTGAGCAGGAACTCGCGGCGAAGCGGTTTGCTGTCGCAGACGGCGAGGAATTCCTCTTCCGTCATCGCCTGATAGTGCGGCAGGAAGGCGAGGTTATAGGAGGGGACGCGGACGGCCGGCGTCGGCACTTCGTCGATGTAGCGCATCATCGCCCGCATCCGGGCAACCTTCAGCGGATCTTCCGGCCGCAGCGGCGAGACGGTGCCGAGGATATCTTCGAGATATTCCATGATGACGGCTGAATCGATGATCGCCTCTCCGTCATGCACCAGCGCCGGCACCAGCCCGTTCGGGTTGATCTTCAGATAGTCCGGTTTCAGCTGGTCGCCCTTGAACAGGTCGAGCTTGTGCTCTTCGAACTCCCGGCCCTTGGAGTGCAGCACGTAGCGAACACGCTGGCTGCAAGTGGATTGCGGCGCATTGTAAAGAACATATTCCGGCATGACTTCTCTCCTCCCGCCGTTCGGCAAGGTTCAAACCAAAGCATTGAGACAGTGCCCCGTGGGGCGGCCCGCGCGATCAATCCCAGTTGAGCACGCGGGGCAGTTTTCCTTTCCTTGCCAGCGTGCCGACGAGGCCGAGCGGGAAGAACATCAGGCCTGCCGCCATCACCATGCCGGTGCCGAGGATGTTGATTTCCGAGGCACCCATGGTGGCGACGAACAGTTCGTTGAGCGCCACGATCAGGATGGCGCCGATCACCGGCCCGGCCACCGTTCCCTTGCCGCCGAGGATCGACATCAGCACCAGGTTTGCCGAGACGAGGATCACCAGGAAGATGTTGGGCCTGAGATAGGTGAGGTATTCGCCCCACACCGCACCCGCCATACCGACGAAGAATGCCGACAGCGCAAAGGCCATGACCTTATAGAAGCGCGTATCGATGCCGGCACTTTCCGCCTTGATCTCGTCCTTGGAGATTGCCCGCAGACCAAGGCCGAACTTCGAATGCTTGATCTTGTAGCTCGCCCAGACGGTGAAGGCGGCGATCGCCAGCATGGCGTAGTAGTAGGGAATCTTGGCCCATTGCACGGGAAGGTCGTTGACCGGCAGCGTCACGCCGTTGGCGCCGCCGATGAGTTCCCAATTGTCGAACAGGATGCGGGCGATCATCAGAAGCGCGATCGACGAGATGATGAAGCTAGGCCCACGGACCTTCAGCGTCACCATGCCGATCAGGTAACCGACGACGGCGGCAAGTAGGCCGGCGAGCGGCGCCGTGACGATCGTCGAGATGCCGTAGCGCGCCAGGATCATGCCGGAAAAATATCCGCCAATCGCGAAGAACACGCTGTGCCCGAGCGAAATGTAGCCGGCAAAGCCGCCGAGGATGTTCCAGCCCGAGGCCATCGCCACATGGGAGGCGGTAAACAGCACCATATGCAGCAGGTAATTGTAGTTGCCGGTGAATTGGAGCAGCGGCAGCGCGATGAGGATGGCCATTACGGCCAGCGGAAACCATGTGGCCCGGGTCTGATCGGCCTTTCGGGCAAGCTTTTCATTGTGGGCGCGGCGCGCTTCGACAACGGCGCTGGCGCTGGATTGATCAAGAGTAACGGCCATCATGCCATCTCCGGTTTTTCGCCGAACAGACCCTGGGGCCGCACCAGCAGGATGAGGAAAAGAGCGAGGAAGAAGGTGAGCGTTGACCAGGTCGCGCCGATCCAGGTGCCGACGAAGGCCGCGATGACCGACAGGAGCAGTGCTGCGACCACCGTGCCGAGAATGCTGCCCATGCCGCCAAGCACGACGACCGACATCAGCATGGCAATCCATTCCCAATGCTTTGCCGGGAAGAAACTGAAGACGAAGCTGACGAGTGAGCCGGCAGCACCGGCAAGGCCGATGCCGATTGCAAAGGCGAGGATGCAGATGAAGTTGACGTTGACGCCGAGAAGTTCGGCCGCCTCGCGGTTCTGCGTCGTCGCCCGGATCGCATAACCGAGACGGGAATATTTGAGAAACAGGCTGAGCGCGGTGATGATGACCAGCGAAACGATGCCGGCATAAAGCTGCCCCTTGGGAATGAAGAGATCGCCGATGAAGAAGGCATCTGTCGCATAGTCCGGCGAGACGACGCGCTGTGTGTTGGTGAAGAGACCGCCGAGCAGGCCTTCGACCATCATCGCCAGCGCAAAGGTCAGAAGCACCGTCATTTCGGAATACTTGGCGCTCTTGGTCTCCCGCTCGAACATCAACCGGTAGAGCAGCACGCCGATGGCGGCCATGATCAGGGATGCGACGGGCAGCATGACGATCGGATCGACGCCCGTCATCTTGAAAGCCCAATAGGTGACGTAGGCGCCGCCGATGATCAGCGAGGGATGCGCGAGATTGACGATGCGCATCACGCCGAATACCAGCGACAGGCCCGATCCCATCAGGGCGATGACGCCGCCGAGAGCCAGGCCCAGAATGAGTATTTGCAGGATATCTGCCATCATGTCCTCCTTCAGGCGGCCTTCTTGCCGCCGAGGTAGAGTTCCTGGATACGCGGGTCGGCAAGCACCGTGGCGGCCGGTCCCTCGAACAGCGTGCGTCCGAGATCGAGCACCACGCCCCAGTCGGAATTCTTCAGGCCCATCAGGGCGTTCTGCTCGACAAGCAGAACGGTGACGCCTTCGGCCGACATCATCTTCATGATGTCGAACATCTCCTGGACGATCTTCGGTGCCAGCCCGAGCGAAGGTTCGTCGAGCATGACGATCGCCGGCTTGATGATCAGCGTGCGCGCCATGGCGAGCGTCTGCTGCTGGCCGCCGGACATGGTGCCGGCATGCTGGTCGGCGCGCTCGCGCAGGATCGGGAACCGTTCGAGGATGCCTTCGATGCGGCGCTCCAGTTCCTTCTTGTCGTCAAGGATGAAGCCGCCCATGCGCAGGTTTTCGCGAACGGTCATCTTTGGAAACAGCGCCCGCTCCTGCGGCACGAAACAGATGCCTTCGCGCAGAATCTGGTCAGGACGCATGCCGTTCAGGCGCTTGCCCTTGAAGACGACGTCACCCTTGCGGATCGTCAGCATGCCGCAGATGGCCTTCATCAGCGTCGACTTGCCTGCGCCGTTCGGGCCGATGATGCAGTGGACCTTGCCGGGTTCGACGGTCAGATGCGCACCGTCGAGGATCGCCGGGCCGTCGCCGTAACCGGCGGTGATATTGGTAACCTGAAGCAGTTCCGTCATCACGCAGCCTCCTGCTCAAGCACGCCGCCGAGATAGGCGTCGAGCACCTGGGGATCCTTGCGCACGACATCGGGTGTGCCGTCGCAGATCACCCGCCCCTGCGCCATGACGACGACGCGATGCGACAGCCGCATGATCAGGTCCATGTTGTGCTCGACGATCAGCACCGTCAGGCCGCGCGCATTCAGCGCCTGGATATGGCTGATGATCTCTTCGAGCAGCGACGGGTTGACGCCGCCGGCCGGTTCGTCGAGCAGGATGATCTTCGGGTCGGACATCAGAAGGGCCGCGAGGTCCATCAGCTTCTTCTGCCCATAAGACAGGTTGTTGCCGTCCTCGTAGGCGATGCGGGTGATGCCGAGGAAATCGAGGATGGACATGGCCTTGTCCTTTTCCTCCCGGCTCATCGCCGGCTTGAACAGCCCGGCGATGCCATCGACGCGCGACTGGACAATGACATTCTCGATCACTGTCATGTCGGAGAGGTTGCGAGAAATCTGGAATGTGCGGCTCAGGCCCTTGGCCGTCACCTTGTGCGGCCGCAGATGGTCGATCCTCTGGCCGTCCAGCCAGACTTCCCCGGAAGTCGGCGCAACGGTGCGGCTGATACAGTTGAAGGCGGTGGTCTTGCCGGCTCCGTTCGGGCCGATCAGGGCGGTGATCGAGCCCTTATCGACGGTGAAGGTCGCGCCGTCGACGGCCCTTATGCCTCCATAATGCTTGCAGAGATTTTTCACTTCGAGCATGCGTCTTACCTTCCATCACGTCTGCAATCGGCAGCTTGGATGTGAGGCCGCGTCGCGGCCCCACGTTAAGGCGAGGTCAGAACCCGGCCTTTGGGTAGCTGAACGGCACCACGCCTTCGAACTCTCCCTTCGGGTAGACGAACTTCAACTGGCCGTCCTGCCACTGGGTCATGATGTGCTCCTTGTCCTTGGCAAGCCCCCGCTCATCCCAGGAAAAGCGGCCAAGAACGGTGCGCACCGGATTGTCCTTGGTGCGCGCATGCAGCCATTCACCCATCTTGGCATTGTCAGTCGAATTAGCCCCGGTGATCGCCTGCTCGATGCCCTGGCAGACAGCGAACGGAATGGCGCTGTCTTCATCCGGCTCGACGCCATAAGCCGCTTCGAAAGCCTTGACGAAATCGGCATTGTTGAAAGGTTTTCCGGCAAGCGTGCCTTCGAAGGGCACATCCTTGTGCCACGTCGTGTGGATCAGCACCCCTTCGGCGGCTTCCTTGCCCACGCCTTCGATGAATTCGTTCTGGGCGCCCTGGCTGAGATAGACCAGCTTCGGCGTTGCGCCGACTGTCTTCAGCGCGCGCGTCAACTGAACGGCTTCTTCGGCGGATGCCGTCAGGCCGACGATCATCTCGGCACCGGAGCGCTTGATCGAGTTGGCAAGGTTCAGCCAGTCGTTAAAACCTTCTTCCGGCCACTTCTCCTGCATCACAACCTTGATGCCGGCGTCCGCGAGGTAGCCCGGCGCGAGATCGGCGATTTCCTTGTCGGTCGCGGGATCCTTGACCTTCTGGCCCAGAAGACCGGCCGAAATGGCGTTGGCAAAGAAGTCGTCGGCGGAAACGACCGCGACCGTCTTCGGCGCCTGGCCTGAGGCGATGATGTCCTTCATCACGGCCATCACATCCTTGCCGGTATATTCGGCGGCGCTCACCTGGAAGTAGAACAGGTTCTTGTAGCCCTGTTCATAGATGCGCAACGCGCCGCCCGACGGGACCGGATGCACCATGTTGTACTTGGAAAGGATGCTCGCAACCGGGAAGGTTAGCCGGCTGGAAAAGGTGCCATAGACGGCGTCGACCTTGTCGACATTGATGAAGCGTTCGTATTGGTTGATCGCAGTTGCCGGGTCGGAGCGATTGTCACTGACGACCAGTTCGACCTGGCGGCCGAGAATGCCGCCCGCATCGTTGATCAACTTGGTGCATAGCTCGTAGCCGCGCTTGTGTTTTTCACCGCTGACCGAAAGGCCGCCGGTGATCGGCAGCGATGCGCCGATCTTGATGTTCGCCGCCTCAACAGCACTTGCGAGCAAAGCCGCCGCCGCTGTCGTCGTTAAGAATTTCGCCAGTTTCATCGATGTTCCTCCTCCGGGTGCAATCGATTGCACAACTTGCCAAAAATCAACGGACAACCGGGTTGTCCGCTCCGCGCACCTCATCCGCCGCCAAGGCTCCTCCCTCAGGCAAATGATCGCGTGAATTATCGACCGACAATATCTCGCCATGCGAAAATGTGCAATCGATTGCATGATTTACTAACACCTGAAATTCCAATGGTCAAGGAACATTCTGCAATCGATTGCTTAATTCGATGCACTCTGTAGAATGCAGCGCGGCACGAGGCGATGACATGCAGAAAAAACGAATTACATTGAAGGACATAGCGCGAGAGACCGGCGTTCACGTATCAACGGTATCGCGGGCATTGGACCCTGTCGAACGCAAGACGATCACGGAAGAAGTCGCAAAAAAAATCCAGGCGGCGGCCGAAAGCCTCGGCTACCGCCCGAACCGGATCGCGGCTGGGCTCAGGACCAACCGGACGATGACCGTCGGCGTGATGATCCCTGATATCACCAACGTCATCTTTCCGCCGATCCTGCGCGGCATCGAAAGCGTGCTCGAACCTCTCGGTTATGCCTCGATCATCGTCAACACCGACAGCGAAAGAGATCGCGAAATCCGCCTCCTCGACGTGCTGCGCGACCGCGGCGTCGACGGCATCATTCATGCGGCCGTGCTGCGCAGCGACCCGTCGATTGCCAGCGCCGCTCAGGATGGATTGCCGGTCGTGACACTCAACCGAAAGGTCGAGGACTCCGATATCCCCTATGTCATCAACGATGAGGATGCCGGCATCTGCCAGATGCTGCGCCATCTCCGCGAACTTGGTCATACCCGGATAGCCCATATCGCCGGGCCGCAGGATCTCTCCACCGGACAATTGCGGCTCGCCGCGTTCCGAAGGGCGGCGGAAGACCTCGATACCGAGGTCGATGAAAATCTCATCGTCGTCGCCACCCGTTTCGACGAGCAGGAGGGCGCCCGCTGCCTGATCGAGTTGCTTGCGTCTGGCAAGACCTTTACCGCCGTACTCTGCGCCAACGACCGCCTGGCGCTGGGCGCCATCGAGGTCCTGCGCGAGCGCGGGATCGACTGCCCGCGCCAAGTCTCCGTCACCGGCTTCAACGACATGCCCTTCCTCGACCTGATCCGGCCGAAACTGACGACAGTCAGGATCCAGCAGCACGGCGCCGGACGCGCCGCCGCCGAAATCCTGTTGCGGTTGCTGAACGGTGAGACGGCTGATGACGTCGATATCGAGACGATCCTGCCGGTGGAGCTGGTGATCCGCGAAAGCACGGCGCCCTGCCCCTGACACTCTGCAGCTAACCTCTTTTCTCACAGACACTGGCAGGTCTGGTCATGCCGCTACGTTCGGAAATGGTCAGATGTCGCTGCACGCAATGATAGCATCCGCAACGGACGCAATGGTGACCTTCGAGGTCATCGCTTTCTCGCGAAGACGGCGGTATGCCTCCTCTTCGGAAATATTGCGGCTGGCCGACAGAATTCCGACCGCCTTTTCGATTCTGCGCCTGGCCTTCAATGTATCGTCCAGCGACTTGATTCGCTGTTTCAATCTTGCCTCATGACTGGCGAGACTGACCGCTGTCGTCAGGGCAGCCAATATGCCGAAGATTCGCACCGGCTTGGACAAGACCCCATGGACGTTCATGCGCTGCAATTCCGTCAGGATCTCCGGCGTCTCGAAAGCGATGATTGCGATCCTCGCCGCGGTGTCGCACGTCGTCACCCATGCCGGTGTTCGGTTGTTGCGGTCCGGATTGAGCAGAAACAGCACGACATCGATATAGCTGGGAAGGGCTTCCGGGGCCGGCCATATTGCTTCGACCTGGCAACCGACACGCTTGATATGGGCAAGGAATGTGGATCGCTCGCTGTCATCCGGATGAATGACAAGGACCCGCATCCGGCGCAGGCGCCGCAGCATGTCCTCGTCTTTCAAGGGGATGCGATCGTTCATCGTCTGCCTATCTGCCAAGCGATCGGTCATAGGCGACGAGATACGGGTCAGCCCGGATGAGCGCATCGCTGCGCCAGACGATATCGAAATCACCGGACACGTTCGCTTTTCCGATCAGCGGGCGCTGCATGAAGTGGTTGGTATCGAGATCAATGGATTTATCACCGCTTGGAGCCTTGAAGACAGCGCTGGTCAAGATCGGAAGAATGGAATCGCTGTCCGTTTCGCCGCATTGGCGGACCGCTTCGGCATAGATGTGGACAAGCGCGTAGCACACTTCCGTATAAATCCCCGGTGTTTGTCTGTCACCATAGCGCTTCTGAAACGCGGCGACGAACGCTTTGTTCTGCGGATTGTCGAGCGTTCCGAAGTAGGGCAATGCCGACAGATGGCCTGTTCGCGCATCGGGCAACATCTTGCCCAGTTCAGACTCGGTGGTGGTCAGGGACGCGATCGGAATATTACGCCCTCCGTGATCGACACCGTGGAAAGTGTCGTAGAGTGTCACGCTGTCTTCACCCACCACGGTCGACATGATCGCATCGACGCCTGCTTCCACCACCCGTTTCAATGCCGGCTCAAACCGGGCGGACGCGGTACCGAAGGGAAAGTAGATTTCCTCGACCACCGAACCGCCGCTGTCGGACAGGAACTCGTTGACGATACGGTTTATCTCGCGTGCGTACAGCGTATCGGAGCCGAACAACGCAATTCTCTTTCCGTGGTGTACAAACAGATACTCGAGAAGCGGGACGATGACCTGGTTGGGGACTGCCCCTCCATAGATCACGTTCGGCGAATATTCGAACCCCTCGTAGACGGAGGGATAGAAGAGAATGCCGTTGTAGCGCTCGATTATCGGCACAACGGCCTTGCGGCTGCTCGACAGGCAGCAGCCGAAGATCGCGTTGATACCCTGTTTCAGGAGCAGTTCCGTCGCCATCCTGTCGTAGCGCTGGTCGCTGCCGTCCGGGTTGACGATGACAGGCTCGATCAATCGTCCGCCGACACCACCCTGTGAATTCAGCTCCTCGCAGGCAAGCAGCACGCCCTGGATATGCGCCGTTTCGGTTACCGCCATAGGCCCGGATTGTGAGAAAAGCACGCCAATCTTGATCGGGTTATCCGCCATGTCTCACTTGTCCACCTTGAGGTTCCTGTCGATCCATCCGGCAACGCCAAGAAGGTGCTCGTCCGCATTCGGACGGCCCATCAGCATCATACCGATTGGAAGGCCCTCTGGCGACATGCCGATCGGTATCGAGATACAGGGAAGGCCCGCGAGATTGGCGATCCAGCAAAACCACGTCATGGCATCCTGCGTCGTCACGCGGCGTCCGCCAAATTCCTGCCACTCATCGCCCGCGCGAGGTGCGACAACCGGCAGCGTCGGCAGCACCAGGGCATCCCAGTCGCCAAGAACGGCAAGCTGCGTCATGAGGCCCGCCCGGATCTGCTGTGCTTTCAACAGTTCCACACCGGCGAGAAGCTTCCCGGCCTCGAGATGGGCACGGGTAACGGCACTGTAGCCGGTGGCATTTTGCGCCAACAGAGGGGCGTGATAGGCGGACGCTTCGCAATGCAGGATCGCCTCCCAGGCGGAGAAATAACCTGCCATATCGGCAAGGCCGGTCTCTCTGACATCGGCGTCGCATCGGGTGAGTGCGGACCGGATTGCAGCATCGACTTCAACGGACCGTTCAAGCCCTGCGCCGGTCAGATTGATCAGTTTCGGTCGACCCGCAGAAATGGTGTTATCGAACGGCATGGCATTGCGGGTCGTCGAATCTTTTGGGTCGGCCCCGCAGAAGAATGGCAATAAGTGGCCGAGATCCTCGAGCGATGCCGCCAGTGGTCCCGGCGCATCCAGCGACCAGCTCAGGGGCAGGACGCCGTGCCGCGATGCGCGGCCGTAGCTCGGTTTGAAACCATAGATACCGCAGGCGCCGGCCGGAATGCGCACGGACCCCCCGGTATCGCTACCGAGGGCCGCCGCCACAATCCCGGCTGCCACGGCGGCACCCGACCCTCCACTACTGCCGCCGGTAATGTGATTCAGATTGTGAGGATTTCGGGTAGGGCCAAAACGCGACGTCGAATTTGTCGCGCCATAGGCCCATTCATGCATATTGGTCTTGCCGAAAATCACCACGCCCGCACTGCGAAGATTGGCAACAATCGTTGCGTCCGTACCGGCGGGTTCAAGCGGCAGCGCCGCTGAGCAGGCCGTCGTCGGATAGTCCTGCGTCAGGTAATTGTCCTTGATGGCGATCGGAACGCCATCGAGGAGACTGAGCGCCCTGCCCTGCTTGCGCCTTTCGTCTGCAGCTTTGGCTTGCGCCAGGATGTGGGCAGGTTCCAACGCCACAAATGCGTTCAGGCTTTCAAGTGAGCGCGCGCGCTGCAGCGCTCGCTCGGCCAGAAAAGACGCAGAAACAGTGCCTTGGTGAAGAGCGGTGATCTGCTGTGTCAACGTTTCAGTTTGCATCGCGCACCTCCGGAACGAAAACATGTGCCGGTTCTTGCGTCGTCGTGGCGCTGATCTTCCCGAGACCACTGCGTATGCGCCTGAGCGTCGCTTCGATGCGTGCGAGTTGATCGTCGGTCAATTCCGATTGCTCCTTCATCATTCACACTCCCAGCAATTCTTGCTGAAGTTGCTTGTCTGCCTTCAGGCGGTCGCGATCCGTCTCCAGGCGGATTGCGCCTTTCTCCATCACGTAAGCGCGGGTCGCGATCGACAGGCAGAAGTCGAGGTCCTGCTCTGCGACAAGGATGGCGATTCCGCGATCACGGTTAATCCGTTTCAGCACGCCAGCGATTTCATCGATGATCGACGGCTGAACGCCTTCGGTGGGCTCGTCCAGGAGAAGAATGCGTGGTTGAACGGCCAGTGCACGGGCAAGCGCCAAAACCTGTTGCTGGCCACCGGAAAGTCCGCCCGCAAGATCACTCGCTTTCGGCTTGAGCATGGGGAAATCGGCCATCGTGGCATCGACTGCCTCCGAACCATTGTGACCGTTCGCCTCGGCGGCGACGGCGATGTTCTCGATGACCGTCATGCGCGGAAATACGAACCGCCCCTGTGGCACATAACCCAACCCGAGCTTCGCCCGTCTGGAGGGCGAGACGGGTGCCCTTACGCTATCGATCTCGACATGGCCGCTGCCAGCCGGTATCAGGCCGGTGGCAAAGCGCATCAACGTCGATTTACCGACGCCATTGCGTCCGAGCAAGGCAACCGCCTCTCCGGCATCCACGTGAAGCGAGACGTCGCGAATAATGACGGTCTTGCCATATCCGCCCGTGGCATTGACGATCCTAAACATGCGCGCGCCTCCCGAGGTAAATGTCCAGAACCCGGTCGTTCGCCCGCAAGCCATCGATGTCGCCTTCGGCAAAGACCTCCCCCTGATGCAGAACCGTAACGTGGCCTTCCAGGGTTCGGACGAACTCCATGTCGTGCTCCACGACGATGACGGTGGTGTATCTGGCAAGGATGCGGACGAGAGAAGAAAGCTCCCGGGTCTCCTCGCTGGTCATCCCGGCGGCGGGTTCGTCGAGCAGAATGACGCGGGGAGCCAGACACAGCACCATGCCGATATCCAGCCATTGCTGCTGGCCATGCGACAAAACCGAGGCCTGAACGGCAGCCTGGTTGGTGAAGCCGAGCATGCCCATGACCTTTTCGCTGATTTCCGTGGCGCCAGTCTTGTTGCGGGTCCGCGCGTAGGCGGCCGTCCAGAGATTGTCGAAGACGGTCAGAGCCCCGAAAACCTGCGGCTTCTGATTTTTCACGCCCATGCCCCTGCGGACGCGCTGGAAGATCGGCGCCCGGGTGATGTCATCGTCATCCGCCAGGAGGATGCTTCCCGCTTCCGGGGTATAGATGCCGACACATGTCTTGAGATAGGAGCTTTTTCCCGCCCCGTTCGGGCCGATCAGCGAAGACGGCCGGCCGGGCTCGAAGATGCGGGAAACGTTGTTCACGGGAACCACACCACCGAACCGCTTGAACGCATCGCGGGTGGCGAGGCTTTTCGCTGGACCGGCCTGAAGGGCAGCGTCCTTGAGAAGGCCTTCCAGAACTTCTGGATCAATCGCCACCGCGTCTGCATCGCGGGCTGCGGCATTGGCGTCCGGAAGGCTCCGGCGCCAGAGATCACCGACTGCCCCCAATATTCCATTCTTCAGAAAGAGAACCAGAAAAATGAGCGCTATGCCGAGGATCAGCGTCGTCTGGCCTCCGACTGCACCGCCGCCCAACCAGTAGGACAGACCGCCTATGGCAATGGCGCCGACGAAAGCCCCGGCCAGCGTCCCGAGCCCGCCGACGAGAACGTAAATCGGTACGAGCAGCGCCTCCTGCACAGAGAAGATGGAGGGGTTCAGATAATTCGCCCATGCTCCGAACAAGGCTCCGGCAAGTCCTGCGACTGCACCTGCATAGGCAAAATTTGCCACCTGATACAAACGGACGTCATAGCCAAGCAGCTCGGCCTTCTGGGCATCGATGCGGATGCAATCGACGACGCGTCCGAAGGTGCTCGTCATCAGAGCACGCGTCAGCAGGTAGACCATCGCGGCGATCAGGATTGTAGCAACGAACACCGCGACCGGCCCCAGTGTTTCGGCTTTCTCCCCGAAACCGAGAACCATGCCTGGAATATTGGACAAGCCGTTGTCGCCGCCGATAGAGGCCGTGCCGACGTCGAGCTGGAAGGACTGTGTCAGGGACCAGAGCAGCAGCGTGAGGGTATAGGACAGGATCGTGCTTTGAAGCGGCCCCATCCGGGCAAAGAAAATAATCCACCCCAGTGCGGCCGCACACAACGCGCCGAAGAAAGCGCCGGCAGGCAGGCTCCAGATCAGGGTGTTGCCGGTGACGGGACCAAGATTGATCGCAACCACGCTGCCGAAATAGCCGCCAAGACCGTAGAATGCAGTCTGTCCAAGGCTCAACAACCCACCCCTGCCCCAGACGATATCGAGGCTGAGGCCGAGCAGGCCGAAGATGATCCAGGAGGTCGCGACATACGCGAGATAGGGATCGATCACGCCAGCGGCGCCAAGGGCGGCCACCGTCACGACGATCGGAAACACAAGCCCGGCGGATCTGTAGAGTTTTTCTGAAAAGGTCATGGGTAGCGGCTCACATCTTGCGGCGCCACGTGGCCGATATTCCCATGGGGAAAAGCCAGAGCAGCAATGCCGTGATAAGGAAAAAGAACGCGTCGCCCGCCACGGAGGTGAGAAAGCTCGCGGTGATCGAAGCCCCGCCGCCCAGACCGATTGCCGCAAGGACGCTTCCAGTCAGTGTGACTGGCCCGGCAACGACGACGGTGAGGAAGGCCTTGATGACGAAGGCGAAGCCCATCGAAGGCGTCGCCGGCACGATCGGCAAGAGAACCGCCCCGGCAAAGCCTGCAAGTCCACATCCGATGGCGAAGGTCAGTGTGTTGACGCGAGACGAGTCGATGCCGATGGCCTGCGCCATTTCCGGAACCTGGATTGCGGCTCGCGCCTTTCGGCCATAAGCCGTGCGGGTCATGAGGGCATAGACGAATAGAGCCATCAGGGCCGCGACGGCGATCATCAGCAACGGATAGCCGGCCAGGCTGTAGTCCCCGATCCTGAGGCTGTATCGCGGCATGCCGATGCCTGGCGTAACGGTCCCGAAAATCAGCACCGCCAGTTGATAGAAGGCGATGCTCAGCCCCCAGGTCGCCAGCATCGTGTCGAAAAGCCGGCCGTACAATCGGCTGATGATAAGGATTTCGACCGTTGCACCGATCGTCATCGTGACGACGACGGCGATCGGGATGGACAGGGCATAGGGAACGCCCCATTGCGTCGTCGTGAGCGCTGTATAGGCGCCAATCATCAGAAACTCGCCATGGGCAAGATTGATGACACCCATCAGCCCGAAGACAACCGCCAGCCCGATCGTCGCGATCAGAAGGATGGATGCGCTTGAGAGCGACGACAGCAGCACCGTCGCCAGATAATCGATTTCCATTGAAACCTCCTCAGTCGAGCGCCTTCCCGCCGGGAAAGCGCTCGATGTCAAACCTTACTGGCTTTCCGGGGTGAAATGCTCGGCGAGCGACGGATTGGCGACAAGGTCGCATTTCTCGTTCTCGTAGGTTGGAGCGACATCGGAGAAGGTTTCAACGATCTTGAAGCTGTGCTTGTCGTCGCCTTCTGCGATGTAGATGTTCTGACGCAGATGATGCGAACCCGGCTCCAGCTTGACCATGCCGTTCGGCGCATCGAACGTCAGACCGCTTTCGAGAGCCGCGATGACCGGTTCGCTGTCGGCACTGCCCGCCTTGTTGACGGCCGCCGCCCACAGGTGAACGGAATTCCAGACATCGACGGCTTCGGAAACGATCGGCGTTTCACTGCCGTATTTCGCCTGCCACAGCTTGACGAACTCGGCATTCGCGGGATTGTCGACGGGCTGGAAATAACCCTGACTGGCGATCAAACCCTTTCCGGCATCTGGAGAGACGACGACCTGCTGGTTACCGGAACCGTAATTTGTCGACACCATGCCGATGGTGTCCTTCAGGCCAGCCGCCGCAAATTGCTCGAGGAACCCCGTCTGGTTTGCACCCACCGGCAGCGCCACGACAAAATCCGGCTTGGACGCCTGGATCTTTTGGATCGTCGGGGCGTAGTCCGTAATGGTCAGTGCCAGGAAATCTTCACCGACGACCTCGGCGCCCGCCTGTTTGGCGTACTCCTTGATCCAGTGAGCGGAAATGGTCCCAAAATTGTAGTCGGGCGCCATGATGTAGATCTTCTTGCCGTACTTTTTGACAGCCCAGTCGATCAGGACAGAAAGCTGCTGGGACGCGGACGAACCCGTGACGAAAGTCTGCTTGTCGCAAGCGCCACCTTCGTAGAGTGCGGTATAAAAATAGGGGATATTTGCCTTGCGGACGATCGGCCGGATCGCCTCCCGCGACGAGCTCGTCAGTCCGGCAAACAAGGCTTTCACCTGGTCTTTCAGGATTGCCGTGTTCGAATACTGGATGTATTTGCTCTGTTCCGACTGCGCGTCATAGGAGGCGACTTCGATCGGTGCGCCGAGCACGCCGCCCTGCCCGTTGATGGCCTCCACGGCAAGCTGCAAGGCGTTGTTCTGCTGGATGCCATAGATATTCAGGCCACCGGTCAGGTCAAAGATAGCGGCAATTTTGGTGTCGGCAAAGGCTGCGGCCGGCAATAGCGCCAGTGCCGTCGATATTATCAATGTTTTGGCTGAAAGAGCTGTTCCCACGGTTATTCATCTCCATTTGTAAGAGCTGAACACCGGTTATCCACACGATCGCGTTTATCAAAACGCAAAGCGACGTACTAAGAACAGATGCCCAGCAACGTCGAGTGGATTTTTATGTGCATCTTTGCACTAGATTTGGGTATCAGAGACCGAGGCGACGTGTCAACGCACTTTTGACGGGAAGCGTCTCGGACTGCCGCCCGATGTCGCGGATAACAATGCAGCGCAAAACCGTTGGCGAAATGAGATCAGAATTTTATTCATTCGACCAATGAAAATTATCTGCTGATTTTACAACCAAATCTCGCGCCGCCTTTGTCGATCCTTATTCTGGCGGCGTAACACCTTGGGGTTATATTCGGCCGCCATCCGCTCCGTCATGCTTCCGTCATAAAAAGACAGCGGGCGGAGACCTGCGTGGGAATAGCTAGATCATCTGCACCGCGCAGTTTCCAAGAAGATCAACAACAACTCTTCGCGGAGGCGGAACATGAACAACACTGTGAAACTTGACCGTACGCTCGGGCTCTGGTCCGTCGTGCTCTTCGGCCTTGCCTATATGACACCGATGATCGTCTTCGGCACCTTCGGTGCGCTGGCGACGGCAAGCCAGGGGACGACGGCGATGGCCTATCTCGTGGCCGCCGGGGCAATCCTTCTGACAGCCATCAGCTACGGCGTCATGGCGCGCGTCTATCCCGTCGCCGGATCGGCCTATACCTATGCCCGCAGATCGATCAATCCGAGCGTCGGCTTCCTCGTCGGTTGGGCGGTCCTACTCGATTATTTCTTCCTGCCGATGGTGATCTGGCTGATCGGCGCCGCCTATCTCACATCCGCCTTCCCGGCCATTCCAGCCTGGGCCTGGATCATCGGCTTCATCGCGGTGACCACGGTCGTCAACGTCGTCGGCATCGCCTTTGCCAACCGCATCAATTTCATCCTCATGCTGGTGCAGCTCGCGGTTCTGGCAGCCTTCGTCTTCCTGGCTGCGCGATATGTCGTTGCACTGAACGGCGCCGGCGGCCTTGCCTCCGTCACGCCCTTCTTCAAGGCGGAGGTGCCGTTCTCTGCCTCTGTCGCCGGTGCTGCCATTGCCGCCTACTCGTTCCTCGGTTTTGACGCGGTATCGACACTCACCGAAGAGACCAGGGACGCCAAGCGCACGATGCCGAGGGCGATCCTGATCACGGCGCTTGCCGGCGGTCTGATCTTCATTGCCTCGGCCTATGTCACGCAGCTTGCCCATCCGGGTTTCGAATTTGTTGCCGCCGATGCTGCAGCCTCAGAAATCGCAAAAACGATCGGCGGCGATCTGTTCGTCACGATCTTCCTCGCCACGCTCGTCGTCGCGCAGTTCACCTCCGGCCTCGCCGCCCAGGCCAGCGTCGGCCGCCTGCTCTACGCCATGGGACGCGACAAGGTGTTGCCGTCATCCTTCTTCGGCAGCCTGCATCCGAAATGGCAGACACCGGTCCTCAACCTCGCTCTCGTCGGCATTGTCGGCCTGCTCGCCCTGACCATGGACGTCACGACATCGACCTCCTTCATCAACTTCGGCGCATTCCTGGCTTTCACGGCCGTCAATATCTCGGTGATCGCGCTCTATCTGAAGGACAATGCAGAGGTTAAGCCGCTCGGTGCCCTGATCGGTCTCGTCATTCCGTCGGTCGCGGCTGTCTGCGACCTCTTCCTGCTCTGGAACCTCGACAGCAATGCCAAGGTTCTCGGTCTCGTCTGGCTGGTGATCGGCGTTGTCTATCTTGCCTATCTTACACGCGTCTTCCAGACGGCTCCGCCGGAAATGGATTTTGCGGAATAGGCCGTCAGGTCGGAAAGGGGCTCGGCCTGCGGCCGGGCCTCATGCCAGAAAGAGACGGAACAACTCCGCCTGGCTCGAGATGTTCAGCTTTGCGTAAACCTGCCGACGATGCACCTTGACCGTATTCGGCGACAGGGAGAGGACCGCGGCAAGCGAGAGGTTGGAATGTCCCTTCAGGATCAGCGTGACGATCTCAAGCTCCCGTCTGGTGAGCAACGGATGCTCGATCTTCGAGGCTGGCGACGCGGTCTTGATATCCAGAGAAAGGCTTGGGGCGTGAAACCAGTGCCGTTTACCCAATGCACAAACGACCGGCGCGGCGGATCTCAGGCGCTTCAGATCGCTCTCGGAAAATATGGGTGCGATGCGGGTCCTCGACAGAGAAAGAACGCCGACAAAGTTGCCTTCGAGTTTCATCACGAAACCGATCTCATCGACAATCTCCGTTGTCGCGTAGTGCAGCCGGAAATACTCGGTCTGTGCGAAATCATCGGGCGCGAGATCGCGCATCACGATCATGCGCTCGCTGCCATCGGCGCGGGCGGCATCGTAGAACGGGTCGAGCACGAAAGCCCCGGCCAGATAACGATCGACGATGATCGAACGCTTGGCGACGATCTTTTCATTGTAGAGATCGAAAGCGTGGCCATCCGGAGAATAGAGAAAACCGTTCATCATCTGGAACGGAGACAGAAGGCGCAGGGCCGCGGCCAGGGCATCGGGAAATTCGTGCGAGCCGATGGCGCTTGCCGCTGCGCCGAGACTGGCGTTCCAGGCGTCAAAAGACGGCGTCTGGGCTTTCGATACGGCAGCGGAACTCATCGAAAATACAAACCCTTCCCGGCAATCCTGAAAACTGACATGGCAGCGCCCCCGGCAGCAAGCACGCTTTGCCAACGAAATGCAATAAGCTCGAAAGAACGGAGCCCGACCTCATGAACAAGCCCCAGAACGTCCTTTCAGCGCGCCATCCGCTGGACCTTCCGGCCACCGAAATCGCAGACGGAATTCGCTCGGGCCGGTTCACCGCCGAGGCCATCGTAACCGAATCCATTCACCGCGCAAAAACCGTCAATAGCACTCTCAATGCCTTTGCGGTGATCCGCGAAGAGGAGGCGCTCGCTTCGGCGCGCAACGCGGACCGGGCAATTTCCGAGGGCAAGAACCTCGGTGCGCTTCACGGCGTTCCTTTTGCGGCGAAGGACCTGACACCGACGAAAGGGGATCTGACCACGCTTGGGTCCTGGACATCCGGCGATTGGGTGCCGGGGGAAACCGCGCTTTGCATTCGCCGGCTGGAAGAGGCCGGCGCCATCCTGATCGGCAAGACGACGACGCCGGAATTCGCCTATGCAAGCTTCACGAAAAGCCCGCGATGGGGGGCGAGCCGCAATCCGTGGGACCCGGAAAGGACTCCCGGCGGCTCTTCCGGCGGTTCGGCCGTGGCTGTTGCGACGGGCGTCGTACCGTTTGCTGAAGGCACCGATATGGGAGGCTCCGTACGCATTCCCGCCGCCTTCTGCGGCGTGGTCGGGCTGAAGCCAAGCCTTGGTCGCATCCCCATGACGATCCTTCCAAGCGTCTTTGACAACATCTCGCATTTCGGCCCCCTGGCCCGGACTATCGGTGATGCCACCGCCTTCATGGAGACAGTGAGCGGCCCCAGCGACGACGACATCATGTCGCTACCGTTGAGATTTTCTGCAGAGGCCGCGCGCAAGGGAAGTCTGGAAGGCAGACGCTTCGCCTTCTCCATGGATCTCGGATATTACCAGATCCAGCCGGAAGTCGATGTTGTCATGCGCGAGGCGATCGAGAGAATTCGCAGCCTGGGTGCCGTCGTTGATGAAGTGCCGATGCGTTGGACTCGGGCTGTCAACGACCAATGGTTCGACGTCTGGTGCGTGTTCATGTCTTCCTTTTTTGGCGACCGGCTGACGCAGCATGAAGACAATATGGATCCCGCCGTCGTCTCGATGATCAAGCGCGGGCTGGTCGCCAATGCGACGGACTACAAGCGCGTGGAACTGCTCCGTACCTCGATGTGGCGGGACATGGCGAAGATGTTCGAAACCTATGATGCGCTGCTGTGCCCGACCTGCGCGATCACCGCACCCCCCTTGAACGAATGTGACGACGACTACGTCGCGACTATGCCGGATGGTCGCTTTGCGGGCCTGGATATGACCTGCCCCTTCAACCTGCTGCCCCAGCTTCCCGCCCTGTCGCTGCCCGCCGGAATGGCGTCGAACGGTTTGCCGGTAGGGCTCCAGATCATCGGGCAGCGTTTTGCCGACGAACAGGTCCTGTCCTTTGGTGCTGCAATGGAAGGTAGCTTGCGACGGTTTACATCGATCTTCTAACCTTGAGCAGGTTAGAACCTACCGTCAGGTATTTTTCTGGCCGCCCGATAAGTAGCACTGCGAGCCAACTCATGGCCACGGTCCGTAAGAGGAAGCAGACCAGCGTCACGTCCAAAGAGATTGCCTTTGCAGCGCCAGGAGAGGACAGCAATCAAATATTAGCGCATCCATTGAGGAACAGTTCGCAGCATCTGCGGGCGCGCGAGACGATTTCATCATCGGATATTTCGCCGAGTTGCCCAAGCATGACCGCGCGCTGCGGTTCCATCGTCATCATTCCCCTCAGCATCCCGGTCGCAATAGCAACGTCATCGAGCGCGATGGCTTTTTTGTCTCGTTGAGCGGAGAGCCACCGCTCCATCGCCCGGCTTGTGCGCGTGATGGCTTTCTGGAAAAAAACCGTCGCAAGTTCGGGAAATCTCTCGGATTCACTGATCACCAGGCGGGTGATGGCGATCGTATCAAGAGAGAGCGTCAGACGGCCGTAAGCAATCAGCAGCCGCTCCAGGCCGTCGCGTAACTCCAAACCTTCAAGGCTATGTTCATCGACGCCTATCAGGAATGATCCAATCCGGCGCTCGACGACCTCCGAAAACAAATCCCCTTTCGTGGGAAACAGCCGGTAGAGCGTCTTTGTCGAGACGCCGGCCATCTGCGCGATCGAGTTGATATTCGTCGACGCGTAGCCCGCTTTCTTGAACTGCTCATTGGCCGCGTCGATCAGCACCGATCTGGTCTCATCGTCACTGCGCACTTGTGGTCGTCCGCGCGGGCGTTTGATTGGCTTCAGCTGCATTTCCATGGCCGCTCCTCGATTCCCGAACACCCTAATCCAGATTTAGGAAAATTTCAACTTTCCATAAAAGTTCTGATTTCAACCTGCCTAAGAGATCCTCTCAAAACGCGCTGCCCGTCTCCCACTCGTCGATGCCTGATAGCGACGCTGTAATTACGAACATAAGCATTTTCCAAAATATTCTTGACACTCATTCACAAGGGTATATTTTAGAAAATACATATTTTCTTTAATAGCGACGATCGTTGCTGAAAACCGTTCGCCGCAGAGCACAAGGAGTGGCTCGAGATGGAACAGAATGTCATCGCATTGAACGGTAAATCCTCGAACAAAGCGCCGGAACCAGTGAGCGAGCCAGCCGCACCCCGTATGGACGCCGGAGCCACGCAACGCTTGACCGAGCCCGTTGCTCATGCTGGTGACGTGCACGCCCACGTCAAAGGTCGTGGGAAAGGTTGGGCCAAAAGGACCCTGCTTGCGGTGACGGCGACCATCATGGTGACCGGTGCCGGCTATTTCGGCCATGACTATTGGACCGTGGGGCGTTTCCTTGTTTCGACGGATGATGCCTATATCAAGGCCGACAACAGTTCGGTCGCTCCCAAAGTGTCCGGCTACCTAAAGAAAGTGCTCGTTGGCGACAACCAGACGGTCAAGGCAGGACAAGTCGTTGCCATGATCGATGACGCGGACTACGCCACAACCCTGGAACAGGCGAAGGCGGAGGTGGCTGCCGCCGAGGCTACGGTCGAAGCCAAGAAGGCCGCACTGGACACGCAGCAATATGCCATCGCCGCGGCGATGGCATCCGTCGACATCGACCGGGCAAACGAGACGTTTGCAGAGCAGAACGACAGGCGTTACGCAAAGCTGGTCGTCAACCGCATCGCCCCCGTGCAGACGGCGGAACTGGCGTCTTCATCGCTTGCGGCCAACCGGGCCACGACCGCCAGGGACACCGCGTCACTGGGAGCCGCCAGGAAGCAGGTCGTCCTGCTGGAAGCGGAGATCGCCCAGGCAGAGGCCGCGCTGGCCCACAGACTGGCGCTCCAGCAACAGGCCGAGTTGAACCTGTCATACGCGAAGGTGATCGCGCCGATCGACGGCGTCGTCGGCAACCGTACGCTGCGCACCGGCCAGTATGTCCAGGCCGGAACGCAATTGATGACGATCGTGCCGACGCAGGATTCATATGTCGTTGCCAATTACAAGGAAACACAACTGACGGACGTCAGGCCGGGACAGTCGGTGGATATTGAAATGGATATGTTTCCCGGTCAGATCTATCACGGCCGCGTTGACAGCATTGCACCGGCAAGCGGCCAGGAATTCGCGCTTCTGCCTCCCGACAACGCGACCGGCAATTTCACGAAGGTGGTCCAGCGCATCCCGGTCAGGATTGTTCTGGATTCGGACGCTGCGTTGTCTGGCTTGTTGCGCCCCGGCATGTCCGTGCAGCCCAGCATCGATACCAGGACGTCGGACAGGAACTTTTGACCGGGTGGTCCAGGAGGGCCAAATCATGTCGAACTCTTCAATTGCGGTCAACGCTCCGGCTGCCTCTACCGCGGCTACCCCGAAAGCCGGAGCGAAGGAATGGATCGCCGTCCTTGCCGGGATGATCGGCGCGTTCATGGCGATCCTGAACATCCAGATCACCAATGCCTCGCTTCTCAACATTGAAGGCGGCATCGGCACCGGTGTCGACAATGGGGCGTGGATTTCCACGTCCTATCTGATCGGCGAAATCATCGTCATCCCGCTCACCGCCTACCTGAGCAGCGTCTTCTCGTTCCGCAGGTTCATGCTGGTCAACACGGTGCTGTTTCCGCTGTTTTCGATGGCCTGCGCCTTCGCACACGACCTGAACTCCATGATCGTTTTGAGAGGTCTTCAAGGCTTCGCTGGCGGCGTTCTGATTCCGATGGCCTTCACCATGGTCCTGACCAAGCTGCCTAAGCAGCAGCAACCGGTCGGCCTGGCCCTTTTTGCGCTTTCCGTCACGTTCGCACCGGCGATTGGACCGACGATCGGCGGTTATCTAACGGAGAACTACGGCTGGCGGACGATCTTCTTCATCAACACGATCCCGAGCGCAATCATGACCGCCGCCCTTGCAGCTACTCTGGAAAAGCAGCCGATGCGGCTGGGTCTGCTCAAGGAAGGCGATTGGGCCGGAATCTTTACCATGGCGATCGGTCTCGCGGCGCTACAGACCGTTCTCGAGGAAGGCAACAAGGACGACTGGTTCTCATCGCCGTTCATCCTGAAGCTCAGCGTCGTGGCCTTCGTGTTTCTCGCGACTTTCATCTGGATCGAACTGACCGTGAAGAAGCCGCTGGTCAAGCTTAGCCTGCTCAAGGAGCGGAATTTCGGGCTCGGCGTCGTGGTCAACGTGCTGGTTGGCGTAGCGCTTTTTGGAACAGTCTACATTCTCCCGCAATATCTTGGCCAGGTGCAGCGCTACAATGCCGAGCAGATCGGCGGCGTTCTTGCCTGGACGGGGCTTCCGCAACTCGTGCTCATTCCGCTCGTCCCCATGCTGATGAAAAGATTTGATGCGCGCTACATCGCATTTGTCGGCATCGGCATTTTCGCAATCAGCTGCTTCATGAACATCATGCTGTCGGCCGACAATGCCGGAGATCAGTTCTGGATTCCGAACATCGTCCGCGCGGTTGGCCAGGCGCTGGTGCTGACCCCGATCACGGCGATCACGACCGCTGGTATCTTGCCGTCAGATGCCGCAGCCGCCTCGGGATTGAGCAACATGCTCAGGAACCTCGGCGGCGCCGTCGGTACGGCGTCGCTTGGCACCATTCTGACGAAGCGCGAGCAGTTCCACTCGAACATCATCGGGCAATCGATCACCGCTGGCCGGGAGGAAGTGCAGGCCCGCATAGATCAGCTGACGTCGTACTTTATGGCCCACGGCGTCTCGGATCACGCCAAAGCCACCAGCGAGGCGATAGTAACGCTCGGCCGCATCGTCAAGCGCCAGGCACTCATTCTGGGATTCAGCGACACGTTCGCCGTGATCGGCATTCTGCTGGCGATTGCCGCAGTCACGATCCTGTTGACGAAGAAGACCGGTGGTAGCGCCGGGGCCGGAGCGCATTGAACCCTCGCTGTTTCAGGTCGCCGGTCACAACTTTCAATCCAACGGCAACACCCCGCAGAGCGTTTCCGCCTTTCTTCGAAAGGCGAAAACGCTCCATCTTTTGTTTTTACGCACTTTTGCTGGAATTGCTCTAGGTCGGGCCGTTTCTCGACCAGATCAACGTTTCGAACAAGAGAAAGAGCACGGCGGCGCACTTAAAGGTCTGCCCTTTTCTTGTAACTCCGGCCGTGATCGCGCGCTCAAAAGCGATCGACATCCACCACCGCCTGCGCAAAGGCCTGCGGGGCTTCCTGCGGCAGGTTGTGACCGATGCCGCCGGTGATCAGCCGATGCTCATACCTGCCCGAGAATTTCTTGGCATAGGCCGCTGGTTCCGCGTGGGGTGCGCCATTGGCGTCGCCCTCAAGCGTGATCGTCGGCACGCCGATGACCGGCAACTGGGCGAGCCGTTTTTCCAGATCGTCGTACTTCGGCTCACCCTCCACCAGACTGAGGCGCCAGCGATAGTTGTGGATGGTGATGTCGACGTGATCCGGGTTATCGAGTGCCGTCGCGCTGCGATTGAACGTGGCGTCGTCAAAGTTCCATTTTGGCGATGCGAGTTGCCAGATCAATCTGGCGAATTCGCTCCGGTTTTCCATATAGCCCTCGCGTCCGCGTTCCGTGGCGAAGTAGAACTGGTACCACCAGGCAAGCTCGGCCTTCGGCGGTAGCGGCTTCTTGTTGGCTTCACGGCTGCCGATCAGATAACCGCTTACAGAGACCATGGCCTTGCAGCGTTCGGGCCAGAGTGCTGCGACGATGTTGGCGGTCCGTGCGCCCCAGTCACAGCCGGCGACGATGGCTTTTTCGACCCCGAGCGCATCCATCAAGGCAATGACGTCAGCGGCGATCGCCGACTGCTGGCCGTTGCGCGGCGTTTTGTCAGACAGGAACCGCGTCGTACCATAGCCGCGCAAATAGGGAACAATCACACGATAACCGGCCGTCGCCAGGAGCGGCGCCACATCAACATAGGTGTGGATGTCGTAGGGCCAGCCATGCAGGAGAATGACCACCGGTGCGTCGCTCGCCCCGGCCTCGGCATAGCCGACATTCAGGACGCCCGCATCGATCTGCCTGAGCAATGTGAAGGACGTGTTCGTCCCCGGCGTAACCGAAGGAATACGAGAAGCTTCGGTGCCGTCCGACTGCGCCTGGGCGGCGCCGATCGCTCCGAACTGCGCGACTGCCACGGCCAGCGCCGTTGCCCCCATGAACCGTCGCCGTGCCTGGTTGATTTCCTCTGTCATCGCTTTTCTCCGAATGCTTGAACCAAAGGCAGGAAATAGCCCTCATGTATCTCTGCGGTGTTCTGGACGGCCAGAATTGAAAGCTCATGTATAATTCGGCCGGAAGGATACATTGAGGTACAAACCTCCTGCGGTGCCGGCTCTCCTGCGCCGTCAGATGCACCACGTTTCAGATTCAAGATGCCATTGCGCTTTCGCGCGCGTTGCGCCGGATCGTCTGGGGCGGCTGTCCGAGCGTCCGTAGAAAAGCCCGGCGCATGCGATCGCTGTCGGCAAAGCCGGTTTCTTCCGCGATCACGTCCATGGAGTGGCGGCCTTGTTCCATTAGTAGCCGCGCCGCCTCCACGCGCAGGTTCTCCACCGCCTTGGCGGGAGATTGCCCCGTCTCTGCACGGAACGCCCGGCTGAACTGACGCGCGCTCAAACCCGCCGCGTCCGCCAGTTCCTCCACGGACAGCACGCTGCGCAGGTTCGCCTTGGCGTAGTTGACCGACTTCTGGATACGGTCCGACTTCGGGTCAAGTTCAAGCAACGCCGAGAATTGCGATTGGCCGCCGGCCCTGCGGTGATAGACCACGAGCTTGCGCGCGATCGAGCGAGCGACGTCATGGCCATGGTCTTTCTCGACCATGGCGAGGGCGAGATCGATGCTCGCCGTCATTCCCGCCGACGTCCACACGGTGCCATCGACAATGAAGATGCGATCTTCCTCGACCGTGACGGCCGGGAAGCGCTCCCGAAGCTGACGTGCAAAAAGCCAGTGCGTCGTTGCGCGGCGCCCGTCCAGAAGCCCGGATTCCGCAAGGATGAAGGCACCGGTGCAAGGCGCGGCCAGCCGGCGCGCGGTTTGCAGGGAATGGCGGGCGAATTCGATAAGCCCCGGCGTCATCGGCTCGATCGTTGTGCCGGCCCCGAACATCACGGTGTCATAGGTCGTATCATTGAAGGGCTTGGTGATGACGCCAAAGCCGGCTGACGACTTGATCTCGCCGCCGGGTTCGGACAACAGCTCGATCTCGTAGGCCGGTTCACCAAGCTGCAGGTTGGCCATCTCGAAGGCTGTCACCGCTGCAAAACCAAGGAGCTGAAACCCCGGAAAGACGACGTAGCCGATCTTGTGCATGATGCACCACCTTTTATCCGAAACTGCCGTTTGTATCACATTTGGGCCACGGCAGGCAGCCCTCTGGGGATATGAAACGGAGATACTCAGATCGATGGACACCAGCAGCGGATCTTCAATGACACTATCGTCCATGCCCCGCAAAAAAGCGCAGTGCTTTATCGGAAACCGGATGGGCGGGTACACAATCCGCCTGCAAGTGGATTGCGTACCCGAAGAGATCGTAGCCGGAGTTTATGATGGCAGTGGCCTGCCCGCCTGCTCCTGTACGATGTAGTCGGCATACCAGTCCGGCCAGTTCTCATCGTGCTTGCCGCCGGTTCGCTTCTCGTGTTCTCCGTGGGCAGCGGCGGCGCGCCGCAGTGCGCCTGCGAGCTCTGTCGATGACGTAAATGTGGTGATGTCCGCATCCACGCGTCCGGGCAATCGCTCGGTGACTTCCTGCAATATCCAGCCGTTGCCGTCGGGATCGCTGAACGAGGCGTAGGAGCGGTAGCTGCGCCGCTCCGGATCCCGGCCGCTGACCGGCGGCTTTCCGGGACCCTCGCGGTGGATGATATCGCTCACGCCGGCGCCGCGACTGACGAGTTCGGCGCGCGCGGCCTCGATATCCGACACGACGAGATAGAGCCCGCTTGCCGAACCGGGTGCCGCCGATGTCAGGCCCGTGCCGAAATGGATCGAGCTCGGCGAGCCGGGCGGCGTGAACTGCACGACCCGGAATGTATCACCGACGGCAAAGTCGGCGTCGAGCCTCCAACCGAGGCCGTCATAAAAGCGCTTTGCCCGGTCGACGTCCGAGACGGGGATAACGACGACCTCGAGCTTCAGGTCGACCGTTTGCACGTTGGAGGTTTTGATTGCAGTGGTCATGGCTTTCTCCTTGTGGAAGGCGGCGCGCTTTGCGCGCCCCTTCTTTCTCAAATCGACTGACGCAGCGACCTGAACGAGGCTCGCAACTCTTCAGTGAAGACTTCCGGCTGCTCCCAGGCTGCAAAGTGCCCGCCCTTGGGCAGCCGATTGTAGTGAATCAGCTTCGGAAATGCTTTCTCGGTCCAACTGCGCGGAGCGGTGTATATCTCGTCAGGAAAGGCGCTCACCGCGACCGGGATGGTCACGCCCTTCGGCGCGAAGAAAGCGAGCTTGCTTTCCCAGAAGAGGCGGCCCGAAGACAGCCCCGTGTTGGTCAGCCAGTAGAGCGTGATGTTGTCGAGGATGTCATCGCGCGTCAGCCCTTCAGAAGCCCCGTCAAAGACGCGGCCGATCAGCTTCTGGCTCTCCGGATCGTGGTCAATCATCCACGCGGCAAGGGCGATTGGGGAATCGTCCAGACCGTAGAGTGTCTGTGGCCGGGCACCCATTTCCAACGCGTAGCCGACACGATGCTTGTAGAAGAAATCGAGCTGCTTCCACGCATACTCTTCCTCGCCCGTCAGGCCCGTCGGCGGCGGACCGCCGGCCAGCGCCGCTGAAATGTTATCAGGAAGCGTGCCGGGCATGTTGGTGTGAATGCCCAGCAGCCCGGCAGGCTTCTGCAGCGCCATCTGCTCGTTGACTGCGTCACCCCAGTCGCCGCCCTGCGCGACATATTTCTTGTAACCCAGGCGGTCCATCAGAACGGCCCAGGCCCGCGCGACACGCTGCGGATCCCAGCCGAGTTCGTCGGGCTTTCCGGAAAAGCCGTAGCCGGGAATTGATGGGATGACGACATCAAACGCGTCGGATGCACTTCCGCCGTGCGCTGTTGGATTGGTCAACGGATCGATAATCTTCAGCTGCTCAATGATCGAGCCGGGCCAACCATGGGTAACGATGACCGGAAGCGCGTTCGGGTGCTTCGATTTCACGTGGATGAAGTGGATGTCGACGCCGTCGATATTCGTGACGAACTGAGGCAGGGCGTTCAGCTTCGTCTCGACTTTTCGCCAGTCGTACTGGTTCGCCCAATAATCGGCGAGCTTCTGCATCGTCGCCAGCCGAACGCCCTGGGTGTCGTCTCCGACAAGTTCCCGGCTCGGCCATCGCGTAGCCTCGACCCGCCGCTTGAGATCGGCAAGGGCCTGATCGGTTGCATGGAACTGGAATGGACGAATGGTTTCGTCGACAACCGGCCGGGCTTCGGTCGCACCCTTTGCAGAAGCCTGCGCAACCTTGACGGCACCCGGCACAGGAGAGTTCGTTTCGGCATGAGCGACGACCGCGGGAAGAAAGATTGCGATCGCTCCAGCCAATGCGGTGGCGGCAAGGCGATTGCGCCCGCCAATTATCGAATAGGGTCTCGACATGGTCATTCTCCTTGTTTTGAGGGTCGACGGAACGCCGCCGACAGTGGGCGGGGGGCGATTTATCCCCCTACTCGATAGCGGGCGGCGGGCACGCTGCGGGAAAGGTTTGGTATGAGATTCTGGCGCGCCGCTTCGTAGGCTTCCCAATCAGTCGCGTCCGGCAGTGACGGGATGGTCACTCCTTCGCCGAGATCGAAGCCGGCAAGTGCTGCATCCACCATGTCCTCGGCGGACATGACGATTTCGCTCGGCACATGCTCCAGAGGCGTGCCGGCGATGTCCCAGAAATCGGTCGCCGTAGCCCCTGGGAGAACGGCCTGGACGCGGATATTCTTGTCCGCAAGCTCGTTCTGGAGCGACAGGGTGAAGGCTAGCACGAAGGCCTTGCTTCCGCCGTACACGCCGTTCAACCGTTCCGGCGCGATTCCGACGACCGAGGCAATGTTGATGATCGCACCGGTGCCACGCTTCACGAAGCCGGGCACCGCGGCGTAGGTCAATCGCGTCAGCGCGCTGACGTTCAGCGTGATCATCTCTTCCATCTTGTCGATATCGGACGCCAACAGCGGGGCGGTTGCGCCGATACCGGCATTATTGACCAACATAGTGATGCTGGCGTCGGTCCGAAGTACCTTCTCGACGCGGCCGAGGTCGTCCTTGTTTCCAAGGTCCGCCGCGACGACTTCAACGGCGCGGCCTGTTTCGTCGCTCAGACGCTCGGCTAGCGCATCGAGGCGGGCCTTGTTGCGGGCCACGAGAATCAGGTCATAGCCCCGGCGGGCCAGGCGATCGGCATAAATTGCGCCGATACCAGAGGAAGCGCCGGTAATCAGTGCGGTGCCCTTCGAGTTCACAGTCATAACAATCTCCATCAGGTTTGAATTTCCAGCCCTGATATTAGCGCCGTGCCTATCCGTCTCAAATGTCGTATATCCGTCATTTTAGGACACGGCCTACAAGCGCCGAAAGCCACAGGTAGGATTGAACGCATCCCCGTGCTCCGAAGCAGGCCTATGTGGTATCCTTGGTCAGTCAGCCTCGAAGGCCACGGAACGGGATAGTTTGGAGCAGTCGGATGCAACGGTTCGATGCCATTTTCATCGGTGCTGGCCAGGCCGGCCCCTCCCTCGCAGCCCGGATGGCCGAGCGCGGCATGAAGGTTGCGCTTATCGAACGAAAGTTTCTCGGCGGAACCTGCGTCAATGCCGGTTGCATGCCCACCAAGACACTGGTCGCCAGTGCGCGCGCAGCCTATGTCAGCCGGCGCGGCGCGGCGTTTGGAGTGACGATTGCGGGAGAAATCGTCGTCGACATGCAAGTCGTCCGACGACGCGCGCACCAGATAACCATGGACGCCCGCAATGGACTGGCGGAATGGCTCGGCAACATGGACGGCGTCGCCATCATCTATGGCCATGCGCGGTTCGCGGCAGCCGACAGGATCACCATCAACGGCGATACTCTTACCGCCCCGCGTATATTCCTCAACGTTGGGGCTCGCCCCGTTATCCCCGATCTGCCTGGAATCGAAGACATCGACTACCTTACCAGCACGTCGATCCTGGACCTCGACACCCTGCCCCGCCATCTCGCGGTCATCGGCGGAAGCTACATCGGCCTGGAGTTCGCGCAGATGTATCGGCGGTTCGGCTCGGAGGTCACCGTGATCGAGCGCGGAGCCCACATCGCATCGCGCGAGGACGAGGACGTTTCCGAAGCCCTCCGGGAAATCCTTGAGGCGGAGGGTATTTCGGTCCGCACGGGTGCAGACCGCATCGCCTTTGCCCGCCATGGCGACGGGACACGCATATCCCTGGATGACATCGACATCGACGCCAGCCACGTTCTCGTGGCGACCGGGCGCACGCCGAATACGGACGATCTCGGCCTCGACATCGCCGGCATCGCGGTAGACGCCCGCGGCTACATCCTGGTCGACGACAAGCTGGCAACCAATGTCCCGGGCATCTGGGCACTGGGCGACTGTAACGGGCGCGGCGCCTTTACCCACACGTCCTACAATGATTTCGAGATTGTTGCCGCCAACCTTCTGGATGACGAAGACCGCAAGGTGTCGAGCCGGATCTCGGCTTACGCCCTTTACACCGATCCCCCGCTTGGCCGGGTTGGAATGACCGAAAGGGAAGCTGTCTCCTCGGGCCGCAAGGTCCTTGTCTCCAAGCGTCCCATGGCGCGCGTTGGGAGGGCGAAGGAACGCGACGAAACCATGGGCTTCATGAAAGTAGTAGCCGACGCCGACACCAGGGAAATCCTCGGCGCTGCGATTCTTGGCATTGAAGGCGACGAAGCGATCCATGGGATCATCGATGCCATGAGCGCCGGAACCCGATACACCGATCTCCAGTGGTCGGTCCCGATCCATCCGACGGTGTCGGAGCTGATTCCGACGCTTCTGCGGGGCTTGGGGTAACTCGGCGGCTCCCGTCGGGGATACCAATCCCTGCCCACGGTTTAGCTGTTCCAAGAGACATCGCCAGAGAATGCACTGATAAAACCGGTTTCCGGAGCAGAAAACACAACTGGCACTTTGGGTGCGGTGTCCCCGGTCTTGATCGCGGACGAGACCGGCGGTTCACGCGGATCGGTGTCGTATGCGCATGGCGAGGCCAGCACGGCGAGCCCTACGAGGCTCATAATGAGAAAACGCATGTTGGTTGCCTTTTGATTGATCTGGTGGCTGCCGAAGTCTTTTCGCAAAGAACTTCGACAGCATTGAAACCCTCGGGCCTGATGTCTGGGCGAAGCTCGACCGCGGAAGGCTCCAGTGCTTCCCAGGCGGCAAATGAGCACCCAGAGACCGCTCTGTCAGACGATGGTGATTACGACATCGATGTTGCCGCGTGTGGCCTTGGAATACGGGCATGTCTGGTGCGCCGCCTCTGCCAGTTCCCGGGCAACTTCGCGTTCAAGACCTGGCAAGTTCACGTTGAGGCGAGCCTGCAGGAAATAGGCGCCATCCGTATTGACGAGATCGACTTCGGCATCGACGGCGACATCGGCCGGGATTGCAACCTTCATCTTACGGGCGGCAAGACCCATGGCGCCGATGAAGCAGGCCGACCAGCCGGCAGCAAACAGCTGCTCCGGGTTGGTACCAGCGCCTGATGTGCCCGGCGACGACAGCTTGATTTCGAGATTGCCATCCGAACTGCGCGACGCGCCATCGCGGCCGCCGGTGGTGTGGGTCTTGCCTGTGTAGAGAACTTTTTCAATCTGGGCCATGCTATGGTTCCTTTGAGGTTGGTGCCTGAGGCACAATGATTGCTCATCAGCCGATGACCGCATCAGGCGATCCGGACGTATCCGGCATGTGTCGGGTTTGGCCGTAAATGTAAGGGAATGTATCGAGAGGCCGGCTGATACAGTGTGATGCAAAGCGCTGCGACAGAGATGCGATAGACCGGGGAATTCTGTCTGGCCGACAAGGAGGGCACTCGCATCCATCGAGAGAACCTCGAGCCTGTCCGCAATATGCGTCAGGATTTTCATCTTCATCCGAAAGTGAAGACAAAGGCTTCGACGCCCGGGTCAAGAAAGCGAATTTCGAAGGTCCGCTCCTCCACGTCCCCCGCTTGGCGCACCAGTTGATAGAGCCGCGTTTCGGTGACGGTGCCGTTGCCTTCGGCGTCGATGTCACTGCCGTGGTGTTCGCCCGGCACTTTGCCATCGATCTTCACCTGGAATCGGACTGCTTTGCCGTCGCCGGCCTTGCCGAGCACCAGATGCAGATCTCTAGCGCTGAATCTGTACGTGATCCCGCCGCTTGCCCGATTGGGCGTCGCCTGCTCGGCGCCGACGGTCCAGTTGCCGGAAAGTCCCCACTGGTTCAACTGTGGCTCCGCGATTGTGTAGTCCTGGGCAACATCCGCGAGCAGTCCCTCCGGAGAGGCAAAATTCAGCGCCCGCTTGTAGCCGAGGTAAGTTTCCGAGGAGCGAAGATTCCCAAGATCGGGGGCTGATTGTGCCCCCTTGGCGTCCGGCGCCGCGATGTCCTTTTGGGCTGTCTGGCTTCCTGCCTCGGCCAACAAGTCCTGGATGACCTTTTCGGACTTGTCGTATTCTCCTTCGCCAAAATGATGATAGCGGATCTGACCGTTCGCGTCGGCGATATAGAGAGCCGGCCAATAGTTGTTCTGAAAGGCGCGCCAGATATTGAAGTCGTTGTCGACGGCAACCGGGTAACCGATCTGAAATTCATCGATGGCGTGCTTGACGTTGTCGATCTTCTTTTCGAAGGCGAATTCCGGCGCATGCACACCGATCACGACGAGACCCTGATCCTTGTATTTTTCCGCCCATGTCCGCGTATAGGGGATGGTGCGAATGCAATTGATGCAGGAATACGTCCAGAAATCGACCAATACGACCTTTCCGCGCAGTTGCTCGGTCGTCAACGGCGGCGAATTCAGCCATTCGACCGCTCCGCCAAGCGACGGCAATGCGCCTTCGATCGGCAGGTTGCTGCGAAATCCCTGTCGAGCATCGCCTGCAAGCACCATGCTGTTGCCCGTTTCCGCGCCACTATCGGAGCCAAGCTTGTTCACCTTTACGGCGTCGATCAGGGTCTGCTCTATCTTACCGGTGCTGGCACTGGAAAGCCGGGCAAGAAGGCCGGTGTCGGCTCCGACGCCGATGGCTACGACACCGGCAAGCACCGCAACGCCGAGGCCGCGACGAACCCATTCGCCGATACCCAGCGACTGCTTCATGGCCGCAAAAACCCGGCCACCAATCAAAAGGGCCAGAGCCAGCGATGTCGCCGCGCCTGCCGAATAGGCCAGAAGCAGCAATGTCGTCTCGATGTTTGCGCCCTGGAGAGCGGCGCCGGTCAGTACAAGACCAAGGATCGGTCCCGCGCAGGGCGCCCAGAGCAATCCGGTCGCGACGCCGAGAAGAAGAGCGCTCGGAACTGTCGATGTCGTCGAGGGTTTGCCGTTTGCGTTCAGAAGCCGGTTGCCGAATGCGACAACCGGCCGCGTAAGGATGCTGGCGAGGTGCGGCGACAGAAGCGTCACACCGAAAACGGCGAGCAGCGCGATCGCGGCATACCGGCCATACTCATTGGCGTGAACCGCCCAACTGCCGCCAACGGCGGCGAGCGTCGCGACCCCGGCAAACGTGATTGCCATGCCGCCCAGCATCGGCAGCGTACTTTTAACGAAGGGCTGATCCGCCTTTGCAAAGACGAAGGGAAGGACAGGCAGGATGCAGGGACTGAGTATGGTCAGCACGCCCCCGAGATAAGCTATGAACAGAAGGGTCATCGTCATTTCCTCTACCGTGAAAGATGCAGCGCTGGAGACCAGCGTTGCCGGCATAAGGCGGGATCGACGTATCCCGGATGTGTCCTGATCGACCGAAACTGTACCTGAATGTCGGGAAACGACCGGTTGGTACATTGGGGTACAAGGAAAACAGAGCTCCTGTCGTGTGCCGCCGGGAACCAGGCGGCACACGACACCTTTCGGCGATTACTTCGAAACAGCTTCGGCCGCAGTGACGATCAATGCCGCCACATCCTCGGGCTTGGAAGCGTAGACGGCATGGCTCGCCTTGACTTCGGACGTCGTGCTTCCCGCCCGCTCGGCCATGTCGCGCTCGAGGTCCGGGTTAATCGACCTGTCCTCGGTTGCGACCAGCGCCCAGCTCGGCTTGGCCTCCCATGCCGGAGTCCCTGCCTTGGTCGTGAACGCCTTCTGGGCGGCGAAAACTTGCGATCGTGCGAGGAATTCCGCATCGGCCTTCGGCAGATCCGCCGCGAAAAGCTCCGGAAACGCTTCCGGATCGAGATAGAAGAAGTGATCCTTGGTGGCCAGAAGGCCACCCTTTTTCATGTTGATAACGGGTTTGCTCTGTGCAAGGTCCACGAGGCTCTCGCCTTTCTTGGGTTGGAACGCGGCGACATAGACGAGGCCCGCGACGTTTTCCGCATTGCCGGCATCCGTGATCACCATGCCCCGTAGCTGTGGCCGACGAGGACCGTTGGGCCATCCTGAAGCTCCAGCACGCGTTTCACGGCCAGAACATCGTCTTCAAGGGAAGTGAGTGGCTGCTGGACGACCGTCACCTTGTAGCCCTTTTTCGTCAGCACATCGGAGACATCGCGCCATCCCGATCCGTCAGCGAACGCACCATGGGCGATAACGACATTCTTCACTTCGGCAGCCGAGGCGGCGGACCAGGGAGCGGCAGCAGCCAACGCAAGACCGATAATGGCGAGCGAAAGAGTATGTTTCATTGCGAGGTTCCTTCACGTTTCATGCCACCACAATGATTGCAGCGACGACAGGGACGAGCGTCATTCACACGCTTTTCCCATCGGGTGAAGGAGGTGCAGTTCGTCTGCGTCGACAATTTTGTCAGGCACTGTATCGGATAGAAATGCTGATACAGTGGCTTACAATTCTCTCGAAATTGCGCCTCGACCTGCCATGGGAATATGCTGCTAAGCTTTGTCATGGCCCCGACAGAAAGTGCATAATCATGGATCATGTTGATCACATCCTGGTCGTCGACGACGATCGCGAAATCCGCGAACTGGTTTCGAGTTATCTGAAGAAGAACGGTCTGCGCGTCACGGTCGCGGCCGATGGTCGGCATATGCGCGCTTTTCTTGAAACCGACTCGGTCGACCTGATCGTTCTCGATGTGATGATGCCGGGTGACGACGGCCTGGTTTTGTGCCGCGAACTGCGGGCGGGAAAACATAAAGCCACCCCGATCCTGATGCTGACGGCGCGAAGCGACGAAACCGACCGTATCATAGGGCTTGAAATGGGCGCCGACGACTATCTGGTAAAGCCGTTCGCCGCGAGGGAACTGCTTGCGCGCATCAACGCCGTCCTGCGCCGCACGCGGATGCTCCCTCCCAATCTCCAGATCACCGAAGCCGGTCAGCTTTTGAAGTTCGGTGATTGGCAGCTCGACACGTCGGGCCGACATCTGCTGGACCCGCAGGGAACAATCGTGGCGCTCAGCGGCGCCGAATATCGCCTGCTGCGCGTCTTTGTCGACCATCCCCAACGCATACTGAACCGGGACCAGCTTCTGAACCTTACCCAGGGACGCGATGCGGAACTCTTCGATCGCTCCATCGACCTTCTGGTCAGCCGGCTTCGTCAGCGCCTTCTCGACGATGCGCGCGAACCCGCCTACATCAAGACCGTTCGCAGCGAAGGCTACGTCTTCTCGATGCCGGTCGAGATACTGGAGGCGCGTTCGTGACCGAGCTGTCCGATCGGCGGTCGTTCCGCCCATGGCCGCAAACTTTGAGGTCTAGGCTCTTTCTGATTTTCCTTGCCGGCCTTGTCATCGCCAACGGCCTTTCCTTCGGCGTCCTGTTTTTCGAACGCTATGTCATGGTCGAGGCGATGCTGCTCACCAATCTCGACAAGGATGTGACGACCGCCATCGCGCTCCTGGACCGTCTGCCGGCCAGCGAGCGACCGGGCTGGGTGGGGCAACTCGACCGCAGGACCTACCGTTATGTGCTGGGACCCGGCCTTGCCGGCATACCCGATGTCACAGGTCTCGGCGCTGAGATGGCCGACACCATACGCAAGGCGGTCGGCGACCATTTTGCCATAACGGTCCAGTCCATACCGGAGGCCGCCGGCCAGCGCTTGCAGGCTCATCTGACCTTAAGTGATGGTGCGCCTTTGACGATCGATATCTATCCCACGACCATGCCGCTGGCGAGGTGGCTGCCCTACGTTCTTTTGACGCAACTCGCTCTTCTCGTTCTCTGCTGCTGGTTTGCGGTTCGGCTCGCCATCCGTCCGCTGGTCAACCTGGCAGAAGCCGCAAATGCACTGGACCCGGACAGGACAGCGGCACGGCTCAGTGAAAACGGCCCGCGCGAGGTTGCGTATGCCGCGATCGCTTTCAATGCGATGCGGGACCGGATCGCCCAGTATCTTCAGGAAAGAATGCAAATCCTGGCTGCGATTTCGCACGACCTGCAAACCCCGATCACGCGGATGAAGCTGAGGGCGGAACTGGCTGAGGATTCTCCCGAGAAGAACAAGCTTCTCAAGGACCTGACCGAGATCGAGCGGCTGGTTCACGAAGGGGTTGCCTACGCCCGCAGCGCGCACGGCAACGACGAGAAGCCCTCGCGCTTAGACATCGATTCGTTCATCGAGAGCCTCGTCTATGACTATCAGGACACCGGCAAAGCGGTTGAGCTGAGCGGAAAGGTTGGCGTAACCGTAGTAACGCGTCCCCACGCCCTGCGCCGAATTCTCACAAACCTCATCGACAACGCCCTGAAATTCGGTGGAGCAGCTGAGGTTCTCATCGAAAGAACGGACAGCAACTCGATTGCGATCGAGGTGCTGGACAGAGGTCCTGGCATTCCCGCGGAACATCTCGAAGCCGTTCTTCAACCTTTCTTCCGGGTCGAAAATTCGCGAAACCGGGAGACCGGCGGAACTGGCCTTGGACTTGCGATAGTTCAGGAACTTTCGCGGGCAATCGGTGCGACGCTTACCCTCAGCAACCGGGACGAAGGCGGTCTATTGGTTCGGATTTCGATGCCTTGACCCGATAGCCCGATGGCTGCGGAACCGAAAAGGCGACTGTCGATGAACGGATGGAGATCTTGCAACGACACCCGCGACAAGTATTCAAAACGGCGGGCTTTCATATCCGCACATCTCAATCATCCGTGTTAACATTTTTCGCGAATAGAGAAGCTGGAAGCTCTTCATTTGCGAAATTATGCCTGTCGAGCAGCCCGATCCTCCAACTTCTCGATATCCGGCAGATACTGCGGAGTGTCGAAGCCAAATACCGGGCTCAACACCTAATCCCCCCGTAACACCCAATCGTGCAAATCCTCCTCGCTCCCATGGAACACATGAGGTCGATCCTGCCCTCCACCCCGATCTTCAACAAATATGGCGAGGCCATCGCGGGGATTTCGGTGTCAGGACCGGCGGTCAGGCTGCCGGACGGGAAGCTTGAGGAACTGGGGCCAGTGGCGCGGGCGGCGGCGGAAGGGGTGACGCGCGCGATGGGCGGACGGGTAGTGGAGGATCAAAGGTGAACCTCATGACCACCCCCGTGGGACCACTGCCTGGAGGTTCGTGATAGCTACCCGGCCGCATGCGGCGGTCGCCGGCACTTTGCCGACTCCAGGTAAGAATGATTGTGTCCCACCCCAACGGTAACCCCTTCGACAAGACCGGCGTCGCCTTACGGAGATCGCGCTGGTCAGACGCTTGTTGCGATTGACCGCCGGCAGAGGGAGAACTTGAACCTCGCACATGTCGCGCGCACCGTCATCGATATCCTCGTCCAGGCAATATTTGACATCTGCATTGCCGCCCAGGCCGCCGGCCAAGGCGTATTCTGGCGGCCGTTCAAAGGTGATGTGGCCGAATGTCTGGAACGCGACCGCGGCGCTGGTCGCTGTTTGGTAGGTGGGGCTTGGTATATTGCCGGCAAAGTTCGCCTGCGTCGACCAGAGGGACTGATCGTCCCTCTGCTTCGAGGCCACCATCAGGCCGGTCTCCGGATTGGCGGCCGGCAAGCGATCACCCTTCTTGATGTAGGAGGCCATAAGATAGGGCATATCGTGTCCGCCCAAGCCGGCGCGGCCCACATACCGCACCTGAACCGCGCCCGTGCCACGGTGCTTCAGGTCCAGCAGTTCGGCTGCCTTGCTGGAAACGTCGATGATGCGACCGTGATGAAAGGGGCCGCGATCGTTGACGCGCACGATGAGCGAAGAACCATTTTCAAGATTGGTCACCCGCACGTAGCTGGGCAAGGGAAGGGTCGGATGCGCGGCGGAAAGGTGATCCGGGTCGTAAATTTCGCCGTTTGCGGTCCGGCGCCCGCGAAACGCCCGGCCGTACCAGGAAGCGACTCCCTTCCTGTCGTAGTTCGGGTCTTCCTTCGGATAATAGCGCTTGCCTTTCACCACATAGGGCTTGCCAACCATATAGCGGCCGCCACCCTTGGAAATATTCTTGCCGTAGGCGGCTCGCGGGCTCACGCCGTATGCCCTTTCGGAAATATATCCCTTGCTGTGGTTCTTGCTCAGCGCTTGCGTGGTCATACACGTCGCACAGCTGGCGCAGACCATCGTGATTGCCAGCCATCGCAAGCCTTTGACAGCCGTACCTACATCAATAACCATCCGTCCAACGCTGGCGACAGCCCTCCGTGCATCTGCGGCAAGACTCGACACAAACGCTCATGTGGACCACGCGCTTGCAGTCTGCTGTGCATTGGGTCGACAGACAGGCAGATTGCAGCTGGGGCACTCGTCGAGGCATTGCAGCATTCTGGGGTCGGGCCATTCATTCGCTCCTTCTCTTTATAATTGTAGAACCGAACCTGATGCCAAAAGTTCCATTAGGACATGCGAATATTCTCCGCCCTTTTACTTGGGCCGACCGCTGACAACACAACCGCAGACGCCGGCCCGCAGCAGTGGCAAGACTGCAACGTCACCTCGATGCACCGAACGGTTGCCGTGCAAATTTGCCATGACGCTGGACTCGATCGTCGGATGACGGGATCGGTAAGTTTCGCCCGCAAGCGAATTTGCCCGCGTCGGGTGGTTGCTGTGCCAAGACGAAGAGGGGTCAACCTGCCGGTTCCTGGATCCAGGCTCACCTAACCGTGTGGCGCACCAAGCACGGCTCGAAGCCCTGGGTCATTCTCGCGCAGACGGTCTTCGATCCATCGGCTCGTCCAGGCGTAGGCGTCCGAAAACAACTCGGAATGCCGGCTCCAGTCCATGAATCCGATCGGGTTGGTAAGCTGTGGGCAGACCGAGACATCCTCGTCACCAAGTGCAATGTCCGGTGGCCGGTGCGCCAGCATGCTCGCAGCAATGACCTGAAGCATGCTGGGGACCTTTGGCAAGCGATCGCGACCGAAAGGGTTCAGCCAGGCGACGGCCAGTTCGGTAGCTCCGGGAATGCGGTCATAATCGATGCGGTATTTCTGCGGTGCGTTCGACCCCAGGCTCACGACGACATTCGGTCCGGTCTTCAGTTCCTTCATCTGCTCCAGCGGCAGATTGTTCATGATAGCGCCGTCCACCAGCATATCGCCATCAGTCGTAAAGAACGGCGGCAGGACACCCGGGATCGAGCCGGACGCCCGAACGGCCTGCCAGAGCTTCCCACGACGGTGGACATGGGGCTGGCGACTGCTCAGATTGCTCGAAAGCGCAAAGAACGGAAGCCAGAGATCCTCGATGAGAACCTCGCTGTATTCCGAGCGAAGGGCCTGATCGAAAACCTTATGATCCAGGAGTGCGAAATGCGGCACGGTGAGGCGGCGAAACGCCCGGCTCCTGATGAATATGTCATGCGTGCCCCGGTCGATCTCGTCTGCATCCAACCCGCTTGCAAAACCGGCCATCATCGCCGCTCCGGAACTCGTGCCCCCGAGATAGTCGAAGCAAGCACCCGCCTCGACGAAAGCCTTGTAGACGCCGAGATGGGCGCTGCCGAGGGACCCACCGCCCGCCGCCACGAAGCCCCGTGCCTTGCCGGAGATAAATCGGACCAGTCGCTCTATGTCAGACCCGTCCTCCAGCGCAACATGATGATGCTGGCCAATATGAGGACGCTCATCAAGCCATGCGGAGGTACCGGAGACTGCTGTCGAGCGCGCGTCGTGAATGAGGACGAGCCGCCCGGCCGATGGTGGATGAACCGATAGCGCCAGTGCCTCGGATGGGTTCAGCCGAGGCGAACAGGAGGCGTCGGCAAGCAACAGGACGGTATCGGCCTGGCGAATGCACACGCGTGTCCAATCATTCGCCTCTTCGTCGGCAACGTAGACGATGATTTCGGTTTCCGCCTCCAGCTCGTTCAACCAGTTCAAAACCGGCTGGTCATCGACGGCAAGACCCGCGAACCGCGCGTGAATGTCGGCTCGAGCGACGAACCGGGCGTCCGTATCGGCGTCGAACGCCTCCTGCAGACGCCGGATGAAGACCGGTGAAATACGGCTTCCGCCGGCCGGAATGATCGCAAGCGTCCGGATCCTGGCAGCCTGCTTGAGGAGCGCCGAACTCGGAGACTGCGCCGCAAACCGGCGCGCCAGAAATGTCGTGACCGCCTGTCGCAGGCTCGGCAGGGCCTCGGCCGCCTTCTCGAAATCACACCCACAGATTTCAAGGACGATCGAATCGCGCGCCGCAAGGACGGTCGCCGTGCGCGGCAGTCCTGCGAAGAAACCGACCTCGCCGACGAGTTCGCCCTGACCGATTTCGGCGATCGAGGCCGTCGAATCTCCCTTGTGCACGGTAAAGCGGCCCGACTGTACGATGAAGAACTTGTCAGACGGATCGCCTTCGCGAACCAGAACCTCGCCGCGCCGCAAGACCCGGCGGTCGGATTCGGCGGCCAAAGCCTCAAGCGCCACCAACGACGTCCGATCGAACATCAATGTCGCCGACAGCAATCTCGCCGCGAGAGAATCGACGGAGGACATCTGAACCACCTCCTGGGAGCCCCGGTCTGATTGTGGTCTGTGCTTGCTTACATAAGGATCACTGAAAACCGTTAAAAAGCAATGCCGCTCTGGCCGCAAGCCACAGCTGCCACCATGCGAAGACCTTCAGCGTGCCGTCTGCAGATCGCTTTTCCGTGACGTTACCGCAAACGATAGGCCTGTCATTCAGCGACATCATCAAACATTCAACCAATCAGTTGACTATTCAAGATCGCAAGTCTATATTCATCCATATGGTTGAACGATAAGCGCACCAAATGAACTCCGTCTTTCACGCTCTCGGCGACATTACGCGCCGCCGGATGCAGCGTGAATTCGCGGTCGGCAAGCGGACGGTGAGCCAATCGTCAACTGCTGTCCCCGGCATCAATCCCGATTGCGGCACCCACCGTGTTGATCGCAGTCAAAAGGAGAAGACCATGAACGAGCTTGCGACCTTCAGCGCCTATGGCGTTCTGATCGAGCCCGCCACGCTGAAGCTGGAGCGCCTTCTGCCAGGCCCGATCGAGCGGGTCTGGGCCTATCTCACCAAAAGCGACCTGCGCCGCCTGTGGCTGGCGGCAGGCGAGATGCCGATGAAACTCGACGAACCTTTCGAACTGGTCTGGCGCAACGACGAATTGACAAACCCGGCCGGCGAGCGGCCCGCCGGCTTTCCCGAGGAACAGCGCATGCAGAGCCGGATCACCGAGATCGATCCGCCGCGCAAGCTCGCCATTTCCTGGGGCAGTACCGGCGGTGTTTCCTTTGAACTGGAACCACGAGGCAAGGACGTGCTCTTGACCGTCATTCACCGCAGCCTGCCCGACCGCACCGCCATCCTGATGTTTGGCGCCGGTTGGCACATGCACCTCGACATCCTGGCTGCCCACGCCACCGGCAAGGAACCTGAGCCGTTCTGGGATGGATGGCTCCGTCTCAGGGCCGAATACGACCGGCGCATGCCGGCCTGATGCAACATGCTTGTTTCAGTCCCGCGAGGTCAGCTTGCAGGACAATACCTTAACCGAAAAGGAGATCGCCATGAACAGCTTCACCACCAGTTTTACCGTCGACCAAACGCCGGACGTCGCCTTTGCCGCCATCAACAATGTGCGCGGATGGTGGTCCGAGGCCATTGAAGGCCCCACTGACAGGATCGGTGACGAGTTCGATTACCACTACCAGGACGTCCACCGCTGCAGGATCAGGGTGACGGAACTGGTTCCCGGCAAGAAGGTCGCCTGGCTGGTGCTGGACAATTATTTCAGCTTCACCAGCGACGAGACCGAGTGGAAGGATACGGACGTCGTCTTCGATATCTCAAGGGCCGGCGGCAGGACGGAAGTCCGCCTCACCCACCATGGTCTCACGCCCGAATACGAATGCTACGATGCCTGCTCGCAAGGATGGGGCACCTACATCAACAGCAGCCTGCGCAACCTGATCGAGACCGGCAAGGGAGAGCCCAATATCGGCGATCCCATGACCTCGGCCGAGCGGGCGCTGGCGGTCTAGTGCAGCGCGCTGCCCGGTCCGGCAGGGCTTTGGCGCCGCTCTTGCGCCAGCCGGACATCGTCGTAGACTTCAGCCGGGCTCACGCCATCCGGCGATAGACGCAGCGGCACAACCGGCTGACAATCCGGCCGGTTGACGCAGAAGCATCGGATCATTGAAACGGAGACAAGCATGCACGCTTCTTCCTATCGCTGGGTCATCGTCGCTGCCGGCGGTCTGCTCGGCTGCATGGCCATCGGCGCCATGTTTTCCCTGCCGGTCTTCCTCCTTCCCATTTCGCGCGATACCGGCTGGTCGGTCACCGGCGTATCGAGCGCCATGACCATCGGCTTCCTTGCCATGGCGCTCGCCAGCATGTTTTGGGGTACCCTGTCGGATCGCTGGGGTCCCCGCGTCATCGTGCTGGCCGGATCGGCGATCCTTGCAGCAAGCCTTGCCATCGCCAGCCGGGCGACGTCGCTTGTCGAGTTCCAGCTGGTTTTCGGCCTCGTCGTCGGCGGCGCGACCGCCGCAATCTTCGCACCGATGATGGCCTGCGTCACCGGCTGGTTCGATACCCATCGCAGCCTTGCCGTTTCCCTCGTCTCGGCCGGCATGGGCATGGCGCCGATGACCATGTCGCCGCTCGCAGCCTGGCTCGTCTCCGTCTACGACTGGCGAACCTCGATGCTGATCATCGCCGCCCTTGCCGCAGCCATCATGATCCCCGTTTCGTTTCTGGTGCGCAGCCCGCCGGTCCAGGAGCACGAGAGCGCCGGCGCCTCCGGGGATGCAGGTCCACAGTCTGGGATGACCATGAGCCAGGCGATGAAGTCACCGCAGTTCATCGTCCTGCTGCTCACCAATTTCTTCTGCTGCGCCACCCATTCCGGCCCGATCTTCCACACCGTGAGCTATGCTATCAGCTGCGGCATTCCGATGATCGCCGCCGTGTCGATCTACAGCGTTGAAGGGCTCGCCGGCATGGGCGGCCGCGTGGCCTTCGGTCTTCTCGGAGACCGGTTCGGCGCCAAACGCATTCTGGTCATCGGCCTGCTCATCCAGGCCTTCGGAGCCCTTGCTTATGTCTTCGTGCGCGAACTCTCCGCATTCTACGCTGTGGCTGCCCTGTTCGGCTTCATCTATGCCGGCGTCATGCCGCTCTATGCGGTGCTGGCGCGCGAAAATTTTCCGCAGCGGATGATGGGCACCGTCATCGGCGGAACCGCCATGGCCGGCAGCCTCGGCATGGCCACAGGCCCGGTGGCGGGTGGCCTGATCTACGATACGTTCGCGACCTATAGCTGGCTCTATATCGGCGCCTGGGGCATCGGCATCGGCGCCTTCCTGATTGCCATGACCTTCAGGCCGTTCCCGAAAGCCCAGCCGGTGCTCGCACAAGCAGCGTGATCGGCAGGGCGAGCCGGATCAGCGGCTCCGCTCCGTCGAGGGCGGAGCCCGGCAGCGCAAGAACAACCATTGCGGATAGAATTACACGGTTGGACTTCGCTGCCATGTCGATGCAGGTTCCTCGCGCCACGCATGCCAACCCATCGGCAGATCGGCCAAATCTGCAATACCTGCATCCAGTTCTAAAATGTTTTGCAAGCTGACAACCGCCGCCTCTTCTGCCGTGAGAACTTCACGACTGTGAAATTGCCAACCGCCGTCATCCGCGTCATGGGAGACATAAGCGATCCACTCCCCGGAATAGAGAACCGTGCGATGGACTATCACAGCCAAATTGGGCGGGTCTTGAAACTTCCAATCCATCCCTTGCCTCAGTTCCGCGCCACCCAATCGTGCCAGTCATCCTCGCTGCCATGGAACACATTGAGGTCGATCCTGCCCTCGACGCCGTGCGACAGGCCCGAGCCGGAATATTGCCAGAACAGCCATTTGCGGCCCGGATAGATTTTCGACGGATGAGCAGCGACCGAACGCAGCCAGAACGGGTGGTTCGGGAATTCGCCCCTCAGATTGTCGCGGTAGAAATCCGGCGCCGTATAGATCACCGGGCGCTTGCCGTAGTGGCGCTCCAGCTTGTCCATGAAGACCTGCATCTTCTCCAGCACGTTTTCACGCGACACGCGCCGCTTGCAGCTCGATTCGCCGTTATATTCGACGTCGATCACCGGCGGCAGCGCGTTGGGATCGCGCGGCACGTTGCGGATGAACCAGTCGGCCTGCTCGCCGGCGGTGCGGCACCAGTAGAAGAAGTGATAGGCACCCCGCTTCAGCCCTGCATCCTTCGCCCGCTTCCAGTTCTTCTTGAACATCGGGTCAAGATGGTCGCCCCCGTCGGTCGCCTTGATATAGGCGAAGTTGGCGCCCTGCGTGCGCAGCTTCTCCCAATCGATCTCGCCCTGCCAGCGTGAAATATCGACGCCATGCACAGCCAGTTTCCGGGGCGAAGCGGAGCCGAAATTGATCGGATGCGCATCGCGGAACTGGCGGCTGTAGATCTGCCCGCGCCGGGTGCGGACAGTATTGCCGGCCGGGTCATCCGGAACGATCAGCGCCATCGGCCGCTCCGCCGGAACGGCCATGCCCTCGGTCGTCATGGATTCGAACGCCTGCGGTTGCGGCACCTGGCCGGCCCATGCCAGCTGCTCCGGATGATTTTCGGCCTGCGCGATGACCGCGCCGACATCGGCCGTCGGTACCGGGGCCACGGAGCTGGTCGTCTCCTTCGACGGTAGCCCGACCGACAGGCTTTCCGGTCCGGAACTGGATGTGCAGCCCGCCAAAACGAGGCCGGCAAGGAAGATTGCTGGAACAGCCGATAGACGCATAGGAACCCGTACGCAAAACAAACAGCCGGCAGCACCCCCGCCGCCAAGACCCACTGCCGTCAATTCCTAACGGAAAATTACCAACAAAGATTGAATCCGATCTTTCTTACGTACGGAACGGCGATTGGAGCTCCGGGAGCGCCCGGGACCGTCGCTTCGCCACCGCTCTCAAGGAAGAATTGGCGCGCGACCCCATCCCCGTCTTGTCAGTCTTGTGGCGGGGATCCAGTCGCTGCGTCTCGGTTGCATGGAAGCCGTTGCTGCATAAGTCGTCATCCTCGGGGCTTGCCCCAGGATCCATGACACAAGTGCGTCTTGTCGTTGGAACCTGGATCCTCGGGGCAAGCCCGAGGATGACCAAGAGAGTGGATAGATCGGATACTCACGCCGGCAGTTTCATCCCCGCAAATCCCCGCCCTTAAAACCTGTGCCATCATCATTGCGTCCTGTCATCGGCTAGACTGCTAGGCGTAGCAGTGAGGCGGGGCCGATGCCGGGTGTTGGAAGGACGTAGGCCTTCATCCGGTGGGCGATCAGAAAATGGTTCCCCTCCGCAGGCTGATGCGGCTGCGGACGTGCCTGTGCGGCACAGAAGGTTGACGCGAATGTCGGCCGTAGAGGAGCCGAGTTGCCGCCGACGACCATCGAACGGGGCGCTGGAAGGCGTCATATAAAATTACTTAAGTCTCGGCACTTTCCAGCGCCCCGGCCAAGTAAGCATGAAGCAAGACCACGGCGGACTTTTCCGGGCGTGGCTGAAGGCGTTGGGGAACCGCGACCTCCCTCTTCTCCCCAGCGGGGAGAAGGTCGCGCAAAGCGCCGGATGAGGGGGGCGAAGCCATCACTCCGACTTTGCCGAACCACCCCCTCATCACCTCGCATGCGCTCCGACCCTCCCCCTCAAGGGGAGGGTAAAAACATCACACCGTCTCCAGCTCCCGCTTCGCGGCCGCCTTCCGCCCCTTCATCGCCTTGCCGGCCACATAAACCTCGGCCACGCAACGATCGTCGCCCATGGTCTGCAGGATAAAAAGCTCGTCGGTCAGCGATTTTGCCGTCCGCATCCTGAGTTCCATCGCCGATTTGCCACTCGAGTCGAGCACGATGATATCGGCGTCGGCGCCCGCATGCAGCGAACCTATGCGGTTCTCGAGCCCCAGCGCCCGGGCATTGCCGAGCGTCATGCGGTAGAAGGAGTTGAGCGGCGACAGCCGCTGACCCTGCAGGTGCAGCACCTTGTAGGCTTCGTCCATCGTCTCCAGCATCGAGAAGCTGGTGCCCGCCCCGACATCGGTCGCCACCGACCAGCGGGCGCCGAGCTTGTCGAACCGGTCGCGGTCGAACAGGCCGGAGCCGAGGAAGAGATTGGAGGTCGGGCAGAACACGCCGACGGCGCCGGTCTCGGCCAGCACCGAAATCTCCCGGTCGCTCAGATAGATGCAGTGCCCGAGCAGCGTCTTATCGGTCAGCAGATCGTAGCGGGCATAGATGTCGGTGTAGTCCTTGGCATCCGGATAGAGCGAGGTGGCAAAGGCGATCTCGTCCTTGTTTTCGGACAGATGCGTCTGCACGTAGCAATCACGGTGCTCGGCGACCAGCGCTTGGCTCATCTCCATCTGCTCCGGCGTCGAGGTGATGGCAAAGCGCGGGCTGATCGCATAGTGCGCCCGTCCCCGGCCATGCCATTTGCCGATCAGCCGCTTGGTCTCGTCATAGCCCTGTTGCGGCGTGTCGCGCAGAGCGTCCGGCGCGTTGCGGTCCATCATCACCTTGCCGCCGACCATCAGCATGCCGCGCTGCTCGGCCGCCGTGAAATAGGCATCGACGCTCTGCGGATGCACCGAGCAATAGGCAACCGCCGTCGTCGTGCCATTCGACAGAAGCTCGTCCATGAACCGCCCGGCGATGAACGCCGCGTGTTCCGGCTCGGCGAATTTCTGCTCCTCGACGAAGATGTAGGTGTTCAGCCATTCGAGCAGCTGCGCGCCATAGGAGGCGATCGCCTGCGTCTGCGGGAAATGCAGGTGCGTGTCGATCAGCCCCGGCAATATCAGGTGCGGCCGGTGGTCGGCGACGGTGACGCCGGGAGCGGCCATCCGGCTTACTTCGGCATGGTCTCCCGCCATTGCCACCTTGCCGTTGCGCACCAGCACCGCTCCATCCTCCACGTAGCGATAGGATGCGGTATCATCGATACCCTGCGGCTCATTGACGAAAGTAAGAACGCGTCCGCGGATCAGGAGTTCTATCATTGGGTTTTTCCTCCGTTTACAACTGTCTCGTACCAGGCGACCAAAAGCTTGCGCTCGTCGTCGGTGACGGCAGTCACATTCGCAGGCGGCATCGCATGGGAGCGTCCCGCCTGCAGATAGATTTCGCGGGCATGGGCGGCAATCTCGGCGTCATTTTCCAGTGTCACCCCCTTGGGTGGCACGATCATGCCCTCCCATCCCGGCTCCTTGGCATGGCACATGGAACAGCGCCCGAGGATCGTATCGCGCACCTTCGGAAAGGCCTCCGCCGTGATGAACGGCTGCTGCGACGCCGCGACCTTTTCCGGCTCACCTGTCAGGATCTTCGGCACGGTCGAAAGCCACATGATGGCAATGAAGAGGAGCACGGTCGCCAGCCAGGTCCAGGTCGGATTGCCGGCATTGGCATGACGCGTGTTGAAATAGTGCCGGATGGTGACGCCCATCAGGAAGACCAGCGAGGCGATGATCCAGTTGAACTGCGTCCCGAACGCCAGCGGATAGTGGTTCGACAGCATCAGGAACAAGACGGGCAGCGTCAGGTAGTTGTTGTGCGTCGAACGCTGCTTCGCAATCTTGCCGTATTTCGCATCCGGCGTGCGGCCCGCAATCAGGTCGGCGACGACGATGCGCTGGTTCGGCATGATGATGAAGAATACGTTGGCCGACATGATCGTCGCCGTGAAGGCGCCAAGATGCAGGAAGGCGGCGCGGCCCGTGAAAAGCTGGGTGTAACCCCAGGCAACCGCGACCAGGATGAAGTAGAGTGCCACCATCAGCCGCGTATTGTCATTGCCGAAGGGCGACTTGCAGAGCAGGTCATAGATGATCCAGCCGAAGGCCAGCGAGGCCAGCGAGATGCCGATGGCGACGGGCTTGGAAACATCCAGCACGTTCGGATCGATCAGGTAGAGGTCGGCGCCGGCATAGTAGACAAGTGCCAGCATGCCGAAGCCCGACAGCCAGGTGACATAGCTTTCCCATTTGAACCAGATCAGGTGCTCCGGCATGTTGGACGGCGCCACCAGATATTTCTGGATGTGGTAGAAGCCGCCGCCATGGACCTGCCATTCCTCGCCATGGGCGCCGGCGGGCAGATCCGGGCGTTTGCGCAAGCCAAGATCGAGCGCGACGAAATAGAACGACGAACCGATCCAGGCGATACCGGTGATGACGTGAAGCCAGCGGACGGCGAAGGTCAGCCAGTCCCAGGCAATGGCATATTCATACATATGGGTTCTCCCCCTTGTTTGAGAGAGTTTTGCCATCGCGCGATCTTCGCCGAAATGCCGGTTAATCCCCAACACTTTCAAAAAAAACTATAAGATCGCCCCCGATGCCGTTCGATTTGCAATATGATAGAAGAGCTTCATGTCCTATCTCGATAACGTGCGCGTCTTCGTCCGGGTCGTCGAACTCGGCACCCTTTCTTCCGCCGGCCGCGACCAGCGGGTGACCCCGGCCGTCGCCAGCAACCGCATCAAGGAGCTGGAACGGCATCTTGGCGTGCGCCTGTTCAACCGCACGACGCGTAAGCTTTCACCGACCGAACACGGCCGGGTGTTCTATCAAGGCGCGGTGAAGATCATCGAGGCGGTGAACGAAGCGGAAAGCGCCATCGCCGACCTTTCGCACAATCCGAAGGGGTCGCTCCGGATCACCGCGCCGCTCGGCATGGGCCGGCGCCTGATCGCGTCCGGCATCCCGGAATTCCACGATAAATATCCGGACATCGAAGTGCGCCTGCGCCTCTCCGACCACAATGTCGATATCCTGAGCGAAGGCGTCGATGTCGCCTTCAAGCTCGGCGTGCTGGAGGATTCCAACCTGCGCATGCGCGGTATCCTCAACTGTCAACGTGTCGTCTGCGCAGCACCCGGCTATCTGGAAAAACGTGGCACGCCGGAAACGCCGGATGCCCTGATCGACGACAAGCACGACTGTCTTCTGCTGCGCTATCCGGGCTCGAAGGAATATTACTGGACCTTGCAGACACCGGAAGGCATCCGCAAGTTCGAGATCGGCGGCCCCTACGATTCCGACGACGGCGACGTGCTGACCCAATGGGCGCTGGAAGGCCGGGGCATCATCAACAAGCCGCTCTTCGAGGTGAAAGCGCACCTGAACGACGGCACTCTGGTCGAAATCCTGAAGGACACCCCGCCGGCCAGCGTCCAGCTCGCCGCGATCTACCCGCACAAGCGTTTTCAGGACCCGAAGGTTCGGCTGATGATCGATTTCATGGCCGAGCGCTGTCAGCGGATGATCGGCAAGATGCTGGAGTAGGGCTTACCGAGCTACGGCAATCGCAGTTTTTTGAACACCAGCACTTGCACCGCATTCATAATTCAACGCCGCCGTCATGATTTCTGCCGCCGCCAGCGCCGCGATCACCGCCGGCCGCTTGTCCTTCACCGCCGTCCCGCCGATCGGGCAAATGAGGCGTTCGAAAAGTTCCGGGCGGCCGATTTCGCGCGATAGCCAGTTCTTGAACGTCGCGCGCTTCGTCTTCGAGCCGATCATGCCGACATAGGCTGCATCATCGCGGCGCAGGGCCTCCGCGGTGATGAGAAAATCGAGCGCATGGTCATGGGTGAGGATGACGAAGGAACTGCCGGCTGGAGCGTCGCGAACCAGCGCTTCCGGCATCGCCGTCAGGCAGGTTTCGATGCCCGGCACACTTGACGCCGACAATTCCTCTTCGCGGGTATCGACCAGCACGGTCCGCACCGGCACCAGCGACAGGGCCATGGCCAGCGCGTCGCCGACATGGCCCGCCCCGAAGACGTAGACATGCGGACGCTCTGCCATTTCGCGGTCGCTCCTTGCAATCAGAAAGGCGGCGACATCCGGGGTTGCCGCGGCAAAGGAAAGACCGACCCGACCGCCGCAGCACTGGCCGATTTCCGGGCCGAGCGGGACGTTCATGGCTTGCGCCGGCACGCCCTGCCGCAAGGCCCGGCGGGCGTGGTCGATCGCCATGTATTCCAGCTGACCACCCCCGACAGTCCCGTAAAGGCTTTCAGCCGCAACCAGCATCCAGGCATCGGTGTCACGTGGCGTCGAACCGGCAGCACCCGTCACCTCGACGAGCAAGCAGTCCGGCTCGCGGCGCAGAAAATCCCTGATGTCTTCGCGTCTGGCAGCCATGCCGATCACCCGTTCTTCGCAGCCCGCCGCAAGCGTTCGATGGCGAGCAACACGCGTTCAGGCGTTGCCGGCGCATCGAGGCGCGGCGCTATACGATACTCCGCAACGCTTGCCGCCGCCATCGAGATCGCTTCGAGCACCGAGATCGGCAGCATGAACGGCGGCTCTCCGACCGCCTTGGACCGACGGATCGTTTCCTCGCGATTGACGGACCATTCGGCCAGCTTGACGTTGAAGATGCGTGGCCGGTCGGAGGCAAGCGGGATCTTGTAGGTCGACGGCGCATGGGTGCGCAGCCGGCCTTTGGCGTCCCACCACAGTTCTTCCGTCGTCAGCCAGCCCATGCCCTGCACGAAGGCACCCTCGACCTGGCCGATATCCAGCGCGGGGTTCAGCGACTTGCCGACATCATGCAGCACGTCGGTGCGATCGACCTGATATTCACCAGTCAGCGTGTCGACGCTGACCTCGGAACAGGAGGCGCCATAGGCATAATAGAAGAACGGTCGGCCCCGACCCTCGGAACGGTTCCAATGGATTTTTGGCGTCTTGTAGAAGCCGGCCGCCGACAGCTGGATGCGGGAGCCGTAGGCGATCTTGATGAAGTCCGAAAAGGCAATGCGCTCGGCGCCAATGCGGATCGTGTTTGGCTCGAAGGCCACATCCTTCTCGCTGACGCCCCAGCGTTCTGCGGCGAAGGTCACCAGCCGCGCCTTGATCTGCTGCGCGGCATTGGCGGCAGCCATGCCGTTAAGGTCGGAACCCGACGAGGCAGCCGTCGCCGATGTGTTCGGCACCTTGCCGGTCGTCGTCGCCGTCACCTTGATCCGGTTGAGATCGACCTGGAATTCATCGGCCACCACCTGGGCGACCTTGGTGTAGAGCCCCTGCCCCATCTCCGTGCCGCCGTGGTTCAAATGGATCGAGCCATCGGCATAGACATGCACCAGCGCACCGGCCTGGTTGTATTCCGTCTTGGTGAAGGAGATGCCGAACTTGACCGGGGTCAGCGCGATACCACGCTTGATGATGTTGCTTTTGCGGTTGAAGGCCAGCACGTCCGCGCGCCGTGCCGCGTAATCACAGGACGTTTCCAGCTCCTCGATGATGCGGCCAATGATATTGTCTTCGACGGTCTGGTGATAGGGCGTGAGGTTGCGCCCCTCGCCGCCATAAAAATTCAGCTTGCGGATTTCCAGCGGGTCCTTGCCGAGCGCATAGGCCACGTCCTCGATCATCCGCTCGCCGCCGACCATGCCCTGCGGACCGCCGAACCCGCGAAAGGCGGTGTTGGAAACGGTGTTGGTCTTCAGCGGCCGCGACCGCAGCCGGACATGCGGATAGAAATAGCAATTGTCGGCGTGGAACAGCGCACGGTCCGTGACTGGGCCGGAAAGATCGGCCGAGAAACCGCAGCGGGCCGAGAAGGTCGCGTCGACCGCCTCGATCCGGCCATCGTCATCGAAGCCGACCTTATAACCGACATGGAAATCATGCCGCTTGCCGGTCGCGGTCATGTCGTCGTCGCGGTCGGGCCGGATTTTTACCGCGCAACGGTATTTCTTCGCCGCAAGCGCTGCGACGGCAGCAAAAAGGTTCGCCTGTGTTTCCTTGCCGCCGAAGGCGCCGCCCATGCGGCGCACATTGATAGTCACGGCATTCGAGGCGACGCCGAGCACCTGGCCGACCATGTGCTGGGTTTCACTCGGATGCTGCGTCGAGGAATATAGCAGGATTTCGTCGTCCTCGCCGGGAATGGCGAAGGAAATGTGGCCCTCAAGATAGAAATGATCCTGCCCGCCGATGCGCATCTCGCCTTCGAGGATGTTCTTTGCCCTGGCAAACCCGGCAGTGATATCGCCACGCTCCAGCTTCAACGGATCGATGACCAGCGGATAGTTGGCGGCGGCCGCTTCCAGAACGTCGGTGACGTGCGGCAGGTCGCGGTACTCGATCTTGACCCTGGCGGCGGCGCGGCGGGCCGCATCACGGGTTTCGGCGATGACGGCGAAGATCGGCTGGCCGTGGAACTCGACTTTGTCGGTAGCAAAGACCGGATCGTCGTGCTTGTGCGCCGGGCTGACGTCGTTCTCGCCGGTGATATCGTCGGCCGTGAGCACGCCGACTACGCCGGGCGCGGATTTCACTGCGTCGAAATCAATCGACAGGATTTGTGCATGGGCGCGCTGCGACAGCCCGAGATAGGCGTGCAGCGTACCGGCCGGTTCCGGAATATCGTCGATATATTCGGCGGTCCCCGTCACATGCTTGTGGCCGGATTCGTGGCGCTCGTTTTCGTGGACGCCGCCGCGGATGCGGTCGATGGGCTGCATGACGTTCATGGTTTTCTCCTCACACGGCCTGCTTGCGGTCAAGCCGCACCGGCTCGTCGCCCTGCGTTTCCAGATAGAAGCGACGCAGAAGGTTTTTTGCGACCAGCAACCGGTAGTCGGCGGATGCCCGCCAGTCGGTCAGCGGGGTGTAATCGTTGGCAAGCGCCTCCATGGCGGCCTCGACGGTTATCTCGGTCCAGCTGGCGCCGATCAACGCTGCCTCGGCATTGTCAGCCCGCTTCGGCGTGCCGGCCATGCCGCCATAGGCGATCACGGCGTCGGAGACTTTGCCATTCTCATCGAAGATCAGGCGGAAGGCGCCGCAGACGGCGGAGATGTCTTCGTCCAACCGCTTGGTGATCTTGTAGACCGCATAGCGCGCGTTCTCGTCAAGGAACGGGATACGCACCGCCTCGACGAATTCGCCGGGTTGGCGATCCTGCTTGCCGTATTCGATGAAGAAGCTTTCGAGCGGCACCGTGCGCTGCACCTTGCCCTTGCGAAGCACAACGGAAGCGCCGAGCGCAATCAGGGCAGGCGGTGTATCGCCGATCGGCGAGCCGTTGGCGATGTTGCCGCCGATCGTGCCCATGTTGCGCACCTGCTGGCCGCCGATGCGGTTCCAGAGTTCGGTCAGCTGCGGAAAATGCTTTGATATCAGCGGAAAGGATTCCGTGTAGCTGACACCGGCGCCGAACGTGATGCCGGCCTCGTCGACAGCAATGCGGCGCAACTCGTCGAGATGGCTGAGATGTACGACTGGCGAGATGTCGCGCATGAACTTCGTCACCCACAGGCCGACATCGGTAGAACCAGCAACGATGCGAGCCTTGGGCTCCGCCTCGTAGATGTCGGCGAGATCATCGACCGAGGCCGGCAGCATGAAGCGCTCGGCGCCTTCACCCATTTCTACGCGCTTGCCGTCCTTCAGACCCTCCAGTTTCTGGATGATCGTGACGCGTTCCGCGACCAGCGGATCCCGGTCGAGATCGCCGATCACCGACACGGCTTCGGCGGCGCGGATGATGGCGGCATAGCCGGTGCAGCGACAGAGATTGCCCTGCAGCGCCTTCTCGATCTCGGTCACGGACGGCTTCGGATTTTCCATCCAGAGCCCGTAAAGCGACATGACGAAGCCCGGCGTGCAGAAGCCGCATTGCGAGGCATGCGTATCGACCATTGCCTGCTGCACCGGATGCAGCGGGCCGCCGGGCACCGCGAGCGAATCCACCGTGACGATATGGCAGCCATCGAGGGAGCCGACAAAACGGATGCAGGCATTGACGCTCTCGTATTTCAGTCGGCCATCGAGCAAGCGCCCGACCAGCACGGTGCAGGCGCCGCAATCGCCCTCGGCGCAGCCTTCCTTGGTGCCGCGCAGATTGCGGTCAAGCCGTAGGAAATCGAGCAAGGTCTGGACCGCCGAGACGGCTGAGAGTTCGACCAGGCGGTGATTGAGCAGGAAACGGATGGAACTGCGGATTTGGACGGTCATGGCTCAGCTCCCGCGATAAGTCGAATAGCTGTAAGGCGAAAGCAGCAACGGCACGTGGTAATGCGCCGTCTCATCTGCGATGCCGAAGCGGATGGGGATGATATCGAGGAACGCGACTTCGCCGTCCCTCCGGCCAAGATAGTCGCCGGCGTGGAACCGCAACTCGTAGGTTCCGGACTTCATGGCCTCGCCACTCAACAGCGGCGCATCGCAGCGGCCGTCATCGTTGGTGCGGGTGGAGCCGATCCGCTCGACATGCTCGCCGTCGATGCGAAAGAGATCGATGCGCAGGTTTTCGGCGGGTTTGCCGAGCGCCGTGTCGAGCACGTGGGTCGTCAGCCGGCCGGCTGTTCCAGATTGCATGCGTTTCACCTCCCGAAGACTGCATTCATTCTGCCACTATCCGTCACCTCACTTCCCTGCGGTAGCGGGCTGATCGTTCGAGACTTTCAAAATTTTGAGGGGGAATAGCGCGCGCGTTTTGCGGTTAGAAATCGGCCAATCGAACGTTTTGGGAGGAATGATTTCATGAGATATCCGCGCGATCTCCAGGGCTACGGCGCAACCGCGCCGAACGCCGCCTGGCCGGACGAAGCCCGCATCGCCGTGCAGTTTGTCGTCAACTACGAAGAAGGCGGCGAAAACTGCGTGCTGCACGGCGACATCGCCTCCGAAGCCTTTCTGTCGGAAATCGTCGGCGCTCAGGCATGGCCCGGCCAGCGCCATTGGAACATGGAATCGATCTATGAATACGGCGCCCGCGCCGGCTTCTGGCGCCTGCACCGGCTGCTGACCGAAAGAAATGTCCCCGCGACTGTCTACGGCGTTGCGACGGCGCTCAAGCGCTCGCCTGAACAACTAGCGGCAATGCAGAAGGCTGGCTGGGAAATCGCCTCGCACGGGCTGAAATGGGTCGAGCACAAGGACATGGATCCGGCAGAGGAGCGCAAGCAGATCGCGGAAGCGATCCGGCTGCACACGGTCGTCACCGGCGAGCGTCCGCTAGGCTGGTACACCGGCCGGTGTTCGGAAAACACCGTCGATCTCGTCACGGAAGAAGGCGGCTTCGCCTATGTCTCCGACAGCTATGCCGACGACCTGCCCTACTGGCACGAACATGACGGCAAACACCAGCTCGTCATTCCCTACACGCTCGACACCAACGACATGCGCTTTGCCACCGCCCAAGGGTTCAATAGCGGCGACCAGTTCTTCAGCTACCTGAAGGATACGTTCGACGTGCTCTATGCCGAAGGGACGGAAGGCGCACCGAAGATGATGAACATCGGCTTGCATTGCCGCCTTGCCGGCCGGCCGGGACGGACCGCCGCCCTTGCCCGGTTCATCGACTACGTGAAAAACCACGACAAGGTCTGGCTTGCCCGCCGCATCGACATCGCCGACCATTGGGCCAAAAACCATCCATTCCAGCCCAACGAAAACCGCCCTTCCCGCTTGGGCGCGGACGAATTCGTTTCCCGTTTCGGCGGTGTCTTCGAGCATTCGGACTGGATCGCCCGAGGCGCCTTTGCGGATGAACTTGGCCCCGCCAACGACACGGCAATCGGCCTTCATGCAGCGCTGACGGCCGCATTCCGGGAGGCGAGCGAGACAAAGCGCCTCGGCGTGCTCAATGCCCACCCGGATCTCGCCGGAAAGCTTGCGCAGGCCAAACGCCTGACCGAAAGCTCGACCAGCGAACAGGCCTCCGCCGGGCTCGATGCCCTGACGGACGCGGAGCGCGAGCAGTTCAACATTCTCAATGGCCGCTATGTCAAAACGTTCGGCTTCCCTTTCATCATCGCCGTACGCGGTCTTGGCAAAGCCGATATTCTGGCCGCCTTCCAGCGCCGCATCGGCAATGACTGGCAGACGGAGTTTCAAACGGCCTGCCGCCAGGTCGAGCGGATCGCCCTGCTGCGCCTGACCGACATCTTGCCGAACTGAGGGTGGAGACGATGAAGACGATCGACATCAGGCCGCTGACCCGCGAGGCTTTCGCTCCCTTCGGCGAAGTCCTCGAAACCGAAGGCGCACACAACTTCCCGATCAATGCGGGAAAATGCGTGCGCTATCATGATCTTGCGAAGATCGAGACGACGGGCGAAAAGGCCCGCCCGATGATCAGCCTGCTGCGCGGCGAGCCCTATCCGTTGCCGCTGGAACTCAACATGGTCGAACGCCATCCGTTCGGGAGCCAGGCGTTTATCCCCCTGAGCGAGCATCCGTTTCTCGTCGTCGTTGCTGAAGAAACACCGGACGGGCCGGGCGAGCCGATCGCCTTCAAGACGGCGCCCGGCCAAGGCGTCAATATCGGCCGCAACGTATGGCACGGCATCCTGACGCCACTCGAGGGCCTCTCCGATTTCGCCGTCGTCGACCGCGCCGGCGAGGGCGTCAATCTGGAAGAGCATTTTTATGAGACGCCGTTTTTGATCCGGTGATCCTCGTCCTTCTCGCAATTTCGAAGGCCGGTCCATCGTGATCGGCCTTTTTCGTTCCCACACCTCCGCCGGCGTGCCGCCTGGTTGCCCCAAGGAGACATAACTGGCGACTGTGCCCCTCTCCCTAACCCTCTCCCCGCAAGCGGAGGGAGGGGACGACAGAGTTCGCCGCTTGTCCTTTCTTCGCGGGAAGAAGGTGGTCGGCCATCTTCTGAAATAAGGATGGCCGGATGAGGGGCAACAAGACTGCCTTTGCCAGCACCAATGTCCTTGTCATCAGAAAGGGCCGGATCGCAGTCAAGCGATCCGGCCCTTTCTGATACTGAACGGTTGGTCAGTGAGGCGGCTTTCACCGCCTCACCCGATCAGTCACCCCGCGAAGAAGGCGAAGCGGACGACGAACAATGCCGCGACGATCTGCGTTGCCGGGTGGATCACCCGCCATTTGCCGGTAAAAACCTTCAGCACGACATAGCTGACGAAGCCGAAGGCGAGGCCGTTGGCGATCGAGTAGGTGAAGGGCATGGCGAGCGCCGTCAGTGCCGCCGGGGCGGCTTCCGTCAGGTCGTCCCAGTCGACTTCCGTCAGTTCGCGCATCATCAGGCCTGCCACATAGAGCAGAGCCGGCGCCGTCGCATAGGTCGGAACCGAACCGGCGAGCGGCGAGATGAACAGCGAGGCGAGGAACAGGACGGCGATGACCAGAGCCGTCAAACCCGTGCGGCCGCCGGCCTGAACGCCGGAGGCGCTTTCGACATAGGCGGTGGTGCTGCTGGTGCCCATCAGCGAACCGGCGACGATGGCCGTGCTGTCGGCGAGCAGTGCGCGGCCGAGGCGGCTCGGCTTGCCTTCCTGGATCAGGTTCGCGCGCTTGGCGACGCCGATCAAAGTTCCCGTGGCGTCGAAGACCTCGACCAGAACGAAGACGAGGATGACGTGGATGAGGCCGCCATGCAGGGCACCGACGATGTCGAGCTGCAGGAAGGTCGGCGCCATGCTGGGCGGCATGGAAACGATGCCGTGAAACTGGCTGACACCGGTGAACCATGAGAGCACGGTCACCGCCAGGATGCCGATCAGGATGGCACCGCGTACCTTGAGCGCATCGAGCACGGCGATGACGAAGAAGCCGAAGATGGCGAGCAGCGGCCCGGTTTCCTTGAGGCTGCCGAGGCCGACCAGCGTTGCCGGATTATCGACGACGATGCCGGCGTTCTTCAGGGCGATGATGCCGAGGAAGAGGCCGATACCGGTGGCGATGGCACTGCGCAGCGAATGCGGAATGCCTTCGATCAGCCAGCTGCGGATACCCGTCACCGTCAGGAAGACGAAGATGAGACCCGAGATGAAGACCGCACCCAGGGCCTGCTGCCAGGTGAAGCCGAGCGCGGCCACGACCGTGAAGGCGAAGAAGGCATTAAGCCCCATGCCCGGCGCCATGCCGATCGGCCAGTTGGCAACGAGCGCCATGACGACCGAGCCGAGCGCTGCGGCAATACAGGTGGCGACGAAGATCGCATCGCGGTCCATGCCCGTGGTCGACAGGATGTCCGGGTTGACGAAGATGATGTACGACATCGTGAGAAATGTCGTGACGCCCGCGACCAGTTCGGTGCGGATCGTTGTATTGTGCTCACTCAGCTTGAAGAGCCGTTCAAACATGTTTCCTCCCTTGGCCGGAAAAATCCATTCCCGGCGCATGCCACTGGCACGACCGCCTACTCCTCCGGCGGACCGACCACAACTGTACCGATTTTCAAGCCGTCACGGCCTGTCAGGGTCCTTGCCCGATCAGTATCCCGCTACCCAATACGGGAAGCCGGATGTCTCATTTACGGTTTCATGATTGTGCGTTTTCGCGCGGCAGATCGCTAGCCTTCCATTTCGACGCGACAAGCGAAAGACTTTCAAATTTTTCGAGGAACAGTGGCGGGCGAAATACGGCCCATTCGGCAGGAAACAGTCGCTTCGTTTTCGCTGAAACGGCGCCGCAGCGGCGCAAACGCTGCATTCGATCTGCCAATCATTTTGTTAGCATACGCAGCAAAGTCAAGCGCGGCTTCAACTCCGTTCGATGTCGCGGCGCAGCACGATCGATGTCGTCAGGTCGTCGACATTTTCCATTGTCGCCACCTCGTTCCGGAGTTCGTTCAGCGCATTGATCGAGCCGACCTCCACCTCGACGATAAGATCGAGTTGGCCGCTGACCGAGGACACCTTGCGAACGGCGGAGAATCCAGCCAGCCGGTCGAGCACGCCGATCGACGGTGTCTTCTTCAGCGTCAAAAGCAGGAAGGCATGGATCTGGCCCTCGTCCAGCTGGCCGATATCGGCCCTGTAGCCACGAATGATCCCTGCCTTTTCCAGCCGGCTGACGCGCTCGGTCGTCGCACTTCTGGAAAGCCCGATCCGCCCGGCAAGTGATTTCATCGGGATGCGCGCTTCCCGCGAGAGGATGCTCAGGATCGTCCGGTCGATCGCGTCTGTGTCCTGCATGAATTCCACTTTCGAAAGGGCCGACAAGATGACGGTTATTATAAACATAATGCCGGTGCAACCGGCATATTGCCGGGTGCACGGCTTGCCATCCCGTGCAACTCTCACGGCAGACGAGGAACCATCATGACTGATATGCTGAAGACCACACCGGATTTTTCCATCGAAGACGCGCAGCGCCTGCTTGCCGAGCACTATGGCCTCGACGGTTCTCTGTCGCCACTCGACAGCGAACGCGACCAGAATTTCAAGGTGACGGCCAATACCGGCGGCACCTATATCCTGAAGATCGTCAATGCCGCCGAACCGCCTGCCGAGAGCGACTTCCAGACGGCACTTCTGAGCCATGTCGGCGAATACGCGCCTGATCTGCCCGTGCCGCATATCCGACCGACAGTTTCAGGGGCAAGCCTTGGCGAAACGACAAGTCCGCATGGCGTGCGCCACCTGCTGCGCCTCGTCGGCTGGGTGCCGGGGTTGCCGCTTGCCCAGTCCGCCCGCAGCCAGGAAGCGCTGACCTCGCTCGGCCGCCTGCTCGGCCGGTTCGATGCGGCGCTGCAAGGTTTCATGCACCCCGGCGCTTTGCGCGATCTCGACTGGAATATCCGCAATGCCGGCCGCTCCGCCGACCGGCTTCACCATATTACCGGCGCGGACGACCGTGCACTTCTGCAACGCTTCCTGACCCGGTTCGACAAGGTGGTCGAGCCGCGGCTACCAAAATTGCGCTCGGCCGTCATCCACAACGATGCCAATGACTGGAACGTGCTGGTTGCCCATGACGATCACGACCGGATCGCCGGCCTGATCGATCTCGGCGACGCGCTCTATGCGCCCGTCATCGCCGAAGTCGCCATCGCCGCCGCCTATGCAGGGCTCGACCATGCAGATCCGATCGGCGCCGCCGCAGCGATTGCGCGCGGCTTCCATGCCGAATATCCGCTGCTCGAAGAGGAGATCGATCTCCTCTTCGATCTGATCACCATGCGGCTGGTCACCTCGGTGACGATCTCGGCATCGCGTCATGCCCATACCGACGGCAACCCCTATCTCGCCATCAGCGAGAAGCCGGCCTGGACGCTGCTGCGCAAGTTCGACGCGATGAACCCGCGTTTTGCCACCGCGATCCTGCGCCATGCCTGCGGTTTCGAGGCCGCACCCGGCACGCGCGCCGTCACCGCCTGGATCGACGCCAACCGGAAATCGCTTCACCCGTTGCTCGACCGCCCGGCTGCGACCTATCCGGCAGCACTCGTCCCTTATGCCGATCCGCAACATCCGATGACCATCAAGTCCGCCGGCGAGCAGCCGGATGAGGCGCAGGCGATCTGGGAGGCCTATTGCACTGAACGGGGCGTCGATCTCGGCATCGGTCCCTGGGGCGAGGCGCGCACGGTCTATTCCGGCGAGATGTTCGTGTCGCGGCTGATCGAGGACACCCGCCGCACCCGACATCTCGGCCTCGACCTGTTCATGGCGGCAGGCACCAAACTCTACACGCCGATCGCTGCCACGGTCGTCAGTGTGGAGATCGAGCCGGACCCGCTCGGCTACGGCTGCCTGATCGCCCTGCGACACGAACCGGAGGGCTGCCCGGCGTTCATTACGCTCTGGGGCCATCTTGCCCACGAAGCGCTCAGCCGATTGAAGGCGGGCGACCGCCTCGATGCCGGTGCGCTGGTCGGCGAAATGGGAGCGCCTGCGGAAAACGGAGGATGGGCGCCGCACCTGCACCTGCAGATTTCCATCGACACCCGGCTTTCCGCCACGGAAATCCTCGGCGTCGGCGAGGAGCGCTACCTTGATGTCTGGGCCGAACTGTTCCCCAATGCCAACGCCTTTGCCGGCATCGCACCGGAATTCTACGAGAAAACCGGGCGGTCGCATGAGGAGATCGTCAAGCGGCGTAAGGAGCTGCTGGTTCCCAACCTGTCGATTTCCTACGATAAGCCGATCAAGTTCGTGCGCGGTGACGGCGTCTGGCTGATCGACGATGGCGGCCGGGCCTATCTCGATTGCTTCAACAATGTCTGCCATATCGGCCATGCGCATCCGGCCGTGGTCGAGGCCATGGCGCGGCAGGCGGCGACGCTGAATACCAATACGCGCTACCTGCACGACAACATCGTTGCCTATGCCGAGCGGCTGACGGCGACGCTGCCGAAGGAGCTGACCGTTGCCGGCTTCGTCAACAGCGGTTCGGAGGCCAACAGCCTGGCGCTCAGGATGATGCGCGCCCATACCGGCCGTGAAAACGCCATCGTGCTCGACTGGGCCTATCACGGCACGACACAGGAGCTGATCGACATCAGCCCTTACAAGTTCCGCCGCAAGGGCGGCAAGGAAAAGAAGCCGCATGTTCATGTGGCACCCGTTCCCGACAGCTATCGCGCCCCTGCCGATTGGCCGGTTGAGGAACACGGAAGACGTTATGCCGAAAGCGTGGCCGAACTGATCGCGGCGATGCAGGCAAAGGACGAAGGTCCGGGCTTCTTCATTGCCGAATCCATTCCCAGCGTTGCCGGTCAGGTGTTCCTGCCGGAAGGGTATCTCAGGGAAGTCTACCGGATGGTTCGTGCCGCGGGCGGCGTCTGCATCGCCGATGAGGTCCAGGTGGGCTTTGGTCGCGTGGGCAGCCATTGGTGGGCATTCGAGGAACAGGGCGTCGTTCCCGATATCGTCACCATGGGCAAGCCGATCGGCGACGGCCATCCGCTGGCGGCTGTCGTGACGACCCGCGAGATCGCCGACAGCTTCAACAACGGCATGGAATATTTCAACACGTTCGGCGGCAACCCGGTCTCCTGCGCCGTTGGTCTTGCCGTGCTCGATGTCATCGAGGGGCAGGATCTGCGCGGCAATGCGCTGCAGATCGGCAATTACCTGATGGCCGGGTTCCGGGCGATGCAGGAGCGTTACGAGGTGATTGGCGACGTGCGGGGCATGGGACTTTTCCTCGGCATCGAACTCGTTACCGACCGCAAGACCAAGGCGCCGGCGACGGATTTCGCTCGTGCGGTATCAAACGGCGCGCGTCAACGCGGCGTGCTGATGGGCACCGAAGGGCCGCATGACAACGTACTGAAGATGCGGCCACCGATGATCTTCTCGAAGCGGGACGCGGACCATCTGCTCGCCGTGCTTGAGGACACATTCGAGGCGGTCACAGCAAAGGGCTGACCGCCTCGACGAATACGAAAGACCGAACAACGACAGAACTTGGCAGCGCTTCGCGCCGCCCGGACGGAACACGTGCGACTTAAAAACCGGAGGAGAACCAACCCATGAAATCAGCAATTCTTGCAATAGTGGCCGCGGCAACGCTGGCGGGCACGGCAGCACAGGCGGGCACGCTTGATATTGCCCGCGAACGCGGTGCGCTTCGCTGCGGCGTCAGCCAAGGCGTGCTCGGTTTTTCGAGCCCGAACGACAAGGGTGAATGGACCGGCTTCGACGTCGATTTCTGCCGCGCCGTCGCGGCAGCCACACTCGGCGATTCCAGCAAGGTGCAATATGTGCCGCTCTCCACCAAGGAGCGTTTCGCCGCCCTGCAATCGGGCGAAGTCGACCTGCTTTCACGCCAGACCACCTGGACACTGTCGCGCGATACCGATCTCGGCATGAGCTTTATCGGCGCCAACTATTATGACGGCCAGGCCTTCATGGTCCGCAAGGATCTCGGCGTGAAGAGTGCCAAGGAACTGTCCGGCGCTTCGGTCTGCACGGAAACCGGCACGACCACCGAGCAGAACATGGCCGACTATTTCAGTGCCAACAACATCCAGTACAATGTCATCGCTTTCGAAAAGCCGGACCAGACCATTCAGGCCTTCGGCACCGGCCGCTGCGATGTCTATTCGACGGACGCTTCTGCCCTCTATGCCCAGCGCCTGACGCTGACCGATCCCGACAACTACGTCGTGCTTCCGGAAGTCATTTCCAAGGAGCCGCTGGGACCGGCCGTGCGCCAAGGCGACGAGCAGTGGTTCAAGATCGTGCGCTGGACACTGTTCGCGACGATCGAGGCGGAAGAACTCGGCATCACCCAGGAAAACGTCGCCGCGACCGCGGAAGACGGAACCGTGGCACAGAAGCGGTTTCTCGGCAGCGACGGCGGCATCTCGAAGAACCTTGGCCTCGATCCAAAATGGGCGTTCCAGGCGATCTCCGCCGTGGGCAACTATGGCGAAGTCTTCGAGCGCCATCTCGGCAAGGACAGCGCGCTCAAGATCGATCGCGGCCTGAACAAGCTGTGGAGCGACGGCGGCCTCGCCTACGCACCGCCGCTGCGATAACCACAGCGCAGACATGCAAACAGCCGTCGCGAGGTTCACGCTTCGCGGCGGTTTTTCGTTTTCTCGAGAATGGATGCTTTGGAAAGGCCCGGAATCGAAAAAGCCTGCCGCGGGAGGAGGTGCGGCAGGCTTTCGAATAGAACCGAACGGCAACTGGGAGGAGGAGTGTTGCCATTCCGCAAGTGCCCTCTGGGAGGAGGAGTGAGGACACTTACAATACCGAAGCTCTGCGGGAGGAGGTGCATCACTTCGATGAGTTCAATATACATTGATTCAGCTTAAATCGTAGGCAGAATTTTGCAGAGCAGCTATGCGCTATGCGCGTAGCGGATAGCTCACCAAACCATAAATCGTTTCAATCTCCTGTCGGTCTGATCTGCCCGCATAGCAACCCGTTTCAACGTTCGGCGGCAGTGAACAGCAGACGACGCCCACAATCCTGCCGCTTCCAGTACTGATGAAATTTTCTGAGAAAACGTTTTTCCATTTGACATCATCGATGGTAAAAGGTTTTCTCATCGCAACAAAGGGAGGATGTTCTGGATATCGGCGGATCAAAGAAGCGCATTACGATCCATGATGTTGCGGCTGCGGCGGGCGTCAGCATTTCGACCGCGTCGAAAGCGCTGAACGATACCGGGCGCATGGGGGACGAGACGCGGCAACGCGTGAAGCGTGTGGCGACAGAGATCGGCTTTCGTCCGAACGCCCTTGCCCGCGGCCTGCTCAGCAAGCGCAGTTTCACCATCGGGCTTCTGACCAATGATACCTACGGCCGCTTCACCCTGCCGGTGATGGCCGGCATCTCCGAGGCATTGGTCGACCACGGCGTTTCGGTCTTCCTCTGTGCGATCGAGGACGATCCGGCGCTGGGGCAGATCCATGTCGAGGCTATGCTCGACAAGCAGGTGGACGGGATCATCGCCACCGGCAAGCGGCTCGACAGGCGCCTGCCGGTTGATCTCGCCAACCTGCCGGTTCCGGTGGTCTATGCCTTCACGGAGGGGACGCCGGATAGCGTCACCTTGCGCTCGGATGACGCGCAGGGTGCGACGCTCGCAATGGAATGGCTTCAAAAGGCCGGACGGCGGCGGATCGCGCACATTACCGGCCCAAAGGAATTCTTTTCCGTGCGCGAGCGTGCCGAGGCCTACACCGCTGCCGCCGGTGATGTCGAACCGGTGATGTACGGCGTCTGGTCCGAAAGCTGGGGTCACGACGCGATCGAGGAAATCTGGAAGCGGCCGGGAGAAAAGCCGGATGCGCTGTTCTGCGGCAACGACCAGATCGCCCGCGGTGCAGTCGATGCCCTGCGCGAACGGGGCATCAAGGTGCCGGAGGATGTGTCCGTCATCGGCTTCGACAATTGGGAGATTGTCGCCGCCCAGACACGGCCGCCACTGACGACGGTGGACATGGAACTGAAGGAACTCGGGCGGCAGGCGGGATTGACCGTGCTGGCGCTCGCGGAGGGACGGCCTATCGAGCCGGGAGTGAGGAAACTGCCATGCCGGCTGGTCGTCCGGCAGTCATGCGGGGGTAACAGCCCGAGGGAATGAGCAAGGCGCAAAGGAGATGCGCCATATTGGGAGGAGTGTCATGTTCAAGCGTCTATTGGCAGCGACCAGCATCGCTACCCTATGCCTGGTATCCGGCGCATCGGCCGCCGAAAAGGTTGAAATGTGGGTTCGCACCGGCGTCGGCGATGCCTTCAAGAAGGCCGTCGAATCCTATAATTCAAGCCATGAAAACCAGGTCTCGATGACCGAAGTGCCGTTCTCGGAACTGGTGCAGAAATACGCGACTGCGATCGCCGGCGGACAGGCGCCAGACGCGCTTTCGATGGACCTCATCTACAACCCCGCCTTCGCGGCGGCCGGTCAATTGGAAGACCTGACTGACTGGGCAAAGTCCCTGCCCTATTTCAATTCGCTCTCGCCATCGCATGTCAAACTCGGCACCTATCAGGATCGCATCTACGGCCTGCCGTTGTCCGTCGAGACGTCGGTCTTTGCCTGGAACAAGGATCTCTACAAGAAAGCCGGCCTCGATCCGGAGAAGGCGCCGACAAGCTGGGACGAAATCGCCACCAATGCGGAGAAGATTCGGGCACTGGGCGACGATACCTACGGCTTCTATTTCTCCGGCGGCGGCTGCGGCGGCTGCATGATCTTCACCTTCACCCCGCTCGTCTGGGGCTCCGGCGCCGATATCCTGTCTGCCGACGGCAAGACGGCGACGCTCGACACGCCGGAAATGCGCAAGGCAGTCGATATCTATCGCAACATGGTCAAGAAGGATTTGGTGCCGGCGGGTGCCGCCAGCGACAATGGTGCGAATTTCCTATCCTTCACCAACGGCAAGATCGGCCAGCAAAGCATTGGCGCCTTTGCCATCGGATCGTTGGTGACTGAACATCCGGACATCAACTTCGGCGTGACACTGATCCCTGGCGCCACGGGCGGAACATCCTCCTTTGCCGGCGGCGACAATTTCGTCATCACCAAGGGCACGCCGAAGATCGCCGCCGTCAAGGAATTCCTCGAATATATCTATTCCGAGGACGGCCAGAAGATCATGGCGAAATACGGCAGCCTGCCGACACGCGGCGATATCGCAGACAAGGTGCTGGCGGGTCTCGATCCCCGGCTGCAGGTCGGCATCCAGGCCATTTCCGTTGCCAAGACGCCCTACACGCTGCAGTTCAATGATCTGATCAACAGCGCCAATGGCCCCTGGGCCAGCTTCACCAACGCCGCCATCTACGGTGACGACGTCGATGGCGCCTTCTCAAATGCCCAGAGCGAAATGCAGTCGATCATCGACAGCGGCCAATAATCTCCCGGTCGCTGCGGCCGGGAGGCAAAGCCGCCTTCCGGCCAATTTTCCAAAATTCATGCGGAGCATTTTCGATGACCGGTTACGGTTCGAAGACCCTGTCGCCCCAGCGCAAAAGACGGCGCAGACCGGGTTGGCGCGGCCTTGTCTACATCGCGCCGGCGATGGCGCTCGTCATCCTGTTCTTCGTCATGCCGGTGATCTTCACCGGCTGGATGAGCCTGCACAACTGGCCGTTGATGGGCGGCACGCGGTGGATCGGTTTCAAGAACTACGTCCGCATGTTCCACGACGCCCGTTTCATGTCGGCGCTGCAATTTACGGCTTACTATACCGTCATCGTCACGATCGCGATCTTCGCCATCGCCTTTCCGCTGGCGATCTTCGTCGAGAAGCAACGGCGCTTTGTCAGCGCCTACCGCACCATCATCTTCCTGCCGGTTGTTGTCGGTCTGGCGACGGCCTCCCTGCTCTGGGTCTGGTTGGCAAATGTCGACAGCGGCTTCATCGGTCCGGCTTTGAAAGCGCTTGGATGGGCGGACAAAAGCCCGAACCTGCTCGCCACCTTCGACAGCGCCTTTCTCACCATCATCGTCATGGTCGTCTGGAAGATCGCCGGCTTCACCATGATCATTCTCCTGACCGGCCTGCAGGCCATCCCATCGGAACTGACGGAAGCAGCCCGCATCGACGGCGCCGGGCGCTGGCAGCGCTTCCGGCATCTGACGCTTCCCCTGATGCGCAAGACGATCGCACTCGCGCTGATCATCTCCGTCACCGGCTCGATCCTCGCCTTTGACCAGTTCTACATCATGACCTCGGGCGGGCCGCAGAACCGGATGATCTCGGTGGTCTATTACATCTTCAACCAGTCCTTCGTGTCATTCAACCTCGGCTATGGCGCCGCCCTTTCGATCGCCCTTCTCGCCATCCTGGTGGCGATCAGCATCGTGCAGCTCTGGCTGCTGCGGGTCGGGGAGGAACGGCCATGACCCCTTCAAAAATGAGCCTGTCGAAACAGCGCCGCGCCCGTAAGGCCTTCCGGTCCAACAGCGCCTATCATGCGACCGGCATCGCCATCTGCCTGTTCTTCCTGGCCCCTTTCGTCATCACCCTGCTTGCCTCGTTCCGCCATGGAACGGAGGCCCGTCTGCCGCCGCTGCCGCCATGGCCGACCTCCGGGATCAGCATCGATTCCTACCTGTCGCTCGACACGTTCGGCGCGGGCATCTGGCAGCACACGATCAACTCCCTGCTGGTATCGCTCGCGACCGTGGTGCTGACTGTGGCCGTCAGCCTTTTGGCCGGCTACGGGTTCTCGCGCTACCGGTTTCCGCTGAAGAACGTGCTGTTCGTGCTGATCATCGCTACGCTGATGATCCCGTTCCAGTCGATCCTGACACCGCTGTTCATCATCCTCGCCAAGCTCGGGCTGAACAATTCACTGCTCGGGCTGACGCTGGTCTATGTCACGCTGCAACTTCCCTTCTCGGTGTTCATGATGCGCAACGCGTTCGACGCCGTGCCGAAGGAAATCGAGGAAGCGGCCCGCATCGATGGGGCGCGGGATTTGCGGCTGCTCGTGCGCGTGCTTTTGCCTCTCGTCCTGCCGGGCGTGGCGACCGTGGCGATCTTTGCCTTCCTCAACGCCTGGAACGAGTTTCTGGCAGCCCTGATCCTGCTCTCCAGCAATGAGAAATACACGCTGCCGGTCCTAATGATGGCGGTGCGCGCCGGGCGCCTCGGCGCGGTCAACTGGGGCGCGGTGCAAGCCGGCGTCGCCGTCATGACGATCCCCTGCCTGATCGTCTTCCTGCTTCTGCAACGCTACTACATGCGCGGGCTGATGGCCGGCGCGGTGAAATGATCTCGAGAAACGGATGAAACCATGAACACGATGAAAAGAGACCGCCAGTTCCGCCCCCTTCCCGTGCCCAGCGTCGATATCCACGGCCTGTTCGGCGATCGCCAGGACGCTATCTGCGATACGACAGCCGAAACGCTCCTCGATCGCTGCGTCGACGCAGGCATGATCAGCGCCATCGACACCAGCAAGCCCAGCCCGGGCATCGTGATCCCTATCCAGCCCTGGGGCGGTACGACGCAGATGTTCTGGGACTCGGATCTCGGCAAGTCGATCGAGACCGTCGCCTATTCGCTGTATCGCCGGAAGAATCCGAAGCTGGAAGCCCGTGTCGACGAGATCATCGACATGTACGAGAAAATGCAGGACGAGGACGGTTATCTGAACGCCTGGTTCCAGCGCGTCCAGCCGGGCCGCCGCTGGACCAATCTGCGCGACCATCATGAACTCTATTGCGCCGGCCACCTGATCGAGGGCGCCGTTGCCTATTTCCAGGCGACTGGCAAGCGCAAGCTGCTCGACATCATGTGCCGCTATGCCGACTACCTGATCAAAGTCTTCGGCCATGGCGAAGGGCAGAAACCCGGCTATTGCGGCCACGAGGAAATCGAGTTGGCACTGGTGAAGCTGGCGCGGGTGACGGGCCAGAAAAAGTATCTCGATCTCTGCAAGTTCTTCATCGACGAGCGCGGCATCGAGCCGCATTTCTTCACCGAGGAAGCGATCCGCGATGGCCGCTCGGTCGCCGATTTTCATCAAAAGACCTATGAATACGGCCAGGCACACCTGCCGGTCCGCGATCAGAAAAAGGTCGTCGGCCATGCCGTGCGGGCCATGTATCTCTATTCCGGGATGGCTGATATCGCCACGGAATACAGTGACGACAGCCTGACGACAGCGCTGGAAACCCTTTGGGACGACCTGACGACCAAGCAGATGTACGTGACCGGAGGCATCGGCCCGGCGGCGTCCAACGAGGGCTTTACCGACTATTATGACCTCCCGAACGAAAGCGCCTATGCCGAGACCTGCGCCTCGGTCGGCCTCGTTTTCTGGGCCAACCGCATGCTCGGACGCGGCCCCAACCGGCGTTATGCCGACATCATGGAGCAGGCGCTCTACAATGGCGCCATGGCCGGCCTGTCGCTCGATGGCAAGACCTTCTTCTACGAGAACCCGCTCGAAAGCGGCGGCAAGCATCACCGCTGGGTCTGGCACCATTGCCCCTGCTGCCCGCCGAACATCGCCCGTCTTCTGGCGTCGATCGGCTCCTACATGTATGCCGTATCGGAAGACGAGATCGCGGTGCATCTCTACGGCGAGAGTACGGCGCGCTTCGACATCGGCAGTGCGAAGATCGAGCTGGCCCAGAAGACCCGATACCCATGGGATGGCGCAATACGCTTCGACTTAACGGCGGACAAGGCGGCGCGTTTCGCGATATCGCTGCGCATCCCTGGATGGGCCGACAGCTCAACGCTAAAGGTCAATGGCGAGGCGTTCGATCTCGCTTCCACGACCATCGACGGCTATGTCCGCATCGAACGGGACTGGAAGAGCGGCGATCACATCGATCTCGACATTCCGCTGGCACCGCGCGCACTCTTTGCCAATCCGCTGGTGCGGCAGGATGCCGGGCGCACGGCGCTGATGCGCGGACCGCTGGTCTATTGCGTTGAGGCGGCGGACAATGGCGAGGGCCTCAACGGCATCGAGCTGGCCGGTGATCTCTCCGACGCCAAGACAGCCGAACTTCCGGAATTGCGCGGCGCCGTGGCGCTCGACCTGCCGGTTACGCGTGATCAGGCCGACTGGGGAGCCACGCTTTACCGAACCTCACCGCCGAAGACCAGGAAGACAACTGCGCGGTTCGTGCCGTATCCTTTCTGGGACAACCGGGAACCGGGCGAAATGCTTGTCTGGGTCAGAGCGGGTGAGCTGAACGGTGAATAACAATATGTCCGATACCGGTGTGGTCCTGACCGATATTCGCAAGAGTTTCGGCAGTCTGGAAGTCATTCACGGCGTTGACCTGACGATCGCGGAAGGAGCCTTCGTGGTTTTCGTCGGACCGTCAGGTTGCGGAAAATCGACGTTGCTCCGGATGATCGCCGGATTGGAGGAAGTCACCGATGGCGAGATCGAGATCAAGGGGCGCAACGTCACCGATCTCGACCCGTCAGACCGTGGCATCGCCATGGTTTTCCAATCGTATGCGCTCTATCCGCACATGAGCGTGCGCGACAATCTGGCCTTCGGGCTGAAGATGGCGCACACGGATGCGGCCGAGATCGAGCGGCGTGTCAAGGCGGCCTCGGCGATCCTGAAGATCGACCCACTGCTTGAGCGTCGTCCGGGTCAGCTTTCCGGCGGCCAGCGGCAGCGGGTAGCGATCGGACGGGCGATCGTGCGCAAACCGGATGTGTTCCTGTTTGATGAGCCACTGTCCAATCTCGATGCGGAGCTGCGCGTCTCGATGCGCATCGAGATCGCGAGGCTTCACCGCGAACTCGGCAACACGATGATCTACGTGACCCATGACCAGACGGAAGCGATGACGCTGGCCGATGTGATCGTCGTGTTGCGTGACGGCCGCATCGAGCAGACCGGAACGCCGCGCGAGATCTACGAGAACCCGGCCAACATGTTCGTCGCCGGCTTTATCGGCTCGCCGCGGATGAACCTGCTGAATGCGGTGTGGCTGGGCAACGGCAAGGTCGCCGTCGGGCAGACCGAGATGACGACCCCGGTGAGCGGCAACGGCCTGAAACCCGGAGACAAGGTCTCCTTCGGTATCCGTCCGGAGCATCTTGTCGTCGTGGGAAATAGCGACGAAGGGCTGGATGCACGGGTCGATTTCTTCGAATATCTCGGCGGTACGCAGTATCTCTATTGCCAGCTCGCTGACGGCCAGCCGGTGACGGCGGAACATCGCGGCGCGGAACCGATCGCGGCAGGAAGCACTGTTCGACTGTCATCGGAGATAGCCAAACGGCGCCTCTTCGATGATGAAGGGCGCCGCCTGACGTAGAATCTGCTTCCCGGATCGGCGGTTACTCCGCAGCGAGGGATGCCGGATACATCGCCTCCATCTCGGGTTCATCGGCGATCTGTTCAGGCTCGGCAACCTTGCTCTCCGGCTCTTTGCCGAAGAACAAGGCATAGCCGGCCGGCAGCACGAGGATGGTCAGCACCGTGGCAACCAGGATGCCGCCCATCATCGCATATGCAAGCGGACCCCAGAATACGCCGCGCGAGATCGGGATCAGCGCCAGAACCGCCGTCATCGCCGTCAGCACGATCGGCCGGAAACGGCGGACGGCCGAGCCGACAATGGCCTCCGTCCGCTCCATGCCCGCCGCGATGTCCTGGTCGATCTGGTCGACGAGGATGATCGAATTGCGCATGATGATGCCGAGCAGCGCGATGACGCCGAGGATCGCCACGAAGCCGAAGGGGGCGCCGCTGATCAGAAGGGCGGCGGCGGCGCCGATGATTCCGAGCGGGCCGGTTGCCAGAACCAGCATCGCCTTGCCGAAATGCTGCAGCTGGATCATCAGGAGCACGACGATGACGGCGAGCATGATCGGCGCCTTGTCGGCGATCGATTGCTGGCTTTCGGCTGCATCTTCCGCGCCGCCCTGGATTTCGACCGAGTAGCCGGGAGCGAGGCTGTCGCGCAGCGGCTTCATGTCGGCATACATCTTCATCGCCACGTCGTTCGGCTGCACCCCATCGGGAAGCGTACCGCGCACCGTGATGGTCGGCAGACGGTTGCGGCGCCATTCGACACCCTGCTCGAGCACCGGGACAACCTTGGCAACCTGCGACAGTGGCACATAGCTACCGAAATCGGTGGGGATATAGATCGAATCCACTGCCGACAGCAGATGACGGCTCGTTTCCGGTTCGCGGGCCACGATCGAGACCGTTTCCTCGCCGTCGCGGAAATCATCGAGCGGCGCACCGCTCATCGTCGCCTGCAGCATCTGGCGGATGCGCTGCGAGGAGACACCGAGCGCTCGGGCGCGGTCCTGGTCAATGACCAGCTTCATGGCAGCAACCTGCTCGAGCCAGTCGTCATGGATTGCGCCAAGCTGCGGGTTCTCTGCGAACTTCGCCTTGACCTGATCGGCAATGCGGCGAACTTCAGCGCGGTCTTGCCCCATGACGCGCATCTGCACCGGCCAGCCTGTCGGAGGCCCGAGGAACAGCCGGTCGACCTTGCCACGGACGGACGGGAAGTCCTCCGCAAGAATGGTCCGCAGCTTTACGATCAGCCGCTCGCGGGCCGGCTCGTCATTCGCCATGACGAGAAGCTGGGCGAAGTTCGGATTGCGCAATTGCTGGTCGAGCGGCAGGAAGAAGCGCGGCGCACCCTCGCCGATATAGGTGGCGATGAACTTCTTGTCCTTGTCGTCCAGTATCTTGGCTTCGAGCGCCTTGGCCTGGGTTTCCACTTCCTTGATGCTGGTGCCTTCCGGCAGCCAGAGATCGACAAGGATTTCAGGCCGCGACGACTGCGGGAAAAAGTTCTTCGGGATGAACTGGAATGCCCAGAGGCTGGTTGCGAAGGTCAGAAGCGTCAGGGAAAGAACGATGACGCGGTGGCGCACCGCCCAGCCGACGGTGCCGCGCAGGCGGCGGTAGAAGCGCGTGTCGAAGACATTGTGATGCTCGCCCGCATGGGCGCGCTGCTTGAGGATCATATAGCCGAGCCAGGGCGTGAAATAGACGGCCACGAACCAGGAGACGACGAGCGCGATGCCGACCACATAGAACAGCGAGCGCACATATTCGCCGGCAGTGGAGGCGGCAAAACCGACCGGAATGAAGCCGGCGGTGGTGATCAAGGTACCGGTCAGCATCGGAAAGGCTGTCGAGGAATAGGCAAAGCTGGCAGCGTCGAGCTTGTCGAGCCCCTCTTCCAGCTTCCGCTCCATCAACTCGACGACGATCATCGCGTCATCGACCAAAAGGCCGAGCGCGATGATCAGTGCGCCCAGCGAAATGCGCTGCAGGTCGATACCGAGTTCGTACATGATGGCGAAGGTGGCAGCGAGAACGAGCGGGATGGCAATGGCGATGACGAGGCCCGAGCGCCAGCCGATCGACAGGAAGGAAACGACGAGCACGATCACCAGCGCTTCTCCGAGCGCGTGCATGAATTCGCTGACGGCATCCGTCACGACTTCCGGCTGGTTGGCGATCTGGTCGACGGTGACACCATAGGGTAGCGCGGATTCGAAGCGCTCGTAGGTTTCCTCGACTGCGGCACCAACATCGGTCACCTTGAACCCCTTGGCCATGACCACGCCGATCTGGACGCTGTCCTGACCGTTGTAGCGGTATTTGCGCTGGTAAGGATCTTCCAGGCCCGAAGAGACGGTGGCGATATCGCCGAGCCTTGTGACCTCGCTGCCGGATCGCAGCCGCAGCTCACGGATATCCGAAGGCTTGGTCAGCCCACCTTCGACGGAGATGCGCACCGAGCGCGTGCCGGTATCGACGGAGCCGGCCGGATCGACATTGTTCTGCCCCTTGATGGCATTCTGCACGTCGGTGAGCGTCAGTCCCCGGGAGGCGAGTACAGCGGACGAAATGTCGATATAGATCTTCTCCGGCTGGTCGCCGATAATCACGGCCTTTTCGACGCCGGGCGTCGTCAGCAGCATGTCGCGCGCCTGGATGGCGAATTTCTTCAGTTCGGGATAGCTGTAGCCATCGCCGCTCAGGGAATGCAGGGTGATAAACGTATCGCCGAACTCGTCGTTGAAATAGGGACCAAGCAACCCCTGAGGCAATTCATTGGCGATATCGCCGACCTTCTTGCGTACCTGATAGAAGGCATCGGCAACCTGTGCTGAATTGGTGTCGCCCTTGACCTGCAGCGTGATGATGGCGCTGCCGGCACGGGTGTAGGAGCGGACGAAATCGAGATGCGGGGTTTCCTGCAGCTTGCGTTCGATCTTGTTGACGACCTGGTCTTCCATGTCCTGGATCGAGGCACCCGGCCAGATCGCCTGCACGACCATGACGCGGAAAGTGAAATCGGGATCTTCCTTCTGGCCCATGCGCATCAGGCCGAGCACGCCGGTGATAAGGATCAGGCCGAAGAGGAAGCGGGCGATGCTCGGATGGCCGATCGCCCAGCGCGACAGGTTGAAGGATTGCTTGTGATCGGTGGAGGAGGTCATCGGCGTCATTCCGCTTTCGATGGATCTGAGGTTCAGCGCACGAGCCGGGCATTACCGCCGGCGTCATCAGCGGAGGCGGATTGCTGTTCCACCGCACCCTCGAGCTTCACCCTGAGGCCCTCGGTCATGAACTGCGTGCCGGCGGCGACCACGACATCGCCCGGCTTCAGCCCGTCGGCGATCCGCACGCCGTCACCGGTAAAACCGGCGACCTTGACCGAACGGGAATGCACGGTGTCTCCGGCACGATCGACCGTCCAGACGATCGGCTGATCGTCCTTTTTGGCAAGTGCGCTGAGCGGGATGGACACCAACGGCTGTGTCGCCGATGCGGAGGCCACAATGCCGGCGGTCATGCCGAGAAGGACGTTCGGATCGTTCGGCAGGCTGACACGGATGGCGAAGGTGCGCGATTGTGGTTCGGCGCTGCCGGCGACCTCGCGAACCTTGCCCTGAAGAAACAGTGTGGCATCCGACCAGAAGCCCACGGTGACGGTCTTGCCCGGCTTGAACTGCGCTATATCCGTTTCCGGTATGGCGACCAGCACTTCCTTTTCGCCATCGACGGCAACGGTGACAACCGGTGTTCCCGAGCCGACGACCTGGCCAACATCGGCATTGATGGCAGTGACGATGCCGTTCTGATCAGACTTCAGATCGGTGTAGGTGACCTGGTTCTGCGCCTGCTCCAGAGCCGATTTTGCCGAGTCGCGGGTAGCGACCGCCTGATTGTAGCTGAGCGTTGCCTGTTCCAGCTGCGATTTCGGGGAGACATTCTTGGCAAACAGCTGTTCGGCGCGGACGCGGGCCAGGTCCGTTGTCTCGACCTGACGCTCGGCCGCATCAAGGCTTGCCTTGGCGCTGGTTAGTGCCAGTTCGTAGTCGGCCGGGTCGATTCGGGCGAGCAGATCGCCGGATTTCACCCGCTGGCCGATATCGACGGTGCGCCCGATGATCTTGCCGTTGATGCGGAAGCCGAGATTCATTTCGGTGCGGGCGCGCACCGTGCCGGAATAGCTGAGCGTGCGCGTGCTATCGACCGCGGCAATCTCGACCACTTTCACGGGGCGGACGATCTCCTTCGTCTCGGCCTTCTCCTCGGAGCAGCCGGACAATGCGAAGGCCGCGATAGACGTAAGGGCAATAACCGACGAGCGAATGCTGGAATGACTAGGCGAAAACATTTTCGCGCTCCTGATTTCTAAATGAAGTGTCGAAAGCGAGCCGCGTGAGCGACCGCTTCTATCTCAAGGCTTTGATGGCAAATTCGATGAGTTCTTCGGGCGTCGCCCGGTTCGGCTTGGAAAGGCATTGCGCCACCATCTGCGGGTGGCACATGTTGACGGTCGCTGCGCCGAAACACCGGGCAGCGGAGCCGGAATCCTGTTCGGCAAACTCGCCGGCTGCGATGCCCTGCCGGATAATCTCTTCGATCAGCTCGTGGATTCGGTCGATATGTTTTTCGATGACGTGCCAGTCGCGCTCGATGGCGACGATGACCATCTCGTGCACCTTTTCATGGTCCATCATCGCCGTCACGATCAGCTGGTGCTGGGCATTCAGATATTGACGCAGACGATCGGCGGCGGCGATCGGCAGGCGGGAGATTGCAAGAGCCTGCTGGTAGCTGCCTTCAAGCATGCGGCCACAGACCGCCTGGTGGATTTCGGTCTTCGACGCGAAGAACCGGTAGATATTGGCGGGCGACATGCCGAGATCGCGGGCAATGTCAGCGACATTGGTTTTGGTATAGCCGTAATGCCGGAACAGGCGCTCCGCGCTATCCAGGATGCGCGTCACATTTTCCTGCCGGGAGGTGTCCAGGATTTCCGTACTGTCATCCATCTCTACAATCTTTCGATTTACGACTGACGNNCGTCAGTCGTAAATCGAAAGCCGTCATCTGTCAACCGTAGAATTTTAGTTAATTCTTATGAAGAGGCCGCCTGCACATGGCGATTGGCACGCAATTCCGCGACGAGAAAATCGACGAAGGCACGTGTCTTGGCAGAGATATGCCGGCCTTCGGCGTGCATCACATGGATCGGTACGGGCGGCTCTTCGTGATCTGCCAGCACGATCTCCAACCGGCCGTCGCCGACAGCCGAGGCGACCTGATAGGACAAGGCGCTTGCCAGGCCCCAGCCACTGATCGCGGTCGAAATGGAGGCATCGTTGGTGTTGCAGAACAGCCGGGGATGAAGTGCTGCGCCAGCTCCCGACCGCGGGGCGAATCGCCAGTCGAGTGGCGCCGACGAGCCCGTATTGGCGATGATCGTGTGTCCTGCCAGATCGGCAGGAACCAACGGTACCGGGTTGTTTTCGAAATAGGATGGTGCCCCGCAGATGACCCGGCGCACGCTGCCGACCTTGATGGCGCTGTATCCGGAATCCGGCAGGTGGCCGATCCGCAAGGCCACATCGATGCCCTCTTCCATCAGGTTGACGACGCGGTCGAGCAAAAGGGCGCGTCCCGTGACGGCGGGATGCCGGGTCAGGAACGAGGTCAGGATCGGCATGACATAGATCTGGCCGAACAGAACAGGCGCCGTAACCGTCAGCAGGCCGGACGGCGTGGCGTGGGAGCCGCCGGCGGAGGCTTCGGCTTCATCGATGTCTGCAAGGATGCGACGGCAATCCTCGACATAGCGGCTGCCCGGCGCGGTCAGCTTCACCGATCGCGTCGACCGCAGGAAAAGCCGCGCTCCGGTCAAGTCTTCGAGATAGGCGATGGCACGGGTGACGGCCGGCGGGCTCATGTGCAACGCCCGCGACGCCTGCGCAAAGCTGCCGGTATCGGCGACCTTCACCAGAACCCGCATGGATTGAAGCCGGTCCATGATTTTTACTCCATCCTATTATTCCACAAACTGGAATTATCTATTGTCTTTTATCGCTGTTCTACCTTTGTTAGGAAAGAAATATCGTCTCCGTGGCAATCAAACACCGTGGAGACCATCGATGAAGCTCTATTACCACCCTCTTTCCGGCCACTCTCACCGCGCCCAACTGTTCCTGTCGCTGCTCGGCATCGACGCAGACCTCATCGAAGTCGACCTTGCCGCCGGCGCCCATAAGAGTCCCGAGTTTCTCAAGCTCAATCCCTTCGGCCAGGTCCCCGTGCTGGATGACGGTGGCACGATCATCCCCGATTCCAACGCCATCCTCGTCTATCTCGCCAAGAAACATGCAGTGGAGAACTGGCTTCCCGAGGACCCCAAGGGGGCCGCGGCAGTGCAGCGTTGGCTTTCGGTCGCAGCCGGCGAAATCGCCTATGGTCCATGTGCCGCGCGTCTCGTTACGGTCTTCGGTGCAAAGTTCGATGCGGGCGAGGTCATCGCCCGCGCTCACGTCGTCCTGAAGCGTATCGATGCGGAGCTTGACGGTCGCCGCTGGATGGCGGCTGAATACCCGACCATCGCTGATGTCGCGCTCTACAGCTATATCGCCCGTGCTCCCGAAGGAAATGTCGATCGCAGTGCTTATACGAACGTCAATGCGTGGCTGGAGCGCGTGGAAGCTCTCCCCGGCTTCGTTGCCTTCCAGAAAACCGCGGTGGGCATCCCAGAACTGGCATGAGGCCAGATCAAAGCCTCTGTTGCGCCGCTCGCCGGCCTATCATGAAAGGATCATCGCATGCTGACCACAACCGAAGGCGCATCCCCTTGGCATGCAGGCGAGCGTGCACTTCAGAGCCAAGCCGGTGTTGCCGAACGCATGGAAGAAGTCGGCCGGCGCGTGTTGCGCGATCACCTGATCGACCAGCATCGCGCCTTTTATCCGCAACTCCCCTTCATCGTGCTTGGTAGCGTGGATGGCGAGGGGAACCCGTGGGCAACGCTGCGGGCCTCTTATCCAGGCTTCCTGCAAAGCCCGGATCCCGACACATTGAGCGTCAGCCTGCGCCGTGAACCAGCCGACCCGGCCGATGCGGGAATGGACGATGGCATGCCGATCGGCATGCTCGGCATCGAACTGCATACGCGTCGCCGCAACCGTTTGAACGGCACGATCAGGCGGCGCGGCGCGGAGCAGTTCGACGTGACTGTCGGCCAGTCATACGGCAACTGTCCGAAATACATCCAGCTGCGCGACTTCGGCTTCGTACGCGACCCGTCCACGTCATCGGCTCGCGAGCCCCTCAAGCTCGACCGGCTCGACGATCGCGCCCGGCAGATGATCACCACGGCCGACACGTTCTTCGTGGCGTCCTACGCGGACCTCGAAACCGGAGAGCGTCAGGCGGACGTTTCGCATCGCGGCGGCAAGCCCGGCTTTGTCCGCATCGGCGGCGGCGATACCTTGACCATTCCGGATTTCGCCGGAAATCTGTTCTTCAATACGCTTGGCAATATCCTTGCCAACGGCAAGGCGGGGCTGGTCTTTACCGATTTCGAAACCGGAGAACTGCTGCAGCTTTCCGGCGACGCGCAAGTGGTTCTGGACTCCTCTGAGATTGCGGCCTTTCAAGGTGCCGAACGTCTCTGGCGCTTTACGCCGCGGCACGTCATCCGGCGACCCGATGCCCTGCCCCTGCGCTGGACCTCCACTGCCGAAGGCCAATCTCCGAGCCTGAAGATGACCGGCAGTTGGGAAGAGGCCCTTGATATTTCCTGATCGAGACTCGTGACCGGAACTTCCACGACTGCCGGGAATTTCTGACATGGCCTGAACCGATGGAGGAACGCCATGTCAAAAAAACCGAGTTTCTTTTCCAGATTTTCCGGCGGCGTCGCGGAATTGACCGGCAAACCGGCGACATTTGTCATCGCCGTTGCCGGCATTCTGGTTTGGGCTGCGACCGGCCCGATCTTCGGGTTTTCGGAGACCTGGCAACTTGTCGTCAACACCGGAACGACCATCATCACATTCCTGATGGTCTTCGTGCTGCAGAATTCCCAGAACCGTGACGGAAAAGCCGTCCAGACCAAGCTTGATGAACTGATCCTCACCAGCGGGGCTGAAAACCGCTTCATGGGCATCGAGCACCTCGACGAGAAAGATCTCAAGCGGCTGACCCAACTTCTCCGGAAAGCCGCCGAAGGCGAGCCGGATCACGCACTTGCCGGAAAGGTCGATCACATCATCAGGGATCGGCGCACGAAGCTGAAGAAGAAGGTGTGAGAAGTTACACCGCGCCGGCAGGCGAAGTCGCCGCGCATCAGCGTTTTATCCGATCCTGGCGGAGGATTACGGTTCCCTTCTCAAATGCACTCAAAAGCGTGCTATGCGTTTATCTGGGAGGAGAAAGCCATGAGCCGAGCATTCACAAAGGAAATCGACGACGCGCCTCCCCCGCCCGTTCCGGAGCGCCCCATCAGTTCGGCCCGAAACCTCGTCACGCCGAATGGCGCCCGGCAGATCGAGCAGGCGATCGTCGCGTTGAATCAGCAGATCGAGGCCACCGGCGAAAGCGATGCACTCGCCGCACTCAAGCGGGATTTGCGATATTGGGAAGCGCGCCGGGCGAGCATGGAAATCATCGAGCCAGTCGCTGCGCCAAGCGCAGTCCGGTTCGGGACGCACGTGACCATCAACCGCAACGGCAAGATCAGAGATATCCACATCGTCGGCGAGGACGAAGCCAACCCATCCGCGGGGGCAATTGCCTGGACATCGCCACTTGCCCGGGCACTGGAAAGTGCCGGCAGGGGCGATGTCGTTGAATTCGAAGCGGCAGGGCACGAAGAGGAGATCGTTGTTCTATCCATTATCGGGGCCGGAGAGTAACCGCGGCGTCAGCCTTCCAAATTGCAGGCAATCATTGATCTCATCTGCGAAACGCGTAAAGAGCGTGGGCGACGATGATGTGAGGATATGATTTGGAGACCGCGCTTTATCTGCCGATCAAACACTTTCTTGAAGCGGCCGGCTACAGCGTCAAGGGCGAAATCGCCGGCTGCGATCTCGTGGGGCTCACGCCAGACGAGCCGCCGGTCGTGGTGATCTGCGAACTCAAGCTCAGTTTCAATCTCGAACTCATCCTGCAGGCCGTCGACAGGGCAGCGGCGAGCGACGAGGTCTGGATTGCCGCCCGTGTTTCGGTGAAGGGGAAGGGACGCGAAAGCGACCGTCGCTACCGCGACCTTTGCCGGCGGCTTGGCTTCGGTATGCTCAGTGTTTCCGACAACGGCACGGTCGATGTGATCGTCAGCCCGATCGCGCAAATGCCCCGCAAGAATGCGCGCAAGCGGTCGCGCCTGGTCGATGAACACAAGCGCCGAAAAGGCGACCCGACGGCTGGCGGCAGCACCCGGTCGCCGATCATGACCGCTTATCGGCAGCAGGCACTCGCCTGCGCCGCCGCGTTACAGCCCGGTCCCTTGCGCCCGAGGGACTTGAAGCTGATCGTGCCTTCCGCAGCGACCATCCTGCGCGGCAATGTCTACGGCTGGTTCGAGCGTCTCGACCGCGGCATTTATGGTTTGACGCATGCGGGCGTGGAGGCGCTGGCGCGCTGGCCGTTCTCTCCCTCGGATGTAGCGACGACCGAGGCTGTCAAGAAAGCCGGTTAGCCTCTTTTCATCCGTCGCTTTCACGACGACCCGGCCGCGGAAATTTTTCTCAGCATACGCGCGATCGCCTGATCGAGGACCGGATCGACCGGTTGGTCCTGCGACGACAGCTTGACGATCACCGTCGCGGTGGCCGGGTCTATCCAGATCCATTGGCCATGAATGCCGATGGCGGCCAGCTCTCCCCGGCCAGTCTCGTACCAGTAATTGCGGTAGCTGCCGGCGGGAAACAGGGTCGCCTGGTCGCCGTTCTTCCAGGCGTCGCGGTTGCCGCCGATCCATAGTTCTGCGACGAATGCCTCCGGTATCAGTCCGGCGCCCTGCCTGCGGACAAGTTCGCCGGCTAGAGCCAGATCACGGGCCGTCGCCGACATACCGCCCGCAGCACGGGCCGTGCCGATGCGATCGACCGTGATCATGGCATCTGACTGACCACCCAGTGGCTTCCACAGATGGTCGCTGACCAATATTGCCAAGCGTGCTCCGGCAGCCCGCTCCAGCACGATGCCGGCCAGATCGGTGTTTGGAGAACGATAGGCATGCTTCTCTCCATGCTCCCAGGTTCCCTTTCTAATGCTGCAGATGAAGCTTTTCAGATCCGGCGCGGGATTGTCCGCCTTATCGGGGTTCCAGCCTGTTGCGCGACGGTAGCGGTCGAAGCCGCCGGAGGTATCGAGATAGTCCTCGACGAAATCGACGCTGATCTCCATGTCGAACAATTGCTGCACCGTTGCGTCCGCATAGGCGGACCCGGCAACCTCTGGCACGTAATCGACAATCAGTCTGTCGAAGGAGAGCAGGCCTTTACCCGCCAAAATCCCGGCGAGCAAAGCTGTCAGCGATTTGGAAACGGAAAAGATGATGTGAGGCCGGCCCGGGTCGGAATGATCCGCCGACCACTCGGCGATGATGCGGCCTTCCTGCATCACGACAAGCTCGTCGGTTTCGCTTACCGTCAGGAACCCCTCCAGCGAAACGGCCTCACCATCGACGCCGGTCACCTGCAGTCTTTCGAGGTCGCCGAGACTGAGATGTGGCCCCTCGTCCTGGCGTTTGGCAGGAATGATGGCCGAGGGTACGATCTCGCAGACGTTCCGGAAAGACCAGCGGGAATAGGGCGACGTTCGCCAGTTGGCGAGCGTTACGTCGGAACGCTGAAAATCCGTCATGACTTTTCTCCACCATCCGCGGTTGCCAGCACGCCGTAAAGTTCCGGGCGTCGATCGCGGAACATGCCCCAGGCGGCGCGGTTGTCGGCGAGTGATTGCCGGTCGAAGCTGGCGATGAGGACTTCCTCTTCATTGCGCGATGCGCTGGCCGCCAGCATTCCATTGGGGCCGGCAATGAAGGACGAACCGTAATAGGACTGCGACATGCCGCCGATGGTTTCCGATCCGATGCGATTGGCCGCCGCGACCGGCATCATGTTGGCGGCTGCGTGACCACGCATCACCATGCGCCAGTGCTCCATCGTATCAAGATCAGGCCGCGCAGGCTCCGAACCGATGGCTGTCGGATAGAGGATCATCTCGGCGCCCATCAATGCCATGGCGCGGGCGGCTTCCGGAAACCACTGGTCCCAGCAGATGCCGACACCGATGGTGCCAAACCGCGTCTGCCAGACCTTGAAGCCGGTATCACCGGGGCGGAAATAGAATTTTTCGCTATAGCCCGGCCCATCCGGAATGTGCGATTTTCGATAGACGCCGAGGATTTTGCCGGTGTCGTCGATCATCGCAAGGCTGTTGTAGAAGGCCTGGTTCTTCTTCTCGAAGAAGGAAACTGGCAGCACGACGCCAAGTTCGCGCGCCAACGCCTGCATCGGTGCGATTAGCGGATGATTGGCAAGAGGATGTGCCCGCGCGAAATGGACCGGATCCTGCGTCTGGCAGAAATAAAGCCCTTCGAACAGCTCTTGGACCGACACGATGTTCGCGCCTTGCACAGCAGCCAGCCGGATCAGCCGGGAGGCGGTCGCGAGGTTTTCGGCAAGATCGTCCGTGCAGGCGAACTGCACGACGCCCAAGGTCATGGTTGATGCTGGAGCCAAGATCAAACGTCCTCGAAGCCGGTGAGCACGCTGACGGCGTTGACGCCAATTTCCGCGACCGCGTAGCCGCCTTCCATGACGAACAATGTCGGGATGCCGAGGCGGGCGATGCGCTCGCCGATCTTCGGAAAATCCTCAGCCTTCAGCTTGAACTTGCTGATCGGGTCCTTCTCGAACGTATCGACACCATGCGAGACGACCACGACATCGGGATTATAGGCCACCAGCTTGCCGCAGGCATCTTCGAGCGCCTGGCTCCAGCGCTCCCAATCCGTGCCGAAGCGCATGGGGTAGTTGAGGTTGTAGCCCTCCCCTTCCCCCGCTCCGCGCTCATTCGCATGGCCAAGGAAATAGGGATATTCCTGCATCGGGTCCGCATGCAGGTTGATCACCTGCACATCGGCACGGGAATAGAAAATTTCCTGCGTGCCGTTGCCGTGGTGGTAGTCGACGTCGAGGATCGAGACACGCTTGGCACCGTTATCGCGGAACCACTGCGCGGCCACCGCCGCATTGTTGATATAGCAATAGCCGCCCATGAAGCCGGCACCGGCATGATGGCCGGGCGGGCGGCAGAGCGCGAAGGCGGCTCGTTCGCCATCCTGCACGAGGCCGGCTGCCGTCAGCGCCACATCATGGGAAGACTTGATCGCATCCCAGGAGCCTTCGACGATGCCGCAGCCTGCATCGAAAGAATAATAGCCGAGCAACCCGTCGATGAATTCAGGCGGCACGTCACCGCGCAGGCCCCGCGTCGGCCAGGTGAAGGGCAGAGCCGTGCCGGTGCGGCCCTCGGCAGTCCAGCGACCCCAGATCGTCGGCAGGAAATCGAGATAGTCCTGTCTGTGGACGCGGGCAGCCGTCGTCAGGTCATGCTCATCCGGCCCAAGGACCGGCCCCAGCCCGACCGCCTTGATCCGCGCGGAAACATATTCGGCGCGCGAGGTCAGTTCGTAGCCTGGAACGATGGCGCCTGCGACAAGCTCGAACTGATCGGCGTGGCCGCGGTGGCGAGGCGAGAAGACAGTTTTCATGAGTGATATCCGTCAGCAGGAAATTCCGTCATACCCCGCCCGTTCTCCAACGGGGTATGACGATGGCAGGCTTACTTCTGAAGCTCGGTCCAGATCTTCGTGTAAAGCTCCTGAACCTCCGGCGGGCAGGTCTGCGAGGGAACGCCGAGCGAGGCGAATTCGGCCGGCACGTCAATTTCCGGCGCACCCTTCATATCGGCAGGCATGAACTCTGCGGAACCGGCGATGCCGTTGGCATAGCGGTGGAAGCCGGAATTCATGCCGGCATTTTGCGGATCCATCATGAAGTTCTGGAAAATCTTGGCGTTCTCGACGTTCTTGGCATCCTTGAGGACGGCGAGATTGTCGCTCCAGTTGACGAAGCCTTCCTTCGGATAGCCGTATTTGATGGCGGGATTTTTCAGCCGCTGGCGGAAGGCGGAGCCGTTCCAGTCACTGGAAGCCGAAAAGTCACCCGAGCCCATCTTCTCGATGGTGCCGTATTCCATCGCCACCCAGTTCGGCTTGGCCTTGACCAGCGTGTCACGAACCTTCTTGAGGATAGTCAGATCGCCGGTGCACTTCGTGCCGCCATTATAGAGCACGGCGGCGTCGATCACGTCGGTCATTTCCGGAACGACGTTGACCTTGCCCTTCAACTCCTCCGGCGTATCGAAGATGACGCCCCAGGTGTTGATGTCACCCTTGTAGACGTCGGTATTGACGACGGTTCCGACCGTCCCCATCGCCCACGGCACGGTATATTTGCGGCCCGGGTCGAAATCAGGGTTCTGCCATTCCGTGGCGACGTTCTTGAAGTTCTCCATCTTGCCCGGATCGGTTTCGAGCAGCAGGCCTTCGGAGATCCAGATCGGGATGTAGTTCTGCGAGGGCACGACCATGTCGAAGCCGGAGCCGCCCTGACGAACCTTGGCGAGCGCCGTGTCGTTGGAATCGTAGTCGGTGATCGTCACCTTGACCTTGTACTGGTCTTCGAATTTCTTGATCATCTCAGGGCTGGTATAGTTGCCCCAGTTGTAGATGTTGAGTTCGCCTTCCGCATGGGCAAGGCTCGTCGAGGCGAGAAGCATAGCCGCCAGGGCCATGGTCGTCGTGATCTGTTTCATGCTGTTCCCTTCTTGTTAGACACGTTTTCTATTGACGATGAAGAAGACGGTGACGACGCAGATCGACAGAAACAGGAAGAGCGTCGAGATGGCGTTCATTTCCGGCGTGATGGTTCGGCGGATCTGGCCGAGCATGTAAGTTGGCAACGTATCCTGCCCTGCCGATTTCACGAATTCGGTGATGACGACATCATCCAGCGAAATCACGAAGGCCAGCATGAAACCGGCAAGGATGCCCGGCCAGAGCAGCGGCAAGGTGACGTAGCGGAAGGCTTTCCACGGTGTCGCATAGAGATCGGCAGCCGCCTTCTCCAGCGTCAGGTCCATATTCTCGAGTCGTGCCCGGATCGGCAGATAGGCAAACGGGATGCAGAATGCGGTGTGGGCGGCGATCAGGTAACCAAGCCCGGAATAGCCGGTCCAGATCTTGATGCGGGCGAAGAATATCAGCAGGGCAACGGCAGTAACGATCTCCGGGATCATCAGCGGCTGGTTGATAAACGCATATTTCAGCGTCAGGCCACGATAGGCTTCCGTCCGTGTCGTCGCCAGCGCAGCCATGGTGGCGGCGATCGTCGCGATGACAGCGGCGACGGCGGCGATCTGCAGGGAGCGCAGCGAGGCGTCGATCACCTGTTGGTTTTCGAAGGCTCCGGCAAACCAGCGCAGCGAAATGCCATCGAAGGAAGCAAGCGAGTCTCCGGCGTTGAACGAATAGAAAACCAGAACGGCGATCGGTAGATAGAGTGCGAAGAAGCAGATCATCGCGATCGTGGTGAAGCCGCGCTGGCGGCGGATGGAGAAAGTCCTAGCCATGCCGGCTCCCTTGCGAACCCGCATTGCGGACGTAGGCCAGGAGCGCCACCATGACGATCAGCATCAGCGTGATCGATAGCGCCGACCCGAGCGGCCAGTTGCGGCCCTGACCGAACTGCAGCTCGATCAGATTGCCGAGCATCAGGTTCTTGCCGCCGCCGAGAATGCTCGGTGTCACGTAGGCGCCGAGCGCCGGAATGAAGACGAGGATGGAACCGGCGATGATGCCCGGCTTGACCAGCGGAATGATGATCTTACGTAGCACCTTGAACGGCGTCGCATAAAGGTCGTAACCCGCCTCGACCAGCCGGAAATCGAGCTTTTCCATGCTGGCATAGAGCGGCAGGACCATCAGCGGCAGGTAGACGTAGACCATGCCGGTCAGGATCGCTCCGTCGGTGAACAGCATCTGGATCGGCCTTGCGATCAAACCGAATTTCAATAACAGCCCGTTGATCAGCCCTTCATTGCGAATGACTTCGAGGATGGCAAAGGTGCGGATCAGCAGATTTGTCCAGAACGGAATGGTGATCAAAAGCAGCCAGAGTTCCCGGGTCTTTTCGGGTCGGGTAGCGATGAAATAGGCAGTCGGGAAACCGACCAGCAACGTCAGCACGGTCGTTACCAGCGACAGCATCACCGAGCGCACGAAGATCGAGACATGGGCATCGGCAAGCGAGAACGTGCCGTCGAAAATGTCCTTCTCCAAGACGACGTTGATCCAGCCTTCGAGCGACGGCAGCCATTGCACGTCGCCGTAAGGCCCAGGTGTCAGGAAGGAATAGACGAGAACGATCAGCAGCGGGCCGGAGGCGGCAACGAGGATGATCAGCAGGGCGGGAAGCGAGAGCAGCCACCGTTTCCGGATATCCCTGCTCTTTTCCGCCTCGATCGTCCCTGCCGCTTCGCTCATTTCAGTTCCTCAGAACCCGGGCGGCGTTGGCTTCAAGGGCGATGCCGACCCTGTCACCCTGGGTGAACCGCGCGCCCTGAAGCGGCTTGTTCTGCTCTCGCAGGGTGAACAGCGTCTCCCCGTCGGAAAGGCGGACGTGATAATGGGTATCCGTGCCGAAATAGACGACATTTTCGAGCGTGCCGGTCATCTGGCAGGCGGGCGGCTGGTCCGGTGGGCAGAGCAGCGCATGTTCAGGTCGAAGCACCACCGTGACCTCACCGTCGGCCTTGAAATCCTGCGGGACCGTCGCGGAGATACGGCCGGCGACGGGCGTCTCGACATCCGCAATCCCGCCGGAGACGGAATTGATACGGCCTTTCAGGAAATTGGTTTCGCCGATGAAATCGGCAACGAAACGGTCGGTGGGAGCATCGTAAATCTCTCGTGGATTGCCGACTTGCAGGATCTTGCCCGACGACATGACCGCGATGCGATCCGACATCGTCAGCGCCTCTTCCTGGTCATGCGTGACGAAGATGAAGGTAATACCTGTCTCCGCCTGCAGGCGCTTCAGTTCGATCTGCATGTCCTTGCGCAGCTTGTAATCCAACGCAGACAGCGGCTCGTCGAGAAGTAGAACCTTCGGCTGTGGGGCAAGTGCGCGGGCCAACGCCACGCGCTGCTGCTGTCCGCCGGAAATCTGGCTGGTCCGCCTGCCGGCGAGCGCCTCCATGCGCACCAGCTTCAGCATGGCGGCGACACGGTCCTTGATGTCCTGTTTCGGCTTGCCGAGCATGGTGAGCCCAAAGCCGATATTCTCCGCGACCGTCATATGCGGGAACAGCGCGTAGCTCTGGAAAACCGTGTTTATCGGCCGCTTGAACGGCGGCATGGCGGCGATATCCTCGCCGTTCAGCAGGATCTCGCCGGAGGTTGGATATTCGAAGCCGGCAATCAGCCTCAAGAGTGTTGTCTTGCCGCATCCGGATGGTCCAAGCAGCGTGAAGAACTCGTTCTGACGGATTGATACAGATGCCTCGTCGACCGCGGCGAATGCGAATTCGCCAAAACCGAATACTTTGGAAACATTGCGAATTTCGACCGCGTTCAATTCCGCCATATGCGGCACACTTAACCTTGCATGAAGCTGCTGTCCCCGCCTTTTCGGCTTTGCGCTAGGTGACCACAGCGCCTCCATATTGACAACACGATTCTGTTTCGTGAGGCAAAAATATTTATCAGGAGGAAAAACTTATGCGTCCGCCGCAGATCGTGGTGACGGGCCGGATCGTTGGCAACGCTTCAGGAGCAACCTTTTCGATATCACCGCTGAGAATGACGATATCGGCGAGATAACCAACCTTGATACTGCCCTTGCGATCCTCCTTGAACTCCGCGTAGGCGCCTTCGACGCAGTAGGCTTTGAGTGCCTCCATCAGTGAGAAGGATTGATCCGGATCGCTCTCGCCCCAGCGCTTGCGCGTGACCGCGGCCTCGATGCCGATGAGCGGATCGATCGGCGACACGGGCCAGTCAGAGGCAAAGCAGATATGGGCGCCGGCATCCTTCAGGGTTCGCCAGGCATAGCTCAGCGGCCAGCGGTTGCGGCCGATGCGCGACACAGTCGGCTCCAGCGGCAGGCCGGCGCAGCCCGGCGGATGCGGCGGCTGCATCGAGGCGATAACGCCGAGCGCGGCAAATCGGGGGATATCGTCGGGGTGCACGACCTCGATATGCTCGATACGGTGGCGGCTATCGCGCACGCCGTTTTCCTGTCGTGCTGCCTCATACCCATCGAGAACGGCCCGCACCGCACCATCACCGATCGCATGAACTGCGATCTGCAGCCCGCGCCGGTCCGCTTCCACCGCCACGGCGCGGAAGGTTTCGGGCGTAAAGAGGCCCTCGCCGCAATCGCCGGGCTTGTCGGCATAAGGTTCGACCATCACCGCCGTCCAGCTGTCGAGCACGCCATCGTAGAAAACCTTGACGACCCCCGAAGACAGCCAGTCGCTGTCGAAACGGCGGGCAAGGTCGGAGGCTTTCTCGAGCATGTCGAGCGACATGAAATTCTTGAAATGGAACGGGATCATCACCCGGCACGGCAGGCCGCCGTCCTGCCTCTCGATCGCCGCGAGCAGTTCCAGTTGGTAGAGGTTGCCATCCATGTTCTGAATGGTGGTAATGCCGTGCTCAGCGCAATATTCCAGGCCGCGGCGCATCACCGCGATGTCCTGCACCCATTCCGCGTCGTTCGGATAAGGGTCAGGCTCCCCGCCGGTCGAGAGGCCCAGCCGGTAGCGATCGAACCCGCCGGCAGCCTGCAGCGGGCTGAAAGCTTCCATTTCGCGCAATTCACCGGATGCCAGGCCGTCCACGCCCATCACCACCTCGTTGCCCGGGCCGAGTTGCGCACCCTGAAGCATCTCGACAAGTTCGAGCGCCTTGGTGTTGGCCCAGGCTGTATGATGATCCGGCGCGAAAAGAACCAGCGGCTGATCCGGCAGGATCGCATCCAGATGCTGACGCGTCAGCCGTTCGGTCTCACCAAGGAGCGTATAGTCGGCGCCTTGTGCGAACAGGACCTTGTGGTCACCGCGCGTCGCTGCATAGGCTTTCACGGCTTCGCTCAGCGCTGCGAGCCCCTTGACACCAGACAATTGCAGGTGATCGAGTTCGGCGGCTCCGGAAAACAGGTGCATGTGGTTTTCGGAGAAGCCGGGCAGCGCCGTCCCTCCTGCAGCGTCGATCACCTGCGTGTGCGAGCCTCGAAACGGTTCGACATCGGCGCTGGTGCCGACCGCCACGATCCGGCCGTCTGCGAGAGCAACCGCGTCGGCGGCGGGATTTCCATCATCCAAAGTCAGAATACGCGCGTTGAGAATGATGATATCGGCCGTCTGCGTCATGATGTTACTCGCTGCTTGCCATGAATGTGGCGCGAGCTAAGCCGATCCGCCGACGCAATTCAACAGGGATCAGCGTCCTTCCCTACCATCCCTCCAAAAGCACGCGCTCCAGCATATCGGCAAAGAAATCAGCACTTTCCCGCGACAGGCAGAGCGGCGGCTTGATTTTCAGGACGTTCAGATAGTCTCCTGTCGGCTGCATGATGACACCGAGCTGCAGCAACCGATCACAGATCGCAGCCGTCTCTCCCGTTGCCGGCGCAAGCGTCTCGCGATCGCGGACGAATTCCAGCCCGAGATAGAGACCCATGCCGTGCACAGCGCCAACAAGCGGAAAACGCTGTCCCAGCGCTTCGATACGCCGCTTCAGGTGATCGCCGACCACGCGGGCATTTTCCTGCAAGTTTTCGTCACGCATAATGTCGAGGACCATCATGCCGACGACGGAACTGACCGGACTGCCGCCGGCGGAAGAAAAGAAATAGCCTTCCTTTTCCAACGCATCGGCGATCGCCTTCGTCGTAATGACCGCGCCGAGCGGGTGGCCGTTGCCCATACCCTTGGCCACGGTGATGATATCAGGCACCACACCCTGTTCCTCGAAACCCCAGAAATGATGGCCAAGACGACCGTAACTGACCTGCACCTCGTCGGCGATGCAAACGCCGCCCCGTGCCCGCACCATCGCGTAAACCTGCTGGAGGTAGCCGGGCGGCAATGGAATACCGCCGGCATTGCCGTAGACGCATTCGCAGATGAAACCGGCGAGCTGCTGCCCCTCCGCGTCCAGCCTTTCCAACACCGGCCCAACGGCCGCGAGGTAGTCGGCCGTCGATCCTGGCCCGCGAAAGGGACCGCGGTAGGTGTTGGGTGACATGACCGGATGCACCCAGTCCGGCCTTGTCGTCAGTGCCTGCGGATTGTCGGCAATCGAAGTGGAGACCGCATCGCTGGCGACCGACCAGCCGTGATATCCTTCCAGCAGACACAGCATGTTGCGCGCACCGGTTGCTGCCCAGGCGAGTCTGAGTGCGAGATCATTGGCTTCCGAACCGCTGTTGACCAGGAAAACCGTATCGAGCCCCTCTGGCGCAAGTGCTGCCAGTCTCTCAGAAAAATCAGCCACCGAGGCATAATGGAACCGGGAATTGGTGTTCAGCCGTTGCCATTGCCGGTGCACCGCATCGGCGAGACGGGGATGGCCATGGCCGAGAATGGTGACGTTGTTGACCATGTCGAGATAGGAGCGCCCCTCGACATCGACCATATGCTCGCGAAGGCCGCGCTCGATCTGCGGCGGTACCTCGTAATAATTCTTCTGCGGCCTGGCGAAGTGGTTTTGACGGCGCGCGAGAAGCGACGCGCTCTCCGGCACCAGCGCATTGCAATCAAAGCCGAGAAGCTTGGCCGGCGATGGGCAGAGCGCCGCCCAGGCCGCAGCATGACCGGGAGAAACGAATGGCGGCGGCACGATATCCCTGTCGCGGCAGAGCTGGACGCGCAGCAAGGCTCTCTCGCCGGGTTCGCCCGCGACGATACCAAGCGGCTGACCTGGATGGATGAAATCGTCCGGGCCGGGCAATGCGTCGACGCCGGTCAGATGAAGTGCAGTATCCTGCCCCAGCAATACGAGGCCGCCGCCACCGAATCTAAGAATACCACCGAAGGGCGCAGCCACGTTCGTGCCCGCCGGCAAAAGCAGATCGACATGAGCAGCGAATGTTTCCGCTGGCTTGGGCGAAAGCAGCGCCGTTCGGGTCAGCCGGTATTCGCCGTAGCGCGTCGCCACAACGGCATTTTCGCCGGACGCCGCCAACAACAGGCGATCTTCGAGCCCGGGTTCGGGCCACTTCACACCGTCGAACAGAATGCTTTGCGTATCGAGCGCAATCATTGCGACTCGCGACGCCTCGATCTCGGGCAACAATCGGTCGCCGGTGATCGCTGCATTTTGATCGGCCGATCGGCCGACAGCCTGAAGAATCGCAATTTCCATCAATGCTGGCGGCACCGAAAGTGCGACGTCGAAGATCGTACGTTCATGGTCGATATTGCCGGCGACGTAGGCATTGTCCGGATCAAGAGCCAGTTGCTGCTCGCTGCTTGCCACGAGGACGGCGGCCCGCGCGACGATCAACGGCCAGAGAGCCTGCAATTCGGCGTCATTCAGCGGGAAGGCCGCATGAAAAGCCTTGACCGCCGGCAGGATGACGAAGGGATCGCCATCGGCATGATGCAGCAGCGACGCGCAGGTCACGGCGAGATCGGCGACAAGCCAGCCGTTCATGATATCACCGAAATCGATCACTCCCGTCGGTATCAGCTGGCCATGTTCGTTCGGCTGGCTCACGACATTGTCGTCAGTGACATCGTGATGGATCGCCTGCAGCCGCAGTTCCCGTTTCAGAGCTTCGAGCCTTTGCATGGCCGCATCCATCGCCCGAGTGATGCGTTCCCTTCGATCAGCGTCCTGAACCGCGGACAGGAGATGGCGCACGACCGTTTCGGCATGGCGCAGATCCCATTGCAGATCGCGCGACAAACCCGCGTGGACGAAATCCGAAAGTGCCAGTGCAAGCCGGCCGCCGAGGGCGCCGAGTGCCGCAATGGTGACCGGGGGCAAATGTTTTCGCCGTGTCAGAGGCTCGCCTTCGATGTAGTCAAGCAAGCGGATCTGATAGTCTTGGCCACGTACCGTGACGAACACGATATCCGCACCATTTACGGCCGCAATAACCCTCGGCACGCGTGGTGTTCCGGGTTTGCTGGCGATATGGCGCAGCGCTGCATTCTGCGCTTCAAGTTCGATGGTGGCGTAGTCGGCGCGGGTGATTTTCAGGACGAGGCGGCCACTTGCCACGTCGATGCGATAGTTGCGGTCCTGTTGGCTGCCGAGTTCGATGATCGGTCCGGAAAGACCGTAGTGGTCGGAAAAAAGGCCGGCGGCATCTTCGGCATTCACATCGGGTCGCGACAACTCCGCCCGCCGCAAAAACGCATGTTCCAATCTCTCGCCCCCGGAATCAGATCGGCAGCAGATTGGCACAGCCCGGGATGAACGCGAACAGAAAATCAGGTGGTGCAGCGCTCGTGTCGTCGGCGTCAATGACGAGCGCAGACACTTTCGCAAACCAAGGTATCCCAAACGCAGAAACGCCCGCTGCTGTTGTGCAACGGGCGTTTCTGGAAAAAATCGCTGGAGGCGATGTTCGCTGGTATCAGCGGGCAACCGAGGCGCGAGCGATGGTCTGGATGTCGGCGCGGTCGATGCCGAGGTCGCGCAGTTCGCGGGTGGTCATGCGGCCGAGTTCGGTGACCGTCTGACGGTACTTGCGCCAGTTGTTGAAAGAGCGTGCTACGTTCATGATGATCCCCTTTCTAGGGCTTTCCGGGCCCGGCAGCCATTCAGTGGCGCCGTTGTCGTTTTCATGACCGGAATATAGGCCTCCCGATTTTGTAGTAACAGCGCCAATACATCAGGCCACCCATGCGTCGGACGCATAGTCAATTTGGCGACGATGTCTTCGAAGAAGTATTGTGCTTCAATCACCGCTTAATGCGGCGTTTTTTTGCAGACCTGCGGGAACTTCCCACCATCTACGGCGTTTCAAGCGCGTGGCGAAATAGGAGTCTCTAATATGCTTGCAAAGTTTTCTTATCTCGCATTCGGCTTCGTTCTCGGCGCGGCTCTCTTGCTGACGCTGACAATGGTCAACAATAACAACACGGTGCTATCTAAAACGAGCCGCCTGAACGGTGTTGACACGCCCGCCCATACCGTCGCGCCTGCAGATTTTGCGATGGAGCGGTTTGGGTAGAAACGCAGTTGCGGGGAATCCTGCCTGGAGTTCATTGCGCTCATACGTGATCGCGATATCGAATCTCATGTTTTGAATCGGGACCCGCTCTCGCATCCACTCAGGACTTCACGACAACAGGGTCCGTTGCATCGACAGGAAAAGGCCCTTGAGCTCAGGCTCTCGAACGCGCCGGGCTGCTTCGACGCATGAAACCCATTCACTGATCCGCTGGCCTTTCTCGTGAAAGACATCACTCATCTCTTCGACATTGAGAAGATGCACCTGGACGCAGCAGGGTACGCGCTCGCCATTGTCGAACATCTTCAGATAGGTGAAATATCCGAACGGTTTTTTCTTCGCCTTTCCGCGCACGCCGGCCTCTTCGAAAGCCTCGATCGCAGCGACCTCATGCGGCTTCTTGCCGGTTATCGGCCAGCCCTTCGGAATGATCCAGCGACCGCTCTCACGGCTGGTCACCAGAAGCACCTCGAATATGCCCCGGTCCCTGCGGATGCGATAGCAGAGCGCTGCGAACTGCTCGCGCATTCGCTCCTTGAACAGCACGCCGGTATAGGGCGCCAGTTCGGACAGGAACGTCCCGGGGTTTTTCGCGGATTTCCTCAGCACACTGCCCATGCCGCTCAGCCGCCCCTGATCGAGGTTCGCCACACCAGATCGGCATGCAGACGCACCGAATGGTTTTCGGGCCGTACTGCATCTCCCACCAGCCATGAAACAGCCTCGCGCGCAATCATGTCCACCGGTTGAGCAAATGTCGTCAACCCGTAGGATGACCAGGACGCCTGTTCGATATCGTCGAAACCGGCCACGCAGATCTGATCGGGCACCGACATCGAAAACTGATGCCGGGCGGCATCCATGAACCCGCAGGCCAGCAGATCCGTAGCGCAGAAAACCGCGTCCGGACGCTCCTTGCGGGTCAGAAGCTGCTGGGCAACGACCCTGCCGCTCTCGTAACCGGTAGGGCCGAAACGTTCGACGATTACATCTATGCCCAAGGCCCCGGCTGCGGCCACGAACCCGCGCTCGCGCGCCATCAGGCTTGGCGTTCCCGTCTGCGAATTGGCAAAGGCAAGCTTGCGGCAGCCGGCCCGTACGAAAGCGGTGGCGATCCTAGCAGCCGCATCCTCGTCGTCGAGATTGATCTTGAGCGGCCCTTCCCGGTCGTCGTCGCGATTGATCAGCACCAGCCGCTGGCCGTTCTTCAGACAGAGATCGGTGATCGATTTGTCTGGCAGGCCGGAAAGAATGATCGACGCGTCGGCGCGATACCGGATGGCCTGCGTCAGCGCGAGATCGACGCTGCCGTCGGAGCGATCGGTGTTGATCAGCATCGCGATCTTGCCGGTATTCTGCAACTGCTGCGTCAAGGCCCGGGTGAGCGCCGAGCGATACGGCGTGCCGAGTTCCGAAACGATCAGGCAGACGATGCCGCTCTCATTGCGCATCAGGCCGCGCGCCAGGTGATTGACGTGGTAGCCAAGCGCCTCGGCGGCATCCAGTACCTTCTGGCGCGTTTTCGGCGAGACGCTGGCGCCGGATGTAAACGTGCGGGAAACCGCAGAGCGCGAAACGCCCGCCTTTTCCGCCACTTCCTGCGCACTGACGAAAAGTTTCTGCGACACGTTTTCCTCCACTATCGGCGGAGAGTTTGCATAATTTTGCAATTGCGTGCAAGCGGCATATCAATCGAAATATGACAGTTTTATGACAAAATTGCTTACCGTTGACTTTGGACTATGCAATTTTTGCACGCGATTGCAACAACCACCGGCACGGAGGCGCCAGATCACCGATGCCGCCTCTGGCGACCATATCGAATACGAGGTAGAGACCGGCACAGCCAAACTTTTCGTCGTCGATCCGGCCGTCGAGCGCGCACTTGCGCCGGCAACCGAGGTGGCCGTCGGTTTCAAAGGGCG
>UCEZ01000091.1 GCA_900471525.1 Hyphomicrobiales bacterium | reverse complement strand
GCCCGCGAAAAATTCTTCGGTTCAGGCAAGGATCTGCCGCCGATCAAGGATGGTCAGGAGATGCGCCCGAGATGGTGAAGGTACGCGTATTTCGTTCAATCCTCATTGCAGGCGTTGTTTGCATTGCCTGCGCGACACCTGCTTTCGCACAGCAGGGACAGGTCCTCACGGAACTGGAAAACCAGGTCTCGACCGCTGCGAAGGGGTGGGAGACCACCATCATGGAGGCGGCGAAATCCCTATTCTGGATTCTTGCAACCATCGAGATCGGCATTGCGGCCGTCTGGCTGGCGATCCAGTCAGCCACGCTGGACAGTTGGTTCGCCGAGCTTGTGCGGCGGATCATGTTCATTGGGTTTTTCGCATTCGTTCTGACCCAAGGTCCGACCTTTGCGCGAGCAGTAGTCGACAGCCTTTTCCAGATCGGCGCCGGCGGCGGGTCAGCTTCGCCCGCTGAAGTATTCGACGCCGGCATCCGCGTCGCCTCGCAAATGTCGGAGCAAGCGCAGTTCGGCGTGTTCGAGGACAATGCGCTGGCGATCGCTGCGGTGTTGGCAATGGGCATCGTCGTTATCTGCTTCTCGCTGGTCGCAGCGATTTTCGTGTCGGTCATGGTCGAAATGTATGTCGGACTGCTCGCCGGCATGATCATGCTCGGGCTCGGTGGCTCGTCCTTCACGAAGGATTTTGCTGTCCGCTACCTCGTCTACGCCTTCGGCGTCGGCATGAAGCTTATGGCCTTGGTGATGATCGCCAAGATCGGATCGAACGTCCTGCTTGGTCTTGCCCAGGCGCCTACCGCCTCGTCGGATCAGTTCGTCACGACCCTAGCGATCGCCGGTATTTCCGTCGTGGTCTTCATCATCGCCATGTATGTCCCGAATATCATTCAGGGCGTCGTCCAGGGTGCGTCGGTGTCCGGTGGCCTGGAAACGATCCGCCACGGCGGGCAAGCGGCGTCTTTTGCCGCCGGCGCTGGCTTCCTGGCAGCTGGTGCCGCCGGAGCCGGCTTTGCGGCCGCGCAAGCCGCCCGCGCCGCAGGTTCCTCCGTAGCTGGTGCCGCACTTCGCGGCATGGGTGCGAGCTTCAGTTCCGGCGCACAGGCGGCGGGATCGGCGGCCAAAGAAAAGGCGATCGGCTCTCCGGGTGCCTATGCTGGATCAATTCTCGGACTTGCCAATGCCAAGCTTGACGAGCAGCGCGGCGGTTCCAGCGGGCCGAAGCCCTTTCCCGAACGAAACGACAAATAATAAGAAAAGAAGGGACTGATCGATGGCCGCAAAAGGCGCCCCCGAAAACCCGTATCTGGCGGCCAGGCAGGAATGGTCCGAGCGATACGGCTCCTATGTGAAAGCCGCCGCCGCCTGGCGCATTGTCGGCATTCTCGGACTGGCCATGGCCGTGATCGGATTTGGCTATGCCATGTATCTCAGCACCCAGGTCAAACTTGTCCCCTATATCGTCGAGGTGGATAAGCTCGGGACGTCGGTCACTGCTGGTTTCCCGCAGCAGATAGAATATGCCGACCCCCGTGTGATTCGGGCCACGCTCGGCAATTTTGTCACGAGCTTTCGCAGTATCACGCCAGATGCTGTGGTGCAGAAGCAGTATATCGATCGAACCTACGCGCTCCTTCGCACCGCCGATCCGTCGACTGAGAAAGTCAATTCCTGGTTCCGAGGAAACTCGCCATTCGAGAAGGCGAAAACGTCTACCGTCGCTATCGAAGTCAACAATATCGTGGCGTTGTCGACCCAGACCTATCAGGTCGATTGGACCGAATTCGAACGGGATCGCAAGGGCAAGGAAACCGGAACACGCCGGTTCCGCGGTATCGCCACGGTCACACTCACCGCGCCGCAGGACGAGGCGATCATCCGCCTCAACCCAATCGGTCTCTATGTGACCGATTTTGATTGGACCGCGCAGCTTTAAGGGCAGGGGATTTCTATGCACAGAACAGGATTGATGGCAGCCGCCGGCTGCATGGCCGGACTCGTCTTCGCGGCAGGTGCGATGGCGCAAAACATGACGACTGACGAGGTCAAGGGCACGAACATCTCCAACAAATGGCGCGGCACGCCCGGACTGGTCACGAAAGGCCCTGACGGGAAGGTCATCTTCCTATTCGGAGAGACCCAACCGTCGGTCATCTGCTCGCCCCTGCAGGTCTGCGATATTGAATTGCAGGGTGGCGAGATCGTGCGCGACGTCCTTGTCGGGGACACCGTCCGCTGGAAGGTCGAGCCTGCAACCTCGGGCGCGACCGGCGGGCAGGCGATCCATCTGATCGTCAAGCCGTCGGAACCTGGCTTGGTGACCTCGATGGTCGTCACCACCTCTCGCCGCACCTATCACGTCCAGCTCAAATCCCATCCAAGCCAGTACATGGCGCGTGTCGGTTTCGAGTATCCGGAAGATGTGTCCAGCAAACTCGCCGACATCAACGCTCGCCTGGAGATAGGTGGAATACCCGGAACTGCACCTGACAAGCTGAACTTTTCCTATTCGATCAGCGGCAGCGCATCGTGGAGACCGAAGCGCGTCTATTCGGATGGCGAGAAGACCTACATCCAGTTCTCGAAGTCGATCTCCGGTCAGGACGCGCCGGTGCTGTTTGTCGTGTCCGGCGGCCAGAACCGCATCGTCAATTATCGGATGAAGAACGACATGATGATCGTCGACTATGCTGTCGATAAGGCGATCCTCATTTCCGGCGTCGGTTGGCGCCAACAGAAAATCACCATTCGGCGGGGAGGCTGACGATGTGCAGACTGTTATCGCTCATTCTCGCGGCAGCCCTGCTTGCCGGTTGCCAATCGACCGATGAGACTCTGAGCATCAGCTCCACTCAGGTCGCCGTTACCGGCCCGGCCGCGGGCGCCATCGCCGGCGATATGGCAAGCCAGCTCGCCGAGCAGATGGGGCTCGCCGCTACAACAACCATAAAGATGGAAGAGGATACATCGGATTTCGCGGTGGCGCTCGAGGCCGCCCTGAGAGGGTGGGGGTATAAAGTCATCACCGACGAGAAAGTGGCCAAGGACGTCAAGCCGGTCGAGCTTGCCTACTCGCTTGACGGCGTCGATGGGCAGGTTCTGGCGCGTGTCTGGACGCCTTCCGTCGCGCTAAGCCGCGCCTATACCGCGACGGCAGCTGGCGCGACGCCCGCCAGTCCGCTCTCCCGAATGCAACGAAACTGACGGAGGCAAAGATGGCCCAGTCACTCCAGCTCGGAACCTCCAGTCACAATGGCGATCAGAATGGGATGCGCCGCCTCAATCGGCTGCCGATCATCATCGCCATCATCGTCATCATATTGTTTATCGGCGTCGTTGTGATCGGCCTATCCCTGCGAGGATTGCCGTTCAACCGAAACACAGACACCGACAGCGCGTCGAATACGCCGGCGACGAACTTCGGCGACCAGCTCAAGCGCGGGATCACAGACGGAATTATTGGTGATCCGGAGGAGCGCGAAAATTTCCAGCCAACCCCGGTCATTCAAGAACAGAAAGCCGAAAAGGAAAAGCCAACACAACAGCAAAACAGAATTGCTCGGGATGACCAGCGGTCCCGTCTGGAGCCCGATGAAGTATGGAAGGCGCGGCTGAAGCGAGAGCAGGATGAGCAGTACATCCGGGAAACGCAACGTCAGCGAATGGCACGCCTCCAGGCCCGTGCTACAGCGTTCGACTCGCCGTTGAAGGTCGATGTCTCCGACATCGAGCGCGATAGCGCGAAAACGACGGCAAGCGATCGTCAAACGCCAACGGATGCGACGAGCACGGCGTCCGACCTTTACGCCGCGGCCATGAAATCAGGTCTCATGGGCCAGAATGTCGATCCGAATGCTCAGACGTCCAAGGAAAACTTCTTCAACCAGGACATCAAGGATCTCGGATATCTTCCGAACAAGATCGTTCCGCAAATGTCGGCCTTTGAACTCAAGCGCGGTTCTGTCATCCCCGCGACCCTGATTACCGGCCTTAATTCCGATCTCCCCGGTCGGATCATTGCGCAGGTTTCACAGAACGTCTACGACAGCGCCACCGGCTATCGCCTGCTCATCCCGCAGGGCGCCAAACTCTTCGGCCGCTATGATTCAAAAATCTCGTTCGGTCAGGAGCGAGTTCTTGTCGTGTGGACCGATCTGATCTTTCCGAACGGCTCGACGCTGCAGATCGGCGGCATGGCCGGTACCGATGCCGAAGGCTATGGCGGGTTCCAGGATAAAGTCGACCGTCATCTGTGGCGGACCTTTGGATCTGCCGCACTCGTCGCGTTGATTGGAACGGGGATAGATATGTCGATGCCCGAAAGTTCCACCCTGGCAACGCAGGACACGGCTTCCGATGCGGCGCGGCGGAACTTCGCCGAGGTCTTTGGGCGGGCGGCTGAGCAGACCATCTCAAAGAATCTGGATGTTCAGCCGACGATTCGCATACGTCCGGGCTATAATTTCAACGTGCTAGTGGACCAGGATATTATTTTCCCTTCGATCTACAGGTGATAAAGCCTCAATTTCATTATCGATTTGGCCGCCCGCGCGTGATTGCATTCTTCTCACGAGGTGCAATTACGCGTGGGTATAATCTTTCGTAATTTCGTCATCTTTAGGATTGAAAAGCTTCAACTAAGTCGTATCTGACAATAGTGTTTCGACACACGTGTCGAACCGGGCGAGCGAATATTTGCGCCACCGGCAGCGTTCATTCCCTCGCGAATGGAGGACTTGGATTGGATAAATGGTTCGAGCGGTTGACAGAGCAAGTTGCCCTGTCTCATGACGAACAAGCGGTCAAATCGACCCTCACGAGGCTAACGCGCGAAGCTGGTTTTAAAGCTTATGCCTACATCAGTATGCAGCCGGAAACTCAAATGGCGATTTCCGACTATCCTCAAGAGTGGCAGCAGCGCTACTTCGAAAAGTCTTATGCGTTTGTGGATCCGGTCATTCGGGCAGCAAAGAGCTGCATGGCGGCGTTTTCGTGGACAAATACCGACAATGGGAAACTGACAAAGGAACGTCGCAACTTTTACGGCGAGGCCGCTGAGTTTGGAATCGGATGCGGTCTCTCCATGCCGATCACGACCGGATTTGGTCGCTGGGCAATGTTAACGCTTGCCTCTGACGAGCCGTCATTCATCGATCAACAGACCTTCAACCCCGTTCTGGCGGCGGCCGCGGTTGGGCAGCTTCATGCGCGGCTCGACTTGATGCGCGTGCGGGCAACCCGCCGGACAAATATCAGAATGAAGGCCGACGAGTTGACCTGCCTGCGATGGTCTGCCGAGGGCAAGTCGATGAAGGCGATAGCCGTGATCGAGAATACGACCTATGCCAATGTCGCTTTTTTCCTGCGCAACGCCAAAGCCGCGCTTGGAGCAACAACCCTCCCGCAAGCCACGGCAATGGCCAAGGAATTTGGTCTTATATAGAAGCCTCAATGAGGCTTCTGGGTTGGCATTTCGGGAATGTAGCCAAGAATATCGAGAAGCGTTGACACGACCGTCTGCTGCGCATGCACAGCAATCATTGCGGAGATGTAAGCTCGGTTCGTTTCACTGAGCTCTTGTCCATCTTCGGCATTCGCATCCAGAAGCGCCTCAAGCTTCACAGCTTCGTCACGTAGGCGACGATGCTTCTCGATTTCCTCAACCACGAACCGCTCGATCTCATCTGGCCTCAGGCCGTTCATGAGACCAATGAGCGGCCGCAGGACTAATTTGTTGTTCGACACGGCATCATCTTGAATCGCGCCCAAAATCTTACCCACCAACGTCTGTGTGCGGTGCGTCCCCGCAAACTATCCTTTGACCCCAGACCGGGGGTTAGAAAAACCGAACACAGTCGGCCCCTGAGACCTTTAGCACGAGTGCCTGGACATGCGTCGCAGGCCCCCGGCCGAATTGCCAGAGGATCCGATATCGTTTCGGCCGATATCCGCCGCTGTGTTCGAGGTTTTCTACGCCCCGAGGCGGTACGGTACCGCCTTGGAACTCTGTATAGGAAATGTCGCCGTTAAAGGCTACCCCGCTTTGAGGGCGCTAGATTTAGATTTCGACACGTGGCAGCCGAATTTTTCGGGGTTCGTCATTGATCGTGGGTCAGCGAAACGGCAAACTTCGTTGACGACCTCCCGACTAGTGCCAGCACCGGCGCTAACTGGTGTTTCTGGCTTCCCCGACCCGCACCGATCTATTAATGGATCATAAAACGACTTTGCGATCGATTTATGAGAATTTCTATTGCAATTTTGCTTTTGAGCCGTATAGATCCATTAATCGATCATAAGCGGCATTTGGGACCTGACAATGGAGCATCGCGCCGATGGTGAAGCCGGCAGACCGTAGCTATTCGCGCTACAGCATGGAAGCTGCCCGGCTTCTGGGACAATCGATCCGACTTGCCCGAATTGACCGGAAGCTGACGGTCGAAGAACTGGCGGAGCGTGCCGGTCTTTCTCGCGGCTTGGTTCAGCGCATCGAGAAAGGCGACATGGGCTGCGCCATTGGCGCGGCATTCGAGGCTGCGGCCATTGTGGGTGTTCGGCTATTCGACGCCAACCAGTCCACCATGACTGCAGCAATTGCATCGAATGAAAGGATCCTCACCTTGCTGCCTCAAGCTGTGCGGAATACGAGCAAGGCGGTGAAGGATGACTTCTGAGTCAAATATCGATGAGGTCTTTGTCTGGATCTGGCTTCCTGGCGAAATTGAGCCTGTTGTGGCAGGCCTCCTTTCGCGGGCGGGAAAAACATTCGTATTCAACTACGGTCGCAGCTACCTAGAGCGTGGGAATGCGATCCCAATCTATGATCCCGAACTCCCGCTCCAAGCCGGTATCCTTCCGCTGCCGGGTGGGCTTTCGATGCCGAGCAGCCTTCGCGACGCCGCGCCCGACGCCTGGGGGAGGCGCGTCATCGTCAATCGCAAGTTCGGCCAAAAGGGTGACGCCATAGATCTCGGACAGCTCGACGAACTCACCTATCTGATTGAATCTGGCTCAGAGCGCGTCGGCGCCCTCGACTTCCAGCAGTCGGCAACCGTGTATGTGCCGAGACAGGGCCGAGCAGCATCGCTTGACGAGCTGTTGACGGCCGCAGATCGTGTCGAGGCGGGCGTTCCCATAACGCCGGAACTCGATCAGGCACTCTTTCACGGCAGTTCACTTGGTGGTGCGCGCCCAAAGGCAATGATTGAGGATGTCGATGCAAAATTCATCGCCAAGTTTTCGTCGCGCACGGACATCTTCAACGTTGTCAAGGCAGAGTTCATTGCTATGCGGCTTGCCGCCCTCGCTGGCTTGAATGTTGCACCTGTACGTCTGGTCGGCGCGGCCGGAAAGGATGTTTTGCTGATTCAGCGCTTCGACCGCGAACACACGGAGGCGGGTTGGCTCCGCAAGGCTATGGTCTCGGCCCTCACGTTATTTGGTCTCGACGAACTTATGGCACGGTATGCAAGCTACCAGGATCTCGCCGAAATCATCCGGCATCGCTTTGATACGCCGCGGGCAACTCTGCACGAACTTTTCGGTCGCCTCACCTTCAATATCCTGTGCGGCAACACCGATGACCATGCCCGCAATCATGCCGCGTTCTGGAATGGGACCTCGCTCGCCCTGACGCCTGCCTACGATATCTGCCCACAGGGTCGGGCCGGTAACGAAGCGGGGCAAGCCATGCTGATCACCGGTGAGAATCGGCAAAGTCGCCTTGCCGTCTGCATTTCAGCTGCGGCGCAATTCCAGCTGGACGAGCGGGAGGCGGTCTCAATCATCGAACGGCAGATTGCTGTCATTGTGGACCAATGGACTGCGGTCTGCGATGAGGCCAAGCTTGGGGAGGTTGATCGCAATTTGATGTGGCGCCGCCAATTCCTCAATCCGTTCGCCTTTGAGGGCGCTCCCGATCAGCTGTCGGCAATGATCGCCTGAGAGGGAGGCAGTTCAAAGCGAGGCCATGAAGATTTGGGCGATCACGTCGCGATCACAGATTGAACAAAAAGGTACTTCCCACGTGGCGCACGAAGGTCACTTCGCGCTTTCGTCACCGCCTATCCTCGACAAATCAATGCGCATTTCGGCCTTTCCGACATCATCGTCTTCTTTTGCAGTGGCAGCGGATGGCTGATCCCCGTCGGCTTCTTCTTGGACTTTTTCGTCGGCATTGGTGGTTTGCGGCTGTGCAACCTGAATCCTCTCACCGGGATCATCCGCCTGAAACACACCCACGCCCTCGAACTCACCAGTCTTCCAGGCATAGACCGCATCCTCGAATATTTGCGGGAACACTTCTTTGCTGGTGGGATTGCCATACCATTTGGTGACGATGCGTAGGATCTTGGCGAACATCTTCGTACCGACGCGCAGGTTCTCGCAGCCGTCGACCAGGTCAGGCTTCAGCTCCGACGCATCCTTGATGCCGACCCCGGCGGGGAACTGCGTCAGTCCGACCCGAACCACTGCCTTGCCGACATATTGCCGGATCAGCGCCATGGCTTCGTCTGGCGTTTTCGCCTTCGGAACGAGGATCAACCGTCCACCTGACTTGACTGTAACCGCAAGTGGATCAGACGAACCAGCGGCTGCGACGAACTGTTCGACGACGGCAGGCGTGAGGGAGGGATCGGCGCATTTCTGAATGATAATGGCGTCCAGCATGACGGTGCTCCAGAGTCAGAGGTTGAAGGAAGTGACAAATGGTTTGTCAAACAAGCGCGCCCAGGCCTCGGTGTTGGCGCGCTGGATGGCGACGATCGACGTGCCCGATGTCCACCAGCCATTGCCGACGGCAACGATCATGTCCGGGTCTTGGAGCATGGATTGCAGGACCGGCCACACGATGAGTTGTTCGTAGCAGATCAGGGGACCGATCTTCCGGCCGGAGATCTCGACAGCCGGATTTGCAAAGAACGTTGCCCGCGCGCCTGCGGCATCGCCCCACCATGAGCGCCATGGTTGCCACATCGATCCAGGAACAGGCATGCGCTCACGGTAAAGGATACGGCTACCCTCGGCGGAAATCGCCACCAGCAGATTGTCATAGCCCTGCGCATCGACCAGAGCTGCGCCGGCAATGACTGTGACGCCCGTTCCGGTCAAAGCCTTCGTCCAAAGCCGCTCGACCGTGGGTGTCCAATATCCAAGCGTACTTTCAGGAAGGACGATGAATCGCTGACCAGAAGAATATGGACGAACCGTTGCGATAAGGTCACGCTGGCGCTGAAGACCAGCGTCACGCCCCAATGACGCCCCCAGTTCGAGATCGACACCACGCCATCCCTCAATTAGATTCTGCTCTGTCCAAGTTGCGGCGGACCACAGCCAAAAGCCTGCCAAGGCGATGGCAACAGCCGGCCAGATGCGGGTCACGAGACCGATCAAGCCGGCTGTCGTGGCGCCCAACCCCCACCATCCCCATCCCGGAAACAAGACGCCCGCGGCAGTGACCGGATGCGCCCATCCGGTGATGCCAAACGGCGGCATGGCCATCAGGACGGCTGCGGCCAGATAGCGCAGTGGCCTCTTTGCTTCGACTGGCGTCCAAAGCGCCGTATGGATCGCCACGAAGCTGATTGAGGCGACAAGCCAAAGGATCAATCCAGGCCAAAGGTCGGAGGCATAGAACGCAGCAACTCCTTGCGGCAGTCCGCGCGATGCCGCCAGATAATACCCAGCAGAAACCAGAGCCGCCGCGATCCGGGTTGGTGCGATCGACCAGAGGATGGGGAAGGCGAGGGCGACGGGAAGCAACAGCACATGGCCGTTCCAAGCCGCACATCCAACAAGGATAGCAAGGGCTGTCAGAAGAGCAGTCGCGAAGAGTTCACGGCACATAGGTGAGCACCTCCTGCGCCAGTCCGAGAACACCGGATCCCGGCAGTGGACCGAAGTAGCGGGAGTCGTAGGAACCAACGAAGCTCGAGTGCAGATAGACCTTGCCTATCGGTACGATTCCGCCGGCAAATGGTACGAGCGGGCGGCCCCTGCCGTCGGATTTTGAGATTGCCGAATTGGCGACAAGGACGCCATCGACACGGACATGCGATCCGATCTCGACGTTCTCACCGGCAGTGGCAATCACGGTCTTGATCAATGGGGCAAACCCGCCAGGGCACAATCCGGATCTTAGATAGCCGCGCGCCCGCGCCTCCCGCATTGCCTCGATGTCGGGCGGGCAAATAAACACCAGATCGCCGACAGCAGGGGGACGACGAAGCGTGACAATCCGCCAGAGCCCGAGTGGTTCGCTCGGCGTCATGTTGATCCGAAGCCCTCCCGACGCGGCCGCCAGCAAAAGCAGACCAGTGAGTGCGGCCGCGGCCAACAGGATCTGTCCCGCTTTCTTGCGTTGCGAAGATTTCACGCATCTCTGTGTGGCGACGAGTTTCATTTCAGGGAGAGCCCCTGGCTCTTGGTTTGCCGCAGTGACTCCGCCTTTTTGGTCGCCTCGACCGTCCTTTCGTGGGCCGCGAGCTGCTGGATGGTGCGCATTGAATTCCAGGCGGTCTGCACTTCCGCTTTTTGTCCTGGCGTCATCCCGGCCGTGACAGCATCGTAGGTTTTGCCCTTGGCTTCCTTCGCTTCGATACCCAGGAATGTCCGTTCGCCGAAGCGTTCGGAAACGGCTTTCGCAAACCCTTCGAGTGCTGCCTTCACCATTTTGTCGGCAAGGGCATATTCGAGACCCGCCGGGAGATCGTTGCGGTCGATAGCATCGCGCACGCGCTCGAGCGCTTGCTTCGCGGCTGGAGACAGTGCCGGGATGTCGACCGATACCTTGAGACGAACCGCCCGTTCTTCTGCCTCGTGCTTGTGTTCCGCCTCCGCCCGTGAGCGGAGATAGCGATCGAGATTGCGCGCCAGTGCCGGCGCGTTGATGATCGCCCGTTCGCGGTCCTCTCTGTCGGATCGGCTTGCCAACATGCCGGTCTTGCCCTTCAGCGTGCCGAAGCTTTCAGGTTCGCCTGCGATCTTCGCCAACGTGGCTTTGGCGGTAGCCTCATCTCTCAGCATCGCGTCGACATTGACGGACTTGAAGGCGGACTCTGGTTGGGCGTAGACGAGGTTGAAGCGACCGGAGACATCCTCCCATTGCTTCTTCAAGCCGGGGTCCGCGGCGAGCCTGTCCTCGACGGCCTGCGCGATGGATTGCGGGAAAGTGGAAATGCCTGCGACCATAGGCTTTGGCTCCTCAACGGCGTTCGGGCGACGGGATTTCGTAATGTTGGCGGCAAGACCGAGCTTGGCGCCGATGGCCGCGAGACGGGCCGCGAAGTCGGCAAGCTTTTGTTTCTGCCTGACAGTCCATTCCAGTCTGTCTCGGGTCATCGTGCGCGCGACATTTGCGAGGTGCAGACCACGCGCTTCGGCGAAGCGGAGCGCCTGTTTGTAGAAGGCACCTTTCGCGTAATCCAGCGTGGTCTCCTTGGCATTCCTGCGCGACAGGATCGGAATCAAACCACCGGCTTTGGCGAAGGAACGCCGGCCGTAATAGACGGCGAGATCCTCACGATGGCGCGTCATAGCCACATAGGTCAGATGGCGATCGAGCGAGAGTGATGCCAGCACCTTGACGCGGTCGACGGTCGCGCCCTGGCTCTTGTGGATCGTCGTCGCATAGCCGTGATCGAGATTGTTGTAGAAGCGCTGCTCGATCGTAACCTGACGGCGGTTCTCGGCTTCACCAATCTCCGCAACGATCCGGCCGCGTGCGGCTTCAAGCACCTTGGCGAGCATGCCGTTCTTGACGCCAAGGCTGCCCTCGTTCTTGAGGAACACGATCTGGTCGCCGGTCGCGAACATGCGGGTTCCGTCCTCGGTCTTGAACGCAAATCCTTCTGCGACGACGCCGCGTTCGACCAGCTTGGCGCGCGCCATGTCGTTGAGCATTCGGACGTCGCGGCGGAGGTGTGCGAGGATCAGGCTGCTCTTCGAAGGGTCGTAGTCGCGGTCCCACGCTGCGATCAGGCTCTCGACCGCCTCGTCCTTCAGTCTCAAACCAATCATTCGACCATGAGCGGTGTAGGCCTCGACAGCCTTGCGGATATTGCCACGAGCGAGATCGAGCGAGGCATCGCGCATCCATTGCTGGCGCTGGCGATAGATCGTTTCGAGTTCTGCATAGCCGATGCGATCGGCAATGGCGCGGAAGGCGGCACCCGCCTCGATCGGTTGGAGCTGTTCCGGATCGCCGACGAGGACGAGCTTGGCACCGACCTTGGTGACGGTTTCGACCAACAGCGCCATCTGCCGCGATGACACCATGCCGGCCTCGTCCAGCACGAAGACCGTCTTGTGGTCGAGCTGATTGCGACCCTGGTTCCAGCGAAGCTCCCACGACGACAGCGTGCGGGAAACGATGCCAGCTTCCTTCTCTAAACCTTCGGCAGCTTTGCCAGCCAACGCTCCGCCGACCACGCGATAGCCGGCCGTTTCCCACGCCTCGCGCGCAGCCTTCATCATCGTCGTCTTGCCGGCGCCGGCGCGGCCGATGACAGCGGCGATCCGTTCGCCGCCAGCCACATGTTCGATCGCCGTTCGCTGCTCATCCGACAGACGGGAGTGGCGCGCGAAGGTCGCCTGCAGGACCGCTTCACGGACGCCATGGGAGGCGCGACCGGAGAGCCAGATCGCGCGATTTGCCATCTCGGCTTCGAGCCGGATCATCTCGCGCGTGGTGTACTTCGCCGGTGTCCGAATACCTGTCGCAAAATCGATCCGCTCGCGTTCGAGCCGGAGCGCTTCCGGACTTTGCAGAATGCGGACCATCAGACTTTGGAACAGAGCGACATCGTCGATATAGCGATACAACACCTTCGCAACATCGCGTTCGTCGAAGACGCTCTTCTCCCGCGTGATCAGGTCGAGCACGATCTTCGGACGGCGCTGGATGCGGCGGGCGTTCTCGCTGCGGCGCTCCTCGTGAAGCTCGATGCGTTCGAGTTTGGGAGCCGACGCCTCCGACTTGTGGTCGGATTGCTCGGCCTTGCGCTCGATGGCTTTGGCGCCGACGCCGAGATGAATGGTTGGCTCAAGGTCGATACCCTGCTTTTCGAAGGAGCGGCCATCGATGCGAATATCGAGACCGGCGAGCGCCAGATGTTTGTTCTGACAGGCAAACCAGCCGTCGCGAAACGCATTGAAATCCTCAGTGCTGCCGGCCCACAGCTCATAGACGATTTTGCGAGCGTCATTGCGGATCGGCTTGCCGTCCAGACCGAGAACCGCGACCTTTTTCGAACCGAACCCGTCTTCGGTGAGCGGCCGCAAAGTCGTCATCAGATGCACGTGGGGATTACCAGGCGCGTCGTGATAGACCCAGTCGGCGACCATGCCCTTCGCCGTGATGTGCTGCGCGACGAAGTCCTGCACCAAGGCGATGTTCTGGTCACTCGACAGTTCTATCGGCAGGGCGATCGTCACATCCTTCGCGAGTTGGGCGTCCGATCGCTTCTCGAAGTCTTCGACCTTGTTCCAGAAGGCCTCGGATGCACCGGCGACCGAGCAATCGGCAATCATCGAACGCAGCCATTCGGGCGCATCTGCAGGAATGACGAACTCCTCATGCAGGAGGCCTTGCTTGCGGGTGTAGTCGATCGTCCGGGCTTCGCGTTCGTAGTCCATCCTGGCGCAATGCCGGTAAGCGGCCGACAGCACAGCGCTTCGACCGGCGCCGCGGGCGACAATGCTGACGCTGAAATGTGGTACAGCCACGGCAGAGTTCTTTCCCGGTTGCGAACGAAATCAATGAGTTCGTCGGGAGCGGGAGGCCTGACCAGGCCTTAAGCAAGGGCGTCGCGGCAGCGACGTATA
>UCEZ01000027.1 GCA_900471525.1 Hyphomicrobiales bacterium | reverse complement strand
CAGCCTTCCGCTGACGACGATGCTGCAAAGGCCGCCGAAGAAAAGGCCAAGGCCCGTGCCGAGCGCAAGAAGCGTCAGCAGGCCGAAGAGCAGCAATCGGAAGAAGCCCAGCCGTCTACGGACGATGAGGCTGCGCAGAAGGCTGCCGAGGAACGCCGCCGTATCCGTGCCGAGCAGAAGGCGCGTGCCCAGAGTGAACAGCAAGGCCAGCAGCCGGTAGCCGAGGATGATCTGCGCCCGGCGATCGACGGTGACGGCGAATCGACCGAGGGCCGCAAGCGGCCCGATCGTCGCAAGCCGATCCCTAAGGTCGTCGATACGCGCAGCAAGGAAGAAAAGCAGACGATCGCTCGCGATCCGTCGAAGAGCGACGACACGGTCGTGCTCCCTGTCGACAATGGCGCAGCCGTTCTCGATAGTGACAAGGACGCCGACAACGCCGACGGCAACGCCCGCGAAAAGCGCCGCAAGCAGCGTGAAAGGGCCCGTGCCGAGGAAGAGAATGTCGAGGTTCCGAAGAGCGACGAGGAAGCCCAGTCGCGCCGCAGGGACCGTCGTCCAAGCCGTGAAGAGCTGCAAACCAACATCCGGGAAGAAGGCCGCCGGGTTGAGCGCGTTCCGGAATTCAACGCCAACGACCTGATCGACGCCTTTACCGGCAACGACCGCCGCAGGCCGCGGATCGACGAGACCCGTGACAATCGTGTCGTACTCGATTTCGGCGACCAGATCATCGTTCGCGGTGACGACCGTCCGCGCCTGCGCCGCAACGCCCAGGAAACCTATTATGAGGAACTGTCGCGCGGCCGGTCGCGCGAGACGATCGAGCGGCCGAACGGTGTACGTATCGTGACGATCTACAATCGTTACGGCGATATCCTGCAGCGTTCGCGCATCGACCAGGACGGACGGGAATATCTGATGATCTATGCGCCGGAAGCCGATGACGGCCCGCGTCCGCCGGTCTATGACGTCGGCGAGGATCTGCCGCCGATGCGTCTGCGCGTGCCCGTTCGCGACTACATCATCGACACGTCGAGCGAGCCTGACCGCGACTACTACGACTTCCTGGCCGAACCGCCGGTGGAGCAGGTCGAACGCACCTACACGATCGACGAGGTGAAGAACTCGGCCCGTATCCGCGACAAGGTGCGCCGTATCGATCTCGATACCATCACCTTTGCGACCGGCAGCGCGGAAGTCCCGCTTTCGCAGGCGAAAACCCTGCGCAAGGTGGCCGATGCGATGCTGGAGGTGATCGAGAAGGATCCGGGCGAGACCTTCTTCATCGAGGGACACACCGACGCAGTTGGCAGCGACGAGTCGAACCTCGTTCTCTCCGACGAACGCGCCGAATCGGTCGCCTCGCTGTTGACAGAAGTCTATGACATCCCGGCCGAAAACCTGGTGACGCAGGGCTATGGCGAGCGTTTCCTCAAGGTCCGCACAGATGAAGCCGAACAGCTGAACCGCCGCGTGACAATCCGTCGCGTGACGCCGCTTGTCCGTCCGGTGGCCCAGAATTAGCCACAGTTCGGCCTCTGATAAAGATGCCGTTGCGAACGGCCCGGTGCATTGAGCACCGGGCCGTTTTGCATGGGCATTCCGTCTTCCTCGGCATCTCCAGCCGGCGCAGCACCGCGAGCCCTTTATGAAAACTCTTCTCGCAACGCTTCTGATGGTCGTTTCGACCGGCCATGCCTGTCTTGCCGCCACCCGGCTGGTGGAGCCGGAACTGAAGCTTGAGAAACAGGAGAAAGCTGCCGTGCCACGCGTCGCGCTGACCTTCGACGCCTGCAGCGGCAAGACGGACGAGCGCATCTTGTCGACGCTGATCGACAACGATATCCCCGCCACCATCTTCGTCACTGCCCGCTGGCTGAAGCGCAACGATGCGACAGTCACCGTGCTCAAGGCGCATCCGGATTTGTTCGAGATCGAGAATCATGGGGCAAAGCATGTTCCCGCCGTTGATCGGCCGATGTTAATCTACGGCATTCCGGCGGCCGGAAGCCCGCGGGCTGTCGAGGCAGAAGTGGCGGGCGGTGCAGCTGCGATTGTGGAGCAGGGGCTGGCGCCGCACTGGTTTCGCGGTGCGACGGCGAAATACAGCCTGTCGTCGATCGGCCAGATCCGCCAGATGGGATTTCGTGTCGCCGGTTATTCGGTGAACGGTGACGGCGGTTCGCTGCTGGGTGCTTCGGCTGCGGAAAAGCGGATCGCGGCGGCAAAAGACGGGGATGTGATCATCGCCCATATCAATCAGCCGACGCATGCCGCCGGTACAGGCGTCGTCAAGGGTATCCTCGACCTCAAGGCCAAGGGGTACGCTTTCGTCCGGCTCGATGAGGCGACGGAAGACGGCAGCGACGATACCACCAACTGAATTTACCGTTCAGTCCGGCTGGATTGAATTTACCGTTTAGTCCGGCTGTTTTGACAGTCCGGTTGTGCGTTCGATGAAATCGGCAATCGCCATCGTGTCGTTGAGGTCGAAGAGGATAAGTCCGGTGTCCTCGACGGGATGATCTGCGGCAATCGCGACGATATGCGGATCGGTGGGAGCCAGCGGTTCGCGGTTCTGGGCTTCCAGCCGCCGTGCCTCGATCTTCGGGATCGGCTCGCGCTTGTAGCCTTCGATCAGGACGATATCGCAAGGCGCCAGGCGGGCGAGGATTTCCGAAAAGCTCGGCTCCGGTGCACCACGCAATTCGTGCATGATGGCGTAGCGCGTGCCTGACACGATCGTCACCTCATGGGCGCCTGCCTCGCGGTGGCGAAAACTGTCGGCGCCGACCTTGTCTATATCGAAGTCATGGTGGGCATGCTTGACCGTCGAGACGCGATAGCCGCGCCGCGTCAATTCGGTGACCAACCGGACGGCAAGGCCGGTCTTACCGGAATTCTTCCATCCGGCGATTCCGAAGATTTTCGGCTCGGAGGTTTTTGTCATCTCTCAATGTCCTCGATGAGCGGCAGCCATCGTTCGGCTGTTTCAAGGTCCGCTTGCGTATTGATATTGAAAAAGGGGTCGATTGTACCGTCCACGGTTTCGATCATGGGAAAATCGACCTCTGCCACCGGATGACGTTCGATGAAGCTGCGCACGCGGCGCTTGTCGTCGGTCCGGAGCCAGTCTTCAAGTTCATCGGCAAGCTCAACCGGCCAGAGGGCGAAGACCGGGTGCATGACGCCAGCCGAATAGGCGACTGCTATCTGACCGGGCAGGGTGATATCCGCTTTCAAGCGCGCGACAAGGTCCAATGGAAAGAACGGTGTGTCGGTCGGAACGGTGGCGACATGGCTTGCCGCCGGAAAATGCCTGGCTGCATAGCGCATCCCCGAGAGCACGCCTGCCATCGGTCCCACATGGCCAGGAACGGTATCGGCAAAGACGGCGATGCCGGGGGCGAATTCCAATCCGGAAATGGTGTTGCTGTTGACGCCGAGACCGGCGGTTTGTGGAGCGAGACGCTCGACGACCCGGTGCAGAAGCGGCTTGCCGCCAAGCATGACCGCTGCCTTGTCGCTGCCCATGCGCGAAGATCTGCCGCCAGCAAGGACGATGCCGGGCGGTTTACCTGCCGACAGAATTGCCGATGCGTTCATCGAATATCGCTGCCTTCTGCTCCGGTCATTTCGGCGAACCGGGTTCCGACTGCTGTGCCACCGCCGCTGCCCTTCGCTTGTTTTCGCGCGCGAAGGTGTAGAGGCCGGAGCTGACGATGATCGCGACACCCGTTACCATCCAGATGTCCGGCTCCTCGGAAAAGAACAGGATGCCGATGCCGATCGACCAGATCAGGCTGGTATAGCGGAACGGCGCGACGATGGCGATTTCGCCGTTGCGCATGGCGAGCACGATGCACTGGTAGCCGACCAGCAGCAGCAGGCTTGCGCCGGCCAGGACGCCGATCGAGGCCCAGGACATCGGCTGCCAGCCGCCGAGCGGCACAACAAGTGCCCCGCCAACCAGCGTGATGACCACAGCGGTGATGACGGAGATGAAGAGGGATGGCACGGCTGGATCGATACGCCTGGTGCAGAGATCGCGGATTGCCGCGCCGACGACGGATGCGACCACGCTGAGCGCTGCGCCGGTAAAGCCCTCCGGTCCTGGCCGCAGTACAATCAGCACACCAAGAAAGCCCGCAAGGATCGCCAGCCAGCGCCGCCAGCCAACCGGCTCCGACAGGAACAGCGCCGCCCCGAGGGTGACGGCAAGCGGCAAGGCTTGCAGAATGGCCGAGGCATTGGCAAGCGGGATCTGGCCGAGCGCCAGGATGTAGGTGATGGATGCGAAGACTTCGGCGACGATGCGCAGCGCGATGACGGGTTTCAGAATCAGGCGAAACGAGCGCAGCGCGCCGAAGTGGCGGGCGATCATCAGGACGAGAAGCGATGTGAAGAAGCCCCGCACCAGCATGATCTGGCCGGCATTCATGACGCCAGTGACGGATTTGACCAATGCGTCGTTGCAGGTGAAGCCTGCCATGGCCAGACACATGAAGATGGCGCCACGGAAATTGGCGGTGGATTGCATTATTTTTTTAGTCCGTTCTCATCGCCGTCCGGTCTTTTAAACCCGCGATGCTGCGGGCTTGAAGGTCCGCGTTGCTGGTACTGCCCATCTCTAAAGCATCGGCATTTCTTTTATGCAACTCGTATTCTTCGTCTGTCTGAATTCGCGGCACAAATGAAAGAATAATCGTTTCCATCAGTATTTTAGAATAGTGGAATGCGATCGTGCCGAATTTCGCCGCACGGCGCTAAGTTGCCGGATTTTTGGCGAAATATTAAGCTTCGCTGCCTATCGTGCCGATATTCCGCTGCCCTTCGCATGATGCGATTATGGTTGACGTGACGGGAAACTGTTTCCGTACGGGTCAACCGGATGACTTTCCGGACAAGCGCCATGGCCGCGCACCGGTATGTCCGTTCTCTTAGTCGAGAGCAGTCTGGCGGGAATGTCCGATTTGCTCAATATCTGGAGTTCGGAATGTCCCTGATCGATCGTTCTTTGCAGCGTCTGCGCATTGTCACCAAGGTTCTCTTGTTCGTCGTGCCGCTGGTGGCGCTTATCGCTGGCATCGGTCTTGTCGGCTATTTCACCGCAAGCACGCTCAACGGGCACATGACGGTGACGCGCGAAACGATCAACAATCTCTCCGATTTCCAGGCGCTGCGAAGCGGGCTGCAGAGTTTTGTCGACAACCCGACCGAAGAGGCGCGCGTGACGCTGACGACGCGGATCGACGAGCAGGAAGCCGGTATCCGCACGCTGAACGGCCTGCTGACGTCAGAAGACGACAAGGGCAAGATCAGCTCGGTGGTGGCACTTGGCGAAGCAATGCGCGGGCAGCAGGAAAAGCTCTGGTCGATCAAGACCGAGCGTGACGGCGTGACGGCGTCGCTTGACGCAGCCCTTGCGGACATGACCGCGCAGGGCAATACCGCCTTCAAGCAGATCGATATCCTGCGCAAGGAATCCGGCGAGAAGGAATCCTTCGCCAAGGCGCTGCTGTTTGACGCCGCCGCCTATCAGGGCCTTGCCGAACGCATCAAGAAATTCCGCTTGCCGGTGACCATGGCGATTGCTCCGGATGCCAAGGTGCAGCAGGCCACCAATCTCCTGCCGCATCTCCTGAAGCAGATCGCCGAAGCCGAAAAGATCGCCTCCGACAAAGTGCTGACGAAGATCGCCGAGGTCAAAGCCGACACCCAGAAGATCCAGGATATTCTGAAGAGCACCGATACCAATGACATCAAGAAGGGCCTGCTCAGCACGGCGCTGATCAAATTCTCCAAATACGAAGCCGATTTCGCCAAGGAAGCGGTGACCAATTCGGATACGGCCGCCAAGCGCTTTGTTGGCATGGACGCCGAAATTTCACTGCTGAAGACCTTGATCGGGCTGATGAACGAGACCTTCAAGGGGCTCGACGACACGCGCCTGCACATCAGCGAACTGCATCGCAAACTGGATGCGGCAAGCCGCGACAGCGTGATCGCCGATATCGGTGCGGTGCGCGAAAGCGTGACCAAACTGTCCGAGATGGGTGGCAAGAATGCGGCCCTGCGTGATCTCGCCGGCAAGCTGGCGCCGTCGCTTCAGGATATCGACACCGGCACCGCCCAGCTGATCGATGTCGGCGCCCGCTGGCAGGTTGCCAAGACCGAAGCTTCGACGCTGGTGGCCGATGCCAGCCAGACGCTGGAAAACTTCGTCAGCAGCGCCCAGGAAGCCGGCAAGAAGGATAGCCAGCGCTCCGCCGACGTCTCGATCATCGCCATGGTTGCCGGCACGCTGCTTGCCATCGTCGGCGGCCTGATGCTGATCGAAACCCTGCGTGGCCCGCTGAAGCGGGTGACCGAGACAATGACGCGCCTCGCCAATGGCGATCTCGAAGTTGCGATCGAAGGCCGCAACCGCGGCGACGAAATCGGCGACATGGTTCGCTCGGTTGCCGTCTTCCGTGACAACGCGGTCGAGAATGTCCGGCTCGGACAGGAGGCGGAAGCCGCGCGCACCTTGTCGGCGGAAGAGGAAGCCCGCCGACGCCAGGAGCGTGCCCGTATCGAGGCCGATCAGATGGAAGCCCTGACGGCACTCTCCGACGTGCTGGCAAAGCTTGCCGACGGCAATCTGGAAGAAGGCATGGCTGAAGATCTTTCCGAAGACTACATCGTCATGGCGCGGACCTACAACAACGCGGTGGAGGCGCTGCGCGCGACGCTGATCGACGTTCGTTCCGTGACCGACGAAATCACCAGCGGCACCGGCAACCTGGCATCGTCTGCCGACGATCTGGCCCGCCGCACCGAACAACAGGCGGCAGCACTTGAAGAAAGTTCGCGCGCCCTTGGCCAGTTGACGGAGATCGTTCGCTCGACGGCCGAAAGCGCCCGCAAGACTACGGTGTCCGTCGATGAAACGCATAGCTATGCGAGACATTCGGGCGAAGTCGTCGGCAAGGCGATCGAGGCTATGGCGGCGATCAACAAATCATCCGACAAGATCTCGACCATCATCGGCGTCATCGACGAGATCGCGTTTCAGACCAACCTCCTGGCTCTGAACGCCGGCGTCGAAGCGGCTCGTGCTGGCGAGGCGGGGCGCGGCTTTGCGGTAGTGGCGCAGGAAGTGCGCGAGCTTGCCCAGCGTTGCGCGGGTGCAGCCCGCGAGATCAAGGGGCTGATTTCCGAGAGCTCGGCGCAGGTTCGCGGCGGTGTCGAACTGGTGCAGGAAACCGGCAATGCGCTGACCGTCATCAACGATCATATCTCGACGATCCACCAGCTGGTGAGCAACATCGAATCGGCAGCCGCTGACCAGTATCGCGGCCTGAACGAGGTCAACCAGGCCGTTCGCGAGGTCGAGCTGATCACCCAGCAGAACGCAGCGATGGTGGAGGAAAACACCGCCGAAATCCACGGCCTTCGCCATCAGGTCGATATCCTCAACGAGAAGATCGAGCGCTTCAAGACCGGCACGAACCGCTCGATTTCGGGAGGCCGGGTGCAGGGATACGGCAGAAGCTACGCCGCCTGAGTGATTGCCACAAAGACGATCAAAACCCGCGCCGGGACCATGGCGCGGGTTTTGCCGTTTCAGCCTGATGGTTGCGAGACAGGGCCGCCTGCCGGCAGGCCGAAGAACACCTCGACGGAATGAATTTGACCTTCCGATGCCTCGAAAAGCTCGGTGTTTCGTGCCCGGTTTCCGTTCTTCCATGTTGCGTCGTAAGTCACGAAACAGCGGTTTTCAGAAACGACGACATGCTGCAGCTTCAGCGATTCGAACGTACCGGCGGCCGGCCAGCAGCGTTCGAAGTAAGTTTTGCGGTCGATATGGTCGTCGTAGGGGCTGGTGAAGGTGAAGTCCTGTGCGAGCAGCGTTTCCAGACGAAGCCTGTCGGCCGTCAGGTAACAATCGAAACTGCTGCGTACGATTTCCTCGATGGAAGCGAACATGGCGGTAGCCCGCAAATTGCGTTGATCGGTTCTAGCCGAACGTAATCCGGGGAGGTTTGTTCCGCGCGTCGCATCCCGTCACCGCTGCGGGTAGACGACGTAGCTCTTCTGATTGCCGGGGTCGGCCGCATTGTCGAACGTTGAATCGACTTTGAAATGGTACGATCAGCCGCCGGTAACGCTCATGTGGCGGGCGACGGCGGGCTTGTTGCGGGTGCGGTCGATGATGAAGTCGTGGCCCTTGGGCTTACGGGTGATCGCCTCGTCGATGACGCTCGACAGGTACGCATCGTCGTCGGAGGCACGCAGTGCGGTCCGCAGGTCGGCGGCGTCGTTCTGGCCGAGGCACATATAGAGCGTGCCGGTGCAAGTGAGGCGGACGCGGTTGCAGCTTTCGCAGAAATTATGGGTCATCGGCGTAATCAGGCCGAGGCGGCCGCCGGTCTCTGTGACGCTCAGATAGCGGGCCGGGCCGCCGGTCTTGTAGGCGATATCCGACAGGCTGAACTGTTCGGAAAGCCGTTCGCGCATTTCCGAAAGCGGCAGGTAGTGGTCGGTGCGGTCCTCGTCGACCTCGCCCATCGGCATGGTCTCGATCAGCGTCAGGTCCATACCGCGTCCATGCGCCCAGCGCAGCATGTCAGGAATTTCCGCGTCGTTGAAGCCCTTGAGGGCAACGGCATTGATCTTGACGTGGATGCCGGCGGCCTGGGCTGCGTCGATGCCTTCCATGACCTTGGAGAAATCGCCCCAGCGGGTGATCTGCTTGAATTTGTCGGGATCGAGCGTATCGAGCGAGACGTTGATGCGCCGGACGCCGGAGTCGGCCAGTTCGGCAGCGAATTTCGAGAGTTGCGAACCGTTGGTCGTCAGCGTCAATTCATCGAGCGTGCCGGCATGGACATGCTTGCCGAGTTCGCGCACCAAAAACATGACGTTCTTGCGCACCAGCGGTTCGCCGCCGGTCAGTCGCAGCTTACGCACGCCCTTGGCGATGAAGGCGGAACAGAGCCGATTCAGCTCCTCCAGCGTCAGCAGGTCCTTCTTCGGCAAGAAGGTCATGTTTTCCGCCATGCAATAGGTGCAGCGGAAGTCGCAGCGATCCGTCACCGAAACCCGCAGATAGGTCACCGCTCGCCCGAAGGGGTCGATCATCGGGGTTTTGGAATCAGTCAGCGGATGTACGCCGGTCTGGTCGATGGTGACGTTGTTCAACGAAATTCTCCTGCTGCATCAATGTCGTGAGCAAAACGGGCGGCGTCAAGGCGAAAGCGGGCAAAAGCGTTAGAAAACCGCCGCGAAACACTTTCTTATGATCGGGGGAAGTCCCCGTGGGTCCACGGGGGAATTCCATCCGGGTGGAATCTGCGCTAGTGGTCGGCAAAGCGAGGAGACTGCATATCATGAGCGACATCTGGCCGACCGAACTGCGTGTCTCCAAGGACCGCCACCGGCTGACGATTGCCTTCAACGACGGCGCCTCCTTCGATCTGTCGGCGGAGATGTTGCGCGTTCTGTCGCCGTCGGCCGAGGTTCAGGGCCATGGGCCGGGACAGGGACTGACCGTGCCCGGCAAGCGCAATGTCTCGATCATCTCGATGACGCCCACCGGCAATTATGCGGTGCGGATCGGCTTTGACGATTTTCACGATACCGGGATTTTCACCTGGACCTATCTGCGTGAACTTGGCGAAAACGGCGAGACGCTGTTTGCTGCCTATGAGCGCGATCTCGCCGAAAAGGGGATGAGTCGTGACAAGGCGGAAAAGCCGCGTTAGCCGGCGGCCTCTCCAGGCTTAATCGAGACCGCTTTCCTCTTTCAAAAGACGGGCGATCAGCCGCTCCATGGACTGGGCGACGATCAGGCATTCCTCGATCGGTTCGTTGTCCAGCGATTTCTCGATCAGCGTGGTCTGGATTTCCATTGCCTGCTCTGTCAATTCACGGCCGCTCGCAGTCAGCGACAGCCGCAGCACGCGCTTGTCCTTCTCGTCGCCGCGCCTCTCGATCAGCCCTCGCTTTTCAAGCTGGGGCAGGAGCATGCTCATGTTCGAGCGCCCCACCAGAAGTTTTCGCGCCAGTTCCTGCTGTGAAATGCCCTCGAAGCGATAGAGGTTGATCAGGATATCGAGGTGCGGCGGCTTGATTTCGAGATCGGCAAGCGCGCGCGTCAATGTCTGCTGCATCAGCTGGCAGGCGCGGGCAACTGCGATCCAGCTGCGAAACCTCGGATGGTCCCAGGGAAAATGATGGTGTTCGATCGTCGCTTGCTTTTTGTTCATCGTTGTACAATAATGTTCATCATTGAACATATAAAGAGGAATCCCACTATGGCATCCTTTGCGATCGAGGTCACCCGTCTCGCGCTCAAATGCGTGTCGGCCATTTCTCCGGAGGCGGCAGGACGGCTGGCGTTCCGGCTGTTCAGTGTCACCCCGTCGCGCAATCCGTCAAACGCCAAGGAGAAGGCGGCGATGGCAGCGGCGGCACCGCTCATGGCGAGGGCGCAGCCCGTCACGTTGTCCTTCGCGGGCGGTTGGGTCATGGCAAGGCATTTCGCAGCACCGGCAGACCGCCGCGAGGCAAAACGCATCCTGCTGGTTCATGGCTGGGGATCGCGCAGCGATTATCTGGCGCCAATGATCGAAGGTCTGACCGCTGGTGGCGCCGAGGTGGTGGCACTCGACTGGCCGGGACATGGCGCCTCGCCGGGGCGAACGCTGACGATGCCGGAAGCGGTGCGGGCGATCGACGCTGCCTGGCGACATTTTGGCGGGTTCGACGTTTCGGTGGGCCATTCCTTTGGCGGAGCGAGCCTCGCGTGCGCAGCGGGCGGTCTGGTCTGCGACGTGCCGTCCCACATCGCCAAAAGAATGGTGCTGATCGGCGCTCCCAGTGAAATGTCATGGTTGTTCAAAGGGTTCGGGAAGCTTCTTCGCCTTTCGCCGAAGGCGCAGACGGCGCTCGAAGGCATGGTTGTGCGCCTCTCCGGCCGACGCATTGAGGAATTCGACGCCGCCCGCATTCTCGGCATGCTGACAATATCTGTGCTGGTGATCCATGCGGAGGACGACAAGGAGGTTTCTGCCGAACATGCACGCCGCTATGCGGCGGCGGGGCCGAATGTCGAACTCCACTGGGCCAACGGGCTCGGCCATCGCCGGATCGTTTCCGCAGCGCCCGTGATCGAACGGATCAATTCCTTCATCCACGCGGAGGATCGCAAGGCTGCGGCCTGAGCGATTTTCGCAGGTGCTGTCATAAAGGCGTCATGCTATCGGTCGATGGGATCGCGGGGTCCGATGGAGAACGACATGACAATCATTCGCACGGTCGAGGAACTCAATGCGCTTTATGGCGGCACGAGCGAGGCGTCGCTGGTCAAGGTCACCAGCCGGTTGACGCCGGATTATGCCAGCATGATCGAAGCGGCTCCGTTCGCAGCGCTTGCCACCGTCGGTCCGGAGGGGCTCGATTGTTCCCCGCGCGGCGACGACGCCTGCGTCGTCCGGATCGCCGACGAGAAAACCGTGCTGATGCCGGACTGGCGCGGCAACAACCGGGTCGATTCGCTTGCCAATATCGTTCGTGACCCGCGCGTGGCACTGATGTTCCTGGTGCCCGGCTCGAACACGGCGATGCGGATCAACGGTACGGCCGTGGTCAGCGTCGATCCGGAGCTTACCGGTTCTTTCGAGGTCGACGGCAAGCACCCGCGCAGCGTCATCGTCGTCACCATAGGTGAGGTCTATTTTCAGTGTGCCCGCGCGCTGATCCGCTCGCAGCTGTGGAATCCCGAGCGTTTCGTCGATCCCCAGTCCCTGCCGACGCCGGGCACGCTCTTGAAGGCAGCGAAAGCCGATTTCGACAAGGATACCTATGACCGTGAATGGCCGGAGCGTGCCGCAAAAACAATGTGGTAGGCCATGCTTCGCCCGAATAAATCCCTGCAACGAAACGTTTTCTCAGGAACGGGCGCACTATGCTCCGTCGAATGAGATGCGGAACACAGGTTTTCGCGCGTTGGGGGGATACATGAAATACAAGACCACTTTCTTTTTGACGGCCGCGATGGCGCTTTCGCTTTCCGCAGGTGTCGCCAAGGCCGACAGGCTGGTCGAGGAATACAACGCCTATATCGGCGAGGAAGACCTCTACAATTCTTATGGCGAGCAACTGACCGAGCCGTGGCAGGTCATCCGGCAGGACAGGGCGAATTATCATCGTTACGGCGTCACCCAGCCGGGCGACGAGGGCGACAGCTTCTTTGCCTCCGCCAAGAACCGTGAAAAGGCCGAGCGCATGATCGAGTATGGTACGATCGAGACACGCGCCGCACGGGCGCTGTTGCGGGGCGGTTCCGTCATCAATGTTCAAGTGTTCCGAGGCCCGGACGGCGACTACATCAATGTCACGGTCGATTGAGCAGACGCTCGGCGGCGCGATTCTTGCGGCGATGCTCGTTGCAGCGTCACCCGTGAAGGCGGACGATCTCAGCCTCGCAGACAAAATCGCTCTGCTGATCACGGCCTATCCCGAGACGCTGTTGAAAAGCGAGAGCGGATCGATTTTCTTTCCCGATGGCGGTTCATCGCCCATCGACGACGGCAAGGCCAAGGATCATGCCGCCAAGCTTGCGGCCGGCGATATCGAGGACAGCCTGTCGCAAATCTATCCGGCAGGCGCCTGCGAGACCAAACCCGACGTCAATTTCGATCCGGGACGTATCCGCAGCGATGCGCTGATGATGCGCCTCTATGGGGCATCCACGGAACAGGTGGAGGCCTCTCTGGTTTCTGTCGATTGGTTCGGCAAAAAGCTGCGGGTGACCAAACGGCAGGGTGCCGCTGCGGCGCTCGAAAAGGTGCGTGACGAACTCAGGGCCATGCCGGATATGAAAACGTTCCTGGCGCCCTCGGCCGGAACCTTCAACTGGCGCAAGGTCGCTGGCGCTTCGAACATGCCGGTCCACAGTTTTGGCGCGGCCATCGATATCAATACCCAATATGCGGACTACTGGATCTGGTCGGGCGGCAAGCCGGGCAGGGTGCCGCACTATAAGAACAGGTATCCGATGAAGATCATCGATGCCTTCGAGCGGCACGGCTTCATCTGGGGTGGGCGCTGGTACCATTACGACACCATGCATTTCGAGTATCGGCCGGAATTGATCGCCATAGGAAAAGCGGCAGGCGTTTCGGCCTGCCGCTGAGCGCTTCCTGCGGTGAAATCGGTCAGTCGCGGACGATGACCTTGGTGCCGATCGTCACGTTGGCATAGAGATGCTCGACGTCTTCATTGGCCATGCGGATGCAGCCGGAGGACATCGCCTTGCCGATCGAGGACGGCTGATTGGTGCCGTGGATGCGGTAGATGGTCGAGCCGAGATACATGGCGCGGGCGCCGAGCGGGTTTTCGATGCCGCCCTTCATGGTGACGGGCAGGATGTGGCCCTTCCTGGCTTCACGGACGCGCATTTCTTCCGGAGGATTCCAGGTCGGCCACTCGGCCTTGCGGCTGACCGTATTGGTGCCGGTCCAGATGAAGCCCTCGCGGCCGACGCTGACGCCGTACTGCATGGCAACGCCGTTGCCGAGCACGTGGTAGAGGCGGCGGTCGGAATTGTCGACGATGATGGTTCCGGGCGCTACATTCTCGTTGAAGGCAACCAGTTCGCGCCGCACGGGAGACAAGTTGATGTTCTTCCTTGCGGACTTCGCCTTTGCCGGCTTGCCTTTCGACAGGACCTGCAGCCAACCGGTCTTTGCGGTCGAGGACTGGAGCGAGGCCACTTCGAAGGATCCGTCCTTGCCGGCGGCGTGCGCTGCGGGGCCAAGAAGGGCAGTTGCGATCAGGGCTGCGAGAATGGTCTTCATGTCCGTGTCTCCCGGTTTGTTCGGGAGATTTTCCGGTTCATTCCGGTGCGCTCCCTTGTATGGAGCCTTTCTAGACAATGGACGGGAGCGCGGCTGTTTCCTTGGGAACGCTGCAAAAACAAGGCAGGGCGCCGCCCCGACGCCTCTGCTCACGCTGAATGCGATCGCCTATTTGCGATAGATCAGCCAGTTCTTGCCGGTATCCTTTTTCATGCCTTCCTCAAACAGGATCGTCCTGTTGCGGCCGGCGTTCTTGGCGCAATAGAGCGCGATGTCGGCCTTGTTGTAGAGGTCGATCGGGTCGTCGGCATGCGATGCCTGGCAGACGCCGACGGACAGCGTGATCGGGCCGTAGTTGACACCGGTCTTGGAGTTCTTGAAGGGCGTGGTCGCAAGAGCGTTGCGGATGCGCTCGGCCACTTGCAGGCTTTCTTCGAGATTGCTTTCACCGAGGATGATGGCGAATTCCTCGCCGCCGGTGCGGGCGACGAAGGCGTCGCGGCGCAGATTGGCGCGGATGACCGTGCCGACGGTCGCCAGAATCTTGTCGCCGACCGGATGGCCGTAGCTGTCGTTGACTTTCTTGAAGTGATCGATGTCGGCGATCAGCAGGCCGGTGTAGGCGCGCAGCTGCTCGGAATTGTAGATCGAGGCCAGCTTCTCGTCGAATGCCCGCCGGTTGGCAAGGCGTGTCAGCGAATCGGTGTTGGCGATGCGCTTGTACTCGTCGAGTTCCTGCCGGATGACTTCCATCTCGAAGGATTTCAGCGAGACGTTTTCGGCTCGTTCCTTGCCCTGGCTCATCGTGTCCGCGGTCGCCTCGGTCAGGATGCTGACGCACTGGCGCAGGATTTCGGCGCTGGAACTGCTTTTGCTGGTGATGTTCTGATAGGTCTCGTCAAGCAGCTTGTTGTAGTTCTCGAGCGCAAACTGTTCGTCCTTCAACAGCCTGAGAAGGTCGCTGAGTTCGCTTGCCAGATGATTGTGTGCACGATCGACGCCGACGGCGTGGTGGACATGGGCGAAGTAGCGCGCACCGATTTCGTCCAGTTCTTCCTGGGTGGCCCGGCTGCCGAGCGCCGCCAGTTCCTTGGTCAGTTTCGGGTTGGAGCCGATATAGGCTTCGTAATAAAGCTCGTAGTTGCGTGGCAGGGGCGAGATACCCATGATGCGCATCGCATAAGTCACCTGCGCTGCGATATCGGGTATCTGAACCTTGTTCGAAGCCGCTTGCATGGCAAGCTCCTGTCTTGTTGTCTCCAACAGCTAATATTAGGGATAAAAGATTTTGGAAGACTTAACGTTTGGCAAATCGGGACGTTAAGATTGAATCAATCTGGTAACTGCATGGCGTGAAACGCATGAAGGCAGCGATTGTCCGCTGCCTTCATGTCCGTTTTCGTAATGTTACCGAGGAAGGCTCAGGAGGGGCTGATCATCGTTTCCGGACGCACCACGGCGTCGAACTCCGCATCCGTGACGTAGCCGCCGCCGACGGCTTCTTCGCGCAGCGTCGTACCGTTCTTGTGGGCGGTCTTGGCGATCTTGGCGGCGTTGTCGTAACCGATCTTCGGGGCAAGGGCGGTGACCAGCATCAGTGACCGGTCGAGAGCCGCCTTGATGTTGTCTTCCCGGGCCTCGATGCCGACGACGCAATTGTCGGTGAACGAGACGGCAGCGTCGGCCAAGAGCTGTACCGACTGCAGGAAGTTATAGGCCATCAGCGGATTGTAGACGTTGAGCTCGAAATGGCCCTGGCTGCCGGCAAAGGTCAGCGCCGCATTGTTGCCGAATACCTGCACGCAGACCTGCGTCAGCGCCTCGCACTGGGTCGGGTTGACCTTGCCTGGCATGATCGACGAGCCAGGCTCATTTTCCGGCAGCGACAGTTCGCCAAGGCCCGAACGGGGGCCGGAGCCGAGCAGGCGGATGTCGTTGGCGATCTTGAACAGGGCGGCAGCTGCCGAGTTGATTGCGCCGTGGCTGAACACCATCGAATCATGGGCAGCCAGCGCTTCGAACTTGTTCGGCGCCGTCACGAAGGCAATGCCGGTAATCTTGGCGATTTCCTCGGCGACCTTTTCGGCAAAGCCGATGGGGGCGTTGAGGCCGGTGCCAACCGCGGTTCCGCCCTGCGCCAGTTCGCAAAGACCGGGAAGCGTCATTTCGATGCGCTTGATCGAGGAGGCGACCTGGGCAGCATAACCCGAGAACTCCTGGCCGAGCGTCAGGGGTGTTGCGTCCTGCGTATGCGTGCGGCCGATCTTGATGATGTGGTCGAAGGCCTTCACCTTGGCTACGAGAGCTGCGTGCAGATGCTTCAGGGCGGGCAAGAGGTCGTGGACGACGCGCTCGGCGCAAGCGATGTGCATGGCCGTCGGATAGGTGTCGTTCGACGACTGGCTCATGTTGACGTGGTCGTTCGGATGAACGGGTTTCTTCGAGCCCATGACGCCGCCGAGCATTTCGATCGCCCGGTTGGAAATAACTTCATTGGCGTTCATGTTCGACTGCGTGCCGGAACCGGTCTGCCAGACGACGAGCGGGAAATGGTCGTTGAGCTTGCCGTCGATGACTTCCTGGGCGGCGTCGATGATCGCCTTGCCGACGGTCGGGTCGAGGCCCTGCAGTTCCATGTTGGCGCGGGCGGCGGCCTGCTTGACGATGCCAAGCGCGCGCACGATCGACAATGGCTGCTTTTCCCAACCGATCTTGAAATTGCCGAGCGAGCGCTGTGCCTGTGCGCCCCAGTAGCGGTCGCTTGCGACTTCGATCGGGCCGAACGTATCTGTTTCCGTGCGCGTTGATGTCATCGTAATCCCTGCTTTCGTCATTCGATCGCGAAACCGGGCGGTATCGAGACCGGAAGGTGGGTGAGGCCGCCGCGCCGCGACGGTCAGAGGCTGTGATGCGGTTCTCTCTGGCTCAGGTGGCCGGTGCTTGTAAAGGGGTTGCAAGCCGCCTTGCCATGCTACAATCGTTTAAAATGTCGCCTTTTCAACGCACCTCGCGTTCCGGCGTGACAATGGCCACCTGCGGGTTTGTGCAGCGGCGATGTTGTGCCTTTTCAGACACAACCGGGCGGATAGTTTTGGCAGAGCTTGCGGGGATTTCTGCAAGCCGCCGCGATTTTTCGCGGGTATCAAAAAATAACGCAAGGAATTCAAATTTTTGGCCGTCCTCATCCGTCTTCCTGCTGCCGGTCTTTCACGCGTTTGTGACGGTCGGCGGATATCCGGAAGGGGTGGCGTTTCCTTTTCATTCACCATCCTTTCTTATAAGTACGAAAGCTCGGTGACATGATGGGGCATCGGGCGCGAACCGCTGATGGCGGCAATGCGATACGGGGACGTGTGAACCAATGAAATTGACGAAGACTGCTGCGATCATGACCCTGATGACAGGGTGCGCGTTCGCATCCCTTGGTGCCGATCGCGCGGAAGCGCTGAATTTGCTGGACCTTTTTCGCAAGAAGAAGCCGGTGGTGGAAGAATTCCAGCCGCTGCCGGGTGTCGGGCAGATGCCACGGGTCCAACAGCAGGCCGCACGCCCGCTGCCAAAGGTCACCTCGCCGAAGTACTACACCTACAAGGCCGAGCCGTTGCGCCGCATCGCCACGGCCAAGCTGCTTGATCCGGTGGTAACCGGTTCCGTCCATAGCGATTCTCTGCCGCCGATGCAGCGGGCCTCGCTTGCCGATGCCCGCCAGTTCCTGCCCGGTGTCACGGCTTATGCACCGGGCGATGTGGCCAAGGCGATCGAGACCTTTTATGCCGGTCACGAGGGATTTGTCTGGATCAGCGGCGATGCGCCGAATGCGGCGGCGAAGGCCGCTCTCGATGTGCTGGGGCAGGCGGCAAGCGTCGGGCTTGATCCGCAGGACTATGCCGTTGCCGTCCCATCCGATACATTTGACAGCGGCGACATGGCTGCACGCGAAAAGGCGCTGGTCGAGTTCGAGATTCAACTATCCGCAGCGACGCTGACCTATATCGCCGATACCGTGCGTGGGCGCATCGATCCGAACAAGATTTCCGGCTATCACGATTTCAAGCGCAAGGACGTCAACCTGACGGGCAAGCTCGAAAACATTGCCAGAAGCCACGATGTCGCGGCCTATCTGAATTCCCAGACGCCTTCCGGTCCGGAATTCCTGGCCCTGAAAAATGAACTGAAGACGCTCGAAGCAAGGACCGGCGACGCACCGCGAATCGTCATTGCGCCCGGCACGTTGCTGAAGCCGGGTATCAGCAATCCGGAGCTGGCCAACGTGGTCGCCGGCATCCGCCAGAAGGGCTCCGATGCGCTGAAGGTCGAGCACGCGCTGACGCTTTCCGCATATCAGGGAACGCCGGACTATACGCCGGAACTGGTGGCCCTGATCGAAGGTTTCCAGAAGGAAAACGGGCTGAAGCCGGACGGTATCGTCGGCAAGGCGTCGATCCGCATCCTGACCGGTGGCGACACGACCGAGAGCAGGATCGACAAGGTGCGCATCGCAATGGAGCAGGCGCGCTGGCTGCCGGCCGATCTTGGCAGCCGCTATGTCTTCATCAATCAGCCCGCCTTCATGGTCTATTATCACGACCAAGGCGCCGAGCAGTTCTCAATGCGCGTGGTCGTCGGTTCGAAGGCGAACCAGACCTATTTCTTCGAGGACGAGATCCAGACGGTGGAATTCAATCCCTATTGGGGCGTGCCGCAGTCGATCATCATCAACGAGATGCTGCCGAAGCTTCGCAACGACCCGGGTTACCTTGACCGTCTCGGTTATCAGGTGGAACTCGGCGGGCGCGCCGTATCGTCCTATGACGTCAACTGGAATGGTTCGACGACCGGCGTTGCCGTGCGCCAGCCACCGAGCAGCGACAATGCGCTGGGTGAATTGAAGATCCTGTTCCCGAACAGTCACGCGATCTACATGCACGACACGCCATCGAAGAGCTTCTTCAAGAAAGACCAGCGGGCACTCAGCCACGGCTGCGTGCGTCTGGCCGATCCGCGCCGGATGGCGGCTGCCGTGCTCGGCACGACGGTCGAGGATGTTGCCAAGGAAATTGCCGGCGGGCGTAACAAGGGTGTTTCCGTACCGCAAAAAATTCCGGTCTATGTCGCCTATTTCACCGCCTGGCCGAACAAGGACGGCGCGGTCGAGTATTTCGACGATGTCTACGAGCGCGACATGTATATGGGGCGCGCTCTCGAAGCGACGCGGCTGGCACGTCGCGCTGAAGGTTGAGGGATCGGATCGATGATAAAAAAGGCGGCTTGGAGCCGCCTTTTTTACGTCCGCGCGATCAGCCGTTCGATCAGGTCAGGGGTCAGTTCGTCGAAGTGACGCACGACTAGATCGGGTTCCAGGCTTTCGACCGGCACATCGGAATAGCCGAAGGGAACGCCGATCGAGCGCACGGAGGCATTTCTGGCGACAAGAATGTCGTTGAGGCTGTCACCGATCATCACGGATTTCTCCGGAGCGCCGCCTGCAAGGCGGATGGTGGACAGCAGATGCTCGGCATCGGGCTTGCGCACATGAAACGTGTCGCCGCCGGTGATGGCTGCGAAGCGAGAGGAAAGGGCAAGCCCTTCCAGCAGGCTTTTGGCGAGCATTTCCAGCTTGTTGGTGCAGACTGCAAGCGTGTAGCCGGCAGCGGCCAGGCGGTCCATGGCGGCGATGACGCCGGGATAGGGGATGGAATCGCCCGGCATCGAGCCGTGATAGAAATCGACGAATTCCTTCATCTGCCAGTCAAGGTCCTCGGTGCTGAGCGCCTTGCCGCGCAGCATGAACGTTCGCTCGATCATCGCCTTGGCGCCATGCCCGACGAGATGGGTGAGGTCGCCGTAGCTCACCGGAGCGAGGCCTGCCTGGGTAACCGCGTGGTTGAGGCTTGCGACGAGATCGGGAGCGGTATCGACAAGGGTTCCATCAAGATCAAAAACGACAACGGATGCAGACACTGGAACCTCTTGAAGCATGTATGAAATATAGCAGTCCGGGTAGGGGAAGCGGCTCGAAAAAGCAATCGCGACTTTATGCGATAGCGCAGTTTCGCCAATTGCATGTCGCCCGCTATTTGGGCTTTTGTTTGCCGTTGCAGCCGTGTAAACGTCTCAGCGGAAAGAAGGGACGCGAGGTTTTGCCGTGGTCTCTCGGATGAGTTTTGAGGAGAACGTGGCGCATGGACGCCCGTGAAATGAAGATCAAGGCCGCCGCAGCGGCGCTCGACTATGTTGAAGACGGCATGCGGCTTGGCATCGGCACAGGCTCGACGGCGGAAGAGTTCGTCCGTCTGCTTGCCGAGAAGGTGGCGTCCGGCTTTCGTATCGAGGGTGTGCCGACATCGGAACGCACCGCGCGGCTTTGCCTGGAACTCGGCGTGCCGCTGAAATCGCTGGAGGAGCTTCCAGAGCTGGACCTGACCATCGACGGTGCCGACGAAGTCGACCCGAAGCTGCGCCTGATCAAGGGCGGCGGCGGCGCGCTTCTGCGAGAGAAGATCGTTGCCTGCGCATCGGCGCGAATGATCGTCATTGCCGACGAAACCAAGGTGGTCGAGACGCTCGGCGCCTTCAAGCTGCCGATCGAAGTGAATACCTTCGGGCTCGCCGCGACGCGCATCGCCGTTGAAAAGCTTGCCGCGCGGCATGGTCTTTCCGGTGAAATCATCGTTCGTGCCTCGGGTGACGGACCCTTCATGACCGATGGCGGACATCTCATTCTGGACGCATCTTTTGGCCGCATTCCTGATGCAGATGCGCTAGCACGCGAACTGAACGCCATTCCCGGCGTGGTCGAACATGGCTTGTTCATCGGCATCGCATCCCTTGCGATCATTGCCGGTCCCGGAGGGGCAAGGGTGATGACGGCCTGACCGGCTCGGCTTCGGTGGCGGTGGCCGCCTGGGCTTTTTGCTGGTGCTTGCAAGGTTTCCAGTTGTGGCCGAAAAGCGGTCACAGAGGATTTGTTACTGCGTCGCAGCCGATGGGGCTTCCCCGACACGGTGGCGATGGCTTTGAAATTGGACTATGCAGGGGTTCGCAGATGCAAGACGCGCGCGGAACCCGGCGTCAACTGACAGGAGCGTTACAGACATGATCAATTTCGCAGGTCTCGGCCGTACAATGGCTGCAACTGCCATCATCCTTTCCGCCGTCATGGTTCCTGCCCTGCGGGCACAGGACGTGACGGACGAACAGATCAAGGCTGCGCGCGCCGCGATTGCTGCGATCAATGCCACCAACGGTTTCGACAATATCCTGCCGAACCTGGCGGCGCGGCTGAAGACGAACCTTATCCAGTCCTCGCCGAACTACGAGGAACTGATCTCCAAGACGGTCGACGACAAGGCGCTCGAACTTGCCGCCCGTCGCGCCGATCTGGAAAAGGAAGCTGCAACGATCTACGCAAAGACCTTCACCGTCGATCAGCTGAACGCGATCACGACCTTTTACACGTCGGACGCCGGCAAGAAGCTTCTGAACGACGGCCCGATTGCCTCGCGCGAAATGATCAAGGCTGCCGACATCTGGGCGGCAGGTATTTCCCGCGACCTGAACGCCGCGGCAACGAAGGAACTCGGCGCGACCCTGACCGCCGACCAGCAGCCGTTGCCGGGTACTGAGACCGAGGTGAAGCCTGCCCAGTAAGGAAACTGCTGCCGGTCCAACCGGCGGCACGCCTCACGCCGAATTGCTTAAGCCCGGGTCATTCCGGGCTTTTCATTTTGTAGCATGCCACCCTATATCAGCATCACACGGCGGGAATCGCCGGTAAGGCAGCCTACGTTATGCGAGCGCAGCCTTCCCAGTGACCGTCTTCATTCGCACATGACCCGGCCGGGAGTTTTTCAGCATGGCTTCTTTCGATTATGACCTTTTCGTTATTGGCGGCGGTTCCGGAGGCGTGCGCAGCGGACGTGTTGCGGCAGCCATGGGCAAGAAGGTCGCGATTGCCGAGGAATTCCGTTACGGCGGCACCTGCGTCATCCGCGGTTGCGTGCCGAAGAAGCTCTACGTCTATGCGTCGCAGTTTGCCGAACATTTCGAGGATGCCGAGGGTTTCGGCTGGAGTGTCGGTGAGCGGACGTTCCACTGGCCGAAACTCGTCGCGGCCAAGGAAAAGGAAATTACCCGACTCGAAGGCCTCTACCAGAAGGGGCTTGCCAATGCCGGGGCTGAAATCCTGCATACCCGGGCGGAACTAACCGGGCCGAACACGATCAAGCTTCTGGACAGTGGCAAGACTGTTACCGCCGAACGCATCGTCATCGCCGTCGGCGGTCATCCGACGCCGCATGACGCGCTGCCGGGTCACGAACTCTGCATCAGTTCGAACGAAGCCTTCGACCTTAAGGAACTGCCGAAATCGATCGTCATCGCCGGCGGCGGCTACATCGCGGTCGAATTCGCCAACATCTTCCATGGTCTCGGTGTGGAGACCACATTGATCTATCGCGGCAAGGAAATCCTCTCGCGCTTCGACCAGGACATGCGGCGCGGACTTCACGCAGCGATGGAGCACAAGGGCATCCGCATCCTCTGCGAGGACCTGCTGCAATCCATTACGAAGACTGCTGACGGTAGGCTGGCCGCGGAAACGATGAAACACGGCACGCTGGCCGTCGACCAGGTGATGCTGGCGCTCGGCCGCGTGCCGAACACCAAGGGGCTTGGACTGGAAGCGGCGGGTGTTGCCGTCAACGATCGCGGCGCGATCATCGTCGATGCGTTTTCGCGCACCAGTGCGCCCGGTGTCTATGCGCTTGGCGACGTGACCGACCGGGTGCAACTGACGCCGGTCGCCATCCACGAGGCCATGTGCTTCATCGAGACGGAATACAAGGGCAACCCGACGTCCCCGGATCACGACCTGATCGCCACCGCTGTCTTCTCCCAGCCGGAAATCGGCACGGTCGGGCTTTCGGAAGAGGAAGCCGCGAAGAAGTTCGAGGATCTCGAGATCTACAGGGCCGAGTTCCGTCCGATCAAGGCGACGTTGTCCGGACGTTCCGAAAGGACGATCATGAAGCTGATCGTCAATGCGGCCGACCGCAAGGTCCTGGGTGCCCATATCCTCGGCCATGAGGCCGGCGAGATGGCGCAACTGCTCGGGATCACGCTGAAGGCCGGCAGCACGAAGGACGATTTCGACCGGACCATGGCGGTGCATCCGACGGCGGCGGAGGAGCTGGTGACGATGTATAATCCGAGCTACCGGATCAAGAACGGCGAGCGGGTCGCCTGACGCTTTCACGGGGCGAAATTCGAGCTACACCAAAGGTTAGCGCTGACATCCGCGGCGCGCACTTTGCTGGAACAATCGCTTTTCAATCCCCATGTTAACGTTTATAAGCCCGCATCCGCAAAATCGCCGTTTTCCCGGCCAGGAGAGCTGCGGTCAGGAATTGTGCCGCTGAAACGCGGCTGATGTCCGGTTTGAAGCTGACGCTGTCTGGAATTCATCCGGGAGCGCGACTGCTGCGGCGGACTTGCGCAAGAGAACAGGTGATCGACATGGCACAGACTTGGACCCCGAACAGCTGGCGGCAGAAGCCAATCCAGCAGGTGCCGGATTTTCCGGATATGGCAGCACTGGCAAGCGCGGAAGCGCAGCTTGCAACCTATCCGCCGCTGGTCTTTGCCGGCGAGGCGCGCCGCCTGAAGAGCCAGCTTGCCAATGTTTCGGAAGGCAAGGGGTTTCTGTTGCAGGGTGGCGATTGCGCCGAGAGCTTCGCCGAACATGGCGCGGACACGATCCGCGACTTCTTCCGCGCATTCCTGCAGATGGCCGTCGTCCTGACGTTCGGTGCCCAGCAGCCAGTGGTCAAGGTCGGCCGTATTGCCGGCCAGTTCGCCAAGCCGCGCTCTTCGAACATCGAAAGGCAGAATGATGTCGAACTGCCGAGCTACCGCGGCGACATCATCAACGGCATCGAGTTCAACGAAAAGGCCCGCATTCCGGACCCGGAGCGCCAGATCATGGCGTACCGGCAGTCGGCAGCAACGCTGAACCTTCTGCGTGCCTTCGCGATGGGCGGCTACGCCAATCTCGAAAACGTGCACCAGTGGATGCTCGGTTTCGTCAAGGAAAGCCCGCAGGCCGAGCGTTACCGCAAGCTTGCAAACCGCATCTCCGAAACCATGGATTTCATGAAGGCGATCGGCATCACCTCGGAGAACCATCCTAGCCTCCGCGAGACCGATTTCTTCACCAGCCACGAAGCGCTGCTGCTCGGTTACGAGCAGGCCCTGACCCGCGTCGATTCGACCTCCGGCGACTGGTACGCGACCTCCGGACACATGATCTGGATCGGCGACCGGACACGTCAGCCTGATCACGCGCATATCGAATACTGCCGCGGCATCAAGAATCCGCTCGGTCTCAAGTGCGGTCCTTCGCTGACGGGTGACGGGCTGATCGAACTCATCGACCTGCTCAACCCGCAGAACGAAGCCGGCCGTTTGACACTGATCTGCCGCTTCGGTCACGACAAGGTTGCCGAGCACCTGCCGCGCCTGATCCGCGCCGTCGAGAAGGAAGGCCGCAAGGTCGTCTGGTCCTGCGATCCGATGCACGGCAACACGATCACGCTCAACAACTACAAGACCCGCCCCTTCGAGCGGATACTGTCGGAAGTCGAAAGCTTCTTCCAGATCCACCGCGCCGAAGGCACGCATCCGGGCGGCATCCATATCGAGATGACGGGCAACGACGTGACGGAATGCACCGGCGGCGCTCGTGCGCTCTCCGGCGCCGATCTTGCCGACCGCTACCACACCCATTGCGACCCGCGTCTCAATGCCGACCAGGCGCTTGAACTTGCCTTCCTCCTTGCCGAGCGCATGAAGGGCGGCCGCGACGAGAAGCGGATGGTCGTCAACGGCTGATCTGGGGCTGATCAGCGCCGCTAATTGCTGCTTGAGCGAATTGAAATTGACAGAACCGGGTTGGCTGATGAAGTTGACCCGGTTTTTTCACGCCTGCATGACGGGCCAACAAGCATTTTGAGGGGATGAAGATGGCGGAAGAGCATACCGGATCCTGCAACTGCGGTGCCGTCCGTTTCCGTACACGGGGCAAGCTGCGCGAGATCATTGCCTGCCATTGTTCCCAGTGCCGCAAGCAGACGGGGCTCTATTACGCGGCCACCAATGTTCTTGACAGTGAACTCGATCTTGAAGGCGCGGACAATATCACCTGGTATCGCTCAAGCCCGGAAGCGCAGCGTGGTTTCTGCAAGACCTGTGGCTCTGCGCTGTTCTGGAAAATGGACGGTCTCGACTATACCTCGATCATGGCGGGAACATTTGACGAGCCGACCGGCCTTGCCTTCGGCTATCACATCTTCTGCGCCGACAAGGGCGACTTCTACCAGATCAACGACGACTTGCCGCAATTTGCGCAGTCAAACGTCTGATTTCCTTGCGCGCGCCTCGGTTGCGCGGGGGAGGGCCACCCCCGTGTCGATCGACCGCACCGCCTCGCCATAGGCCTGGTCAAGTGCGCAGAACTTGACGGACTGCCAGCGCTTGTAGTCCTCAATGAACGACGCCGTTGCCCAGATCCTGTTCTTGCTGCCGTTTCGCTCCTGCCAGCCAAGTGACCCCAGCGCTTCGGCGCGGGTAAAGAGACGGCGGACATGCGTGCGCGACAGGGAATAGTGGTTGGATAGTTCGGCAAAGCGAAGATCTTCGACCCAGTGGTAACCATCCTCGGGTACCGGATTGACAATCCGCGAGAAGAAGTCATCGAGGATCAGTCCGCCATATTCGGTCCAGACGAAACACGAGATGCTGAGCGGCGGCTCGCGCCATGCCCTGTCAGCGATCAGCCGCTTGGCGGCGAGCGGCTGGGCGCGATAGAATATTTCCGGGTTGGCCTCCAGCCGTTCGACACGATCGCCGCTATCGAGCAGGTCGAGGCTGCGCATCTGGCCGCGAAACCACAAACGCATTGCGTCGTGGCTGACCTCCGTTGGCTCCAGCGGGCGGCTGCGTTTGCTGGGCGACCCCGGAACGTCGCGGACGAGCTTGTAGGCAAGCAACTCTGCCAAAAACGCCGTCGCCGTGTTGCGGCTCGCTGCTCCAAATTCGACGATGATGTCGAGAAGCCGCGACGCGGTAATGCCGGACAGCGGATCAGCAGGATCGCGTTGCACATACAATGCGTAAGCTGCCTGGGTGAGAAGCCATTTCTGCTGGGCGGCAACCAGACGGGCGATCCTTGGAAAATGATCATAAAGCTCGATCATATGCCGCGCGCCCTGTTGCAGGACTGCGAACAATGCCGGGTTCGCCGCGAATATCTCAACTTCGGCGGAGGAGCCGGCGCTTTCGATCGCTGATGGCGGTGTGCCGGTCATGGCTTTGGCGAAAATCCAGTGAGTAGATGCTCGGTTTCGGAATCGATGAGCACTCATTTTGAGCTATGTCGCTTGCAAAACGTTTAATGTCCATCTTTTGTTTCAAGGAGGGCCGGCAACAGGGAAAGCCGGTTTTTTCGGGCTCCTCCCTTGGAAAAAAAGACCGGACGACAATGGTGCCATCGGTCGGTGAAGATGGAGAAGTTTACGATTGTTATTGTACCAGAACCGGCTGCAGGCAATTGACGCCGGTGACGCGAATATCCGCCTCGCCGACCCGGACGCCGACTGCGAGAAGCAGATTGTAGAGCAGGGTATCGATCGCCGGCGTCACGGTGCCCAATGTCTGGGCGAGTGCTGCCTGAACCACTTTGGGGCTGCCGACCGTCAAGAACAGCACCTGAATATCGACGTCCAGGTTGTTGAGCAGCGTCTGCGTGGTGGAGGTCAGGATATCCTTGGTCGAAACGCTTTTGATGGAATTGGCGGCGACCTCGGAGGGGCTGAAGGTCAACCGCTGTGGTAGCATGTTCTTTGTTTCGACATGGGCGATGCCATCGATCTTGAGCAGCGCCGAGTCGACGAGCCGCGCCTTTTCCACGCGCGCTTCATCGCTGAAATTCGACAGAACCGAGGGATGAACGGTGCCGATCGCGATCTCCGCGACGCCCGGAACGGCATCGATGGAGACGCTGGCATTTGTGTTCGAGCCGCCGTAGCAGCGGATGTCGGCAAGCTTGCCTTCCGCATGGGCAACCTCGACATAGATCGGCAGCTTGATCCGCATCCCGGCAAGTGCCGCCAGTCCGTCGACATTCACTTCGATGGCGAGCCGCGTCTGCGCGGTGCGAACGGCCGAACCCGGTGCGCCCAGCTTATGTGGCGGCGTTTCGACCGGCGGTTCACCGATGGCAAGCTTGACACTCGCGGACGCTATGCCGGGCAGACCGGCCACGGCTGCGAGCGATATCTGGTTGGTGCCGTTTGCAATCGCGGCCGCAGCCGAGACCATGTCGAGCGCGCTAACCTTCATGGCCCAGTTCGACCCGGCATCCACACTCACTCCCTTTTTCGGATCGATGTTGAGGATCCGGGACAGGGTGAAGGTGTTCTTGTTCTTGCTGCTGGCCGATTCCAAGGCCTTCAGGGCAGATGTTGCGGTGCTCGATATTCCCTGAACAGCCTGCATCGAAGCAAGGAGCTGCGGCATGGTGAGGTTTGCCTTCAAAACATCCTCATAACTCGCCGCCGTCAGGTTCAGGCGGGTGGAGACAACCTTCAGGAAGGGCTGGACGTTGATATCCGCGTCCACGAGCGCCCGATAGTCCATCACTTTCAGGGAAATCGCCGTGCCGAGCATCTGGCCGAGCACGGCATTCAAAATGCCACCATCGAGGCTTGCGAGCCGCGAGCCGATCGAGAAGGCGGCGAGCTTGGTGCTGGCCGCAGTCCCAACGGCGCTCATCGTCGGCGGAGCGCTGAACATCGCGGCGAGATGCAGCGTTCCTTCTTTTTCGATCGAGACCTGGGCTGCATCAGCGGGCGTGGCATTGGGGATGAAGCGCTGCCCGGTTGCGAGCGCGGGGTCCGGGACGTATCGACCCTTGACGATGGTGACGATACCGTTCTTGACTGCGGTCAGGTCGTTCGGGATCACCTTTCCATCAACGCCGAGCAATCCACTCTTGGTTGCAATGGCAAGATTGAGGCCGTTGGTCTTGAAATGATCGAGCGCTGCGTCTTCGACATGGGGCAGATCGGCAGCCGCCACGATGGCGGTGAGATCGACGATCCCCTGCATTTCGCGCTTCTGCAGTGTGAGATAACCGTAGTCGATGCCTAGCCCGAGCGACAGCACGACCAGGGGCAGAACGAGCGCCGCCGATATGCCGATATTGCCAGAGGTGCTGGTAAAAATGCTGCCAGGCTTCAAGGATGCGCGGGCCATGTCAGATTCCTCCCAGCCTTATCGTTGCGTATCGCTTGATTTGCTCATCGGGCAACGCGAAGGAAAACAGCTTCCAGATCGGCAACTCACTGGAATCATAGGCGATGGTGACGGTGAACTGATTGAGATTGCTCACGTCGTCCTCGACGTCGATCGTCAACTTGTTCTTGTTGATGAAGGCATAGTCCAGTGTCGATGACTGGATGAACGTCTTGGCGAGGCTCTTTCTCTCTGTTTCCGACAGTCCGGCCACGGCTGTTCGCGCGGCATCGGCGGCAATCTGCTGGATCGCATGGCTGGCACTGAGGTAGATGCCGTAACCGATCATGGTGAATATGGTCAGGAAGAACAGCGGTGCAACGATCGCAAACTCCAGTGCGGCAGCACCTTCGTTGTTTTTGCGTACTCGCGTTATGATGGACATAAAGCACACCCCCAGGTTTAAACCGGGTCGATATATCGATCCTGATACACCTATATCGTGTGCTTCATTTGTTAATTTTTCGATACGCTAATAAATGGTCTTTTATGCTTTCGCGTCTCTTTATTGCATTTCATGTATTTAAGGTTGTGTCGTTCTCGTTCGGTTGGATGCTTATGCCCGGTGTTCGGCCCGAAATGGCACAACGGAAAAAAATCAAACTTGTGAACCGCCTTTGCCTTGGTACTGCGCAAGCTGTGCTTGCAGGCGGCCGACATCGGCGCGCAGTTCGGCGATCTCGCGCAGCAGCACAGTGTCGATTTTGTTATGGAGCGAAATCAGTTCAACTTCCGACTTGAGGTTGACCTCATAATCCTTCGATGCGTCGAAGCGATCCTTCATCGCCTGCCGGTTTTGCGACATCATGATGATCGGCGCCTGGATCGCTGCAATCATCGAGAGCAGCAGGTTGAGGAAGATAAAGGGGTAGGGATCGAACGCATCCCTCGTCAGCAGGATCGTATTGGCTGTCGCCCAGACGGCAAGGAATATCAGGAATGCGATGATGAAGCCCCAGGAGCCACCCACGCGGGCAATGCCGTCGGCCATCCGATCGCCGAAGCCCTGTTCGGCGACGAATGCGGCATTGGTGTCCTGAGACACGATCTTGCGTTCCTTGGCACGATGAAGAACATGGCGCTCGACAGCGCCAAGTTCACTGCTCGGTTTGCCGAAAAAGATATGGGAGATTTCGTCAAGGTGCGGCATGGGCTGGCTCCGTCAAACAACGTTGCCCCGTTCTAGCCCATGCCGGCGATTTGCGGAAACGCCGAACGCCCGGCATCCCCGCCTCTTTTTACATTGCGCCGGCGAAGAGATCTGCATGGGACTGGAAGAACCGGTCTGTGCCGTAGCGCTGGCCGAACATCATGTCGTGCTGCAGGAAACGGTAGTCGCGGATGAGCGAAGGGATCGTTTTCTGCCGTCCCCAGGAAGAGGTGTCCTTGCCAGCGGTATCGACGAGCATATAGCGGTCGATGATGCGATACTTGTCGAAGATGTTGCCAAGGAAGCCCGTGTAGTAGGGATGCTCGAAGCCGCCTTGTTTGAGGATCTGATAGGACAGGAAGGCCGGGCTGATCGTGCCGATATCCTTGACCGGTCCGGTCTTGTTCGACCAGACGACCAGCGGCGTTTCATGCTGGGCTTTCATCTGTTCCAGCGAACCCTTGCGGGAGGCCGTGACGTCGTTCATGAAGCCGGTGTTCGGGTAGACAGTGTTGAGCGGTGGCAGATGATCGCCGAACAGCACAATGATTGTCTCGCGGTCGCGCTCCTTGGCCCAGTCCATCAGCATCTTCAGGCTGTCGTCGGCTTCCTTGATCCCCTGCGCATAAGTCTCAAGCACCTGCTTGTCGACAGCGGGAAGATTGCCCTCGACCTTGATGGTGTTCTTGGCGTAGCGGTTTGCCTCATAGGGACCATGGCCCTGGAGTGTCACGGTGAAGAAGAAGAACGGGTCGCGCAGCTGGTCTGCCTCGCGGATGATTTCCTTCGTCAGCGATTCGTCCGAGGCGAAGATGCCGCGCTTCTGCATGACCGGCATGTTTTCTTCCGACTTGAACTGCTCGAAGCCGAATGCCTTGTAGACGGCGCTGCGGTTCCAGAACCATTTCTGGAACGGATGCACGGCACGCGCAACATAGCCCTCGCCACGGAAGAAGGTGGCAAGCGAGGGGATCGGGTTGCGGATATACTGCTGATACGGAATGCTGCCATAGGGCAGGAAGGCATTCGAGAAGCCGGTCAGCGCCTCGAATTCGACATTGGCCGTCATGCCGCCGAACTCCGGCGAAAACACATTGCCGGACTGCATGGCACGAATGGTCGGCATCGGATCGGGCGACAGCTTGACGTTCGGCAGGCGGGTCGGATCCCAGAAGGATTCGCTCATGAGCACGATCACGTCGGGCTTGCCGCGATGCGACGTTCCGGCCGGGACCGGTTTGGTCGGAATCTTGTTGATGGCATCGGACATATAGCCTGCCGGCGCCGTGACGTTGGCCATCGGCAGATTGAGCGCAAATGCCATGGTGAAGCCGTTGTGGCGGTAGTTTTCGGTCTGATCCCACATGATCGGGATGACCTGCAGACGGTCACGCACCCAGGAGAAGTTGTTGTAGTCCATCAGGTGATAGAACGCGCCGAGCAGCGGCAGGGCAACGGCAAGCCGCGTCAGGCGCTGACGGCGGCTGAGCACCGGAAAGCGCCGCCAGGCGAACCGGACCAGCCAGGCAAGGGCAACGATCGCGACAACCATGCCGACGACAATGCCGACAGCAGTCCAGGGGCGGTCTCTCACCAGAACCGGCATCAGCTCCATAATCTGGCGCCCGAACAGGAAGTCAGTCGGATAAAGGGGGTCGGACAGGAAAATCTGCTTCTGGCGGCTGACGAGTGCCGGGATCAGCGCCAGCGGTGCGACCAGGATGACGCCGTAATTCTCGCGCGCGAAGGCTGCATCAATTGCAAGGCACAGCAGAAAGAACACGCCGGCCGTGGTCCAGGCCGGACGGGCCGGGTCGAGGAAGAACAGAGCCGCTTCCGTTATGGAATTGCGGGCGATCCACTCGACGAAGAAGATCAGCGTGATCGACAAAAGCAGCGACAGGGAGAGGTGTCTTGCAATAGAAAGCGCCTTGGCATGGCGGTGGCCGAAACCGATTTGCGGGCCATAGGCCCTGGAAGCGGTGGCAGCGATCGCTGCCGATTCAAAACTGGCCAAGGCCGTCTCCAATTTTCATAAAACTGTCGTCCTAATGTCATACAGATGTCATCTTGAACGGAGGATGAATAATTCAAGTGGCGGTTTCCCCCGACTTTTTTCGGTGGTGTTTCAATGGGGAAAGGGGCTGCGCGACAGCTTTCAGGCAGCACTCGGCGCTGCAATCATTCGCTGGAATGATTTTTTTCTGACTTGCGGGGAAGCACGGGGTATTTTGACGCGGAATGCGATAAACAGCTCCTCGGATGCCCAAACCATCCGCGATAGCAAGATCAAGCACAGGCCTGTTCATGACCGCGCAAAAGACCATTTCCACGACGTTTCGTATCGCCGTTGCCCAGTTGAACCCGACAGTGGGAGACGTTGCAGGCAATCTTGCCAAGGCCCGGGAGGCGCGCGCCGACGCGGCGCGCAGCGGCGCGGACCTGCTCCTTTTGACCGAACTGTTCATTTCCGGCTATCCGCCGGAGGATCTGGTCCTGAAGCCGGCTTTCCTCAAAGCCTGCCAGAAGGCGATCGATGCGCTTGCCGCTGATACCGCTGATGGCGGTCCGGGTGTCGTCGTGGGCTATCCGCGGCAGGGCGAAACGGGACGTCACAACTCGGTTGCCGTTCTCGATGGAGGCCAGGTTCTGGTGGTTCGCGACAAGGTCGATCTGCCGAACTACGGCGAATTCGACGAGAAACGGGTCTTTACCGAAGGTGCGATGCCGGGGCCGGTCAATTTCCGCGGCGTGCGGATCGGCATTCCGATCTGCGAGGAGATCTGGAATGATCTGGGTATCTGCGAGACGCTGGCGGAAAGCGGCGCGGAAATCCTGCTCGTGCCCAATGGCTCGCCCTATTACCGAGGCAAGGTCGACGTTCGTCACCAGGTGGTGCTTCGCCAGGTGATCGAGACTGGCCTGCCGCTGATTTTCGCCAATCAGCTCGGCGGCCAGGACGAACTGGTCTTCGACGGGGCCAGCTTCGCCTTCAATGCGGACAAGAGCATTGCCTTCCAGATGAGCCAGTTCGAGGAGAGCCTTTCCGTCTCCGAATGGCGCAGGAACGGTGACGGCTGGGTTTGCGAGCAGGGGATGATGTCGCGCCTGCCGCAACAGGAGGAGGCCGATTACCGCGCCTGCATGCTGGGCTTCCGCGACTACGTCAACAAGAACGGCTTCAAGAACGTCGTGCTCGGCCTCTCCGGCGGCATCGATTCGGCGATCTGCGCAGCACTGGCTGTCGATGCGCTGGGCGAGGAGCGGGTGCGCACTGTAATGCTGCCTTATCGCTACACCTCGTCGGATTCGTTCAAGGACGCCGAGGACTGCGCCAAGGCGCTCGGCTGCCGCTATGATATCGTGCCGATCGAGGAGCCGGTGCAAGGTTTCCTCAACGCGCTGTCGGAAATGTTCGAGGGAACTGAATCAGGCATCACCGAAGAAAACCTGCAGAGCCGCACGCGCGGCACGATCCTGATGGCGCTGTCCAACAAGTTCGGCTCGATGGTCGTTACCACAGGCAACAAGTCGGAAATGTCGGTCGGCTATGCGACGCTCTACGGCGACATGAACGGCGGCTTCAATCCGATCAAGGACCTCTACAAGATGCAGGTCTACGGCCTGTCGCGCTGGAGGAACACGACCGTGCCGCCCGGCGCGCTCGGCCCGTCCGGTGAAGTCATCCCGAAGAACATCATCGACAAGGCGCCGTCTGCAGAGCTTCGCCCGAACCAGACCGACCAGGATTCGCTGCCGCCCTATCCGGTGCTGGACGATATCCTCGAATGCCTGGTCGAGAAGGAGATGGGAACGGAGGAGATCGTTGCGCGTGGTCACGATGAGGCGACGGTGCACCGGATCGAGCATCTGCTCTACATCGCCGAATACAAGCGCCGCCAGTCGGCACCGGGCGTGAAGATCACCAAGAAGAATTTTGGCCGCGATCGCCGCTATCCGATAACCAACCGGTTTCGCGACCGATAGAACGGGAAGCTGGAGAAGGCGAGATGCGCAGTTCGGTCGAAATCTACACGCTGGCAACCGGTAAAAGCCGCGTCGTTTGGCAGACAGAGCAACTGGTTGAGGCGCCGAACTGGTCGCCTGACGGACAGTCATTGGTCATCAACGGCGACGGTCTGCTCTATCGGTTACCGCTTTCAGGTGGCGAACCGGTGTTGATCGACACCGGCTTTGCGCGCACGTGCAACAATGACCACGGAATCTCGCCTGACGGCGGGACCATCGTCATCAGCGACAAGACCGAATTCGGCGCGTCGACGATTTACACGTTGCCCGCAGGCGGCGGCGTGCCGAAGCAGGTGACGCAGAACCGACCGTCCTATTGGCACGGCTGGTCGCCGGACGGGAAGACGCTCGCCTATTGCGGCATCCGTGATCAGGTCTTCGATATCTACACGATCCCGGTCGACGGCGGCGAAGAGACCCGCCTGACCTTCGGCGAAGGGCGCAACGACGGCCCGGACTATAGCCACGACGGAGAATGGATTTACTTCAACTCCAGCCGGACCGGCCGGATGCAGATCTGGCGTATCAGGCCTGATGGTTCGGATGTCGCGCGCATCACCGACAGCGAATACGGCGACTGGTTCCCGCATCCGTCGCCCGACGGCAAGCATGTGCTCGTCGTTTCCTACGATGGCGATGTCTTCGATCACCCGCGCGACCTCGACGTCCGGCTTCGGCTGATGGACCCCGACGGCGGCAATGCCCGTATCCTGTTCGAATTGTTCGGCGGGCAGGGCACGATCAACGTTCCCAACTGGTCGCCAGACGGCAAGGAATTTGCCTTTGTGCGGTATCAGCCGGCAGCCTGACTGCATTTTTGTTCAGTAGCGAGTTGTAAAATATATTGCCCTGTGGTTGTGTGTGATCTTGCGCGCAATCATTCCCTTTCCTATTGTTTTCTAAAACAGGGGAACGGGAAATGCCCATTCATCACCGAGTTGCGGTACTTATCGACGCAGAAAATGTATCAGGAGAGTTCGCCGCGTCTGTTCTGCACGAAGCAAGTGCCTACGGAACGACGGTGACGCGCCGGGCCTATGGCGACTTTGCCAAACACAGAGGCACAGGCTGGCTTGGGGCGGCAGCGCGGTATGCTATTGACACTATTCAGGTTTCAAGTCCCTCCCAAACCAAGAATTTCAGCGACATGCGCATGGCAATCGATGCGGTCGAGCTGATGTTTGGCAACAAGGCGGATGTTTTCTGCCTCGTATCCTCAGACAGTGATTTCGCACCGCTTGCCATTCATCTGCGCGGAGCCGGTAAGGTCGTGGTCGGCATCGGTGGCCAACAGCCATCCGCATTGTTTCGCCAAAGCTGCGACGCCTTTCATATCGTTGGTCAACCTTCCGTTGTTCCGACGCCGGTTGCCGCGGCGCCGAAACCGCAAATCAAACCCGCCGGGAAGCCAGCAAAATTGCAGGGTCTGCTGCCACTTGTAAGTGCAGCAATCAAAACGCTTGGTGCCGATACGAACAATGGATGGGTTTCACTACAAAAGTTGGGAATAGCTTTGCGTGCGGTCGATGCGAGCTTTACGGCAAAGTCCTATGGCTCGGCCACCTTGAAAAAAGCTCTTCTACGGGAACCTTCACTCGAATTGCAGCCGCGTGACGAGGGGGATTTTGTGCGCGTGAGGCCTGGGATCACCATCATTTCCGCGTGATACCGGACCGCCGCCATTAACGGATTTCCAACCAGCTTGCTTAAATGAAATTTCCGCTTTCCTTGATAAGCTCCGTCTCAATCAAAGCGAGAGACCTGGGGGCAGGTCCGGCGGAAGGACCGGTGAGGCGGGCATGGCGGCAAGGGCGGGTAAGCGAAAGGCGGGCAGGGCTGTTCTGGGCATTCACGCGGCCTGCACGCTCGTTGCCTTGATGATCATTGCCAGCCTTGCCTTCGTGCTCGATCGCTCCGTCACCGAGGCCGACCGGTTTGGCCTGACTGCCGAGCGCAAACTCGTCGAAAGCGAGATGCAGCACCAGATCGACGCGGTCGTGCAGTATCAGGCCGAATTGTCCTATTGGGACAAGAGCTTCGCGCAGCTCGAGACGCAAACCTTTACCGACGCCTTCGTGAAGGAAGAGCTGACGGACTGGCTGTGGAAGGATTTCGGTTTCTCGTGGATGATCTTCGCCGACGCTTCCGACCGCACGCTGCTGGCTGTGCAGAATGGCGGCAAGGTCGATCCCCAGGATGGCGCACGCACCCTGAAATGGGCCGACGATCTCATCGAGAAGGCGAATGATAGTTATGAGGCTGCCCTGGTGGCGAAGGGCGGCGCCTGGGCGCTGCGATCCGTCGAAGTAGACAGGGACGCGTTGACGGCACCGGTGCCGAATATCCATGCTGCAGATCTGCGGATGATCGACGGCAAGATGAGCATCGTCGTGGTTCAGGCCGTCGTCCCGAAGACGCTGGACATTCCGGCAAGCCGGCGCAAGCCGGTGTTCATGATCACCGTCAAGCCTTTCACCGTCCGGATGATCGGTGACATCGAGGACAGGCTCGGAATTTTCAAACTCGGCTTTGCGCCGCTGCGCCAGGTGCCGGAAGGCTCCATCCACGTCGCAGTCAGCGACTGCTCGCAGCCGGCCTGCATGGTTGCGGCCTGGACGCCGCGCGCGCCGGGCAGTTTCGTCCGCTCCGAAACCCTGCCAAGCGTGATCGTCATCGCGATGGCGGGTGCCTTGGTCATGGCTTTCATTGCCGCGCGGTTCGGCGCGGTGTTTTCGGCTCTCCAGACGAGCGAGGCGGAAAACCGTCATCTTGCCAAGCACGACCGGTTGACCGGGCTTTTCAACCGCGCCGGTTTCGATGCTGTCCTTGAAGCCTCGCTCGCCAAGGTCAGGGAGCGTCCTTTCTCGCTGCTTTGCATTGACCTCGACAAGTTCAAGGCGGTTAACGACACTTATGGCCATCCGGCCGGTGATGCGGTGCTGAAGACGATTGCATCCCGGTTTGCCGCGCGCGTCGCAGGTCACGGCGTCGCTGCCCGTCTTGGCGGCGACGAATTCACCATCATTCTCGATCATACGGTTTCGCGGGAACAGGCCTTGGCACTTGCCAACGTGCTGATTATAGAGGCGCAGGTGCCGGTGCCGTTCGAGGGGCAGTTGCTGCGTATCGGCAGCAGCATCGGGGTTGCCTTTGCCCCCGACCATGGCAGCATCGCTCGCGAGATCGTGCCCCTGGCCGATCAGGCGCTATATCTCGCCAAGAACCGTGGCCGCAACCGGGTCCAGACAGCCGACGATCTCGTCAGCGCGGAGCGTCTCCTGGAAACCGGACAGGCCGCCTGATCACCGGATTGACGCCGGTATGTTGTAGGGCGTTATCACTTCCACAGCCGACAGACGGGCGGCGCCCGGCCCGGCCAGGGCTCCGCGTCGGCCCATGATCGCGCGGAACGCGGTCCGTACGTCGGCTTTCAGATCATGATGCAGGATGAAATGGATCTGCCCATTGCGGAGGAGTTCCAGGTTTCCGGCGTCGAGATCGTGCGCCACGAACACGGAACAGGTCCGGCCCGCAGCGCCAAAAGCCGCGAGCACCGCCCGGTTACCGCCGCCGATCGAATAGACGGCGTTGATGCCCGGATTGTTCGACAGCGCCTCGGCCACAAGCGCGCCGGTTGCATCGTCCCGGCCAAGGCCTTCGCTGATTTCGACGACACCGACCGACGGATAGCGGTCGCGCAACGCGCGGCGAAAGCCGATTTCCCGCTCTTCTTCCCCCCGGAACCGGTTGCTCGACAGCGTTGTGAGCACGGTTGCCGGGCTGCCGGCAAAGCGCGCTCCGATCAGATAGGCGGCCGTTTCTCCGGCAGCCCTGTTGTCCGCGCCGGCATAGGCCGTGCGCGGGGCGTTCGGCAGGTCGGTAACCAGCGTCACGACGGGAATGCCGGACCGTTCGAGCCGCGCGACGGCGGCGCTGATCTCCGGCACATCGGGCGCCTTGAGCACGACGCCATCGGCGCCGCGCAAGCGCACGCGATCGAGAAGCTGGGCGATGTCCTGCGGTCGCATGGACTCAGCGAAATGAAAGCGGGAGCGGAAGATCGTCGGCAGGAAAGTCGTACTCTCGCTTTCGAAGGCATCGCGAACGGTGTCGGTGAAGCGGTCTGGTGCCTCCATGACGACGTCAATGCCGAATTTGCGGCCCTGGAACTCGACGCCGGCTTGCTGCTTTTCCAATTCCCGGATGGCGGCGTGCACGCGCAGTTCCGTTTGTTTCCGAACACCCGGGCGTTCGTTCAGCACACGGTCCACGGTGGCGACGCTGACACCGGCCTGAAAAGCAATGTCCTTGACCAGAAACTCATGCGCCATCGCGGCTCCATTCTGATGGTTTTTTGATGGGTTTCTGCCCTATATCAGCTTTTGCCTCCGCGTATAGTGCGGTCATCGAAGGGCATCCGCGGGAGGAAAAGGGATGAAGACCGACAATATCTTGAAGCAGCGCGCGGATCGGGTCTGGCTGACGGAGGCCGCATGCGATCTTGAGGATTTTCGCACTGAGGTGGAGCGGACGACACAGCTCGGCGATTATCCGCATGCCGCGGGCGTCGACAAAAACGTGCTGATCTATGATGGCGCCAGCGTGCTGAAGGTGGCCGCGACGGGCGAGGGACGCCGGGCAGTGCTTGCCGAAATCTGCGAGGCCTTTGCAAGCGGGCCGGGTGTCATCGTTCTCAAACAGGCTTACGCCGATACCACCGTCATCGATGTGGCGAGCGGCATTTTCGATGACATCATCAACGAGCAGCACCGCACCAATACCGGCGGCGGCGACCACTTCGCCAAGCCCGGCGCCAATGATCGCATCTGGAATTCGCTGGAAAAGCACTGCCTCAAGGATCCGGAGAATTTTGCGGCCTATTACGGCAATGCCTTGATCGCGCTGGTCAGCGAAGCCTGGCTCGGGCCGAGCTACCAGATGACGGCGCAGGTCAACCGTGTCAATCCGGGCGGTGCTGCCCAGTCGGCGCATCGCGACTATCACCTCGGCTTCCAGACATCGGCGGTCATCGAGCAGTTTCCGGCGCATGTCCACCGGTTGTCGCCGGTATTGACACTGCAGGGGGCGGTCGCCCATTGCGACATGCCGCTGGAAAGCGGGCCGACGCTGTTTCTGCCCTACAGCCAGACCTACGTGCCGGGCTATCTGGCGCTGAAGCGCCAGGAATTCCGCGACTATTTCGACCGCAATCACGTGCAATTGCCACTGTCGAAGGGCGATCTGGTGTTCTTCAATCCGGCGCTGTTTCATGCCGCCGGCACCAATCGCTCGGAAGGTATCAAGCGTGTCGCCAACCTTCTGCAGGTTTCGTCCGCATTCGGCCGGGCGATGGAGACGGTCAATCGCGAGCGGATGAGTGCAAAACTCTATCCGGCGCTGAAGGCCATGCTGGCGGACGGTCGCCTGTCGGGGGCTGAGGCCGCCTGCGCCATCGCATCCTGTGCCGAAGGCTATTCCTTCCCGACCAATCTCGACCGCGATCCTCCGGTCGGTGGTCTTGCACCGAAGACGCAGGCGCAGCTGATGCACGAGGCACTTTCCGGCGGTTGGGAGGAGGCGGCGTTTGCAGCAGCACTTGCGGCGCAGTCGGAAAAGAAGCTGAGCTAACTCAAGAAGATCACGCATTTCAAACTTCCGCCCGGTTCCCCGGACGGAAGTTTTTGGCATCACAAATATCGAAAATGGAGGAAACGGAATGAGCAATGAATATGGCAGGCTCGACGGCAAGATCGCCATCGTCACGGGTGGCACGCAGGGGCTGGGGGCGACAATTGCCGCGCTGTTTGCCGAGCGGGGTGCGGCAGGCATCGTGATCTGTGGGCGAAACGCCGCAAAAGGCGAGGCCAAGGCCGCCGAGATCGGCAGGGCGACCAGCGCGAAGGTAATCTATGTGCAGGCCGATCTCGGGGAGGTCGAGGACGCGCGCAAGGTGGTCGCAGCCTGCGACGCGGAATTCGGCCGCGTCGATGCGCTGGTCAACGCTGCGGCGATTACCGATCGTGGCACGATCCTCGATACCAGCCCCGAACTGTTCGACCGCATGTTCGCCGTCAATGTGCGTGCGCCATTCTTCCTGATGCAGGAAGCAATCAACGTGATGCGGCGGGAAAAGATCGAGGGCACTATCGTCAATATCGGTTCCATGTCGGCCAAGGCCGGCCAGCCTTTCATTTCCGCCTATTGCGCCTCCAAGGGTGCGCTGGAAACGCTGACCAAGAACACGGCTTACGCGGTTCTTCGCAACCGTATCCGTGTCAATGGGCTCAACATCGGCTGGATGGCGTCGGAAGGCGAAGATCGCATCCAGCGCGAATTTCATGGTGCAGCAGGCGACTGGCTGGAAAAGGCGGCGGCGAGCCAGCCATTCGGCCGTCTGGTTGACCCTGCCGAAGTGGCACGGGCTTGCGCCTATCTGTCGTCGGCGGAATCCGGCCTGATGACCGGCTCTGTGATCTGCTTCGACCAGTCAATCTGGGGCGCCTATGACGGTTCGCCGCATCCAGTCGCTGCCATGTGAGGAGAGAATGTGGGCCGTCTTGCTTTCGGCGGTCCACTATGCCCATATCGGTCCTGTTCAGGTGCCTGCGAGAGCGGGAGAATCGGGAACCCGGTGAAAATCCGGGACGTGCCCAACGCTGTGACGGTGACGGCTTTGCATTCATGAATTTCTGAGTTTTATCAGGATTCTGCCACTGGATCTTCAAGTGATCCGGGAAGGCGACAAAGTCGGATGATCCGCAGTCAGAAGACCGGCCTGACGAGATAGACCAGACCCGCGCGGACGGCGGGAGGTTTCGCATTGTTGGGGATCAAACGATGCAGGTTGAACCGCAAGACCGCCTTGTGAAGGCGGACGCATTTTCATCTGACGAGCGCGCCGCCGTCTACCGTGCCATCGAAACCCGCCGCGACGTGCGCGACCAGTTCCTGCCGCAGCCTTTGCCGGACGACCTGATCACGCGGCTTCTTGCCGCCGCGCATAGTGCGCCGTCGGTTGGCTTCATGCAGCCCTGGAATTTCATCGTTGTCAGGGACGAGGATAGGCGTGCGCGTGTCCTTCAAGCCTTCCAGAAAGCCAATGAAGAAGCGGCTTTGATGTTCGACGGCGTAGCACAGGACAAATACCGCTCGCTGAAGCTTGAGGGTATCCGCAAGGCACCCGTCAGTATCTGCGTCACCTGCGACCCAACGCGTGCCGGCAAGGTCGTTCTGGGAAGAACGCACAATCCGCGCATGGATGCCTTTTCCACCGTCTGTGCCGTTCAGAACCTGTGGCTTGCCGCAAGAGCCGAAGGGGTGGGCGTCGGCTGGGTCAGCATCTTCCATGAGCGTGATGTCAAGGAGGTTCTCGGTATTCCCGATCATGTCGAGATCATTGCCTGGCTCTGCCTCGGCTATGTCGACGCGCTTTATGCGGAGCCGGAATTGGCGGTCAAAGGCTGGCGCCAGCGTCTGCCGCTTGAGGACCTGGTCTTTTCTGATGCCTGGGGCGTCAGGCAGACGGAGTGATCAATTGGTCTGTTGCGGCTGGTATCCAGGCCCGGCCGGATGCCTGAGGTCGATCGACGTTTCCTGCGAGGGCAGGAAGCTTGGGCCGACGACGCGCACCTTGCTGTCCGCCGGATTGTACGGCCGATCCGCAACGGCGCTTTTCGCTTCCGCACCATCCGTCTTCTTGCCAGTGCGAAATTCGATGATGCCCTTGCCATTGTCCGGCGTGCTCTGGTTCGTCGCCGTGCGCCCGACGGGAGAGCAGCCGCATTGGCCGGGTTGGCTGAGGTCGCGGGTCTTGTAGGCGAAAGCAGCCGGCAATTCGGCATAGGGTTCGCCGGTCGAGGCGGAGACCATCTGGTCGGTCTCTTCCGTTGCCAGCGCGTGATAGTAAAGCGCCGTCTCGGTTCCCGGGCAGCGCCGCTGACAGGTTTCGGCATCGCGCTGGAAATCGGCCGGTGATGCGTTCGACGAGATCGGGAAGAATGCACCATCGCAGGTGCGCACGCAGAGTGTGCGCAGGCTGCCTTGATATTCGTCACCCGGGACTGTGAAGTCGGTTACGTCAGCGCTATTGCGCAGATCGGGATAGGTTTCGCTGATCGGTGGCAGGTCGCTCAGGATATTGCGGTGGGTTTCCGGTTCTTCGGCGGCGGCCCTGAGGATTTCGTCCTGTTCCTCGGCGCAGCGGTTGACATCCAGCGCGGCCATGATCCGGCGGCGCTGGACGTCGCTGTCACTGCCGGTCGCGAGATATTGCCGGCGTGCTTTCAGCGTTTCGAGGTCCATTTCCATCTGCGAGATTTCAGCGCTCAGGCTCTCGCAGGCTTCTTCGTTCGGACCACCGACGATGATGACGCTGTCGGAACTGCATCCCAGACGCCGGCGATCGCTGCGTGCCTGCCGCAAATCCAGGTTCTGGCGCGAAATCGCGCCAGTGTAGTCGCGAAGGTTGGCGTTGGAGGCAACGATCCTCGGCAGGCTGGCAAGGCGCGCATTCAAGCGTTCGCACACAGACGAGGCGTCGGCTGTGGACGTCATGACCAGAAGAAGCGGTGCAATGAGCGCCGCGATGGATACCGAACGGAAGATCACGTGTTTCTCTCGCCTGAGCATACCGGCATCTGCCGGGTGCGGCGGAATAGCCTCCGCACTCTGACCTGCGACCCATCATAACGCCATTCCAAAGCGGTGCAACGCGGTCCGTGCGCCAGCGTTAACGCGGCCCGGGAGATTTAAAACAGGCGAGGCGGGAGAGCCACAATCCGCGGCTCTCCCGAGGAGACCAACTCAGGCCGCCCGGGCAGTCTCGAGCGATACCTGCCGTTCCAGAACCGGCCCACCGATCTCGGCGACAGCCTTCATTGTTTCCAGCAGATCGGACGTGACCTCCCAGGCGACGGCAACGGCATAGACGGAGCCGATCCGCTGTGGTTCGCCAATCCGCTCGCCGGGGCAGCCCATTCGGCGGAACATGCGCTCCAGGAAAACATCGGTAACGGTGACGATGTGACTGAGGCCGGACGACAGCCCGAGTTCTCCAACGCCACACATCAGTTCCGCCGCTGCGATCGTCACCTGGTTGGAGCCGCGATCCTGCGAGATGGTGGGATCAATGCAGAAGCGGCTGGATTCCCATATGGAAGCGCTGCGCACCTGCGGATTGTCACCCAGCAGGATCGGGAACGTATCGTCGAGCATATTGGGTCCAAGCGTCGGCAGCAGCCGCAACGAGCCACGCAAACGACCGGTCTGGTCCGAATAGGAGAGCACGTAGAGCGGATTGGCATCGTCGTAATTGTCGATCTCCCAATCGCCCCGTACCGAAACGTCCCACTTGAGCAGATCGTGAAAGACGCGCTTGCGCAGCTTGAACATGGCGTCGAGGTCGCGGGGATTTTGTTTGCCGGTATTGCTGTTGAAAATTCTGATCATCGTTTGCTCCTGTGGTCGAATGCGAGGAGCAAATGCTGTCAGTAATCGGCAGCCGGCATAACTGTCGGTAGTGACAGGTTTCTAATGCACGCAAATATGCGATTGAATCGAGTGCGTCCTTTTGGACGCACTCGGGGCCTGTTCGGTCCCTGTACGGAGAGGCGGCTCTGCCGAAGCTGGTTGGATCGGGGGTGTCGCAGGCGACGATACTTCGGTGGGGATCAGAAGGTCGGGATAAGGTCTCGGCGGACGGCCTGGGCGACGGCCTGCGTGTTGGAGACGACATTCAGCTTGCGGCGGGCATTGGTCATGAAGAAGCGGACGGTACGCTCGGAGATGCCTAGGATTGTGCCGATTTCCCAATAACTCTTGCCGGCAGCGGTCCAACTGAGCACTTCTGTTTCACGATGGGTCAACATCTTGGCACTGTGTTCCGAAATTTCGATCCGGTTGTCGTTTTCCAGCACGGAAGCGTGGAAGAGATTGGCCAAAATTTGAAAGTCGCGCAGATGGCAGCGCCGGTAGGCCGGCCATTCTTCTGCGGGGATGTCGGCATGGATCGCCAGAAAGGCGAGGCGGCGTGTCGGTGTCGGGAGCGGGAGTGTTACGCCATCGACGCCAAGCCCCAACCGCGTGGCCGCGGAAAAGAGCGGTTCGCTTTCCGGGTGAAGATTGCGGGCAGTCGCCCAATCCACCGGCCTGATGCCGCCCATGGTCATTCGAAGGATCGGATCGATTCGCAGGAACCCTTCATCCAGATAGGTTCTGGTCGCAGAGGTGCTGAATGTATGGTGTAGCCGATGCACTGCGAAGCCTGACGATAGAACATCGACGTCGGCGTAAAGTAGATTTGCGATACTGAAGGTGCTGCGCATCAGGGCGAAAAACCGTTTTGCTTCAACGAGTTTCTCGTTTTCCATAATGTCCAGCAGGTCAAAGAATGCCTGTTGGTCAGTCATGTTGCAAATACCCTGTTATTTGAGGGAATTTACCATGATAATGGTTCGTGGACTTTGTCTAGTGCAATCTTTGGTTAATAGAATATTTATAATATACGCAATTTATAGTTGTATTTTTGAGCATATTCCTTGCTTTTTTTGACTGAGCCGAGCTTTCCGTCGGCTCAGTCAATGTTCCACTACGCCGGGTGCGAAGCCTCGACCACAGCCAGCGCCGCCATGTTCACGACGCCGCGCGAGGTAACGGACGGCGACAGGATATGCGCTGGCAGAGCCGTACCCAAAAGGATAGGCCCGACATGCAGGCTGTCGGTCATCGTCTTGACCACGCCGAGCGTGATGTTGGCGGCATCGAGGTTGGGGAAGACCAGCAGGTTGGCTTCGCCGGTCAGCGTGCTGTCGGGCATGACGCGCTTGCGCAGGATTTCCGAGATGGCCGAATCGCCGTGCATTTCGCCATCGGCTTCGAGATCGGGGGCCAATTCGCGAACGATCTGCATGGCCTTGCGCATCTTGAAGGCGCTCGCCGAATCGCGCGAGCCGAAATTCGAATGCGACACCAACGCTGCCCGCGGCGTGATGCCGAAACGACGGATTTCCTGCGCGGCCATCACCGTCTTCTGGGCGATTTCCTCGGCCGTCGGATCGAAGGTCACATAGGTATCGGTGAGGAAGGTGGTGCCACGCTGCGAGATCAGCAGGCTGAGGGCGGAGAAGTCGAGCACACCCTCGCGCTTGCCGATGATCTGGGAGACAGCGCGCAGATGGGCGCTGTAGCGGCCTTCGACGCCACAAATCAGCGCATCTGCTTCACCACGCCGGACCGCGAGAGCGCCGATGACGGTCTGGTTGGTTCTGACGATCGTGCGGGCTGCTTCCGGAATGACGCCGAGGCGACCGACCAGCGCAAAATAGTCATCGACATAGTCGCGAAAGCGCGGATCGCCTTCCGGGTTGACCACTTCGAAGTCCACGTCCGGCCGGATACGCAGGCCGTAGCGCTTCAGCCGCGTCTCGATGATGTGAGGACGGCCGATGAGGATCGGGCGGGCGGTTCCGTCTTCGAGCAGCACCTGTGCTGCGCGCAGCACGCGCTCGTCTTCGCCTTCCGAGAAGATCACCCGGTTTTTCTGGGCGTTCTTGGCTGCAGCGAAGATCGGCTTCATGATGAAGCCGGAGCGGAAGACGAACCGGTTGAGCTGGTCGAGATAGGCGTCGAAATCCGTGATTGGTCGGTTGGCGACGCCGCTGTCGGCCGCAGCCTTGGCGACGGCCGGCGCAATGCGCAGGATCAGTCGCTGATCGAACGGCGAGGGGATCAGGTAGTCCGGGCCGAAGACCGGCGTTTCGCCGGAATAGGCGCGGGCTGCGACATCGGACGGCTCCTCGCGGGCAAGGGCGGCGATGGCGCGCACGGCCGCCATTTTCATTTCCTCGTTGATCGTCCGGGCGCTGCAATCGAGCGCACCGCGGAAGATATAGGGGAAGCAGAGGACATTGTTGACCTGGTTGGGGAAATCCGAGCGGCCAGTGCAGATCATCGCGTCGGGGCGGGCTGCGCGCGCGACTTCCGGCATGATTTCGGGATTGGGGTTGGCGAGCGCCATGATCAGCGGCTTTTCCGCCATCTGCACCAAAAGTTCCGGCTTCAAGACATCGGCGGCCGAAAGGCCGAGGAAGACGTCGGCACCGGCAATGCTGTCGGCCAGCACGCGGTTGTCGCTGTCCTGGGCATAGATCGACTTCCACTCGTCCATCAGCACTTCGCGGCCGACATAGACGAGGCCTTCGAGGTCATGCACCCAGATGTTTTCACGCCGCGCGCCGAGCGTCACCAGGAGATTGAGGCAGGCGAGGGCGGCCGCGCCCGCGCCGGAGGTGACGATCTTTGCCTTGGCAATATCCTTGCCGGCGAGTTCAAGGCCGTTGAGGATGGCGGCGGCGACGATAATCGCGGTTCCGTGCTGGTCATCATGGAAAACCGGAATATCCATCTTCTCGCGCAGCCGGCGTTCCACTTCGAAACATTCCGGCGCCTTGATGTCTTCCAGGTTGATGCCGCCGAAGGTTGGCTCAAGGGCGGAAATGACATTGACCATCTGGTCGATCTCGGGCGCGTCGATTTCGATGTCGAAAACGTCGATGCCAGCGAATTTCTTGAACAGGACGGCCTTGCCTTCCATCACCGGCTTGGAGGCCAGCGGTCCGATATTGCCGAGCCCGAGCACCGCCGTGCCGTTCGAAACGACCGCGACCAGATTGGCGCGGGCCGTATAGTCGGCGGCGGTTGACGGATCGTCGCGGATGGCAAGGCAGGGGGCTGCGACGCCTGGCGAATAGGCAAGCGCCAGGTCGCGCTGGTTGCCGAGCGGCTTGGTCGGCTGGATCTCAAGCTTTCCGGGACGCGGATAGCGATGGAAGAACAGCGCCTGTTCGTCAAGGTCGCCGCTTGCTGGATCCGTGGGGGTCTTGGCCTTGTCGCCGGTGCTCATATTCGTGAATCCCTACCTGTTCGTCGCGGTTCTTTTTGCATGAAACGGACGTGCCGTACAGTTTCGAACCGACCGTTTATCCTTGGTTTTCGGGAACAGGTGTTTCGCCTGGGAAATTGCTGCGTCCACAGGCTGTCATTCTCCTGAAACAAGAGTCTGTTTTTGAAGGTCCTTAAGAGAGGCACGATAGACCGTTGCGAGGCAGAATGACCGAGAAAGAGCACGTTGAAGCCACCAGGCACTTCAGAACCCTGTTCATTTCCGACGTTCATCTGGGATCGAAGGCGGCCAAGACCGACTATCTCCTCGATTTTCTGCGCGTCACCGACGCCGAGACGATCATCCTGGTCGGGGATATCGTCGATGGCTGGCGGTTGAAGCGCAGCTGGTACTGGCCGCAAGCCTGCAACGACGTCGTCCAGAAGCTGCTGCGCAAGGCGCGCAAGGGCAGCCGCATCATTTACATACCCGGCAACCACGACGAATTCATGCGCGACTTTCCCGGCGTGCATTTCGGCGGCATAGAGGTTGCGCAGCGTCATATGCACGAGGGCGCCGATGGGCGGAAATATCTGGTTCTGCACGGGGATGAATTCGACGTGGTCGTGCGCAATGCACGGCTGCTCGCCTATCTCGGCGACTGGGCCTACGACATGGCGATCGTCATCAATATCGGGCTGTCGGCCGTGCGTCGCCGTCTTGGGCTGCCCTACTGGTCGTTTTCGGCCTGGGCGAAGCTGCAGGTCAAGCACGCGGTCAACTTCATCGGCGAATTCCAGCGCGTGGTTGCTGATGAAGCGCGGCGGGAAAATGCCGATGGGGTGATCTGCGGCCATATCCATCACGCGGTGATGGAGGATATCGGCGGCGTCCGCTACATCAACACCGGCGACTGGGTGGAAAGCTGCACGGCGATCGCCGAGCATCACGATGGCACGATGGAACTGATCACCTGGCGCCAGTTGAGCGGCGTTCCTGCCGTGCGCGAGGATACGACCGAGGTTGAGGTGATGATGGCCCGGGCGCTTTCGCAACAGGCAGCCTGAAAAGCGCATGCGCAAAGGCTGTAGGGAAATCTAGCTTCTGGCGCTGCTCCAAGTCGCCGTGATAAATCATGGACGTATTCGTCAGGTCCCTCCATGATTCCCTCCTCACCGCCTCCCTTTCGCGAGGAAGCGCCGGCATATTTCGTGCCGCGCATCGCCTTGCTCTTCTGTGCGCCTCTTGTCGTCAACGGTTTCGCCATGCCGTATTTTCCGGTCTGGCTGAGCACCCTGTCGCTGAGCGATTTCGAGATCGGCATTATTCTTGCTGTACCGATGTTCGTGCGCGTTATTACCGCGCCGCTGGTCGGGCTTCTTGCCGACCGGATTGGGGAGCGTGCCAAGGTATTGATCTGGTCCGCGGTCCTGTCGCTCCTGACGGCACTGGCGCTGTTCGTCTCCCACAGCTTCTGGTTCGTGCTGGTCATCTATGCGCTGCAGGGCGGTGCATACTCGCCTTATGTGCCGATCGTCGAGGCGATTGCGCTCACCGGCGTGCGGCGCTGGGGATTCGATTATGCGACAATGCGTGTCTGGGGCTCTGTCGCCTTCATCGGTGCGACCATGCTGGGCGGCGTGATGATCGGTCTCTACGGAGGTTCGATGGTGTTGCCGGCCATGGCTGGCGGTTTCGTCCTGATGATCCTCATGACTTTCATCGCTCCCCGTGTTGGCCGGCCGCGGCGGCCGTCGACGCTGACGACGCTGACGGAGCCACCGCCAAAGGCGCTGCGTAAACTCGATCTGCAATTGCTCTTGATCGGCGTGACGCTGGTCAATGGCAGCCATGCAATGCTGTTCGCCTTCTCGGCGATCTACTGGCAGCACATCGGTTTTTCAGGGACGCAGATCGGTCTGCTCTGGAGCGCCGGCGTCGCGGCTGAAGTGGCGATGTTTTTTTGTGCCAAGATGATCATCCGTCGTTTCAGCCTGTGGACGATGATCTTTTCCGGCTGCGGCCTTGCGGTCGCGCGCTGGATCATTTTTCCCATGGATCTCGGCTTCTGGGGCTATTTCGCCTTGCAATGTTTCCACGCTTTCACCTATGCGATCATGCATACGGGCATGCAAAACATTCTAGTTCAACGCGTGCCGGAGGAGCAGGAAGCCTCCGCTCAGGGGCTGTATTTCTTCTACACCGGCGTTTTCTCGGCGATCTTCACCTTCGCATCCGGCTATTTCTACACTTGGTTCGGCGTCCAGGGCTTCTATTCGATGTCCGTCGTTGCCTTCATCGGCTGCTGTTCGGCCTTTGCTGCCTGGTGCCTTCAGCCCCAAAGGGCGGCAGGCGGCGGGAACACCAGCGACGCCTCGTAGCGTAGACCCGGCTCGCGGTCGCGCGCCAAAAGCAGCGGGCCGTCGAGATCGACGAAATCAGCTCCTTGCGCCAGAAGCACCGCTGGCGCCATGCCGAGCGAGGTGCCGACCATGCAGCCGACCATGATCTTGAGATTCAGTGTCCTTGCAGCGTCGCGCAGGCGCAGCGCCTCCGTCAGGCCGCCGGTCTTGTCCAGCTTGATGTTGACGGCGTCGTAGAGCCCGGCCAGCTTCGGCAGGTCCTCGGTCTTGTGAACACTTTCGTCGGCACAAACCGGGACGGGGTGGGCGATCGATGCCAGCGCGCCGTCCTGTCCGGCGGGAAGGGGCTGTTCGATAAGGGAGACACCCGATTCGGCGCAGGCGGCGAAGTGATAGGCGAGATTTTCTTCTGTCCAACCTTCGTTTGCGTCAAGGATAATCGCGCTTGTGGGCGCGGCTGCCCGGACGGCGCGAATGCGGGAGGCATCATCGGCCGTTCCGACCTTCACCTTGAGAAGCGCCCGATGGGCATATTGCGCGGCCTGCGCTGCCATTGCGCCGGGTTCACCGAGCGAAATCGTATAGGCGGTGGTGAGTGGTCCCGGTTCGGCCAGTCCGGCGTGCGTAAAAGCGCGCTTGCCCGCTTTCTTCGCCTCCAGATCCCAGAGCGCACAATCGACGGCATTTCGCGCAGCGCCCGCCTGCATCGTTCTGCGCAAACCTTCCCGGTCGAGTCCTGCTTCGATCCGCGGCCGGATCGCCTCGATTTCGGCAAGCACGCTGTCGAGTGTTTCGCCATAGCGCGCGTATGGAACGCATTCGCCGTTACCGACAAATCCATCGTCCTCGACCTTGCAGGTGACCACGGAAGCCGTCGTCTTGCTGCCGCGCGAAATCGTGAAGCTGCCGGCGATCGGAAAATGTTCGACGGCGGTATTCAGCAGACGGGGCATGGGCTTCTCCTGTGGCATCCATATCTCAGCCGCCAACCGTTTGGCACGGAAACGTTTCAATCGGTGACAGATGATCCGGTAGCGGCTATGAGTCGCCAACGTTTTATCAAATGCAGCCATCTCCGGAAGACCCAACAGACGTGACGCGTTCCCAAGTGAAAACCGACACCGACGTGCAGCTCGACGAAGCTGGCAAGGATGGCGCCCGAATCTACCGTTTCAGCGGTGATTGGCGTAGCGTATCCATTCACACCGTCACGCCCCGGCTGGACGAACTGGCGTCCAAGGGTGGGGAAGCGGGCGAAGTCGATCTCAGCGCCATTACCGCCATGGATACGGCCGGCGCCTGGGTTATCCGCCGCTTCATGAGCAAGCTTGGCGACGTCAAGTTGACCAGCGACAAGCCCCGTTACGTCGAGCTTCTCGGTGCGCTGCCTGAGGAACTGCCGGAGCCGTCCGAGGAGAAGAAGAAGTTCGGCTCCGCTTTCGCGCGATTCTTTGCCCCGATCGGCGAGGCGGTGATGTCGGCATGGGAAGACACGATCGCCGCGATGTTCATTCTCGGCTCGGCGGTTCGCGGTGCGCAGCTCAAGCTAGGGCGCCACAGCGGGCTGTCGCCGGCTGCCATCGTCAACCAGATCGACCGCATGGGCGTCCAGGCTGTGCCGATCATCACGTTGATGTCGTTCCTGATCGGCGCGATCATCGCCCAGCAGGGCGCCTTCCAGCTTCGCTATTTCGGCGCCGAACTGTTCGTCGTCGATCTGGTCGGCATTTTGCAATTGCGCGAAATCGGCGTTCTGTTGACCGCCATCATGATCGCTGGTCGTTCCGGCAGCGCGATCACGGCCGAGATCGGCTCGATGAAGATGCGCGAAGAGATCGACGCGCTGAAGGTCATGGGCCTCAGCCCGATCGGCGTGCTCGTATTTCCGCGGCTCGTGGCGCTCACGGTGGCATTGCCGCTTTTGACCATCATCGCCAACTTCGCGGCGCTAACGGGGGCTGCGGTGGTCGCTTGGAGCTATTCCGGTATCACCTTTGCGACCTTTCTGGCGCGGCTTCAGGAGGCGGTCGATTTTTCGTCCGTGCTCGCCGGTATGATCAAAGCACCGTTCATGGCGCTGATCATCGGTGTCGTTGCCGCCGTCGAAGGCCTGAAAGTCGGCGGCAGCGCCGAATCGCTCGGCAAACACGTAACCCAGTCGGTGGTGAAGTCGATCTTCGTGGTCATTCTCGTCGATGGCCTCTTTGCGATGTTCTACGCATCGATCGATTTCTGATGGAAGAGGTTTTGTCGGTGGAACCGAGAGAAGACGTAACCGCAAATGGGGAAAACGAACGCGGTGAAAACGCTTCGGAGATCGTCCTGTCCGTGCAGGATCTGACAGTCGGCTTCGGTTCCAATATCGTCCTCGACAAGCTCAACCTCGATATCTACCGCGGCGAAATCCTCGGTTTCGTCGGCGCGTCAGGCACGGGAAAGTCAGTGCTGATGCGCACCGTTCTGCGCCTGCTTCCCCGCCGGTCGGGATCGATCAAGATTCTCGGTGTCGAGTATGATGCGGTCAGCGAAGAAGAGCGCATGGAGCTCGATATGCGGCTTGGGGTGCTGTTCCAACACGGCGCTCTATTCTCATCGTTGACGGTCAAGGAAAACATCCAGGTACCGATGCGGGAGTATCTCAATCTGCCGCAGGATCTGATGGACGAACTGGCGCGGTTGAAGATCGACATGGTGGGCCTTGCACCGGAGGCGGCGGACAAATTCCCGTCGGAATTGTCCGGCGGCATGATCAAGCGGGCGGCCTTGGCGCGTGCGCTGGCGCTCGATCCGGACCTGGTTTTCCTCGACGAACCGACATCCGGGCTCGACCCGATCGGGGCTGCGGAGTTCGACAACCTGATCGCCAAACTGCGCGACACCCTGGGATTGACCGTGTATATGGTGACGCACGACCTCGACAGCCTGTTTTCGGTCTGCGACCGGATCGCTGTACTGGGGAAGAAGAAGGTTCTGGTCGAAGGTACGATCGAGGATATGCTGGCCTGCGACGATGAGTGGGTGAAGTCCTATTTCCAGGGTAAGCGTGCGCGCTCGATCGTCCGCGATAACGACAAGAAGGTTTCCTGACGGCACCGCACGTTTTGGCGCCGCACAAATGATTTGATCGAAGCAAGGAGCCGCGTTTGCGGCGTCCCCCAAGGGTACCGGTAGCAATGGAAACAAAAGCCAACTACGCCATCGTCGGATTTTTCACCGTCATGGTCATCTTCGCGGCCTTCGGCTTCGTCTACTGGATGTCCCAATATGGCCGCAGCGGCCAAATGGTGGAGCTGGTGATCAGCATTCCCGGATCGGCCAACGGCCTCAGCGTTGGTTCGCCGGTGCGCTTCAACGGCATCCCTGTCGGCTCCGTCCGCAATCTGGCCATCAACTCCAACGACCCGCGCTATTCCGTTGCCGTCACCGAGGTTTCCGCCGACGCGCCCGTGCTGAAGTCAACCACAGCGACGCTGGAAATCCAGGGGCTGACCGGGGCGGCCTATATCGAGCTCAGCGGCGGCAACAAGGGTGAGGAGAATATTCTGACGAAGGCGCTGGAAACCGGGACCTCGGCCCAGATGACGGCCGACCAATCCAGTGTGACCAGCCTTCTGGCGACGGCCGACAAGATCATGGATCGGGCGAATGACGCGATCGGCGACATTCAGGGCTTTGTCAAGGATGTGCGGGTCCCGCTGACGCACACGATTTCCAATGCCGAACGATTCAGCAAGTCGCTGGCCGATAATTCCGAAGGCATCGATGAATTCCTGAAGAGCGTCAGCGCTCTGTCGACTTCGATCACTGCTGCAGCCGGCAAGCTCGATTCGACGCTTTCAGCGGCAGACATTTTGGTGAAATCCGTCGATCCGAAGAAGATCGACCACATTGTCAGCAATGTCGAGAAGATGAGCGATGATCTGAGCGGCGCCTCCAGCAGCGTTGCCGACACTATTGCCACGTTCAAGCATACCGCCGAGACCTATCAGCGGTTCGGCGAAAAAGCCTCCGCATCACTCGATCGCGTCGACACGTTGATTGCGGCCATCGAGCCCCAGAAGGTCAGTGGCGTTGTCAACGACATATCGGCCGCCAGCGCCGACGCGCGCAAGACGGTCGCCTCGATCGCTGAGTTCGCTGATCGGATCAAAAGCCGCCAGAACGATATCGACCGGACGATCACGGACGTCACCCAGATGGCCAACAAGCTGAATGCCGCTTCCAGCCGCGTCGATGGTATCCTGGTCAAGCTCGACGGCTTCCTCGGCGATGCGGACGCGCCGTCGCTGTCGGCGGATGCCCGTGCGACGCTCGCTTCATTCCGCAAGATGGCGGACAATCTCAACGCGCAGATCGGTCCGATCGCGGAAAATCTGAAACGGTTCTCCGGATCGGGACTACGCGATATCGACGCTCTGGTCAGCGAGACGCGGCGCACGGTTCAAACGCTGGACAACACGATTTCCACTTTCGACAAGGACCCGCAACGGCTGTTGTTCGGCGGCGAAACCGTCAAGCAGTATGACGGCCGGACGCGCCGTTGATCCGCTGATTCTGTCCGCTGTTCGGGCGTGCAGTTTCTTCCGGATCACGTTTCGAATCGCATATTTTCTTCCCGGTCGTGGATCAGGCGTGGCAAGGCTGCAATCCTTGCCGGATTTTTGCTGTGTCCTCATCGGGTTGACCGCTTTTTGGCTTGTCTTGGCCGGATCAGCCTCTAAGTTGCTGGCGATTGACGAAGGATAGTGTTTGCAATGAATTTTCCCGGTGTTCCGTGTGGTCGAAAGGCAGGATTGATCCGGGCCTGCACAGCTTTCCTTCTCATCGCAGCACTATCGGGCTGCGCCGGCAAGGCCAACAACGACACCTATAGCCTGTCCGCTTCGCCGATCATCGAAGGCCCGTCCTCGACGAGCAAGCAGATACTTGTTCCTGAGCCGACTGCACTGAAGGCGCTCGACAGCGATCAGGTTGTCATCCGGCTGTCCGGCTCCGAAATCCAGTATCTGGCAAAATCTCAGTGGAGCGACCGCCTTCCGAAGATGGTTCAGGCGAAGCTCGTCCAGGCTTTCGAGAATACCGGCAAGATCGGTGGCGTCGGCAAACCGGGCGAGGGGCTTGCGATCGACTATCAGGTGATCACCGAAATCCGGTCGTTCGAGATATCGACCGAGGGGGCGGATACGGCCATCGTCGAAATCTTTGCCAAGATCCTCAACGATCGCAATGGCACCGTCGGTGCACAGAAAGCCTTTCGCGCTATCGTGCCTGTGCGTGGCAGCGGACCGGTCGCCTTCGTCGCTGCGCTCGACGGGGCTTTTGCAGAAGTCGCCGCCGATATTGTCGGCTGGACGCTGAAGGCGATCTGATCAGGCGACCGCGATCCGGTTGACGATCTCGGCTACGCCCTCGATGGTTCTTGCGGCTTCTTCGGCTCTTTCAGCCTCTTCGATGGTCGCGACAGTGCCCGTCAACAGGATCGTGTTTCCCTTCGAGACAACCGAAACATCGGAGGCATCGAGCCCGTCCACAGTCGCCAGGCAATTGGCAACCCGCGTTTCCAGATCCGCCTGATCCTGGGCAAAAATCTCTTCCGGTGTCCCACCGTAAAATGTGCGCGCCTTGAAGACCATGGCTCAAATCTCCAATGTTGGTTCTCCGCCTACAACGCAGCCGAAACGCTTTTGTTCGGCCGTGTTCCATCTGAAACAGCGCGGCTAAGCGGTTCATGGGACTGTTGGATCACTGGATGAGACGAACTCGTCAGCAACCAACAGAGGAGAGACCATCATGCGCAAGTTCATTATTTCCGCCGCCGTCGCCGCCATCGCCGCCATCTCGTTTGCCGCTCCCTCGCAGGCCGGCGGCCACGGTCATCACCACCACCATGGTCATCATCACGGTGGCTTCTCGATCGGGTTCTATAACACCGGCTACTATGGCGGCGGATATTACGGCGGCGATTACTACGAGCCATCCTGCTACATCAAGAAGGTGAAGCGCTGGGACCGATGGGGCAACCTGCACATCCGCAGAATCAAGATCTGCGACTAACGCTGCATTCAGAAAACAAAAAATCCGGCCGTTCGCGCGGCCGGATTTTTGCATTTTGGCAGGCTTTCTTCAGGGCCAGCGGACCACTGGCGGCAGCGACGACAGGATCGAATCGACATTTCCGCCGGTTTTCAGCCCGAAGATCGTCCCCCGGTCGTAGAGCAGGTTGAATTCGACGTAGCGGCCGCGGCGCACCAGCTGTTCGTCGCGGTCTTCCTCGGTCCAGGGCTTGTTGAAATTGGCGCGCACGATCTTCGGATAGATCAGGCTGAAAGCCTTGCCGACATCTTGGGTAAAGGCGAAATCGGCCTCCCAACCGCCTTTCTCTTCATCGGAATGCTGCCAGTCGAAGAAGATGCCGCCGATGCCGCGCGCCTCATTTCGGTGCTTCAGGAAGAAATACTCGTCGCACCACTCTTTGAAGCGCGGGTAGTCGGCAACGGCATGGCGCTTGCAGGCGATTTCCATACCCTTGTGAAACAGCATCGTATCCGGATCAGCCTGCGTGCGGCGGCGATCGAGTACCGGCGTCAGGTCGGCACCGCCGCCGAACCAGTGGCTGGTGGTGACGACCATGCGGGTGTTCATGTGCACGGCCGGCACGTTCGGATTGACCGGATGAGCGATCAGCGAAATGCCTGACGCCCAGAAATTCGGGTCTTCGCTGGCACCGGGTATCTGGGCGCGGAACTCCGGCGAGAATTCGCCATGCACGGTCGAGGTGTGGACGCCGACCTTTTCGAAGACGCGGCCTTCCATCATCGACATGCGCCCGCCACCGCCGGCGCCTTCATCGCGAAGCCAGTCCTTGCCAACGAAACGGCCCGGTTCGCGGTCGGAGAGCGGCCCGGCCAGTTCATCCTCGATGGTTTCGAATGCGGCACAAATGCTATTGCGCAGGGCTTCGAACCATGCCCTGGCCCTAGCCTTCTTGTCCTCGATATCCAGGGGCAGTCCCTGTGGCAAGTCCGGTCGTTCCATGAAAATAATCCTGTCTGGCATGACTTTGAACGGCAAAACCCGCCGATTCGCATATTGGCTGACAGTTCATATTTTTGCCATGCCTGGCAACGGCGCAGAACGCTGTCGGTCAGTCTGCCGCAGGGCGAGCGCGATGAAATTCGGACTCGCAAAAGCAGGAATATCTCCCTATCTTTGATGCAGAGGCTCGACTGGTGAAAGGTGAGCTTATGGCAAGGATTCCGGCAGGGCCGCCGCTCGACGGCTTGAAACGTCAGATCGCCCGGCATCGAAGCGGCAACCCGAAGCGAAGCGACGGCCTGTTCGTTCGCGAGACGTTTCGGCTTGATCGCATCCATGCCCGCGAGAAGGCGCAGGAATGGTTTGATGCCTGGCCAAAAGCCGCCTACTGGACCGAGGTCGAGAGCTGGCGTCAGCTGGACGGCGACGAGATCGAGTTCACCATGCGACGCCTGCCAAGCGCTGATTGATGCTTCAATCTGCTGGTTTTTCGATCGTCAAGCTGCATAGTCGTTCCTGATTTACGCCTTGCCCGATTCGGGCCTCTTCCCAAAAGCTCCGCTATGCCTTTTCTGCGCTCGCCCGTTTCGCGCTCAGTTGTCATCCTTTCCATCACCCAGATCATCGGCTGGGGTGCGCTGTTCATGGCGATTTCGGTCACCGGCGAAGCCATGGCCGCGGATCTCGCGCTCAGCCGCGCGACGATTTTTCTTGGGCCGACTGTGATGCTTCTCGTCATGGCCGCCTGCTCGCCTTTCGTCGGCGGGTTCTACCGCAGATGCGGCGCACGCCTGGTGCTGGCAGGCGGCGCGCTGATCGCGGTTCCGGGCCTATGGCTGCTGGCGGCCTCCGGCGGGGCCATCACCTATTTCATCGCATGGGGCATCTTCGGTATCGCCGGCGCTGCATGCCTGACGACGTCGGCGCATGTCTTCCTCGCGGAACTGGCGGGTGAGGGTGCCCGGCGCGCCATCGGCGCACAGATGCTGTTCATGGCGCTGGCGCCCAGCCTCTCATGGCCGGCGACGGATTTTCTGCAGGCGCAATTCGGCTGGCGCGGCGTTTCGCTGATATATGGCTGCCTGATGCTGTTCGTCTGCCTTCCGCTGCATCTGTTCGCCCTGCCGAAGACAGCACCCGCCGCTTCCAAACGGGAGACTGAGACAGCGGGTGGACCGACACAGCGCCGACGCCGGGTCGTCGTGCTGATCACGGCGGCGATCGCGCTCAACGGCTTCATCACCTGGGGCTTCCAGCTTGTCGTCATCGACCTGTTCCGGAGCTTTGATGTCGCCGACTACCTCGCCGTCGGCTTCGGCTCGGCGATCGGCGTGGTCCAGATGTCGGCGCGGTTGTTCGATTTTCTTGGTGGTAACCGGTGGAATGGCCTCGCGACCGGTGTGGTAGCGGCTGCGATCATGCCGGTATGCCTGGTCGTCTTGGCGCTCGGCGGCGGAGCGAAATGGTCGATCCTGCTTTTCCTGTTACTCTACGGGCTTTCGAGCGGCGCCATGTCGGTCAGCCGGGCGACGCTGCCTTTGGTGTTTTTCACGCCTGCCGACTATGCCGGGGTCGCCGCGCGCCTCGCCTTGCCGCTCAATCTCGCTTTTGCCGCGGCTCCGCCATTCTTCACCTATGTTCTCAGCAGTTATGGCAATCGCGCAGCGCTCGCCATTGCGTTCGCCAGTTCGCTCGGCACGCTTGTCAGCATGCTGGCTCTGCAGAGGCTGGCGAAATCTCGCGACCCGCTCAAGCAGGTCCGCCGCTAATCTAGTCCTGTTCCTCGCCTGCATGCTCGATCAGATAGGCGCCTGTGCCTTTTTCCGACAGCGTGTCGTAGGGGTTGCGCAGCGGACAGTCGCGCATCGAGAGGCAACCGCAGCCGATGCAGGACGTCAACTGGTCGCGCAAGGCGGTGAGCTTGGTGATTCGTTCGTTCAGATCGGCCTTCCAGTTTTCCGACAGGTGCGCCCAGTCGCTCGCCAGCAATTGCCGGTCGTCGGGCAGGGCGGAGAGCTCCTTCTGAATGTCGGCGAGCGGTATGCCGGTGCGCTGGGCGATCTTGATGACTGCGATGCGGCGCAGCACGCTGCGGGGGTAGCGGCGCTGATTGCCGCTGCTGCGCATGCTTTTGATGAGCCCCTTGGTCTCGTAGAAATGCAGCGTCGAGACTGCGACGCCGCTGCGGGCGGCGACCTCTCCGACCGTCAGTTCGCGACGCGGCAGATCGGTTCCATTTTTTTCCTGCATGTCTATTGACCTCAACTTTAGTTGAGGTTCTATACCATGAGCTCCAACGGTCCAACAACGGAGCATTCGTAGGTATGAATGAGAAAATGACCATCGCCGTCGTCTATGGCAGCGCGCGGCAGGGGCGCTTTTGCGACACCGTCGTCAACTGGGCCTTGACGGAATTGTGGGCGGAGAGTGGCTTTCGCGTCATTCTCATTGATCCGCTCCAATTCAAGGGCACCGCCGAGGAGGCGGCCGTGAGCGAGGCTTCGCTGGAAGCGAAGATTGCCGAGGCCGATGCTTTCATCGTGGTGACGCCGGAATACAACCATGGTTATCCGGCCGCGCTCAAGGAAATGATCGACAGCTGCTACGAGCCCTGGCACGCAAAGCCCGTCGCGTTCATCTCCTATGGTGGCGTCTCCGGCGGACTGCGTGCCGTTGAACAACTGCGCCAGGTCTTTGCGGAGTTGCATACCGTCACGATTCGCGACACCGTCAGTTTTTCGAATGTATGGGCGCAGTTCGACGCCGCCGGCAATCCTTTCAAGGCTGCCGAAGCAAAAGCCGGACTTCTAGTCATGCTGCGGCGGCTGAAATGGTGGGCGAGGGCTCTGAAGGTCGCCCGCGCCGAAAACGCCTACGGTGCGGTCGCAGCATGAGGCAAGCCGGCGGGCTTCAGCCCGAGACCTGCCGGATCGCCTCGCCGGCAATCATTGCCACCGACATGGCGACGTTCAGCGACCGCTGCCCCTCGACCATGGGGATGATCACCCGGCCGTCCGCCTTGTCGTGAACGTGATCGGGAACGCCGGCGCTTTCGCGGCCGAACAGCAGGGTGTCGCCGGGCTGGAAGCGGAAGCGCGTATACGGTTCGGCGGCTTTGGTAGAGGCCAGGATCAATCTGCGTCCCTCCGCAAGCCGGACCTCTTCGAAGCGTTCCCAGTTGACGTGCCGCGTGAGCGTCACCGAGGCGATGTAGTCCATGCCGGCGCGCTTGAGGTTCTTGTCGGACAAGTCGAAGCCCGCCGGTTCGATGATATCGACGGCGAGGCCAAGGCATGCGGCAAGGCGAAGAATCGTCCCCGTATTGCCGGGAATGTCGGGCTGATAGAGGGCGATGCGGAGTGAATGTGGTGACATATCAACAAGTCTGATGGGGTTCATCAATGCCCGTAATCAATCTGTGCCGTAATGGCAACAGGAACCGCCGAGAGCCTGAAGTGATGAAAAAAGTGGCTGCGACAATCTGGCATATCCCGGCAAAACATTCTATGTCTTCCACATCTTCAACGCGAACCACAGGAGGCATGCATGGATATTCGAATGACCACCAGCCTCCAGGCTGTGTCTCCAGTCCAGTTGGACTGACCGGTTTCGCGCTTTTCCTGATACGGCACCATCGCGCGCGACCGCCCGCTTTCCGGACGAATACGTCTCGTGTGTAACTGAGCTGTTTTTTCCGGTTTTAAATTTCGGATCGATGAATGCGGGGATTCCCGCCTTCCTTCACTGGATTCCTGAAGGAGCTTGATAATGTTCGGCTGGTTTGAATCCCGCCTCAATCCCTATCCTGCCGAGGAGCCCACGGTTCCGCCGCAGGGTCTGTTTGCCTTCTGCTGGCACTATACCAAGCCGGCGGCCCCGTGGCTTTTGACCATGTCGGTCTGCACCATGCTGATCGCCATCGGTGAGGTAGCGCTGTTCCAGTTTCTCGGCAATGTCGTCGACTGGTTGTCCTCGGCCAAGCAGGAAACGTTCCTTGAGAGCGAGGGCACGAAGCTGTTCTGGATGGGCGCGCTGATCCTGATCGGCCTGCCGTCCGTCGTCGCCTTCGATTCGATCATCATGCATCAGGTGCTGCTCGGCAATTATCCGATGATCGCGCGCTGGCAGATGCATCGTTATCTGCTGCGCCAGGGCATGACCTTTTTCGCCAACGAGTTTGCCGGCCGCGTTGCCACCAAGGTGATGCAGACCTCGCTTGCCGTGCGCGAAACGGTGATGAAGATCCTCGACGTCTTCGTCTATGTCGTCAGCTATTTCGTCTCGATGCTTGTCGTCGTTGCGGCGGCCGACTGGCGGCTGCTGGCGCCGCTGGTCATCTGGATCATCGTCTATGTCTGCATCGTCAGTTATTTCGTGCCGCGCCTGCGCAAGATCTCCAAGGATCAGGCCGACGCGCGCTCGATGATGACGGGCCGAGTCGTCGACAGTTACACCAACATCGCCACCGTGAAGCTGTTTTCTCATGCGGGCCGCGAAGAGGTTTATGCCAAGGAAAGCATGGACGTGTTCCTGCAGGCCGTTCATCGGCAGATGCGCAAGGTGACGCTGTTCCACGTGCTCGTCTATACGAACAACTGCATTGCGCTGTTTTCGATTTCGGCGCTCGGCATCTATTTCTGGATGCACAGCGGTATGTCGGTTGGCTCCATCGCCATTGCCGTGGCCCTGGCCATGCGCATTAACGGCATGTCGCAATGGGTGATGTGGGAGGTCTCGGCGCTGTTCGAAAACATCGGCACCGTCTATGACGGCATGAGCATGATGACCAAGGCGCATGACATTGTCGACAACGACAACGCCAAGGTTCTGAAGGCGCCGCACGGGGCGATCGCGTTCGAGAACATCCGTTTCCACTACGGCAAGAACAAGGGCGTCATCGACAATCTGTCTCTCGCCATCAAGCCGGGCGAAAAGATTGGTCTGGTCGGGCGCTCGGGTGCGGGCAAGACAACACTGATGAACGTGCTGTTGCGCTTCTACGATCTCGAAGCGGGTACGATCCGGATCGACGGGCAGGATATTTCTGCGGCAACGCAGGATAGCCTTCGCGCGCAGATCGGCGTGGTGACGCAGGATACGTCTCTGTTGCACCGGTCGATCCGCGACAACATCGCCTATGGTCATCCCGAGGCTGATGATGCCGATATCATCGCCGCTGCCAAGCGGGCCAATGCCTGGGACTTCATCGAGTTGCTCGAGGATAACCAGGGCCGCAAGGGGCTGGATGCGCAGGTCGGCGAACGGGGCGTCAAGCTCTCCGGCGGCCAGCGCCAGCGCATCGCGATCGCCCGCGTCTTCCTGAAGGACGCGCCGATCCTGGTGCTCGACGAGGCAACGTCGGCGCTCGATTCGGAAGTAGAAGCCGCGATCCAGGAAAACCTCTTCGCCCTGATGAAGGGCAAGACGGTGATCGCGATCGCCCACCGCCTGTCGACGCTGACGGAGATGGACCGGCTGGTCATCCTGGAAGCTGGCAAGATCGTCGAAACCGGCAGCCATGCCGAGCTGATCGCGAAGAGCGGCCTTTATGCCGATCTCTGGTCGAGGCAGTCTGGTGGCTTCATTGCCGACGATGCGGAAAAGGAAGTGGCGGCGGAATAGGTTCGCTTCCGGCGCGTTCGGCGACCATCGCGTCGACGCGCGCAAGATCCACCGCGGATCACGATCGATTCGCGGTGGTCTGCTGTTAGAAAGAGCATCGAGATCTTGATTCGTTGAAACGGACGCTGTTGGTGGCAAGACGAGGTGCGATGTGGTGTTCAGCGCCTTTTTAGAGAATGCGACACGCTGGGCGCGGCAGATCAAGCGGGATGTCGTGGCTTTGTGGATCGCCGCGCGAGACCGTCGAACGCCGCTTGCGGCAAAGCTGGTTGCCGGTGCCGTTGCCGCCTATGCACTATCTCCGATTGACCTCATTCCGGACTTCATCCCGGTTTTCGGTTACCTCGATGACCTTTTAATTGTGCCGCTCGGTATTCTGCTGGCCGTGAAACTGGTGCCTGTTGGTCTCATGAAGGAGTTTCGCGCCACCGCCGCAGAGCGCCATGGTCGTCCTGTCAGCCGCGCCGGTCTTGTTGTGATCATCGCCATTTGGCTTTGTGCTGCCGCCTTGACCACCTGGTGGGTTTGGGCCCGTGTCTTGGGGGGCATGACAGCCCGCCAAACATGAAATTTTGGACACATTTCGACCGGTGCTTTGCCGCAACGGCGAAAGCGCCTATATCGGAACCATGATCCTGCGCGCCATTTTTGCCCTGTTCGAAAACTGGATACAGCCCTTCGCGGCGCGCGACGGATTGCAGCCGCCCGAGCGGCTGATCCCCTACGTCTGGTTCTACATAAGGCAGGCGAAGGCACCGTTCATTGCCATGCTCGTCCTGGGCGGCATGACGGCGGCGATCGAGGCGACGCTGTTCTGGTTCGTCGGCCGCGTCGTCGATATTCTCGCCACCGTCAAGCCAAACGATGGCTGGAGCGGGCTGCTCGCAGCCCATGGAGCCGAGTTGTTCGGTATGCTTGTCCTGATCGGCATTGTGCGCTTCGTGGTCTCGCTTTTGATGTCGCTGGTCGACCAGCAGGTGATCACTCCGGGTTTTTACAACCTGGTCCGCTGGCAATCCTATCTGCATGTCGCCAGGCAATCGCTGTCCTTCTTCCAGAACGATTTTTCCGGCCGCATCGTCACCAAGGTCTGGTCGGGCGGGCAGGCGGTTGGCGATGTCGTCACGTCCCTGATGGAAAGCGTCTGGTTCGTCGGCATCTATTCGGTCTCGACGCTGGTACTGGTGGGCCAGCTCGACATGTCGCTGGCGGTCGTCGTACTTCTCTGGCTGATCGGCTTCGCCTTCCTTGCGCGCTACTTCGTGCCGCGGATACGCCTGCATTCCAAGGAGACGGCGGAGGCATCCTCGATGCTCAGCGGCCGCATGGTCGATGCCTACAGCAACATGCAGACGCTGAAGTTGTTCGCGCGCGACGAGGAAAACGACCGCTACATGCGGCAGGGGTTCGACATCTTCCAGGACACGATCATCCGCTTCACCCGGTTCATCACCGGCGTGCGTGCCTCCATGGCGCTTCTGTCAGGGATCATGATCGTGACGATGGCAGGCTTCAGCGTCGATCTCTGGCTTTCCGGATCGATCAGTTCGGGCGCGGTCGCCTTCACGATGGCGCTCATCCTGCGGCTGAATTTCCTGCTCAGCCGCATGATGGTGCAGTTCAACGGCATCATGCGCAATATCGGCACGATCCAGAATGCCGCCGAGATGATTTCGCAGCCGGTCCAGTTGGTGGACCAGACGAATGCGCCAAGCCTCGTCGTCAAGAGCCCGGCGATCCGCTTCGAAAACATCCGCTTCCATTACGGCAAGGGCTACGGCGTCATCGAAAATCTGTCTTTGGTCGTCAGACCGGGCGAAAAGGTCGGAATTGTCGGCCGGTCCGGGGCAGGCAAGACGACGCTCGTCAATCTGCTGCTGCGCTTCTACGATCTGGAGGCCGGCCGTATCCTGATCGACGGACAGGACATTGCCACGGTGCGACAGGAATCACTGCGCACGCAGATCGGCGTCGTCAGCCAGGATACGTCGCTGCTGCACCGGTCGATCCGGGACAACATCCTCTTTGGTCGGCCGGACGCCGATGAAAACGGTCTGAGAGAGGCGGCGAGGAAGGCTGAAGCGCTCGGTTTCATAGAGCAGTTGCAGGACCAGCGCGGCCGCAAGGGTTTCGACGCCCATGTCGGCGAGCGTGGCGTCAAGCTCTCCGGCGGCCAGCGCCAGAGGGTGGCGATTGCAAGGGTTATGCTGAAGGATGCGCCTATCCTCGTTCTGGACGAGGCGACCTCTGCTCTCGATTCGGAAGTCGAGGCCGCCATCCAGTCCAATCTCGATCGCCTGATGTATGGCAAGACGGTGCTGGCGATCGCGCATCGGCTATCCACCATCGCGGCGCTCGATCGGTTGATCGTCATGGACGAGGGCCGGATCGTTGAAGACGGGACTCATGACCAATTGATCGCAGCCGGCGGCCTTTACGCCGACCTCTGGCTACGCCAGTCCGGCGGCTTCCTGGCCCGCGACGCGGCGGCCGAATAGCACTCTGAAAAACCGTCGCCGGCAGACCCGGCAAAGCCGTGTTCTGACCATGTCGGACAGCGAAAAGCGGTTTGCGAACATTGGCTTCGGTTTTCCCGCGACATTGTGGCTCACCTCTTGCGCTCAAGGCTAGACATCACCAGCGATCAAGCATAGAACGCGCCGGATTGCCGGGGAATCTGCCGTTTGTTTGATGCGCGAGGTTTGCCCGGTTTTGATGTATGAGGCGGAAAAGCGAAAGTTTTGCCCGAATCGTGCATCGGCTTATTGATTTGGCGCGCTTCTTTCGCTCAAGTGTCAGCACGGGGCGCGGATCGGCGCCGGGGACAGTGCGGTTTCCGCAAACATTGCGTGAGAGGATGGTTTAGCCGTGAGCGAACACGAGACATCAAGCGAAACCCTTGGCGAGCCTACTCGCCGCGATTTCCTTTACTTGACCACCGGGATGGCAGGTGTGGTCGGTGCGGCCGCAGTCGCCTGGCCCTTCATCGACCAGATGCGGCCCGATGCCTCGACGCTTGCGCTCGCTTCGATCGAAGTGGATGTCTCGAGCCTGCAGCCGGGCATGTCGCTGACCGTCAAGTGGCGCGGCAAGCCGGTGTTCATTCGCAACCGCACCGACGAAGAAGTCAAGGAAGCCGATGCCGTAGCACTTGGCGACCTGAAGGACCCGGTCGCGCGCAACGCCAACCTTCCTGCCGACGCACAGGCTACCGGCCTTGATCGCTCGGCCGGCAAGGGCAAGGAAAACTGGATTGTCATGATCGGCTCCTGCACCCATCTCGGCTGTGTGCCGCTTGGTCAGGCCGGCGAATACAATGGTTGGTTCTGTCCCTGCCATGGCTCGGTCTACGATACGGCCGGCCGAATCCGGAAAGGTCCGGCACCTGAGAACCTTGCGGTTCCGACCTTTGCTTTTGCTACTGACACAGTCATCAAGATCGGCTGAGGGGAATACTGAACATGAGTGGGGATCATTCAACCTACACGCCGACGAACGGTATCGAGAAGTGGATCGATTCGCGCCTGCCGCTGCCGCGGATGGTGCATGACAGCTTCATTTCCTACCCCGTTCCGCGCAACCTGAACTATGCCTATACCTTCGGCGCGATGCTCTCGGTGATGCTGGTCATCCAGATCCTCACAGGCGTCGTTCTGGCGATGCATTACGCCGCTGAAGTCTCGGTTGCCTTCGTCTCCGTCGAAAAGATCGTGCGCGACGTGAACCATGGCTGGCTCTTGCGCTACATGCACGCTAACGGCGCATCCTTCTTCTTCATCGCTGTCTACCTGCATATCGCCCGTGGCCTCTACTACGGTTCGTACAAGGCGCCGCGTGAAATCCTCTGGATCCTCGGCGTTGTCATCTATCTCCTGATGATGGCGACCGGCTTCATGGGCTACGTGCTTCCCTGGGGGCAGATGTCGTTCTGGGGGGCTACGGTTATCACCGGCTTCTTCTCTGCGTTCCCTCTGATTGGTGAATGGCTGCAGCAGTTCCTGCTCGGTGGTTTCGCCGTCGATCAACCGACGCTCAACCGCTTCTTCTCGCTGCACTACCTCTTGCCCTTCATGATCGCCGGCGTCGTCGTGCTGCACATCTGGGCGCTACACGTGGTCGGCCAGACCAACCCGACTGGCGTCGAAGTCAAGACCAAGACGGACACGGTTGCCTTCACTCCCTATGCGACTATGAAGGATGCGCTCGGCGTTTCGGTCTTCCTGATCGCCTATGCCTGGTTCGTCTTCTACATGCCGAACTACCTCGGCCATCCCGACAACTACATCATGGCCAACCCGCTGAAGACCCCGGCCCACATCGTTCCGGAATGGTACTACCTGCCGTTCTACGCAATGCTGCGCGCCATCACCTTCAACATCGGCCCGATCGACTCCAAACTCGGCGGCGTTCTGGTGATGTTCGGTTCGATCATCATCCTGTTCTTCCTGCCCTGGCTTGACACCTCGAAGGTTCGCTCGGCCGTCTACCGTCCCTGGTACAAGCTGTTCTTCTGGATCTTCGTTGCCAATGCCATCCTGCTCGGCTGGCTCGGCTCGCGCGCACCGACCGATCTCTACACCCTGATGGCCCAGCTGGGCACGCTGTACTACTTTGCATTCTTCCTCGTCATCATGCCGGTTCTCGGTCTGATTGAAACCCCGAAGCGCATTCCCAATTCGATCACGGAAGCGGTTCTGGAAAAGAAGAACAAGAACTGAGCGCGGCTGAGAGGAACTGAACCGATGAAAAAGCTTGTTACAAGCATCCTGTCGCTCGCACTCGCAGCCGGTCTTCTGGGTGCCGCAGCCTATGCGGCGGAAGAAGAGCACGATCTGAAGGAGGCGACCGAGCACGCCGTCGCCAATGCGCACTTTCCGATCCTGAAGCCGAAGAACATCGACTGGAGCTTTGCCGGTCCCTTTGGTCACTATGACAAGGGTCAGCTGCAGCGCGGCCTCAAGGTGTACACCGAAGTCTGTTCCGCCTGCCACTCGATGAAGCTCGTCCCCTTCCGCACGCTGGAAGATCTCGGCTATTCGGACGGACAGGTAAAGACCTTCGCCGCAAACTATGAGGTTCAGGACGGACCGAACGGCGAGGGGGAAATGTTCACCCGCAAGGCCGTGGCATCCGATCACTTCCCGTCGCCGTTCCCGAACGACGAAGCGGCCGCTGCGGCCAACAATGGTGCGGCTCCGCCTGATATGTCGCTGCTCGCCAAGGCGCGCGGCGTCGAGCGTGGTTTCCCGCTGTTCATCTGGGATATCTTCACCCAGTATCAGGAAGGCGGACCGGATTACATCCATTCGCTGCTGACCGGCTACCACGAGCCGCCGGAAGGTGTGGCTGTCCCTGAAGGCACGCATTTCAATCCATACTTCAACGCCTCCATGTCTCTCGCCATGGCAAAGCCGCTCTCCGACGACCAGGTCACCTATGACGACGGTGCGCCGCAAACGGTCGACCAGTATGCGCAGGATGTCTCGGCGTTCCTGATGTGGGCTGCAGAGCCGCATCTGGAAGAGCGCAAGCGGACGGGCTTCATGGTCCTTGTCTTCCTGGTGATCTTCTCCGGCCTGCTGTATCTGACGAAGAAGTCGGTCTACGCCAACAAGGAACATTGAGGTCTTAGGGCTTCAAGCGACAAAAGGCGGCCCGGGTGGCCGCCTTTTTTATGCACCCATGTTGTCGTCGCTTCCGTCTCCGCATCGGTTAAAATCGTTCGCTGCCAACGACCAACGGGATGATTCGCGTCGATAAGGGGGGGCATATGAAGCTGGCGACCGCGCAGACCTTCGTCTCATCTGATATTTCCGCCAACGGCGCGGCGATACGCCTTTCGATCACGCGCGCTGCCGCAGAGGGCGCAAGGCTCATCGTTTTCTGTGAAGGCGCTCTTTCCGGCTATGCCAAATCTCAGATCATCGCGCCTGCCGAATGGGCCGGGTTCGATTGGGCAAAACAGGAAACCGAGCTGCGCGCGATCGCGGACCTGTGTGGAACGCTTCGCATTTTCGCTGCGATCGGTGGGGCGCATCGCATTACAGATGGGTATCCGCCTCACAACAGTCTCTACGTACTTTCCGATGAAGGGGTTTTGCTGACCAGATACGACAAGAGGTTCCTATCGAACACGGAACTTGGCGGCTGGTACACACCAGGAATTGCCCCATGCCTCGTTGAGGTCGATGGCTACCGTTTCGGTTGAGCGATCTGTATCGAATCCCAGTTCCCGGAGGTCTTCTCCGAATATGAGAGGTTGGATGTCGATGGCGTCCTGTTTGCTTCCTATGGGATACCATCCTATTTCCAGGTCGCGCTGCGCGCTCATGCCGGGTTGAATTGTCTATGGATCGCCGCGGCGACCCCTACCCAGGTCGCCGGACGAGGCCCTGCATGTCTTATCGGCCCGGATGGAAGGTGGATCGCACAGTGCTCGGAATCGAGCGAGCCTGACCTGCTTGTCGCCGCGCTCGACAGAAACGATCCCGCCTATGACATTCCACTCCAAAAGGCTAGGCCTTGGCGCAGGAGGGCAAGGCAGGGCGATATCTATCGGGAAAAAATGACGGCTACTTCGCGCAGTATAAACAGCCAGGAGTATTGAATTGACCGATCTTCACGCCTCCCGCCGCAGCCCCGTTTCTGCGTCATGCGGTTTTAGCTTTCGCACGGCAGAATATTGCATGGTGCAACACGTGAAAAAAGGGCTCAACCGTAAACGGTTGAGCCCTTTGGTTTTCCCGTCCTGCTGTAACTGTCCGCTTAGCTGAACCGCCCTGCAGCATGCGCCAGCATCGTATAGACCTTGCCGGTATCCGACGTCAGATAAGTCTGGGTCATCACCTTGTCGCGGTCGTTGCGGGCGACGTCGCTAAGCAGCTTTTCGAAATCGGCGATGTAGCGGTCGACGGCGGTGCGGAATTCCGGTTCGCGGTCGTACTTGCGCTTGATCTCGTCGAACGTCTGCTGGCCCTTGAGCGTGTAGAGCCGGCGTGTGAACACGTCGCGCTCGCCGCGCTGGTAACGCCGCCACAGGTCGACCGAGGCGTCGTGGTCGATCGCGCGGGCGATATCCACCGACAGCGAGTTCAGCGATTCCATCACATGGCGCGGATTGCGGTTGTCGCCGGCGCGGGCGGCAGGCTGAGGTTCACCGGCGCGCTGCGCCGGGGCTGCAACTGCTGTTTCCTCGTCGCGCGATGCACCGCGCAGGAGGTCGCGCATCCAGCCGCTGCCTTCTTCCGGACGCTGGCGCGTCCCGGCCTGCGGCTCCGGTTGACGGGCAACCGGCTGCTGGGCGAGGGGACGCGGCTGCTCGATGCCGAGGCTGCCGCGAAGGGCCGGCTCCTGGTCCTGGCGGCGCTGCTCCACGACCGGTTGCTGGGCAACTGCGCGGAGCGGGGCGGAAGCGACGGCCTGCGGCACCGGCTGCTGGACGACTGCCTGCTGGCGCGGGGCCGGTTGGGCGATCTCGAGCTGGCCGGAGGACTTGCCGATGATTTCGGAGAGTTCCTGGAGGGCCTTGATCTGTTCGGCAACCGCGCGGCGCATAACCGAAGCGTTTTCCTTGGCTTCCTCCGGCAGGTCGAAAGCGCCTCTCTTCAGTTCCTCGCGGGTCATGTCGAGCTCCTTGCGGATCTCGTGGGCCGAGCGGCGGATTTCGTCGGTGGCGCCGCTGAAGCGGCTGACCGCTTCTTCGACAGCCTGGCGGATCGCTTCGCCCATGTGCTCGGCGGCGCCATCCGACTTCTTGCTGGTCTCCGTCATCAGACGGTCGATGTCCGACAGGGACGCGCCGACACTGCCGCGCAGGCGGGAGGCAACTTCCTTGGAGCGTTCCTCGGCGCGGGCAAAGGCGCCCTCGACGGAAAGGCCCGCGTCTTCGCCGGCCTTGGTGACGGCGGCACGCATGGCCTCGCTTGCCGAGGCCGCGCGGGCTTCGGCTTCCGACAAGGTCTTGCTGACATTGGCGAAGGACGACTGGACACCGGCGCGCAGGTTGCTGGCGATTTCGTTGGAGCGTTCCTCTGCCCGTACGAAAACCGATTCAACCGACATGCTGGCTTCATCGCCGGCCTTGACGACGGCATTGCGCATGGCTTCGGCGGCCGATGCGGCGCGCTGTTCGGCGTCGCTTAGGATACGGCCGACATCGCTGAAGGACGACTGGATGCCGGAGCGCAGATTGCCTGCGACCTGCGCCGAGCGATCTTCCGCCCGCTGGAAGGCGCCATCAACGAAGCCTTCGAGGGCGTGCATGGTCTTTTCGATCTCTTCGGAACGGCTGACGAGACCGATGGACAGGGTTCGCAGGGCGTCTTGGCGTTCCTCCAGCGTGCTGACCAGATTGGACTGTGCGGCAGCGAGAAGATCGGATGCCTGGCCGAGGACTTTCGAGTGGTCCTCGAAGCGGCCGACGATGCCGCCGATCTGCGACAATGTCGTGCCGGAAATATCTGCCAGCTTGTCCACCTTGCCTTCGAGAAGGCGGGTCGAAGTGGAGAGCATGTCGGATGCACGCGATGCGGAATCGGAGAACCGCGCCGTCGTCGATTCAAGCTGCTGATCCATGGCGCCAAGATTGGCGCTGGCCTGTTCGATGACACCGGCAATCGAGCTGTTGCTTGCCGCCAGTTGGTCGATCAGACCGGTGGCGGTCGATTGCAGACGGTTTTCGACCATCTTCATCGCCTTGGCGGTTTCTTCGGCGCGGATCGAGATTGCGTTCAGCGTTTCGCCGGTGCGGGCCGTGAGGCTGTCGAGCAAGGTGGCGTTTTCGGCACGCAGGCGTTCCGCGCTCTCGCGGGCGACCTCGCTGATGCGGTCGGCAGCTTCCTTGCCGGTAGCGGCATATTGATCGATGATCGGACGTGCCTGCTCGTCAAGGAGACGAGACAGTTCGGCAGAGCGGCCGGCGAGCATCGAATTAAGCTCGCGAGTGCTGTCATCGAGAGTGGTGCGGATCGTGTTGCCGCGAGCCTCCAGGGCCTTCTCCACGTCGGAGAGGTTCTGGTGAAGCGACGATGCCTGCTCAGCCACACGCGACTGCGTCTGGGCGATCCTGGCTGCCGCGCCATCGGTTGCTTCACCGACTGAACGTGCCAGTTCGGCGCTGCGCATCGCGGCGGTTGCCGCGGTCTTTTCCACGGCGGTCTGGAAGTCGGCCTGGCGGGCAGCCATTGCCTGGGCGAAGTCTTCGCCTGCCTTGGCCAGAAGCTCCGCCGAGCGCAGCGCTTCGGCGTCGATGCCCTGGGCTGCCTCGCCGACAGCGCCGCGCAGGTTGGTGACCAGACCTGCGGCCTTGCCCTCGATCGTCCGGCTGACATTGTCGAGACCGATCGAAAGAGCCCGGTCCATCGTACCAAGGCGTTCTTCGATGCGGCCAGTGCCGCCTTCGATGCTCGTTTCGATGCGTGTTGCCGCAGTCGCGGTGACGCGGTCGAGTTCGGCCGTGTGGCTGCTGAGTGTCTCGGCGATGCGGCTTGCAGCCGCACCGGTGATCCGGTCGATCTCGTCCGTCCGGCCTGCCAGGCTCACGGCGATCCGGTCGGCCGCTGCGGTGCTGACCCGATCCAGTTCCGTTGTGTGGTCAGACAGCGTCTCTGCAATCCGCGCCGCAGCGGCGTTGCCGACACGGTCGATTTCTTCGGTACGACCAGCAAGGCTATCGGCGATCATCGCGGCGGCGGCTGTGCTGACCTGGTCGAATTCGGCCGTATGGCCAGACAGCGTTTCGGCGATCCGGGCTGCTGCCATGCTGCCGACGCGGTCGATTTCTTCGGTGCGGCCGGCAAGGCTCTCGGCGATGCGCGCAGCCGCACGGTCGCTGACCCGATCCAGTTCGGATACTCTGGCGGACAGGGTGTCGGCGATCTTCTGGCCGGCATCATCGACGAAGTCGCTGACGCCGCCGACGCTATCGCGGATGCGGCCTTCCAGAACACCGAGGCTGCTTTCGATGCGGGCTCCAGTTTGGTCAACGCTGCTGTTGATGTTGGAAAGCGACGTGTCCATCCGGTGCGTCAGCGTATCGGCGGCGCGGCTGATCTGGTCGGCGGTTTCACCGAGCTGGGTGGCGACGTGGCTGGTGCTGGCGAGCATGCGTTGCTCGAGTGCGCTGGCACTGTTGTCGATGGTGCTGCCGAGCGCTGTCTGCCGTTCCTCGAGTGTCATTTCCAGCATGCTGGCGCTGGTGGCGATCGTCGTGGCGATGGAGGTCGCCTGTTCGGCCAGCACGTCGGAGAGCTGTTCGGTTCCATGGTTGACGGCGACATTGATCGCGTTGATCCGATTGTCGAGCGTTGCCCGGATCTGGTCATGGGTCGAGGCGAGCGACGTTGCCAACTGGTCGGCGCGGCCGGAAAGGGTCTGCTCGATATCGGAGGCCCTACCTGCCATCGATGTGGCCAGTTCCGAGGCGTGACCGGAGAGGGCACTGGCGATCTCCGCCGATGTGCTGGTCATCGCGCCGGCAATGTCGCTGACGCGGATGCTGAGGTTGTCGGCGATCTGCGCGACACGGCCCGAAAGCTGCTGTTCGATATCGCCAACCCGGTCGGCCATGGCCTCGGCGATTGCAGTTGCACGATAGGAGAGGCTGTCGGCAACGTCCTCCGTACGGCTGCTCAGCGTATCGGCCATTTCAGCCGCGCGGGCAGACATCGTTCCGGAAATCTCTGCCGACCGCTCGGACAGAAGCGTATCGAGCGTCGCTGTCTGGCTGGCAAGCGTGTCGCCAAGCGTGCGGCTGCGTTCGGAAAGCAGCGCATCGAGGCGCTCGGTGGTGCCTCCGATAACATGCTCGATCGCACCGGCGGTGGAAGTCAGAACATTGGCGAGAGTGCCGGTGCGCTGCGATATGATCGTATCGATCCGTTCCGCTGTCCCATCGAAGGCGCTGTCGATTGCAGTTGTGGACGAGGTCAGTACGTTTGCGAGGGCGCCAGTGCGTTGCGAAAGGATCGTATCCAAGCGCTCCGCAGTGCCATCGAAGGCGCTGTCGATCGCGGCTGTGGACGAGGTAAGTACGTTTGTCAGGGCGCCAGTGCGTTGCGAAAGGATCGTATCCAGACGCTCCGCGGTGCCATCGAAGGCGCTGTCGATCGCAGCCGTCGATGATGTCAGCACGTTTGTCAGGGCGCCGGTGCGTTGCGAAAGAATCGTGTCCAGGCGCTCCGCCGTGCCTTCGAAGACGCTATCGATGGAATCGGAGCTTGCTGCCAGCAGGCTGGAGAGTTCGACCGTTCGCTCCGACAGCGTATTGTCGAGGCGCAACTGGCTGGCGGCGATCGACGTGGTAATTTCGTCGGCGCGATTGATCAGGGTCTCCTCGATACGGCCGTGGATTGCCTGCAGGCCGTCGATGAAGCCGTTCGTGCGGGTATCCAGGTTCTCCGCGAGCCTTTGGTTGCTCGTGGTGATCGCAGTGGTCCGGGCGTCGAGAGTTTCTGCGAGTCGCTGCTGGCTTTCGCTCAGCGCCGTCTCAAGCGAACCGGCGCGCGAAGCAAAGCCGGTTTCGATCCGGTCTTGTGCCGCCGTCAGCGCGCTCATCAGCGTGCCGGAACGTTCCGAGAGTACACCGTCGATACGGGTATGCGCATTGCCGATCGCTTCGCTGAGTTCGGCGGTCTTGCCGCTGATCGTATGTTCGATGAAGTCCTGGGTAGTGCCGAGCGCGGTGGCCAGGGTCAGAGACTGATCGGAAAGGGCGGATTCGAAACGTTCGATACCGCCGTCGAGGATGCCGCCGATGGAGTCGGCACCACCGGTCACCGACTGGTTGATGCGGGCGAGGCTTTCCATCAACTTGGAATCGAGCATGCCGGCGCGCTTGTCGAAAGCGGTGGCAAAGTCATGGAAGCGGGAATCGAAGGCCGTTGCGAGATGGCCGACTGTCGTCTGCAGCTTCTCCTCAAAGAAGCCTGAACGCAGGTCGAGATCCATGATCATGTCGTCGGAACTGGTCTTCAGGCTCTGGCGGAAGCTCGCGCCCTTTTCGTCAAGCGTGGCGTTGAGCGTGTTCAGAATGTCGTCGAGGCCGCCGGTGATCGCCTGCTGGCCGACATTCAGGCTCTCGTTGAGATCGCGTGTGCGGGCAATCAGCGTCTCGTTGAGCTGGCGAGCGCGTTCGTTGAGCGCAGCGTTCAACTTTTCCGTATTGGAATCGAGCGAGGAAGCGCGGGTCTCGAACTGGCCAAGCAACTGCTGGCCACGCTTTGCCAGCGTCTGGCTGAGGTTTTCCAGGCGGGTATCGAATTCATTGCTGAGCGAGACGCCGGCGGTGGTGAGGCCGGAAAGAAGGGCGTCGGTGCGCGTCGACAGCATGGCGCCGATGGTCTGCGTGGCGCTGTTGGAGCGCTCCATCAGGGCGGCGGCACGGGTTTCGATCATCGAGGCGAACGCCTCGCCGGATGTGGCGATGCGGTTCGAAATATCGTCGCCGGCAAGCGCCAACTCGTCCTTGAGCTGTGTGTGGGCGCCGGAAATCGACGAGCGGATCCGCTCGGCATGGCCGACGATGGATTCACGCTCGAGGCCGAGTTCCTGAACGAGCGTGCGGACGCGCAGTTCATTGTCGCTGTAGCTGCGCTCAAGCGCGTTGACTTCGGAATGAACCAGCGTTTCGAGCTCGGTCGCACGGGCGATGGTGCGCTCGATGCCTTCATTCATGGCCGATACTTCGCGACGAACGGCCTGGCCGACAGTCATGATGCGTTCAGAAGCTGCGGTTTCGGGCTCGGCAAGGCGCAATGCGACCTCAGCCATGGAGCGAGCAGCGCTGCGCAGTTCCTGCGCACGCGAAATCATGATGGCGAAGGAGAAGAACAGCATCACCGGCAGGATGATGAAGATCGCGACGCCAATGGCTCCGGGCATGGCCGACAGATCGGCGAGAGAGCGGATCTGCCAGATTTCCGGGCCGTAGAGCAGATTGGCGACGCCGAGGCCGCCTATAACCCACAACGCAGATCCGGCGGCGGCGATCCGCATCGCCGAGCGGCTGGAGCGAACGTCGAGCGATCGCAGAATGGCGGCCGGCGTCCTGCGTCCGTCATCATTGGCGGGAGCGAAGGAGGGGGCTTTGGGTGCGGGTTCCGGAGAAAGGCTTCTCTGTGTTTCAGCGGCGCGGCCTGCTTTGGCGGCCGGTTCCTGCTGGGGCTTGGTGGTCCTCGCCTGGCTGGACGACGGTGCCTGCGTGATGGGTTCAGACACTTTTTCCTCCGGCAAGGACGTCTTGTCGTTGAGGGCAGACTTAAGCTCGTCAAAGTCAATTTTCAGAGCGTCTTCCAACGCCTGAAATGCCTTGTCGTCGATCGACTCGTTGCTCTTATTTGTCGCCATGCGGATACGCCTCGTTACCAAACTGTCCTTTCGAAAGGACCCTCCGCAACACCGCCTGCATTGGGGAGCACCTCCGATACTCGGACGGTGACAGCAGGATATGCGTATCACATCTACGCAAAACCCCGATATGCACCCATTTCAACCACGCACCGACGGACAACGCATTGAGACCCGTAGGTACTTCATTCGATACAGTTTTCCGCCAGGACCGTCTGCGCCCTCAGGCATAAACTTATCCCTCAACGTACCGTAGTGACACATTCACCGGTTTCTTACAATTAAGGGCCTCCGGCATTCGTTAAAATCCTAACAAGTTCTTAATGAAAAGTAGAGGTATTTTCCCCAGAAACCCTTGGAATCAGGCGGTTTAACGGCCGTTAACCATGCCAAGCGAAAGCTGCCCTCATTGTGCCGCGTTTTAATCAGATAGCAGCGCCGCTCCGGCCTAATGGGCGGTAGAGACAAGCGAAATGACGGCCGGACAAGGCGTGGGACAACAATGCCCGCGCCATCTTCGAGCCATATAATAAGCAGACGGGTCAAGCACTTCCAGACAATTCCCGGCAACCGGAGAGTCCTGGACGAGCGGATTTTAAAAAAAACCGAGACGACCGGTTGCGAGCCGGTGCGTCAGAAAAAAACACAACAAGGACATTGGCACATGGCGGCTCTCAAGATCGCGTTCGAAGCACCGGACAATTTCGGGGGCGCTTGTCCTTCGAAGTCGAGGCCTATCGATCTCGTTCACCTCGCAACACAGACGATGGGTGACAAGCTTCTCGAACTCGAGGTGCTGCAGATGTTTGCGCGCCAGACCAGGCAGCTGATGAAGGAGCTGTCAACCGACAGCGCCGACATCCAGCTGGCGACTGCGCATCGTCTGAAGGGCGCAGCTCTTGCTGTTGGCGCTTTTGGCGTCGCCGAGGCGGCCGGCGCGGTCGAGGCCGCGCCGCTGGACGCCGGCAATCTTGCCGCCCTCAGTGCTGCTGTGCTCGAGGCTGAACTGTTCATCCTGAAGCTCTGCCGGTAGTCTCCATAGGCATCTTGCGTCGGAAAAACCCTTGGCGACGAGGGCGCGCGGCGCAGGTTGGCAGTCGTCGGCAGACCCTCGTGTTGACTGGCGATGCGAATTGTTGGAAGAAATCGGATGAATTTGCCGCGTTCCGACGCCGCCTCTGTTTCGGGGCGGCGTGATTGTTCCTGCGGCACGCCGAAAAAACGCCAAGCATCCGGAAAACATAATGCCAAAACTGACCATCATTGCCTTTGACGGCACAAAATATGACTTCGACGTTCAGAACGGTTCGACCGTCATGGAAAATGCCGTGCGCAACTCGGTTCCGGGCATCGAGGCCGAATGCGGTGGTGCCTGCGCCTGCGCAACCTGTCATGTCTATGTGGACGAAGAATGGTCGGCAACGGTAGGCGCACCAGAGGCAATGGAAGAGGATATGCTCGATTTCGCCTATGAGGTGAAGCCGACGTCACGTCTGTCCTGTCAGATCAAGATGAGCGACGGCCTGGACGGACTTATCGTTTATGTTCCCGAGCGCCAGGCCTGATTGCCAGGCGGCTTCCTCGAAAACCTGCCAAAAAGAAAACCTGCAAAAAAAGCCCCGCTTGCCGTGATTGACGAGCGGGGCCAGGAGGGCGCATCGCATGCAGATGAGGGAGGGAACATCTGCCGCAAAAGTATACGCCAGGAGAACGCAACAACGCGCGACAGTCTTGCCGGTCGAACATCAATCCGTTACGAGACAGTCAAGCACGAAACAATACTTCCGGTTCGACGCGTCCGTCGTGAACGCATGGTTGTCAAACCCGGGTGAGAGTGAATAGGGTTTATCTTCCTCTGTCTCACTCGATGTTTGCACTATACCTCATCTGTCAGCGTTGTTGTATCGCTAGAAATCACCAATGAGATGCTGTTGACGCGCGCGCTTCGCGCTAGTCCGGTAATCCATCTCTTCTGCGTTTTTGCAGCGGCGATTCGGTTGGAAAAGTGATGGCGAGCCTTCAACGCTTCGTTATCGCGTCAAGCCGATATTGCAGCAGTCGGATCATGCGGCGGTCGAAATTGGCCGCTTCCATCCTGTCGAAACGGGCCTGGTCGCGATCATGATCTTCGATAGCGCTTTCGCTCAATCGCGCCACGCGCGCCTGCATGCGTTCGCAGTCAGGTTCGGGTTTCAGCAAGAGAAAATCCTTCTCCAGCTTGCGGGCGTGATTGCGCGCGATTTCAGCGTGCCGCTCCTCGTGGCGCTTGATGTCGCTCGACAGCGTGTCCCAGACGAGCCCGAGATCACGGTTGGCCTTGTTGCGGTTCTTCCAGCGCGGCAGAATGAGCCGGGTGCTGAGCGTCACTTTCGCGCTGCCGACGGCGCAACGGTTACCGTGTTTCACATAGGTCACCGTGCCGCCGAACTTGATCTTGGTTGCGCCGGGATGGCGCGCGCCGGTCCCTTTCATCGCAGGGCCGTGCTCGGACAACGCCTTGTCGAGTTCTTCGGCCGTTCGGCCGCCGACGGAAAAATAGGTGATTGTCTTGTTCATCACCGTTTCGGCATGAGCGATTGAAGAATGACCCGCCACGATGCTCGCTATCAGAAGCGCGGCGAATGAAATGCGGCCAGTCGGCATAATGTTACAGTCTCGGCAGTTGAACTTCCCTAGAGCTTGGGGCATAGCCAGCCGGAGCGCAACAGAAAATAGGCAATGGCCCCAAGCAAACCGGAAAATGCAATGTATTCCGGGCATTTGGGACAAAGCGGTTTGCGTTTGCGATCGGGCGCAGTCAAGGCTTGCTGCGGTTGACAGGCAAAGCGCCAGAGGGAAGTGAGGCCATGATGTTCGATGCTTTCCAGCCTTTCGAATGGGCATTGGCGCATGGCCGGACCCTGATGCTCGGCCCCAAGGGATTGTTGATGGCGATCATCAACGTCACTCCGGATTCGTTTTCCGATGGCGGGATCTACAACGAAATCGAGGCTGCGGTAATGCAGGCGCTGCGTTGCCACGATGACGGTGCGGCGATCCTCGATGTCGGTGGGGAATCGACACGCCCGGGTGCAGCTGCCGTAACGGCCGCAGAGGAGCAGGATCGCGTGCTTCCGGTCATCTCGGCGCTCGCCAAGCGCACTGACGCGATCATCTCGGTGGATACCTACCGGGCCGAGACGGCAAGACTTGCGGTTGCCGCCGGCGCACATATCATCAACGATGTGCACGGGCTGCAGCGCGACCCGGATCTTGCGGATGTCGCCGCGGCGACCGGGGCAGGTCTCTGCATCATGCACACGGGCCGCGACCGCGAAAAACTCGCCGATGTCGTGGGCGATCAATATCATTTCCTCGAACGGTCTTTGGCGATTGCGACGGCGGCCGGCGTCGAGCGCAGCCGGATCGTTCTTGACCCGGGCTTCGGTTTTGCCAAGGACACGGACGAGAACGTCACGCTAATGGCGCGTTTTGACGAGTTGTACGGTTTTGGACTGCCGCTTTTGGCCGGCACGTCACGGAAACGCTTTCTCGGAGCCATCACAGGCCGCGAAGCGCATGAGAGGGATGCAGCCACGGCCGCCACGACAAGCCTGCTGAGAATGGCGGGCGCTGCGGTTTTCCGGGTACACGATGTCGCAATCAACAGGGATGCGCTTCTGGTGGCGGATGCTATGCTGGCGGCAAAAAGACAGGCGGCGGCGAGAGCTGGGAAGGACAATCGACCATGAAAGCGATCTACACGATCACCCTCAAGAACTGCGCATTCTTCGCCCGCCACGGCGTTCATGACGAAGAGGAGTTCCTGGGGCAGCGATTCTTCGTCGACGCAGAACTGGATGTCGAACAGGGCACGGCGCTGGTCGAAGATTCTATCAATGATACAGTTCATTACGGCATCGCCTTCACTGAGATTGAGAAGATCATCACTGGCCGCAGACGCTACCTCATCGAAGCCCTGGCGTTGGAGGTGGCGACGACGCTCTGTTCGGTTTTTCCGCAGATTCGCCGTGCGAAAATATCGATCCGCAAGCCAAACGCTCCCGTTCCAGGCGTACTCGACTATGTCGAAGTGACGGTCGAGCATTTTGCCTGACATGGAACCGCATCTGGCGACGCTCGGCCTTGGCGGCAATATCGGTGATCCTGCGGCGTCAATGGCGCGCGCGCTGAAACTTCTCGACAGTCGGCCGGACTGCGCGGTGACGGACGTGTCAAAACTTTACCGCACGCCGCCTTGGGGAAAGACCGACCAGGCCTGGTTCTTCAATGCCTGCGCCGCGGTGCGGACATCGCTTTCGCCCGGGGAACTGCTGGATGCCTGCCTGTCGATCGAACGTCAAATGAAACGGGAGCGGCTGGAGCGCTGGGGGCCGCGCACAATCGATATCGACGTGCTGACCTATGACAACCTCAAGCAGCATTCGCCGACGCTGGAACTGCCGCATCCGCGCATGACCGAACGCGGCTTCGTCCTGATGCCACTCGCCGATTTCGCGCCAGATGTCTCCATTGGCGGGCGAACGATTGCCGAATGGCTCGAAAATGCGGATGTCTCAGGTATAGAGGTTGCCGACCCGCGCCAAGACTGGTGGCAGAATCGCGCTCGCGAAGATGCTGCCCTGAATGCAAAAGAGCCGGACTAGCCGGCTCTCTGAAGTGGTGCACGATTCTATGTTTATTCGATCGAGCCGACAGCCATGTTGTCGACCTGGCGGTTGAGGCTGACGCCGATCACCGGAACCATGGTGTTTTCGACTTTTACCGAGATGGTGATGTTCAGGGTCGAAGAGTCCTGAAGGCGGGCGATCATTGCGCCGTTCAGCTTCTTGCGGTTGATGCCGACGACAACCTTGTCCTTGGCGACATTGCCCGAGATGATATCGAGGCCCTTGCCGTCGGCGCCATCGAGGAACTTGCCACTGTAGCTCTTGCCGCTCTGGGTAATGACGGCGGACATCGGCTGTTTGAAAACACCGACGCGGCAGGTGCCATCAAGCTTGATGCCGGCAGATTTGCCGTCTACGGCTTCACCGATCAGGTCGCAGGTGAATTTCGTGCCCTTGTACTTGCCCGCGACGATTTCGCCGGGGCCTTTCCATTGGCCGGAAACCTGTTCGAAAAACGCCTTGTCGTTGCCGCCCGAAAGTGCCGGAGAGGCTGCGCAGGTCAGGGCTGCGAGTGAGGCTGCGGCGATGCCGCGAGCAATCAAAGAAGGGCGCGAAAACATAAACGATCCTTGATGGTCGATGTCAGGAATGTGAGGTTACATTTGCACTTAAATGGTTAATGGAGCGTTGCGTGAGGCTTTCGTCGCGCTCATTCGGGTGCTCACGAAATATTTCAGCCGAAATTCCGCACGTACCGGAAATCATTGGAAATCCTTGACCTTTCACGTCGGCATCACCGTGATGTGTGCACTGGTGAGGGGAGTTGCGTTGAAACTCGAGCCCGGTTTGATACGTAGTTGCGCATATAAGGGAGGCTCGCAATGACCATCATTGACGACATCGAATCGCGTACCGCGCCAAAGGCCGACAAGGGCAGGGTAATCTACCGGCACCGGATCGCCACGCGCATCACTCACTGGACCTGGGCGATTGCGCTGTTCTTCCTGCTGTTCAGCGGATTGCAGATATTCAACGCCCATCCGGAGCTGTATATCGGCAAGCAATCAGGCTTCGAGTTCGAAAACAGCGTGCTTTCCATGCGCGCGATGCAGGCCAATGACGGCACCGTCAGCGGCTATACCACTATTTTCGGCCGCAGTTTCGATACGACCGGTGTTTTCGGCATGAGCGGGCCGGCCGACAATCCGTCCTATCGTGGCTTTCCCGCATGGGCGACGCTGCCGTCCTATCAGGACCTCTCGACAGGGCGCGTCATCCATTTCTTCTTTGCCTGGTTCTTCGTCGCTGCCTTCCTGATCTGGTTCGCCAGCAGCCTGATCAGCGGTCACCTCAAGCGTGACATTCTTCCCTCCATGGCCGATATCAAGGCTTTGCCGCAAAGCATTGCCGATCACCTGCGGTTTCGCTTCCATCATGACGGCCGCTATAACGGCCTTCAGAAGCTCGCCTATGCGGGCGTTCTGCTCGTGGTCTTCCCGTTGATCATTGCAACTGGCCTCACCATGTCGCCGGGCATGAACGCCGCCTGGCCGTGGTTGCTGGACATTTTCGGCGGGCGGCAGACGGCGCGCACCATCCATTTTCTCTGCATGGCGTTGCTGGTGGCTTTCTTCCTGATTCACATCTTCATGGTCGTCGCTGCTGGCCCGTTGAATGAAATGCGCTCGATCATTACCGGCTGGTACCGGACGGATGAAAAAAAGAACGAGGAGCACTCGGCATGAGCAGGTTCATCATCAACCGCCGCAAATTCCTCACCCTGGCAGGCGTAGCCGCTTCCACCGTTCCGTTGTCCGGCTGTGACGTGTTCGACGGCTTCCTGTCGAGCCAGAGTCCGGTGCGTGATTTCCTCGCCTCGGCCAACGGCCTTACCTATCGCGCCCACCGTGCCCTGATCGGGGCCGATACGCTGGCGCCGGAGTTTGCCGCAAGCGAGATCCGCCAGGGCCAGCGGCCGAACGGCTCCACGGATCCGACGGATGCGGATTACCTCGCACTCAAGGATACGGCTTTTGCCAACTACCGACTAACCGTTGGCGGGCTGGTCGAAAAGCCGGTGAGCCTCAGTCTGGACGAGTTGCGCAATATGCCGGCTCGTACGCAGATCACGCGGCATGACTGCGTCGAAGGCTGGAGCTGCATCGCCAAATGGACCGGTGTTCAGCTTTCCCGGGTTCTGGACGAAGCCAAGGTTAAGGCGGAAGCGCGCTTCGTGGTTTTCCACTGTTACGACAGCATGAACCTCGGGCTGCAGGGCGCCGTGCCCTACTACGAATCGATCGACCTGATCGACGCCCGTCATCCGCAGACGATCCTCGCCTATGGCAACAACGATAAACCGCTTCCCGTTGCCAATGGCGCACCCCTCAGGGTTCGTATCGAGCGGCAGCTGGGCTACAAGATGGCGAAATACATCAAAGGTATAGAACTCGTATCGACACTAGCACCGTTTGGCAGTGGCAAGGGCGGGTTCTGGGAGGACCTCGGCTACGAATGGTATGGCGGCATCTAGCCGTCGCCTTGCAGTCCCCGTGTTCCTGACGTTCCCGGTGTCAGGTCGCCGATGAAATCGCCGATACCGGGACGTTTGAGTGCGCGAAACGGCATCGGCCGGCAGAGATCCATCGCCGCGATGCCGATTCGCGCGGTCATCAGGCCGTTGATGACGCCTTCGCCGAGGCGGGCGGAGAGTTTCGAGGCTAGACCATGACCCAGCACCTGCTGGATCAGGCTGTCGCCGACGGCAATCGAGCCGGTGACTGCCAGATGGGCGATGACGTCGCGCATCAGCCGCAACAGGCCGAATGTGCCCGGCCGGCCACCATAGAGGTCTGCCATCGCCCGAATCAGGCGCGCTGATTCGTAGATGACATAGCCGAGATCGACGAGCGCACGCGGGCTGACGGCGGTGACGATCGAGACTCGCTTCGAGGCTTTGAGGATGAGCGATCGGGCTTCGCGATCGAGCGGCGTCAACAATTCGCGTTCGGTCAGGTCGAGCAGATGCGGGCCATCAATGATGTCTGTTTCGGTTTCCTTCAGCCGCAGGCGCCCGCGGGCCGTCTGCGGTTTGGCCGCAAGCAGATGGACAAGATGCGCCATGACCTGCCGTGCCGGTTTTGCCGTCGGCGACAGGCTCGCGTCGATCGCTTCCTGCTTCAGTGCCTGCACGGCGTTCAACCGCATGAGGCCTGCGAGTTCACGGGCAATAACAACGAGGAAGGCGACGAGGCCGATGGCGGCGGTCGCAAGGGCAAGGTATCCGAGCCAGTCGGCGCGTGTGAAAAGATCGCGAATGAGACTGTCGACCCAAAGGCCGACCGCCAGCGAAACCAGAATGCCCAGCGCGCCGAAAGCGAGCCTGGCGAAGGAAAAACGTCGTCTGCGCGGTGCGGCCTCCGGCGCCTCGGGCAGGGCGCTCGCCGTTGCCGCGAAGGGGTCTTCGGCATCCGGCGTCATAACGATGTTTTCGTCGAAACTTGCCGGTGCACGTCGCACCGGATCACGCCCCCCGGTAGACGATGGTTCGTTCTCGATCGTGAACGCGGTCGGCTTTCGAGGCGGAATTCTGGGCGTGTCGCTCATGCCAGCCGGTCTCCGAAAAGGAATTGCATGGCCCGGTCGAGCCGGATGTGCGGCACCGACAGTTTCAGCCCGCCTCCGGTCTCCTCGATATGCGGCGGCCGGAACCGAACGAAGCTCAGGTCGGGAACCAGGCTCTCTTCCGGCTTTGATTCAAGGTCTTGAAAAAGTGAATCCGGATTCTTCGGTAAGTCACCGGTAAATATGGCTGTTTTCCGTTCGCCGTCGAAGGTTTCGCCGTTGATCGTTTCCCCCGCAATCGGCGTTCCTACGATGACCGGCAAGGCGTGTCCGTCGTGATTGACGGTCGCCTCGCGGGTTGCCCGGACGGAGGCAAGCGCCATTACCTCCAGCCCGGCGCCGCTCATGCCAATGCGCTCGACGGCGCGATGGACGAGGCGCTCGGTAATCCGCTCCAGCCGGTCGTGGCTCTCGTGGTGCAGGTGATCCGCCTTGGTTGCGGCGATAAGCACCTTGTCGATCCGCTTGGTGAGAAAGGACGACAGGAAGGAATTGGTTCCTGGCTGGAAGCTTGCCAGCACATCGGCAAGTGCTCCCTCCAGATCCAGGAGCGATTCGGGACCGCGATTGATCGCCTGCAGCGCATCGATGAGCACGATTTGCCGATCAAGTCTGGCGAAATGTTCGCGGAAAAAGGGTTTCACCACATGCGTCTTATAGGCTTCGTAACGCCGTTCCATCATTGCCCAGAGCGAGCCTTTTGGCGCACGGCCTTCGGGCAAGGCGGGGAGCGGCGAAAACGTCAGCGCCGGCGATCCTTCGAGATCGCCGGGCATCAGGAAGCGGCCGGGCGGCAGAGTCGATAGTGAACGTTCGTCTGACTTGCAGGCCTGGAGATAGCGGGTGAAGGATTCGGCAAGCCTGCGGGCGTCCTGTTCGACGGCCGGCGTCGTGATATCCAGCGAAGAGGCCAGCGTAAGCCAGTCCGCCGATAGTTCGGCGCGAACTCCGGTCTTTGCCCGATCCGCCGTCCGGTTGCTGAACGTGCGGAAATCCTGGGCAAGCAGCGGCAGGTCGAGCAGCCATTCACCGGGATAATCAACGATGTCGATCGATAGCCGGCCGGGGGAAAACAACCTGTTCCAGCCGCTGGCGCTTTCATAGTCGAGCGTGATGCGCAATTGCGAGATCGCCCGCGTCGAATCCGGCCAGACGCGGTCGCGGACAAGGGCGGTGATGTGATCCTCGTACTGGAAGCGCGGCACCGCGTCGTCCGGTTGCGGCTCCAGCCGGATCTTCGATACCCGTCCGGAGCGAACGGCTTCGAACACGGGCAGGCGGCCGCCGTTCAGGAGATTGTGGACGAGCGACGATATGAACACCGTTTTGCCGGCGCGCGACAGGCCGGTGACACCGAGGCGCAATGTCGGATTGACAAAACCCGATGCGCGGTCGGTCAAGGTATCGAGCGCAAGCCTTGCGTCATCGGTGAAGCGGGTCATGAATGGCGGCAAGATTTCAAGCCTCGGATACGCGTGGGGTATGGCTTGAGGGCCATGCATGTCGTTTGCGATATAGGGCGCCGCGGCGGCTGAATAAAGGTTTCGGCAGCTGTTGCCGCTTAGCATTCACCGGTTGTGACTGTCCGGATCGAGCCAGAGGATCAGTTTTCCAGGCGGCAGGGCGCCGTCTGATGGGCGTTTATCAAAGTCAATCACTGCCAGTGCACCCGGCGGATATCCGCCTGGCATCGCCTCGGCCGTTGCCTCTTCGCCCAAGGTTTCACGCAGGACTTCTTCGATCGCCGGATTGTGCCCGACCACCATCAGCGACGACAGGGTGCCGTCTTGGCCGCCGATGATGTCGCGATAGATATTCGCTCCACCGGCATAAAGCGCGTCGAGACAGCGAATATCCAGATCCTCTTTCATAGCGCGGCGAAGCGCTTCTGCCGTCTGGCGGCAGCGGAAGGCGGTCGAGCAGAGGACGAGATCCGGTACAAGACCCCGGTCCGCCGCAATGTCGGCGACGATTTCGGCTTGGGCAAAGCCCGCGTCGTCCAACGCCCTGTCGAAATCCTTCTGGCCGGGCAGCGCCCACGCGGCCTTGGCGTGCCGGAGAAGATAAAGCCGGAAAACTGTGGCAGGCGAAGCGGGCATGAGGCGGGATCCCAGAAATGACATTGCGGACCGAATGACATTGCCGACCATGGCGCAGCGGTGTCGATGATACAGGTCCGTATACACTTTGTCCGCCGAGGCTGTTGAAAGATCAAGTCACTGCGATTTGTTTTTCGAAACCACGCTCATCGAGCGTTGTTGCGCCGCTGGTTTTTGGAGGCGCTGCCGACACACCGGCGCCGGTTCGCCGCGCAATTGAAGCGGGGCAAAAGAATGATGCTTGTTTTTTGTGCGCCCGCATTCCGGGAGATTTAGTGCTTGCAACTTTGCTGCGCCAGCGCCGCAACTTTAGCGATGGAACGAGGATGTCCGCCGCAAGACAATTTGCCGAAAAATTCCAAATCTGTAATTTTGATGAAATATTAGCCTGTTAGCCTTACACGTAAGCAAAGATTAAAAAACGGTGGGCTGTTTTTCAGAGGCTTGAAACGGCGCGTGCATGGGTCTATACACCGCCGCACATGAGATGTTCTTCAGGAGAATCGCGTTGAGTGAGAAGATCGATCTTAGTTCCTTTGTCTTGTCGGAGACCGAGGAATTCATGAATACCAACCAGCGTGCATATTTTAGAGCAAAGCTGAACGCCTGGAAAAACGACATCCTCCGCGAGGCGCGTGAAACGCTCGGGCACCTTGCCGAGGAAAGTGCAAACCACCCTGATCTTGCAGATAGAGCATCTTCGGAAACCGACCGGGCCATCGAGCTTCGGGCGCGTGACCGGCAGCGCAAGCTGATCTCCAAGATCGATGCGGCCCTGCAACGGCTTGACGAAGGAACGTACGGCTACTGCGAGGAAACCGGCGAACCGATCGGACTGAAGCGTCTTGACGCAAGGCCGATCGCCACCTTGTCGATCGAGGCGCAGGAGCGTCATGAACGGCGGGAAAAAGTCTACCGCGACGAGTAATCGTTTCAGTTCGAAGCATTAAAAAACGGCGCGAGATGATCGCGCCGTTTTTGTTTCTGTCCATCGTGCCGGACTGTCTTAGCCTGCCTTCTTGCGCGGATTCAGTTCCTTCTGTTGACGGCGATCTCGTTCAGCATCCGGTTCATTTCGTCTTCAAGCGTCGGTTCGGTTCGATTGCCTTGCCCGGCGCCGAGACGCGGTTCCTGGCGGATCGCAGGATTGGGCGAGGCGGCATTCGCCGCCCGCTTGTCGGCCTCGACCCGGACGTCATCGGCGGTCAGCTTGCCGAGATCGCCGCTGATTTCGGCGTCGAGAATGCGCTCGAACTCAAGGGCCGACGTGTCTTTCTGGCTTTGCAGGGCCGGGGTCTGCGCTGCCGTTGCGATCGGGGTTGTCTGGCTTATAGGGTGCTGCACGGAGGCAGGCTGGCTTGCTGCCAAAACCCGCGATCTTGCTGCATCCAGAATATCTTCCGGCGATCTCGCCGTTTCGATCGAGACGGGTGGCATCGTGTTTGAGGCCGCGGATTGGAGACGCTGTGGGGTTTGGGCCGGAATCGCGCGCTCGGGAAGCGCTTGTCGCACCGGCGCCTGGGCTTCGGCCTGAGATCTCGCCTGTACGGGTTGGGCGGCCCTTGTCGGCGGATTGGAGACGTCGGAGCCTTCGCCGTAGAGAATCTGACCCATTGCGGAAACCGGCGCAGCCTTCATTTCGGGTTGAGGTGCGACACGTCGCTCGGCGATCGGGCGGGTGACGACTGTTTCCAACTGTGTTGTCGTAGCGGAAACCTGTGATGCAGGCTGCGTTTGCGACACAATCCGGCTTTCGATGACAACGTCCGTCGGCCCGCCGATCATGATGAGGTGCTCGACATCGTCGCGGCGCACCAGAACAAGCCGCCTGCGTGTATCGATTGCGGCCGCGTCGAGCACGGCCAGTCGCGGCTGGCGGTTTTTGCCACCACGAATGAAAGGCGAGGACGGACGATTGCGGATGAACCAGAGTACCACGACAAGGCAAAGCAGACCCAGAGCCACAGCGCCCGCGGCAATGATGAAACGGGTACCGTTGTTGCCAACGATATCTTCGATCATATGCTGTACTCCTTCGTGAAACCGTGGCTTGCGCCTATTTGACGGCTTTTTTCAGGTTGAGACAAGCCTGTCGGGCCCATCACCGCTTCATTCCCTTTACGCGCAATGTAGCGCTGTTTCCACTTGTGACGAGGACTTGCGGGACATTCCCTGTGAATTGACGATAATGCCTTTGAAAGAGGTGCTTTCTGCTCTTCCCTGCGGCTGTTAAAGATGATTCCTGCTTGGTGTTTCGCGGTCCGCCGGCGCGGGTTGCATATCCGCCGCGGCTGCCGTTGAGCGGAGCAGATGGACCGAACCCGCACGCTCATTCCGGGCGCGCATGGCACGGTTGCAAACGAGGGCCTTATGACCAAATTGCGGCAGGCAGGTGACTACCACATGCCGATTGTAGACCGTGGAACCCGACCCGGTACGGTGCTGCGGATCATTCTGCTTGCCATCGTGCTTACAGGCTCGGCCGTCGCCTTCGTCATCTTCAAGAACCAGCTCGAAAACCAGATCGTACTCGGCATTCTCGGTGTGCTGGCCATGGTCGGCATCTTCTTCCTGGTCTCGTCCGTTATCGGCTTCATCGAGGTCATGCCGCAGTCGCGGCCCGATGAGCTTGCCCGTGCCTTCCTCGACGGCCATCAGGACGGAACCCTGGTGACAGACCGCAAGGGCCGGATCATCTATGCCAATGCCGCCTATGGCGCGCTCACCGGCGCTACCAAGGCAACCGAGATCCAATCGCTCGAAACTATCCTGTCGCGCAACCGCGAGGCAACCGAAGCGATCTACCGGCTGACCAATGGTTTGCACGAGGGCAAGCCCGGCCATGAAGAGTTCCGCCTGCTGAAGCCGCTGCGTCCGAACGGAGGCTCGGCAGGATCGGGTGCCCACTGGTTCCGCCTCAAAGCCCGTGTCCTGCCGCTCGAAGACGGCGAGCGAAATCCGCTCTATATCTGGCAGATTTCCGATATCACCTCGGAGCGCGACGACCAGGAACGTTTCTTCAAGGAATTACAGAACGCGATCGATTATCTCGATCATGCGCCTGCCGGCTTCTTCTCCGCTGGCAAGAAGGGCGAAATTTTCTACGTCAACGCAACGCTTGCGGACTGGCTGGGCCTCGATCTCACGAAATTCCAGCCGGGATCGATGACGATCGCCGACCTCGTGGCAGGCGAGGGGCTGGCGCTGGTGCAGTCGGTTCAGGCGGAGCCCGGCCTGAAGAAGACCAAGACGCTCGATCTCGATCTGCGCAAGGCCAATGGCCAGAGCTTTGCCGTGCGCATGGTGCACCGCGTCTCGTCGGCTCGCGATGGCGCGCCCGGTGAGAGCCGGACCATCGTGCTTGCCCGCTCCAACGATGACGAAAGCGATCAGTCGGCCTCGATCGCCGCCATGCGCTTCACGCGTTTCTTCAACAATACGCCGATGGCGATCGCTTCCGTCGATGGCGATGGCCGGATATTAAGAACCAATGCACCGTTCCTGAAGCTGTTTTCAGCCGTCGTATCGCAGGATGACATGGAGCATGGTGCGCTACTCGAGGCCGTCGTGCACGAGACCGATCGGTCGCGGCTGCGCGAGGCGCTGGATGCCGCCAAGGACCGGCAGGGCGATATTGCGCCGATCGATTCGCTTCACCCGACCGACGAAGCCAGGCATTTCCGCTTTTACGTGAATGCTGTCATCGACCAGAGCGACCAGGCGCCGGAAGAGGCGGCGATCGTCTATGCCGTCGAGATCACCGAGCAGAAGGCGCTCGAAACCCAGATGGCGCAGACGCAGAAGATGAATGCTGTCGGCACGCTGGCGGGCGGTATCGCCCACGACTTCAACAACGTGCTGACGGCAATCCTGCTTTCCTCGGATCACCTGCTCCTTTCGGCTCGGCCCTCCGACGCGAGTTTCGCCGATCTGATGGAGATCAAGCGCAATGCCAACCGCGCTGCCGTGCTCGTGCGCCAGCTTCTGGCCTTCTCGCGCAAGCAGACGATGCGTCCGACGGTGCTTTCCATGACCGATGTGATCGGCGATCTGCGCATGCTGGTAGACCGGATGACCGGAACCAACGTCAAGCTTGAGGTCGACTACGGCCGCGATCTCTGGCCGGTGCGCACCGATCTCGGCCAGTTCGAGCAGGTCGTGCTCAATCTGGCCGTCAACGCGCGTGACGCCATGCCCGACGGCGGCGTCATCACATTGCGTACCCGCAACCTGCCGGCGGAGGAAGTCGCAGCGCTGAACCGGCGTGAGTTGCCGGAAGAGGACTATGTGATGGTAGAGGTGTCCGACCAGGGCACAGGCATTTCGCCGGAAATCCTCGACAAGATCTTCGAGCCCTTCTTCACCACCAAGGAAGTCGGCAAGGGCACCGGTCTCGGGCTGTCGATGGTCTACGGCATCATCAAGCAGTCCGGTGGCTACATCTATCCCGAGTCCGAAGTCGGCAAGGGAACGACATTCCGTATCCTCCTGCCACGCTATATCGAGGAAGCGCCGCTGCCGGGCGAGGCTGCGGAGGCGCAGGCCGCGGCGGCACTGGTTGCAAAAAGCCCGGCCAAGGCGGAACCGACTGACCTCACCGGAAATTCGGCCGTGGTCCTCCTGGTGGAGGACGAAGAGGCGGTGCGTCGGGGCGGCAAGCGCATGCTGGAGACCCGCGGCTATACGGTGCATGAAGCCGGTTCAGGCGTCGAGGCACTCGAAGTCATGGAAGAGTTGAACGGCGCCGTCGATATCGTCGTCTCCGACGTCGTCATGCCTGAAATGGACGGGCCGACGTTGCTGCGCGAAATCCGCAAGAGCTATCCGGACCTGAAGTTCATCTTCGTCTCCGGCTACGCCGAGGATGCCTTCGCCAGGAACCTCCCGGCCGACGCCAAATTCGGCTTCCTGCCCAAGCCGTTCTCACTGAAGCAGCTTGCCGTCGCCGTGCGGGAAATGCTCGACAGTTAACTCCCGCAACCTCTTGATTGCCATGGGATAAGTGACCGGTATCACGGCCTCGAACCGTCAGTGCTCGTCCGTTGCGGGTGGCCTTGGGCTATCCGGATGTCCGACGCAAAATGGCCGCTTTCATCGGGCGTATTGCCATCGTTTTAAAGATCCCTTTATCCACATTCCAAAACCTGTGAGGGCTTGAATGGGTTCCAAACTCCGGATTGCGGTTCTTCTGGGCGGACGGTCTGCCGAGCACGATGTTTCCATCCTCTCGGCCCGCAACGTGCTCAAGGGGCTTGATGCCACAAAATATGACGTCGTGCCCATTCTGATCACCCGGAGTGGAAAGTGGCTTGTTTTGGACGTTGACGACGGAGCCCTGCCAAACCCGATCCCGGAGGACGGCTCCGAAATATGCCTGGTGCCCGGTGGCCGCGGCCGCCTATTCGTCATTCCGGCGGCTGGTCCTCCCCGCGAACTGCCGCCGATCGACATTCTGTTCCCCGTTCTTCACGGCTTGCATGGCGAAGATGGTTCCATTCAAGGCCTTGCCGAGGTCGCAATGGTCCCTTTTGCCGGATGTGGAATTCTTGGGTCTGCAACGGCGATCGACAAGGACGTCGCAAAGCGCCTGTTGAAAGAGGCGGGACTGCCTGTCGCGCGTTCCATCACGGTCCACTATGGCGAGGTACCGTCCTTCGAAGATGTAGCGAAGGAGCTCGGGTTGCCGGTTTTCGTCAAGCCGGCCCGACAGGGATCGTCGGTTGGCGTCAGCAAGGCTCAAACGCAAGAGCAGTTTCTAACCGCGCTAGCCGAAGGGTTCAGACATGATCAAAAGGTTCTTGTCGAGGAATTCATTCAGGGACGCGAGATTGAATGCAGCATCCTCGAACAGACTGACGGAGAATTGATTGCTTCCGTCCCCGGAGAGATCATCCCTGCCGAAAGCCACGGATTCTATAGCTACGACGCCAAATACATCGATCCGGCCGGGGCTGCTCTCAGCATCCCCGCCCAACTGCCCGCGGCAGTAACGCAGCACATCAGAACCATGTCGCAGCGGGCTTTTCGTGCCTTGGGCTGCGATAGCATGGCCCGTATCGACTTCTTCGTGCGGCCGGACATGAGCGCTGTCGTCAACGAGATCAACACGATCCCCGGCTTCACCGATATCAGCATGTACGCCAAGGCCCTGGCCGTGAGCGGAGTTGCCTATGCTGAGGTTATCGACCGGTTGATCGAGCACGGGCTTGCGCGCAGTCAGCGACCGGTTTGAGGCAGACCTGTCGCAAAACTCGCCGGTGTTTGAAGCCGCGACGGAGTTTTGCGACAGACATTCCAAGCCCGTTTTGTTGTCCAACGCCTGCTGAAACTTATACCAGCGCAACAGCAATCTCGGCGGCAAGCCGGGCATTGTTCTCGACCAGCGCGATATTGGTCTCGAGGCTGCGACCGTCCGTCAGGCCAAAGATGCTGTCGAGCAGATAAGGCGTCACGGCCTTGCCGGAAATCTCGTCGCGTTCGGCATTGTCGAGTGCACGGGTGATGTAGATCTCCATTTCGTCGCGCGGGATTTCGCTTTCTTCCGGCACTGGATTGGCGATCAGCATGCCCCCATCGACGCCGAGCAAGTCACGCATCTTCTGGAAATTGGCGATCGCTGCCGGGCTGTTGAGCATCAGCGGGCTTTTCAGACCGCTATCGCGCGACCAGAAGGCCGGGAATATCTCGCTGTCATAGGTGACGACTGGAACACCGCGCGTTTCCAGCACTTCCAGCGTCTTCGGAATGTCGAGGATCGCCTTTGCGCCGGCGCTGACGACGATCACGCCGGTGCGAGCCAGTTCGTCGAGGTCGGCGGAGATATCAAAGCTTTCTTCGGCCTTGCGATGCACACCGCCGATGCCGCCGGTGGCAAACACACGGATGCCGGCGCGCGCAGCCGCGATCATGGTGGCAGCGACGGTGGTGGCGCCTGTGCGGCGTTCGGCGATCGCGAAGGCGAGATCGGCGCGCGACAGCTTCATGGCGCCTTCCGTCTGTGCCAGCGCTTCCAGTTGCGCCTGTTCCAGGCCGATATGCAGGATACCATCGATGACGGCGATAGTGGCCGGCACGGCACCTTCCTCGCGGATGATCGCCTCGACGCTGCGGGCCATGTTCAGATTGCCGGGGAAGGGCATCCCATGGGTAATGATGGTTGATTCCAATGCCACGATCGGGGCGCCGCGGGCTTTGGCGGCCGCGACTTCGCTGGAATATTCCATCGGCAGAAGGGGGGAGAATGGCTTGGTCATCGCGGGTCCTTTTCGGCTTTTTAAGGCGCGTTCATGACAGGATTTCGGCTGGCGGCACAAGTCGAATTGCTTCCTCAAGCACGCCGCGCGACATTTTTTCCGACACCGCCAGTGGCGAACGCACAGTGATGCCGGCAGTGGCGACCCCTGAACGAAGGCATATATCCAGCGGTTCGCCGTTGAGAAAAGCTGACAGGAATCCGGCGGCAAGCGCGTCGCCGGCACCCGTGACGTCGCCGAGCGCATCAAGGGCAGGCGGGGTGACAGCAACGATCTGCTCGTTTTGAAATGCGATCGCCGGCTTGCTGCCGCGGGTAATGACGCCGCCGGAGAGACCGGCTGCACGCAGGAGAGCGGGCCACTCTGCCGTATCAGTCCCGTCGCGGCCCGTCAGCACGCGCGCCTCGGCCTCATTCATGAAGAGAAAGCTCAGTCCGGAGAGGCTCGCGGCAAGCCGCACGACCTTTGCCGGCGAAATCGCGATAGCGGCGACCGGCTTTGCCTCCTTCTCGGCTCGTGCGACCAGGCTGGTCAGCGTCTCTTGCGGCAGATTGGCGTCGGTGATGATGAGGTCACTCGTCGAGACGATCTCGCGCATCGCCCGCTGCTGCAATCGTCGCGGCGAAAACAGCCGATAGAGGTCCATGTCGGCCAGCGCGATCACCAGATTGCCGTCGTTTTCGAGAATGGCCGTATAGCTCGGCGTCTTGCGGTCGAGGAAAATGAAGGGGCAATCGATGACGCCGGCCTCCGCGGCAGCAACGGCGACGGTCTCGCCGGCGGCATCCCCACCGCGCGGGCTGATCATCCGGACCTCAAGCCCGAGCCGGGCCAGATTACGCGCGGCATTGAAACCGCCGCCGCCGGCCTCCTCGAACCATGTGCCAGGATTGCTCGATCCCGGTGCGGTCACGCCCGAGATGCGTGCGCGGCGGTCGATATGTGCGCCGCCGAAGATGGAAACAAGTTTGTCCGTCATGCGTTTTCCTGTGTGCCCGCGTCTGGCGATTCGTTCTGCAGCGGTGGCGATCCGTGTTTCGTTTCCTTCATTTCCGAAGTCTTTGAAATTTCCGGAACAGGAAAAGAACACACGGCCGTTTATGATGAAAATTCAGATGTATAGATGCCTCTTGCAAAATGAGAACAAAAAGTGTACATACCTTTCATCGGCGGCTTCATTGCCTCATCAGCTTCCATAACCTAAAGGTGGACCACATGGCACAAAACTCTTTGCGGCTTGTAGAGGATAAATCGGTGGACAAAAGCAAGGCACTTGAAGCGGCACTTTCCCAGATCGAACGTTCGTTCGGCAAGGGATCGATCATGAAGCTCGGTGGAAAAGACAGCATCGTCGAGATCGAAACCGTTTCGACGGGGTCTTTGAGCCTGGATATCGCACTCGGTATCGGTGGACTGCCCAAGGGGCGCGTCATCGAAATCTACGGGCCGGAAAGCTCGGGCAAGACGACACTAGCGCTGCAGACCATTGCCGAAGCCCAGAAAAAGGGCGGCATCTGCGCCTTCGTCGATGCGGAACACGCGCTCGATCCGGTCTATGCCCGCAAGCTCGGCGTCGATCTGGAAAATCTTTTGATCTCGCAGCCCGATACCGGTGAGCAGGCGCTGGAAATCACCGACACGCTGGTGCGCTCCGGTGCCATCGACGTTCTCGTCATCGATTCGGTGGCGGCGCTTGTGCCGCGCGCTGAAATCGAAGGCGAAATGGGCGACAGTCTTCCCGGTCTTCAGGCTCGTCTGATGAGCCAGGCGCTACGCAAGCTGACGGCTTCGATCTCCAAGTCGAACTGCATGGTCATCTTCATCAACCAGATCCGCATGAAGATCGGCGTCATGTTCGGTTCGCCGGAAACCACCACGGGCGGCAACGCCCTGAAATTCTATGCCTCCGTGCGCCTCGACATCCGCCGTATCGGCGCGGTCAAGGAGCGCGAAGAAGTGATCGGCAACCAGACGCGCGTCAAGGTCGTCAAGAACAAGATGGCGCCTCCCTTCAAGCAGGTCGAATTCGACATCATGTATGGCGAAGGCGTGTCCAAGACCGGGGAGCTCGTCGATCTCGGCGTCAAGGCTGGCATCGTCGAGAAATCGGGTGCCTGGTTTTCCTATAACAGCCAGCGCCTCGGCCAGGGCCGCGAGAACGCCAAGACGTTCCTGCGCGACAATCCCGATACGGCCAAGGAGATCGAACTCTCCCTGCGCCAGAATGCAGGCCTGATCGCCGAAAAATTCCTTGAAAACGGTGGACCGGAAGCTGGAGACGATGATGACGATGCCGCTCTGGCATAAGAACGTCTGATTTTCGCAACGTCTTTGCCGGCCGCTCCTTCAAGGGCGGTCGGTTTTCTTTTGCCGTCTGGACAGGGGTTGACCCGGACGATAAAAGCCTGTGTTCCAAATGGGCGGGAAAGGATCGGCGGATATCCGGCGGTCCGCGTTTTCAAGAGTTTTCCAGTTCGCGGTTCGGCCAGGCAGGCTGCGGATGGTCCGATGCAAGAGGTAAGGGCGCAATATGAGCGGCGTGAATGAAATCCGGTCGACGTTCCTCGACTACTTCAAGAAGAACGGCCATGAGGTGGTATCGTCGAGCCCGCTGGTTCCGCGCAACGATCCGACCCTGATGTTCACCAATGCCGGCATGGTGCAGTTCAAGAACGTCTTCACCGGCCTGGAGCAGCGCCCCTATTCGACGGCTGCGACCGCGCAGAAATGCGTGCGTGCCGGCGGCAAGCACAACGACCTCGACAATGTCGGCTACACCGCGCGCCATCACACCTTCTTCGAGATGCTCGGCAATTTCTCCTTCGGCGATTATTTCAAGGAGCGCGCGATCGAGCTTGCCTGGAACCTCATCACCAAGGATTTCGGCATCGATGCCAAGCGCCTGCTGGTGACCGTCTATCACACCGACGACGAGGCCTTCGGCCTTTGGAAAAAGATCGCCGGCCTCAGCGACGACCGGATCATCCGCATCCCGACCAGCGACAATTTCTGGGCGATGGGCGATACCGGCCCCTGTGGCCCTTGCTCGGAAATCTTCTACGATCATGGCGATCACATCTGGGGTGGCCCTCCGGGCTCGAAGGATGAGGATGGCGACCGGTTCATCGAAATCTGGAACCTCGTCTTCATGCAGTACGAGCAGGTGACGAAGGAAGAGCGCGTCAATCTCCCGCGTCCGTCGATCGATACCGGCATGGGTCTCGAGCGCGTCGCAGCGCTGCTGCAGGGCAAGCACGACAATTACGATATCGATCTTTTCCGCGCCCTGATCGCCGCCTCGGAAGAGGCGACTGGCGTCAAGGCCGAAGGCGACCGCCGTGCCAGCCACCGCGTCATTGCCGACCATCTGCGCGCCTCCGCATTCCTGATCGCCGATGGCGTTCTGCCGTCGAACGAAGGCCGCGGCTATGTTCTGCGCCGTATCATGCGCCGTGCCATGCGCCATGCGCAGTTGCTCGGTGCCCGCGATCCGCTGATGTGGAAGCTGTTGCCGGCGCTGGTCGGCCAGATGGGCCGCGCCTATCCGGAGCTTGTGCGGGCGGAAGCGCTGATTTCGGAAACGTTGAAGCTTGAAGAAACCCGCTTTCGCAAGACGCTGGAACGCGGTCTTGGCCTCTTGTCGGATGCGACGAGCGACCTTGCCGAAGGCGATCAGCTGAATGGGGAGACGGCCTTCAAGCTCTACGACACCTATGGATTCCCGCTCGACCTGACACAGGATGCGCTGCGCGCCCGCGGTATCGGCGTCGACACAAATGCGTTTTCGGCCGCCATGGAACGGCAGAAGGCCGAGGCGCGCGCCTCCTGGTCAGGCTCCGGCGACAAGGCCACCGAAACCATCTGGTACGAGCTGAAGGAAAAGCTCGGCGCCACCGAATTCCTCGGTTACGACACCGAGACGGCCGAAGGCGTTGTTCAGGCGATCGTGCGTGACGGCAAGGCCATCGAAACGGCGTCCAGGGGCGAAACGGTCCAGCTCGTGCTCAACCAGACGCCGTTCTACGGTGAATCCGGCGGCCAGATGGGCGATACCGGTGTCATCTCGACCGATCACGCAAAGCTGACGGTGACCGACGTGCAAAAGCGCGGCGAGGGCCTGTTCGTCCATTCCTGCATCGTCGACGAAGGCACCATCAAGGTTGGTGATCCGGCTGCGCTCAATGTCGATCGCGCCCGCCGCTCGCGCCTGCGGGCCAACCATTCGGCGACCCATCTCCTGCATGAGGCGTTGCGCGAAGTGCTCGGTACCCATGTCGCCCAGAAGGGCTCGCTGGTTGCGCCCGAACGCCTGCGTTTCGACGTCTCGCATCCGAAGCCGATGTCGGCGGAAGAGCTGAAGATCGTCGAGGACATGGCCAACGAGATCATCGTGCAGAACACGCCGGTGACGACGCGCCTCATGAGCGTCGATGATGCCATTGCCGAGGGCGCCATGGCGCTGTTCGGCGAGAAGTACGGCGACGAAGTGCGCGTCGTGTCGATGGGGCAGGGCATCCATGGCTCCAAGGCCAACCGCCCCTATTCCGTTGAGCTATGCGGCGGCACCCATGTCGGCGCCACCGGTGAGATCGGCCTGGTGCGCATCGTCGGTGAAAGCGCAGTCGGCGCTGGCGTTCGCCGTCTCGAAGCTTTGACCGGTGTCTCGGCGCTGGCCTATCTCAACGAGCAGGACGAACGGGTGAAGACGCTTGCCACGACGCTGAAGGTTCAGCCGGCGGACGTGCTGACGCGCGTCGAAGCCTTGATGGACGAGCGCCGCAAGTTGGAGCGCGAATTGAACGAGGCGAAGAAGAAACTGGCGCTGGGCGGCGGCGATGCCAATGGTTCTGCCGATCAGGTGCAGGAGATCGCCGGCGTCAAATTCCTCGGCAAGGTTGTAACCGGCGTTGATCCGAAGGATCTGAAGAGCCTTGCTGATGACGGCAAGAAGAGCCTCGGCTCCGGCATTGTCACTTTTGTCGGTGTATCCGAAGACGGCAAGGCAAGCGCCGTTGTCGCCGTTACCGACGATCTGACATCTCGTTTCAGCGCCGTCGATCTGGTCCGCATCGCATCTGCCGCCCTCGGCGGCAAGGGTGGTGGCGGCCGTGCCGACATGGCACAGGCCGGCGGTCCGGAGGGCGCGAAGGCGACAGAGGCGATTGACGCAGTTAGCGCAGCCCTGGCTGGATAATCCGGCTTTACACAATCTTGTTCAATGCGACAAAACCGGGCTGAAAGGTCCGGTTTTTCTTTGGCCAATTATTTTCCCCGTGGTCAAATCGGCCGGCGCCAACTCCGCAGGATTTGTCAAATCCGGATGTGGTTCTGTCCGGTTGTTCGGCTTGTATGAGGATCGGCATGAGGGAAGACAGCATCTGGGCGGTTTACGAGCGGCGTCTGCGGCGCGTATCGGCCTATATCCATGATCATCTGGACGAAGAGCTTGATCTCGATCGGCTCTCCGACATCGCCTGCCTGTCGCCGCATCACTGGCATCGGATCTACCGGGCCGTGCACGGCGAGACGCTGGCGGCGACCATCAAGCGGCTCAGGCTGCATCGGGCGGCGGGTGATCTGGTACGCACAGACCTTTCTGTCGAGGAGATCGCAAGACGAACCGGCTACCCCAATCTGCAATCCTTCAATCGGATTTTCAAATCGGTGTTCGGCATGCCGCCGGCCCGCTATCGCAGGGAGGGCAGCCACATGGTCTTTCAATCGACAAACGAAAAAGGATTTGGCGAAATGTACGATGTCACAATGAAAACGATTGGCCCGCGCGAACTGGTCGGGGTCGGTCATACCGGTTCCTACATGGGCATCGGTCGAGCCTTCGAAGCGCTGGGCGGCACGCTGCAGGCGCGGCGACTCTACAGTCCGGAGATGAAGATGGTCGGCGTCTATCTCGACGACCCGGATCTAGTGCCGGAAGACCAACTGCGATCGTTCGCCTGCATGACCGAGGGCGGGGATATTCCGGCGGATGCGCCGCTGGTCCACCGGCATCTCGATGGCGGCGAATACGCGGTTCTTCGGCATAAGGGCCCTTATGCCGACATGCACAAGGCCTATCAATGGCTCTATGGCGAATGGCTGCCGCAGTCGGGGCGGGAAGTGCGCGATACGGTGAGGTTCGAGGAATATGTCAACAATCCGCGCGACGCGGCGCCGACGGAACTGCTGACGGACATCTATCTGCCGCTGAAATAGCTGTTTTTCCCGCGCCCGGGCGATTTAACTTAGCCGGGAGCGAAAAAATTGTGAGTCGGCTAAGTAAATCGGCCGATTCGGTGGCGCATGCTCACTGGGTTTCCTTATTCAGACCCCAGTGTGCAAGTCCTTCGATCACTCCGTCCGCTGTGTAACCGTCAGCAAGATAGATATCTTGCCTGTGCTTGGCGATGGCTCGCAGCTCCGGGAGGGCGTTGCCGACGACGATGCCGCGTATGCCCGGAAGCTCGAACATGCTGCGGTCGTTGTTGGTGTCTCCGGCCACCACGACATCATCGTGGGAAAGGCCAAGCTGGCGGCACAGCCAGGAGAGCGCTGCTCCCTTGTCGACACCGTCAGGCAGGATGTCGAGGTCGCGATTGCTGGAATAGACGAGACGGGCGGCAATCCCGGCGGTCGCCAACCTTTCCTCGATGGCGGACAGCATCGCGGCATCGGCATCGCGCAGATACCAGCTGGACTTCTGCGCATGCTGGTAGGCATCGGGCTGCACTGTGATTTCCGACATATCCGAAAGCGCCCTGGCAATCCGTTCGCGATCGAAACCAGTGCCGATAGAGCGGGAATAGAGGTCCGTATGGGACGGTTCCTTCTCATGGTAGAGCATCGTGCCGACGCCACCGATATAGATATCCGGCTTCGGCAGGGCCGTGGTGGCAATAAAAGCCTTCTGATCCTCGATCAGCCTGCCGCTGTTCAGCACCAGCAACGGTCGACTGTCCGGCGCAAGGCTTTGCCACGCATCGAGAAAACGGGCCTCCGCGTCCCTGTCTCCGGCCAGCGTGCCATCGATATCGCTGCAAAACAGCCGGATGCGCCTCAATCTCCGTCCGTCCATGGTTCCGCCCATTCGTTGTCATCGATCGCCTGCGGCATCGGCCGTCCCTCGACGACGCCGATCAGCTGCTGGGCAATGCCGGTCCAGGTGAAGAGGCTGCGTGCCTTGTGGGCGCCCATGCGCGACAGGCGGCCATAAAGCCGCTCGTGCTTCAGAGGCTTCATCATGGTAATGCCGAGATCATGCTTGTCGAAAGGATCGGCAAACAGCGCGTGACGGCCATAGCTGACGGCGCGGAACAGCCCGCCATGAATGGTGATGATCGTGGGGGTGCCGCTCGCCATGGCTTCGATCGCCGTCATACCGAAGGGCTCGTAGCGGCTCGACAGCACGAAGATATCGGCAGCGCGGTAAAAATCGGGAAGATCATCGTCGGCGACGAAGCCGGAAAAAGCGACTTTGTCGTCTAGGCCTAGCGAGGCGACACGTTCCTTCAATTCAGCGAGAATTCCCGCCTCCTGCGGGTCCATGTTTTCGCCGCCGACGGCCAGATGCAGCCGCGCCTCCGGCTCGCGTTCGGCAAGCACGGAAAAACCGTCGATCAGAAGATCGTAACCCTTGTTGGTGGCAAGCCGTCCCATGGCCATCACCACCTTGCCTTCGAACCCGAAGCGTTGGCGGGCCATTTCGCGCGTCGCCCTGGAGACCGGGAAGAAGCGGTTGTCGTCATAGCCGGGCGGGATCATATGCACCCGGTCGCGTGGCAGGTTATAGTCGTCGACGAGCATTTCCACCTGGATCGGCGTCGTTGCGATCACCATGCTGCAGGAGCGATAGATGATCAGCTCGTGCTTGATGCGTTCTGAGAAATTGAACTCCTTGTCGAACTCGGCCGCCTTGTCCGGATAGTCGGTCTCCATCTGACGTTTTTTCCAGAGACCCAGCGAATGCGGCGTGTGGATATGGGTGACGCCGAGTGCTTCCGACATGCGCTGGCCGGCAATGCCTGCGTCCCAATAGTGGCTGTTGATCAGTGTGTAAGTGAAATTGTTCTTGCGAACGAAACGGACGGCATTTTCGCACCATTCCATCAGGTGTTTGTAGAGATATTCCTTCGGGATAAAATCGTTGCCGCCGCAGGGGATGCGGATGACGCGGACACGTTCATCGACCTCGTCGAACTCCGGCTGATCCTCGAAACGCCGCGTGTAGACGTCGACCTGATGGCCGAGCAGCGCCAACTTGCGGGCAAGCTCGATGACATAGACAACCTGGCCGCCGGTATCGGCAGCGCCAAGCGGCGGTTCCGCGGCGACGTATCCATGGGTGGATACGAGGGCAATGCGGGGAAGATGGGCTTTGTCGGAATGGCTGTTCATATCTGTGGGTCGCAATCCTTCTGAGCAGGTTTTGCGATGGCGCGTGCGGCGCAGCATCAGCAGGGTACATTCGCGAACGACCGGAGGCGAGAAAGGTTCCGATAAAATATTATGTCTGCTCCGGTTTTACCTTGATGGATCTCATTTTCTGAGCGACCTCCAAAAGAAGGATGTGAAATACCGGCCTGTCTGCCCTTGATTCATTGAGAGGCGATTGAGGGTTTCACGCTAGAATTTCATGGTCTGTTTTTGTATCGGGGGGCTACCCTATATGAGTATCCTCACGCGGAAACCCATCAGAGAACGAGATGCATTTCCATCACAACGAATCGAAACTTGTCCTTTTCTTTCTATGTGCTGTCATCGCTGAATTCGTTTTGGTCTGGGTGGTGGTGACGAAATATATGGCGGGCAGTTTGGACCTTCCTGGCATGTGTATTGCCGCCGCTATTTTCGTCGTTTTGCTAGCCGGGATAGTCAGGCCAGTGGGGTTGCTGATTGACCGCCGCCCGGTGGTGGAATTGAGAAAAGAGGGGCTTCTCGCAAGGGATATCGCAGCGCAGCTTATTCCTTGGCGAGATATTGAGGCCGTTCGGGTAATGTATGTGAGACGGCAAGCTTTCGTTGAGTTGCGGCTTTCACCCGATGCCGAGAAAACGCTGCCTTTCACGGGCCTGACGCGTTTCAATCGCGTTGCCAACCGGATAATCGGCTGCCGGGGAATCGGGATTAGCACGATCTTCCTGCCGATATCAGCGGAAGATCTGGTGAAATTGATCCGCGAACATATGGCGTCACAACAGGTTACGAACCCGCATCAATAAAAAAACCCGGCGCGGGCCGGGTTCTTCAGTTCTGCAAAATGACGGCGCTTAAGCAGCCATCGCCTTGCGCAGGTTCTCGTCGATCTTGTCGAGGAAACCGGTCGTCGACAGCCACGGCTGGTCGGGGCCGATGAGCAGCGCCAGGTCCTTGGTCATGTAGCCGGCTTCAACCGTATCGACGCAGACCTTTTCCAGCGTGTCGGCAAACTTTGCCAGTTCGGCATTGTCGTCGAGCTTGGCGCGGTGGGCGAGGCCACGGGTCCAGGCAAAGATCGAGGCGATCGAGTTGGTCGAGGTTTCCTCGCCCTTCTGGTGCTGGCGGTAGTGACGGGTCACCGTGCCGTGTGCGGCTTCGGCTTCCACCGTCTGGCCGTCCGGCGTCATCAGAACCGAGGTCATCAGGCCGAGCGAGCCGAAGCCTTGTGCCACGATGTCGGACTGCACGTCGCCGTCGTAGTTCTTGCAGGCCCAGACATAACCGCCGGACCATTTCAGCGCCGAAGCGACCATGTCGTCGATCAGGCGGTGTTCGTACCAGAGCTTGGCTGCCTTGAATTTCTCGGCGAATTCTTCGTCGAACACCTTCTGGAAGATGTCCTTGAAGCGGCCGTCATAGACCTTGAGGATGGTGTTCTTGGTCGACAGATAGACCGGAACGTTGCGCTGCAGGCCGTAGTTCAGCGAGGCGCGGGCGAAATCGGTGATCGATTCGTCGAGGTTGTACATGCCCATGGCAACGCCGGCGGCCGGCGCGTCATAGACTTCGTGCTCGATTTCCGTGCCGTCTTCGCCGACGAACTTCATCGTCAGCTTGCCCTTGCCGGGGAACTTGAAGTCGGTGGCGCGGTACTGGTCGCCGAAGGCGTGACGGCCGACAATGATCGGCTTGGTCCAGCCGGGAACCAGGCGCGGCACGTTCTTGCAGATGATCGGCTCGCGGAAGATGACGCCGCCGAGAATGTTGCGGATCGTGCCGTTCGGCGACTTCCACATCTTCTTCAGCTTGAATTCTTCGACGCGGGCTTCGTCCGGAGTGATGGTCGCGCACTTGACGCCGACGCCGTGCTTCTTGATGGCGTTGGCGGAATCGATCGTTACCTGATCGTTCGTCGCATCGCGGTTTTCCATGCCAAGGTCGTAATATTCCAGATCGATATCCAAGTAAGGATGGATCAGCTTTTCCTTGATGAACTGCCAGATGATGCGGGTCATTTCATCGCCGTCGAGTTCGACGACCGGATTGGCGACCTTGATCTTTGTCATGGGAGTATGCCTCGTAGATTGGGAGGGGACGCGATGCCCCGCTTCGTGAACGTGAAACCTTTTGCGCTATAGCATTGTGCATGCGCGAGGCAAAGCGCGCGTTCCCGAAACTTTTGACGAAGTTCGCGCCGAAGCCACATCTGATCCGGCGATTTGACCGGCGTATGAAACCGGACGATTGTCATGACCCGAATCGGTTTTTCTGGAGATTTCGATGAAGGCGCTCTTTCCATTTCTCATTGCCGCAGCCATTGCCGTTCCCGCGCATGCAGCCGATCCGGCAGCACCAGTCAACGAGATCATGCAGGAGGCGGTCAACGGCTGGACGGAGGAGCCGAAGCCGGGCGAAGACTATTTTTCGGCGGCCCGGCTTGGCCGTATCTATAGCCAGGATTTCGCCAAGGCCTATCAGGCGGCGGCAAAGTTTCCGGCCTATGACGAGGGCGATTCGCCCTTCGACTACGATGTCATCGTCAGCGGCCAGGACAGCTGCTCGATCAAGGACCTCTCCGTCGCCGCCGGCCCGGAAACGGCCGGAAAGAGCGATGTCAAGGTCACTTTCGACAATACTCATTGCTTTGGCGAACGCGCCGCCGACTGGAAACCGAGCGAACTGCATTTCATCGTGATCGAGGAAGCAGGTCATCCGGTTATCGACGATATCATCCGCACGGGCGACGCCGGTTCCCTCAAGACCGAGCTGCAGGGTATCGCCAGCCAAGGTGTCAGCGATCCGCAATAGGGCACACGGGCGCGCACCTTTCAAAATCTTTGCAAGTATGCAAGGGAGGCGCCGCAACGATATGAAGGCAATGGCATGGCAGGAACGAACAGCGAGCGCGTACTTCTCACCGAAGGACCGGCGATCATTCTGGTGCATCCCCAGCTTGGCGAGAACATCGGCATGGTGGCGCGCGCCATGGCCAATTTCGGCCTTTCGGAACTGCGGCTCGTCAGCCCGCGCGATGGTTGGCCAAGCGAAAAGGCCCGTTCCGCGGCAAGCCGCGCCGACCACGTCATCGATGCCGCAAAGGTCTATGAGACGCTACCCGAAGCGATCGCCGATTTGAACTTCGTCTATGCGACGACGGCGCGCGACCGATACGGCTACAAGCCGGTGCGCTCGCCGCTGGTCGCTGCCGAAACGCTGCGCTCCCGCTTCAGCGCAGGCGAGGCGACCGGTATCCTGTTCGGGCGAGAACGCACGGGCCTCACCAACGAGGAAGTGGCGCTCGCCGACGAGATCGTTACCTTCCCGGTCAACCCCGCCTTTGCCTCGCTCAATCTGGCGCAGGCGGTTCTTTTGATGTCCTATGAATGGCTAAAGACGAGCATGGAGTCGCGGGAGGAAACCTCCTTCCAGGCGCTGTCGCAGAACCCGGCGACCAAGGATCAGTTGCAGGGCCTGTTCGATCATGTCGAGGAGGCGCTGGAGGCGCGCGGCTACTTCCGGCCCATCGCCAAAAAGCCGAAATTGGTCGACAACTTGCGCGCGGTCCTGACCCGGCCCGGCTTTACCGAATCCGAGATCCGGCTGGTGCGCGGCATCATCTCATCGCTTGATCGCTTTACCCGCGAGGCGCCGCGCGGGGCCGGAGCGCCGGAAAATTCGCGCGCGAAAAAGGTTGACGACGCCGGTGACGACCTCTGAGCTGAAGCCCATCCTCGTTTTCGACAGCGGTATCGGCGGGCTGACGGTGCTGCGCGAAGCGCGCGTGCTCATGCCGGAGCGGCATTTCATCTATGTCGCCGACGATGCGGGCTTTCCCTATGGCGGCTGGGAAGAGGCCGCACTGACAGAGCATGTCATTTCCTTGTTTGGAAAGCTGCTTGCCGAGCATGATCCGGAAATCTGCGTCATCGCCTGCAACACCGCCTTCACGCTCGTCGGCGCCGATCTGCGCGCTGCCTTTCCGCAGATGCGCTTCGTCGGCACGGTGCCGGCGATCAAACCGGCGGCAGAGCGGACGCGGTCCGGCCTCGTCTCGGTTCTGGCGACGCCGGGCACGGTCAAGCGGGCTTATACCCGCGATCTCATCCAGTCCTTCGCCTCGCAATGCCACGTCCGGCTCGTCGGCTCGGAAAACCTGGCCCGCATGGCGGAAGCCTATATCCGCGGCGAGCCGGTCGACGATGCGGCGGTTCTGTCCGAAATCGAACAGTGTTTCGTCGAGAAGGACGGGAAGAAGACGGACATCGTCGTGCTCGCCTGCACGCATTATCCGTTCATGGCCAATGTCTTCCGGCGCTTGGCACCCTGGCCGGTCGATTGGCTCGATCCGGCAGAGGCGATCGCCCGGCGGGCGCGCAGTCTGGTGCCGGTGCCGGACGGCTTCGAGCCGTTGAATGGTATCGATCCCGCGATCTTCACCTCGGGCAAGCCGGATTTCACCACGCGGCGGCTGATGCAGGGGTTCGGGCTGACGATACGGTAAATAAAATCCTTCTTAGCTGTGGGTTTTCTCGGCATCGGCGCGCAAAACAGCAGAAACGATGCTAGGGCTTTATGCTTGCGGGTTCGTGGCGGCGCATCCGGCATGGCAGTTTTGACGAGGTGATTATGAAAGTCGGCATCGATATGGGGACGGCGTCCGATGGCGCATCCGTTCCGCTCGATATCGAGGAGTTGCTCGCGACGCGCCTTCTGGTGCAGGGCAATTCCGGCTCGGGAAAATCGCATCTTCTGCGCCGTTTGCTGGAACAGTCCGCGCCCTGGGTGCAGCAGTGCATCATCGATCCGGAAGGTGATTTCGTCACACTCGCAGACAAATTCGGCCATGTGGTGATCGAGGGCGAGCGTACGGAAGCCGAACTGATCGGCATCGCCAGCCGTATCCGCCAGCATCGCGTTTCCTGCGTCCTGTCGCTGGAAGGCTTAGATATCGAGCAGCAGATGCGCAGTGCCGGCATTTTCCTCAACGCGATGTTCGATGCCGATCGTGACTATTGGTATCCGGTGCTGGTGGTTGTCGACGAGGCGCAGATGTTTGCGCCGTCGGTTGCCGGTGACGTCTCCGAAGAAGCGCGAAAAATTTCGCTCGGTGCCATGACCAATCTGATGTGTCGCGGCCGCAAGCGCGGTCTTGCGGGCGTCATCGCCACGCAACGGCTGGCAAAGCTCGCAAAGAACGTCGCCGCCGAGGCTTCCAACTTCCTGATGGGGCGTACCTTCCTCGATATCGACATGGCACGCGCCGCCGATCTGCTCGGCATGGATCGGCGAACGGCCGAGATGTTCCGTGATTTGAAGCGCGGCTCTTTTGTGGCGCTCGGTCCCGCGCTGTCACGCCGTCCGCTGCCGGTCACCATCGGTAATGTCGAAACCTCGGCGCGCTCTACCAGCCCCAAGCTGACGCCGCTGCCCGAAGCGGTCGCCGATGTCGAGGACCTGATCTTCACGCCGGATCCGGAAGAGCTGATCCGGCCGATCATGCGCCGCCCCAGCGCCCAGCCGCGTCCAGCGACGGATATTCTCGCGGAGCTGTCGCGTCCACGACCCGAACCCATCGGGATGCCGGAGCCGAAGACACCGGTGCCGGAAATGCCCGTGATGGAACGCGAGGCGCTTCTCGACGGCCTTTTGGCCGAAATTCTCGAAAATCCGGATGCCGCATTCCGTGCCGACGCAGAACTGTTTCAGGATTTCCTCGTACGATGCCGTATCCGCCGCGTGCCCGGGGCGCCGCTGTCGCTGGGTGCATTCCGTCGCAAGATGGCCGTTGCGCGCTCGGGCGTCGATCCCGAGACGGCGGCGAGTGAAATCTGGGCATCCGCGCTGGAATTGTCGCGTAGCGTCACCGACGATCTGCAGGGCGTGTTCCTGCTGGTGGCGCAATCCGCCGTCCGCAACTTGCCATGCCCTTCGGATGCGATGATTGCACGTGCCTATGGCACCCATTCCGCCCGCCGCGCCCGGCGGCTCCTTGGCTATTTCGAGGAGCAGGGTCTGATCGTCGTCCACAGCGATCTTTCCGGCAAGCGGATCGTCGCATTTCCCGATCTGCAGGTGGAAACGGCGCCGGGCGCTGCCGACGCCCTTTTCGACGAGTCCGGAAATCGGACTGCGGCGGAATAGTCGCGCTATCAGATACCTTCTCGGATAGCGGTCAGACCCATGTCTGGATGACGTGGTCGCTGGCGTGAATGCACGTCAGTTCCAGCCTGCCGGTCCCGCTGTTGACGAAGCGATGCGGCGTTTCCGGATTGACGACGATGATATCGCCCGCATCGGCCTCGATCGTGTTCAAGCCAACGGTAAATCGCGCCTGGCCGGATTTGACGATCCAGGTTTCGCTGTAGGGGTGCGTATGAAGTGCCGGACCTTGGCCGGGCTCGTTATCGATCAGGAAAATCGAGATGGGAGCGCCATATTGGCCGCCTTCGAAGAGGATGGTTCTGTTCGACCGCTGATCCTGTTCTGAGCGAGGGATGACGTGAAACATGCTGGCCTCCATTTTCAAGTTGTTGAACCGGTCCCGAGATCCATATATCTTGACGAGAAGATATTGCGTCAAAGTATCTTCTCGTCAAGATAGTTTTGCCAATGCCCGGGGTGTGATGTGACGGAGAGAGATGAAAAGGCCGACCATGTGCACCGGTTGCGCGGGCAATGGGCGGACGAATTACCGGATCTCGATACCGAACCCATGGCGATCCTTGGGCGGGCCTATCGGCTTTCAAACCTTGTTCGCCCGTCGATCGAGGCCACCTTTGCTTCGTTTGGGCTCGACCGCGGCGAATTCGATGTCATCGCAACCTTGCGACGGTCAGGGGCGCCATACAAGCTGACGCCGACGGAACTCTATACATCGCTGATGATTTCATCCGGCGGACTGACACACAGGCTCGACCGGCTGCAGAAATCCGGACTGATTTTGCGTGAGCGCTCTGCAATTGACGGCCGGAGCATGGTCGTTGGCTTGACGGACGAGGGGATACGCCTTGCCGAAGCCGCATTTCGCGCCGACATGGGCAGCGAAGCGTCCTACCTGACGGACTTGAACGCACAGGAACGCCACGATCTGGCTGCGCTGCTACGCAAGCTGCTCGGCTCGCTGGAGCGGCGCGATAAGCCTTAATCTGGAGCGAAAGCTGCAAATTCGTTTGACAATCAGGGGCGAAGCCACTAAAGCCGCCCCAACGCCGGGCCTAGATGCCCGGTGTTTTATTTGACATGTCCCGTGACTTCTCCGTTAGCGTAATGTGAGAAATCTGTCAGAACTTTAAAAAAGAGTTCAGAGGAGGGCGTGTTTCCTTGATCCGGTTTGGCAACAAACCGGTGTAACCTTTTGAAGGGAAATACGATGAGCAAGCGCGAATCGTCCAAGTACAAAATCGACCGCCGTATGGGCGAAAACATCTGGGGCCGTCCGAAGTCCCCGGTGAACCGCCGCGAATACGGTCCTGGCCAGCACGGCCAGCGCCGCAAGTCCAAGCTTTCCGACTTCGGCGTGCAGCTGCGCGCCAAGCAGAAGCTGAAGGGCTACTACGGCGACATCCGCGAAAAGCAGTTCCGTGCGATCTTCGCCGAAGCTGACCGTCGCAAGGGTGACACCTCCGAAAACCTGATCGGCCTGCTCGAATCGCGCCTCGACGCGATCGTCTACCGCGCCAAGTTCGTTCCGACGGTCTTTGCTGCCCGTCAGTTCGTCAACCATGGCCACGTCAAGGTCAACGGCGTTCGCGTCAACATCGGCTCGTACCGCTGCAAGGCCGGCGACGTGATCGAAGTTCGCGAAAAGTCCAAGCAGCTCGTTTCGGTTCTCGAAGCAGTTTCGCTCGCTGAACGCGACGTTCCGGACTATATCGAAGTCGATCACAACAAGATGGTTGCGACCTTCGCCCGCGTTCCGGCCCTGACCGACGTTCCGTACCCGGTCATCATGGAACCAAACCTCGTCGTCGAATTCTATTCGCGATAATTTCTTGAGGCTTTGGCCTTGTGAATTTCGGAAAAGCCACTCAGAGATGAGTGGCTTTTTTGTTGCGCTGCACTCATCCGGAGAATGACTGATGACCGGCCCGTTGGACCTGCAGTCGATTGTCGATGATATCCACCGCGAGCTCAGCCCAAGGCTCGGCGAGGGCAAGGTGGCCGACTACATCCCGCAACTCGCCCGCGTCGATCCCAAGCGTTTCGGCATGGCAATCGTAACGGTTGACGGCGACGTTCACATGGCTGGCGATGCAGAAGTGCCGTTCTCCATCCAGAGCATTTCCAAGGTTTTCACGCTGACGCTGGCGCTCGGAAAGCATGGTGAGAACATCTGGAAACGGGTCGGCCGCGAGCCGTCGGGCTCCGCCTTCAATTCCATCGTCCAGCTTGAACACGAGCACGGGATTCCGCGCAACCCGTTCATCAATGCCGGCGCGATCGCGATTACCGATCTCGTCTTGGCCGGCCATACGCCGAAGGAGGCAATCGGCGAAGTCGTCCGGTTCGTGCGCTATCTGGCCGACGAGGACGATATCGCAATTGATCCCGAAGTTGCCCGCTCAGAGGCTGCGACCGGCTACCGCAACTTTGCGCTCGCCAATTTCATGCGCTCCTTCGGCAAGCTCGATCACCCCGTCGAGCATGTGCTTGGCGTCTACTTCCATCAATGCGCGCTGGCGATGAGCTGTGTGCAGTTGGCGAAGGCCGGGCTGTTTCTGGCAGCGTCCGGGACGAATCCGCTAACGAAACATTCCGTTGTCTCAAAACAGCGAGCGCGGCGTATCAATGCGCTGATGCTGACCTGTGGCCATTACGACGGTTCAGGCGATTTCGCCTATCGCGTCGGCTTGCCGGGCAAGAGCGGCGTCGGTGGGGGGATTCTGTGCGTAGCTCCGGGCAAGGCTGCGGTTGCCGTCTGGTCGCCCGGGCTCAATCATAACGGTAATTCGCTGCTCGGTTCGCTGGCGCTGGAAATGCTCGCCAGCCGCACAGGATGGTCCGTGTTTGGCGCCTGAGCGGCCGTTACGGAAGTTTCACACCAAGTCCGGCGCATTTTCCTTGATCTTGCTGCTTTAGACGGGCAAGTGCAGGGCATCGTTTTCGCGCACCGTTTTTGCCTGCGCGCCCTTTCATCCGGGACTTTGTCATGGATATTGCCATTCAGCCGCTGGCTGTTGACCTTGAAGATCTTCCGTCCAGCCTGGATCACGCCGGCGATGACGCGATACACCCGATCTTCGCGAAAATGCCGACCTCCGTATCCTTCAACAAGCTGCGGAAGCGGTTGTTGCGGCAAGTGCGCCAGGCGATCGAGGATTTCGGCATGCTGAAAGGCCAGAAGCGCTGGCTGATTGGCGTGTCCGGCGGCAAGGACAGCTATAGCCTGCTGGCACTCCTGATGGATCTGCAGTGGCGCGGCCTGCTGCCGGTCGAACTGGTTGCCTGCAATCTCGACCAGGGGCAGCCGAATTTTCCCAAGCATATCCTGCCGGAATATCTCTCATCGATCGGCGTCAAACACCGGATCGAATACCGCGACACCTATTCGATCGTGAAGGAAAAAGTGCCGGCGGGCGGGACCTATTGCGCGCTCTGTTCGCGCCTGCGCCGCGGCAATCTCTACCGGATCGCGCGTGAAGAAGGCTGCGATGCGCTGGTGCTCGGTCATCACCGCGAGGATATCCTCGAGACGTTCTTCATGAACTTCTTCCATGGCGGCAGGCTGGCGACGATGCCGGCGAAGCTTCTCAACGACGACGGCGACCTGATGGTGCTGCGACCGCTCGCCTATGCGGCCGAGGACGATCTGGCGAAATTCGCCGCTGCCATGGAGTTTCCGATCATCCCGTGTGATCTCTGCGGCTCGCAGGACGGGCTTGAGCGCAATGCCATGAAGGCGATGCTGTCGGATATCGAGCGGCGCATGCCCGGCCGCAAGGACACGATGCTGCGCGCACTTGGCCACGTCAATCCATCGCACCTGCTCGACCCGAAACTGTTTGATTTCCAATCCCTGTTCGCGGAGCCCAAAGCATGACGTCTGCCATCGATATCGCTGCCATCGCCAATATTCTGCAGGAGGCCGCGGTCAAGGAGATCCTGCCGAAATTCCGCAATCTCGGCGCCGGCGACGTACGGATGAAGTCGGAAGCCATCGATCTGGTGACCAAGGCCGACGAGGCAGCGGAACGCCTGATCAAAGCGCGGATGGCAAACCTCGCTCCGGATGCTCTCTTTGTCGGCGAAGAATCGGTCGCTGCCGATCCGGCACTTCTGGACCGCCTTGCGGGTGCCGATCTGGCTGTTGTCGTCGATCCCATCGACGGCACTTTCAACTATGCCGCCGGGATGCCGCTGTTCGGTGTCATGGCGGCCGTCGTTGCCAAGGGTGAAACCGTCGCGGGGATCATCTACGATCCCATGGGCAATGATTGGGTGATCGCTGAACGAGGGGCCGGCGCTTGGCTCTGCAAGGCCGACGGCTCGCAGGAGCGGCTCGGCGTTTCGCCGTCGGTACCGCTCGAAAGCCTTGTCGGCTGCGCCTCGACCGGGTTTTACTCGCCGGAGAACCGTCGCATCGTCATGGCCAACATGGCCAAGGTCCGTATTGCAACCAGCTACCGTTGTGCTGCGCATGAATACCGCGCCTTCGCCGGCGGGCATTTCCATTTCCTGATGTATCAGAAGCTGATGCCCTGGGATCATCTTGCCGGGACGCTGATTGCGGAAGAATCCGGTGCCTATGCCGCGCGCTTCGATGGCTCGCCTTACCGTCCGGAACATACCAATGGCGGCTTGCTGGTTGCCTCCGACAGGGATTGCTGGGAGGCGCTTCGCCGCGAGGTCTTTACTGTCTGACGCTCCTTGTTCTTGTTAGTGCTAAGAAAAGGGCCGCTCGGCACATGCCGAGCGGCCCTTTTCATTGAGAGGGCTACATATGGCCGCCACCTTCGAGCGTGGCATGGTCGTCGCCTGGATGGGTGAAGAGTTTGCCTTTCTCCGCCCAGAGCACAGCCAGGATCGTGACTGCGCCAAAGGCTGCGAAGCCGGCAAACAGCGGCTGCACCGTGCCGTTGAACATCTGGCCGACCGCGCCGCCGAGCAGGGCGCCGCCAGTAGTCGAGACGAAGCCGGTGATTGCGGTTGCCGTGCCGGCCAGATGCCCCATCGGTTCAAGGCCGATAGCGGTGAAATTGGTGCCGATTACCGCAAACATCATCAGCAGGACGGAGAACAGCAGGTAGGCGAACGCGAAGGATGGCGTTCCGCCAAGCGATACGACAAGCCCTGCGCCGGAGAGCAAGGTGAACAGGATCATCGCCGCATGCGAGATGCGACGCATGCCGAAGCTGCGGACGAAATAGCCGTTGGCGAAGTTGGCGACCGCAATGCCGCCGGCGGTGCCGGCAAAGGCGATCGGCAGCCAGTCGCCGAGGCCATAGACCTCGCCGAAGATCTGCTGAACGGTGACGATGTAGGCGCAGATGACGGCGGTGAATAGCGTCTGCCCGATCATATAGCCGCAGGTGATGCGGTTGGTGAGAACGGTACGGAAGCCAGAGGCTACTGAGGCGACTGACAGCGGCAGCCGCTCTTCCTGCGGCAGCGATTCCTTCAGGCGCAGGCCCGCCCATACGAAAAGGACGGCGCCGACGCAGCCGAGCAGGATGAAGATCCAGTGCCAGTTCGCGTAGTAGATAATGGCCTGGCCGAGCGACGGCGCGACGATCGGCACGATCATGAAGACGATCATCACATAGGACATCACGCGGGCCATTTCGCGGCCGCCGAAGCAGTCGCGCACAATGGCCATGGTGGTGATGCGGACTGCGGCGGCGCCGATGCCCTGGACGAAGCGCAGCAGCAGCAGCATTTCGAAGCTCTGGGTCAGCGCCGCGCCGAACATCGTGATGGTGAAAAAGGCGAGGCCGGCCAGCAGGATATTGCGGCGTCCGAAAGTGTCGGACAGGCTGCCGAAGATGATCTGCGAGCAGCCGAAGCCAAGAAGGAATACGCCGATGATCAGCTGCGTGTCGTTGGTGTTGGCGACGCTGAGCGACTGGCCGATGGCAAGTAGGGCGGGCAGCATGATGTCGATCGCGATCGCGACGCTGGCAGTCATGAGTGCGATGGTGATGACAAACTCGAAGAAGCCGAGGCCTATTCGGGAAGAGCCTATATTTTCAATGTGTTCGGTGGTGGTGGCGGACATGAAAGTACCTATGGGTGCCTTGGGATGAGACGGCAGTTGTCAAATTGAAGGATTGTGCGGGCTGAAAAGCTTGCCCTTCTCGGCGACGAGAACGAAAATCAAACCGATGACGGAAACCGTCAGGAAGCCGATGGCAAGCGGCGTGACGGTGCCGTCGAAGGCCTGACCGATCAGCGCGCCGATGGTGGCGCCGCCGATGGTCTGGGTGAAGCCCAGCACCGAGGACGCAGTACCGGCGACGTGGCCGAGCGGTTCCATCGCCATGGCGTTGAAATTCGGGCCGATCAGGCCGAACTGGAACATGGCCGAGGCGTAGAGCACGACGAAGAGCCAGAGAGGAAGCACGCCAAAGATCGACGCTATGGCCCAGATCAGGCTAGTGATCGCGAAACCGATCAGGGCGCCATGCGACAGGCGGCGCATGCCGTAGCGCTTGACCAGCCGCGAGTTGGTGAAGGAGGCGATCGCCATCGTGCCGGCAAAGCCGGCAAAAACCAGCGGGAACCAGTGGCCCAGGCCATAGATGCCCACGAGAATCTGCTGCGAGGAGTTGATGAACCCGAACAGCGAGCCGAAAATGAAGGAGGCGGCGAGCGAATAGCAGAGTGAGACGCGGCTCGTCAGCACGATGCGGAAGGCGTCGAGAATGGACGTTATCGTGAATGGCCGGCGATGTTCGATCGACAGCGTTTCCGGCAGGCGCAATGTCACCAGTGTCGCCACCAGCAGTGCAAACACGCAGATGACAACGAAGATCATGTGCCATTCGGCAAAGATCATGATCAACTGCCCTGCACTCGGTGCGATCACCGGCACGATCATGAAGACCATCATGACGAGCGACATGACTTCCGCCATCATGCGGCCGCCGTAGACGTCGCGGACGATGGAAATGGTGATGACGCGGGTGGCGGCGGCACCGATGCCCTGCATGAAGCGCAGCGCCAGAAGTCCGGCAAAGGACGGGACGAAGACGATGGCGAGTGCGCAGAGCGCGTAAATGCCAAGACCACCGAGTAGCGGCAGCTTGCGGCCGAAGCGGTCGGACAGCGGCCCGAAAAAGAGTTGCGCGCAGCCCATGCCGAGCAAATAGGCGGTGATGACATACTGGCGCGTATTTTCGTCTATGACGCCAAGGCTTGCGCCGATCTCCTGAAGACCGGGCAGCATGATGTCGATCGAGATTGCGTTGATAGCCATCAAGAGGGCCATCAACGCGACGAATTGTGGTTTTGACAAAGCCGGGATGCCCGGTGCTTCGGATGCAATGGTCATAGGAATATTCCTGGCGGATGTGCCGGGCGCCCGAAGTTGAAAACTGCAACGTTTCCGTAACGGATCAGGCGCGAATGAGAGTGCTGGAGCCAAAACATTAGAATGGTTGCTAAAAGCGCGGCTCCGAAGCGCCTTCAAAAAAGAGCCGGCTCATCCGGCTTTGGAAAAACGCCGGCAACGCATGTTGACGACAACTGGGATGTGCTGGAGGTCAGGAAGAAATATCCGGCCTCATCAATGCGCAGGAAACTGCACTGCGCGTGCATACCCCTAACTTTGCGACCAGCTTGTGACAGCTACGCATATTGATTTCGACTGATAAAGACTGCGCAACATTAGTCAGTCATCACGATCTGCCGGAATCAAAAAAGGCGGTGACCCGCCTTTTTCAGGTGTCACTGTGACCGAAATCAGATCTCAGGCCGCGCCCTTGACGGCGATGCCATGTTCCTCGAAATGCGACTGGAGTTCGCCGGCCTGGAACATTTCGCGCACGATGTCGCAACCACCGACAAATTCGCCCTTGATATAGAGCTGCGGAATGGTCGGCCAGTTGGAATAATCTTTGATGCCCTGGCGAAGGTCGGCATCGGCGAGCACGTTGATGCCCTTATAGTCGACGCCGATATAGTCGAGCATCTGGACCACCTGGCCCGAGAACCCACACTGGGGAAATTGCGGCGTGCCCTTCATGAAAAGAACGACGTCGTTGCTCTTCACTTCATTGTCGATGAAATCGTTGATTCCGCTCATGTCGTAGTCCTTCCTGCTCCCGCTTCAAGGGCCGGGGGTGTCGATCATTGTTAGATAACATGCACGCCAGTGATTTTCATCACCCAGCCGCAACAAAAATTGATGGCTTGCACGACGGCAACACGTGGACGTTAAGGCTTACCGCGCCTTGCTGCGAGACGCAGCCGTCCTGCGACGGCTCACCTGCTTCTTTGCCGGCTTGGCAGTCCTTGTCGTCGTCGCCTTCTTGAACCGGCCGGTGGTGGCCGACCGCGTCTGCCGCTTCTGGCGTTTCGTCGTCGTCGTTCCGCCGGCCTTCTTCAGAATTTCCTTCAGAACGCTTTCGACGACGCCACTCACCAGTTCGTTCATCAGGCCAGCCATCGGGTTACTCCGGCGCGGACGTCTGAAGGGCAAGGGCGTGCAGGACGCCGCCCATATTGCCCTTCAGTGCGTTGTAGACCATCTGGTGCTGCTGAACCCGGCTTTTGCCCCGAAAGGCCTCCGCCACGACTTCGGCTGCATAGTGATCGCCGTCACCGGCGAGATCCCGGATTGTCACCTTTGCGCCGGGAATGCCCGATTTGATCATGTCTTCGATATCGCCAGGTGCCATCGGCATCGTCTGTACTCCCTGAATTACTCGGCAGCGATCAATGTTTCGCCGTCCATGAAATCAGGGAACCATGATTCATGTGCCGAGCGCAATTGCAGAATTGCAAGCGGCTTGGCTGATCCGAGAACCACTTCCGTGCCACCGGTGCTACCGATGGAAGGGGCAGCCACACCTGCGGCTTGTGCCCGCTCCGCAACGACGGCGGCAAGCTCAGACTTGACGGTGACGACATAGCGTCCCTGATCTTCTCCGAAGAAGACCGGGACCGGGTCACGACCCGCGACAGCCGAAACCCTGGCGCCGATGCCCGACGCCATCGCCATTTCGGCAATGGCGAGCGCCAGTCCGCCGGAGGAGCAATCATGCACCGCAGTCGTCAGGCCGGCGTTGATCAGTTCGCGGACGAAATCACCGACCTTACGCTCATGCGCGAGATCGACATGCGGGGCAGGGCCGTCGGTGCGGCCGTGAATGTCGCGCAGGTAGACGGATTGGCCGAGATGCGTTCCAAGGCCTTCCGGCGCTCCGACGAGAAGGATGTCCTCGCCCTCCGCGGCAAAGCGGATGCGCGCCATCTGCGACCAGTCAGCGAGCAGGCCGACACCGCCGATGGTCGGGGTTGGCAGGATGCCCTGGCCATTGGTCTCGTTGTAGAGCGATACGTTACCGGATACGATCGGGAATTCGAGGGCACGGCAGGCTTCGCCGATGCCCTTGATGGCATGGACGAGCTGGCTCATGATCTCTGGGCGTTCCGGATTGCCGAAATTGAGGTTGTCAGTTGCTGCCAGCGGCAAAGCACCGGTCGCAGTGATGTTACGCCAACATTCGGCTACGGCCTGCTTGCCGCCTTCGAACGGATCAGCCTCGACATAACGCGGTGTCACGTCGGAGGAGAAGGCGAGCGCCTTGGTCGGGTGGCCCTCGACGCGCACGACGCCGGCATCGCCGCCCGGAAGCTGCAGAGAATTGCCCTGAATCAGCGTGTCGTACTGCTCATAGACCCAGCGACGCGAGGAGTTGTTGGCCGAGCCGACCAGCGACAGAACGGCGTCTGCGACATCTGCCTGCGGAATATCGTTAGCCGCCAAGGGTGCTGCTACCTTTGCCGGCGTCCACGGGCGGTCGTATTCCGGTGCCTGGTCGCCAAGATCCTTGATCGGCAGGTTGGCGACTTCTTCGCCCTGATGGATGACGCGGAAGCGCAGGTCGTCGGTGGTCTTGCCGACGATGGCGAAATCGAGACCCCATTTGACGAAGATCGCCTTGGCGACCTCTTCCTTGGCAGGTTCGAGGACCATGAGCATGCGCTCCTGGCTTTCCGACAACATCATCTCATAAGCCGTCATGCGCTCTTCGCGCACTGGAACCTTGTCCAGTTCCAATTCAATGCCGAGGTCGCCCTTGGCGCCCATTTCGACGGCCGAGCAGGTAAGGCCGGCGGCGCCCATATCCTGGATGGCAATGACCGCACCGGTCTTCATCAGCTCAAGGCAGGCTTCGAGCAGGCATTTTTCCGTGAAGGGGTCGCCGACCTGAACGGTCGGGCGCTTCTCCTCGATCGACTCATCGAACTCGGCCGAGGCCATCGTTGCGCCGCCGACGCCATCGCGGCCGGTCTTCGCACCGAGATAAACGACCGGCAGGCCGACGCCCTTGGCTTCCGAGAGGAAGATCGCATCCGACTTGGCAAGGCCTGCGGCAAAGGCGTTGACGAGGATGTTGCCGTTATAACGGGCGTCGAACTCGACTTCGCCGCCGACCGTCGGCACGCCGAAGGAATTGCCGTAACCACCGACACCGGCGACGACGCCGGACACGAGATGGCGGGTCTTCGGATGATCCGGCGCACCGAAGCGCAGAGCGTTCATCGCTGCGATCGGGCGAGCGCCCATGGTGAAGACGTCGCGCAGGATGCCGCCGACGCCGGTCGCCGCCCCCTGATAGGGCTCGATGTAGGACGGATGGTTGTGGCTCTCCATCTTGAAGACGACGCAGTCGCCATCATCAATATCGACGACACCGGCATTTTCGCCCGGCCCCTGGATGACACGCGGTCCTGTGGTCGGCAATGTGCGCAGCCATTTTTTCGAGGACTTGTAGGAACAATGCTCGTTCCACATCGCCGAGAAGATGCCGAGTTCCGTAAAGGTTGGCTCGCGGCCGATCAGCTCCAGGATGCGCTGGTACTCATCCGGCTTCAGGCCGTGCGAGGCAATCAACTCGGGGGTGATGGGGCGGGTATTGGAAATGGTCATCGTGGTCCATTCGGTCCGTTGGAGCATCCCGGGCGGCGTCAGAGCCGATTGCTTGCTGGGCTGCGTCAAAACAAAGAGATCGCGTCGGCGTTTCTTTAACCGATGCACTCTCGCGATGCGACAGGAAAATAGCGGAAAAGCACAGGAGATCGTGTGCTTTTCGCCGATAGTGCCGTGGATATTTCAGGCGAAGCTGTCGTAGCCGGTGCGGCCGCTGTCGAGCAGCCGGCGAAGGGTCAGGAATCCGCGCCGGACTTCGTTGCGGTCGGCAGGCGAAGAGAAGCCGATCCGCACCCGATGATAGACACTGTCGGTCCGCCCGGCCTTGAATTCGTCCTCGTCATCGACCAACACGCCTTCCTCGAAGGCCGCATGCTTGAAGGTTCCGGAAAACCAGGGTTCGGAGAGCTTCAGCCAGAGGAAGGGCACATGCGGGTGCGAGTTGAATTCGATGCCGGAAAAGATTTCACGCGCCATCTGTTCGCGCGCCCGGATTTCATCGATGCTTCTGGAGCGCAAGATCGCGGCCTCGCCGCTCAGCACCAGCCGGGCGCAGAGTTCGGCAAGAATAAAGGGCATGCCGCCGCTCACCATCTTGTGGGCGATACGGATGCGCTGGCTGAAATGGGGAGGGCAGGCGACCCAGCCGCCGCGCACGCCGGCGGCTACCGATTTTGACAGGCCGCCGACAAGGAACGTCCGCTCGGGAGCAAGTTCTGCGAGGAGTGGGGTCATGTCGCCGGTCATGGCGCCATAAAGATCGTCTTCCAGCAGCCACACACCATAACGGCGGGCTATGTCGGCAATGGCCTGCCGGCGCTCCAGCGACAGCGTCACAACCGTCGGGTTCTGCGCCGTCGGCATCAGGAAGGCCAGCTTGGGGTGTTGCTGGGCGCAGACGCGCTCGAAATCTTCCGGGTCGAGGCCATAATCGTCGGTGCGGAGCAAAATCGTGCGGCGGCCGATCAGGCCGGCGCTGCGGCTGATCTGCGAATAGGTGACATTCTCGAAGGCGATCTTGTCACCCGGTGCCGTCACTGCTGCGATCACTGCAACAGCGCCGGCGTGGGCGCCGAGCGTCGGCACGATGCGGTCGGGCTGCGGGCGAAATGTCCCCTTGGCGAGCCATTGGCTTCCGGCCTCGAACCAGTGCGCCGGGAAATCGCGGGCGTAGCTGGCAATGTCGGCATGATGTTCGCGGCTGATATCGATCAGCAGTTTTTCAAGTGACGCACCCTGGCCGATATCGGGCGCGGCGGTGCTGTCGAAGCGAAGTTTTCCCGGGGGTGCCTTGATCGGCCGGGTGCCGGCAAGCGCCGCCGTCATCGGATCAGCCTGTTCGGCCGGCCGCAATTCGGCATTGTCGAGCACGTAGGTGCCGCGTCCGACCTCACCACTGACAAGGCCACGTTCGCGGACCAGATGATAGGCCCTGCCGATTGTGCCAATTGTCACGCCGATGTCGAAAGCAAGATTGCGCTGCGGTGGCAATTTCGTGCCGGCCGTCAATACACCACCGGCAATCGCCTGCTCGATCTGATCGGCAATACGGGCGTAAAGCGGGCCCTGGCCTTGGCCGGGATCTGGCATCCATGTTGTCATGGTAACAATTTCTACATTGAATCATTTTCGGTGTCAATTATAACAATGCAATATTGAAATGTAACCGTAGCAATCAGCAGGATGACGACAATGGGTACAATATGTGCGGTTGACGACGCAAAATGCTCATCGCGAGCAGGTGCAATCCCGGCGCGGCGCGGTCCTGCCGTTGGGTTGAAGGGTCTCTTTCGGCAGGTGATCGCGTGGATTGTCGAGCGTGAGGACAAGCGGCTCAGCCGAATTGCGCTCGCCGAACTCACCGATGACCAGCTCGCCGATATCGGCGTGACGCCGTTGGAAGCCCGTATCGAGGCGGCGCGTCCATTTTGGAACTAGAGCCTCGCAGGCTACAGGAGTTCCAGGACCTTCGTCTTTGGCCGGCAGACCTTGATGCCCTTCTCGGTGACGACGATCGGTCTTTGGATCAACTGCGGGTGCTCCAGCATCGCGTCGATGATCTCGCGATCCGTCTTCGTTTCGTCATCGAGCTTGAGCGCGGCGTAAATGCGTTCGTTCGTGCGCAGTAGCTGGCGCGGCGACATATCCAGGGCAAGCAGGAGAGCCAGCGTTTCTTCATGGCTTGGCGGTGTGGTCATGTAGTCAATGATAACCGGCTCTATACCCGCCTCGCGAATGATCTCGAGAACCGCGAGGGACGTACCGCAACGGATATTGTGATAAATCATAACGCTCATGAATATGCCTTTGATGACGGAATGGGCATGGAAGAGACTGGACACATAGCTGCGGGACTCCGCGCCTGACACGGGAAGTAAAGCGCCTTCATGACAGATGTGAGAACGCCATTCTCGGTTTGAATGCGCAAAAATACGTTCTTGGGTTGTCAGGAATCAGCAACGAGCTTCTTCATTTGATTGTCCGGCAAAACAATAAAAAAGAAAAGCCGCAAGGGTGGCGAGACGCAGTTGTCTATGCGGTTCATTTCGTTTTCCGGCTAGCGGCAACCCGTGCCGCCGGCAGCCCAGCGCTTGATATCGGTGGTCATCCGTGATCCGACAGCTTCGCTGAACAGCGGACCGAAAGCCTGTAGCCGGGCAGGGTGCCCCTCCGCCTGGACGACGGCGAGCGGCCGCGATTCGGGAGAGTTGCGTTTGACAAGAAGGATGCGCGGGCGTCCGGAGAAGGAATTGAGTTCCGGCGCAAGGCGATAGGGCTTGAAGGCGGCATCGCCAGACTTGAACCAGCAAGCGTTGGCGCCAAGCGCCACCCGTTCCATGGTGGCCAGTGCGGCCGTGCTTTGGGCAGGCGGTGGCGGGCTAGGCGACTGGCAACTGGCAACAACCGCCGCGACGGAGCCGATGGTGGCAATGAAACGAAAGAAAGCTGCGGCACGCATCGGAAAGCCCCTGTGATTCGGTCCTGGAGGCTGCCTTCTAGCAGACCGAATGTTAAGCGGCGATTACGTCGAGCGCGGAAGCGAACAGTCCACGTCCATCCGACCCGCCATGCGCTGCCTCGATCAGGTTTTCCGGATGCGGCATCATGCCGAGAACATTGCCCTTTTCATTGACGATGCCGGCAATGTCGTTGACGGAGCCGTTCGGGTTGGTGCCGGCGGCATAGCGGAAGACAACCTGCCCCTTGTCTTCGATTGCCTTCAGGGTCTCCGCATCGGCAAAATAGTTGCCGTCGTGATGGGCGACCGGGCAGCGGATGATCTGTCCCTGCTCGTAGGCGCGGCTGAAATCGGTATTGGCGTTGACCACTTCCAGCTTGATTTCCTTGCAGACGAATTTCAGCGAGGCGTTGCGCATCAGTGCGCCCGGCAGAAGGCCTGCTTCAACCAGGATCTGGAAGCCGTTGCAGACGCCCAGCACCTTGACGCCGGCCTCTGCCTTCGCCTTGATCGCCTGCATCACGGGCATGCGCGCTGCGATCGCGCCACACCGCAGATAGTCGCCATAGGAGAAGCCTCCGGGAATGACGATCAGGTCGACATCGGGAATATCGGTCTCGGTCTGCCAGATCGTCACCGGCGCCTTGCCGGAAATCTTGGTCAGCGCCGCAATCATGTCGCGGTCACGGTTGAGACCCGGAAGCTGAACGACGGCTGATTTCATATTCCTGTCTCCGTAATCGGTGAGATGTAAGCCGGTGGCACTTGGTCGGTCAGCCATACGCCGTTTTCCGACTTGAAAAACAGCTGTCCGTCCGCCTGCATTTTCCCTGCGGCTATTTCCAGTATGACGATGTCGCCCTTGCGGCGGCGCGCGGCGATAAGAGCGGTTTCCTGATCTGGCGACAGATGCACGTGTTGCCGATCCATTTTCTTCAGCCCGTCCGTCAGGATAGGCGAAAGGTTCGCCGCCGATGTGCCATGGTAGAGCGTCGACGGCGGCTCGGACGAGGGCAGGGCGACATCGATTGCGACGCTGTGGCCCTGCGCGGCGCGGATGCGTTCTCCGTCCAGGGTAAAGCGCTTCTTCGGGTTTTCCTCGATGATCCGCAGCAGATCGGCTGCCGAGATGCCGAACCGGGTGCGGACCGCGGCCTGCACCTTCGAGAACTCCACCCAGCCTTCGCTGTCCAAGGTCAGCCCGGCTTCTTCCGGAGCGTGCCGCAGGACGTAACTCAGGAACTTAGAAACGTCCGTATCCTGATTTCGAGAAGACATCGCGGTCACGGTCCTAGATGCACTCAGGCGATCGAGATGGCGTAATTCTCGATGACCGTGTTGGCCAGAAGTTTCTCGCACATGGCTTTGAGGTCGGCTTCGGCCTTTGTCTTGTCGGCAGTCTCGATCTGGAGATCGAAGACCTTGCCCTGACGAATCTGGCCGATGCCGTCGAAGCCGAGAGCGCCAAGGGCGCCCTCGATTGCCTTGCCCTGGGGGTCGAGAACGCCGTTCTTCAGCGTCACTGTTACGCGTGCGTTGATCACTGTCGTCTCTTCCTGCTTTATTTAACCAGTACCGGGCCGGAGCCGCGCGGCGGTTCGTTCTCGTTCATGATGCCAAGGCGGCGAGCCACTTCCTGGTAAGCCTCGACGAGGCCGCCCATGTCGCGGCGGAACCGGTCCTTGTCCATCTTTTCCTTGGTCTCGACGTCCCACAGACGGCAGCTGTCCGGCGAAATTTCGTCAGCCAGGATGATGCGCATCATGTCGCCCTCGAACAGGCGGCCGCATTCGATCTTGAAATCGACAAGCTGGATGCCGACGCCGAGGAAGAGGCCGGTGAGGAAGTCGTTGATGCGGATGGCGAGCGCCATGATGTCATCGAGTTCCTGCGGGCTTGCCCATCCGAACGCGGTGATGTGTTCTTCGGAGACCATCGGGTCGTCCAACGCATCAGCCTTGTAGTAGAACTCGATGATCGAGCGCGGCAGAACCACGCCTTCCTCGATACCGAGGCGCTTTGCCAGCGAACCGGCCGCCACGTTGCGAACGACGATCTCGAGCGGAATGATTTCCACTTCCTTGATCAGCTGCTCGCGCATGTTGAGGCGGCGTATAAAATGGGTCGGGATACCGATCCTGTTCAGATGCGTGAAGATGTATTCTGAAATACGGTTGTTGAGCACGCCCTTGCCGTCGATGACCTCATGCTTTTTTGCATTGAAAGCTGTGGCGTCATCTTTGAAGAACTGGATCAGAGTGCCAGGCTCGGGACCCTCATAAAGGATCTTTGCCTTGCCCTCGTAGATACGGCGGCGACGGTTCATAAATGATATCTCTGTTGTTGCAGGCGCCCTTGGGCAGCGCACTTGGTATTTCCTAAGGCGGTCCATAACCGAAATGAAACCATTTCACAATCGGCGTCTGATCCGATCCCCTGAATTAGCATGATGGTAACACGAAAGTCGCTGCGGCTGAAAACTTCGCATTGCACTTTCGGCGGGCTTTTGGTTTATGGGCAAAAAGCTGCTCGCAGCTCCGGTTTTTTAGGGAGATCGAAGAATGACCAACATGCAGGATCGCGAAAAGGCGTTCGAGGCCAAATTTGCGCTGGATGAGGAATTGCGATTCAAGGCCGAGGCGCGCCGCAACAAGCTGCTCGGCTTCTGGGCCGCCGGACTTCTCGGCAAGAGCGATGCGGCCGCCTATGCTGCGGAAGTCGTCGCTGCCGATTTCGAAGAGAGCGGCCATGAAGACGTCGTGCGCAAGATCCGCGCCGATTTCGATGCCGCCGGCATCGTTCAGACCGATGAGGAGATTCGCCTCAAGATGCTCGAGCTTCTCTCCGAAGCCGTCACGCAGATCCAGAACGGCTGATCTCGGCTACTACAATCTTCTGCAGGGCCGCCCGTTCGCGGGCGGCTTTTTCGTTTCCGCATTCCGATGCCTTCGCAATATCGATTGGTCAGGGGGCAGTCCGCGTTCCGTCTATCGATAAACGCGCTCGGAAAGTGCGCTCATGCCTGAACGGACCATCAGTTCGTAGACCATCCGGCGGCTGATCGGGTTGTGAAGACGGGCAACCTTTGAACCGAGAAACTCCGTTTCCACATGATCGAAAGCCGCGAGATCGGCTGAATTGGCGATCAGGTCAGTGTAAAATTCGTGGAATTCGCGGCGGCAGACGTAGGTTTTGTATTTGGTCATGCAGAAGGCGGAAAAAGCGCCGCCGGACTTACGCAGGAAATCGGCTACGCCAACGGTGACCTCCGGCCAGGCCGGATTGAACGTATCGTCAAAAGCAATGACGCCATGATCCGCAAGGGTTTCCATTGCGAGATTGCTGTCAGCATCGATATGTTGAAGCATATGCCCGCCGTCTATGCTGAAGAATCGAATTTTACCGATCTTCCCGGTCAGTTGAGAGGGCTCCAGCTTTGTGCTGTCCCCCCGGATAATCAGCTCTTCGTCTACGGGCACGCCTAGCCGGCGCCCGTTTTCCAAAAACCGGCTGTATTGAGAAGGCATGCCTTCGGTCGTTTGACCTATGTCGAAAAGATCGATTGCCAATATCTTCTCGTCGTTGCCGGCAATTTTTCTCAACAGAAAATAGGAGCGGCCATAGAACACGCCGATTTCGGCGATGGCGCCGTCGAGTTTTCTGCTTTTCTGGGTTTGCAGGAGCGATAGGAAAACAAGAGCGTCCGGCGGATCGATATAGCCCTCGATCGTCTGTAGATCGTGGAATATGAATTTTCGAATGGCTGAGTTCATCAGATCGGAATCCGGTTTTGTTGAGACGACAGAACGAATGGAATATTCGATCAGTGCTGGCAGCCGATGGATGGACAAGGAGGCTGATGCGGAGGCTCAACATTTGCGTTTAAGAAGCTTTACTTCGACGCGCGTAGAAAATTTCATAAGTAAGGCCGTTATTGGGCGCTTAAACGGCCAAAAAAAGCCCTTGCTACTATCAATAGTTGAGAATTTCCATTCGGGTGTTATTTAACGAGATAAACCGAATCTTGAATAGGATTTCAAATTATCAGATTGTTTTGCGAGAAAGTGGCTCCGGACGAACTTCGAGCGGCCCTCCGTTCCTCTAGCGAAGCGGGACGATCTTGATCGGTTTTGTTGATCGGAATGCAGAGCCTCCACCGCGGCTCCTCCATTTCTCACGCCATTGCCCTGCTGTCACGAAATGCCCGAGATCCGCTGACGACATCGGACGCGCAAAGGCATAGCCCTGCAGCGTATCGCAACCCAGGTCACGCAGGATATGAGCGTGTTGAATGGTCTCGACACCTTCCGCAACCACGTCAATGTTCAGCGAATGGCCGATGTCGATGATCGAGCCCACCAGCTTACGCTGCTCGTCCGATTCGGTAATCGGCTTGACGAGGGCGCGATCGATTTTCAAACGAGCCGGATTGAGCTTCATCAGGCCGATGATCGAGGCATGACCGGTTCCGAAATCATCGATTTCAATGTCGATGCCGAGCGCTTTCAGATCGTTCAGAGTTTGCGAAGCGTTTTCATCGAGATCGTCGAGAAAAATCGACTCCAGTAGTTCGAACGACAGTTTTCCGCGCGGTATGCCCAGTTGCTTGAGGTTCTCGATCAAGCCGGGCTCCCGCAGACGTGGTGACGAGACGTTGACGGAAATACGCGGGATGGAAAAGCCGCGCGTCTCCCAATGTCTGAAATCTCTTAAAGCCTGTTCGGCAATGCGTCGGTCGATCGCTGTTAGCGCGTTCATATCTTCCGCGATCTTCAGGAAGTAATCAGGCGCCAACAGTCCGTGCTCGGGATGCACCCAGCGGGCGAGCGTCTCCACGCCGACGATATCAAGCGTACGTGCATCGAACTGCGGTTGATAGAATGGGACGAATTCGCCGTCCTCGAGACCTCTGATGATTTCGTCGGCGGTGCGCTTGGCGTGATGGATTTGGGTTTGCAACTGCTTGGTGAAGAACTCGTACCGGTTTCGACCAAGACCCTTGGCACGATAGAGTGCAAGATCGGCGTTCATCAGAGACTGTTTCGCGTCCGCCGTGCCGTCCAACGTCCAGGCGATGCCGACGCTGGCACCAAACCGGCACAGATGTCCCTCGTAAGGCACCGGCTGGCGCAAGGCGTCGATGATCTGGTCGGTCAGCAGGACGACCGCATCCTGCGAGTGGCGGGCGTCACACAGCACCAGGAACTCGTCACCGCCGATGCGGGCAACGAAGTCATTCTCCCCGATCATCGAGGTCAGGACCTGCGCGGTGTGCACCAACATAGCATCACCAGCCTGATGGCCAAGCGTGTCGTTGATCTGCTTGAACCGGTCGAGGTCGATATGCAGGATGGCGCAATAGGCCACCTTTTCTCCGATCCAGTCGTCGAGCCGCTGGTCGAGGAAGCGCCGGTTCGGCAGGCCGGTCAGATGGTCGTGCAAGGCATTGTATTCGATGCGCGTCCGGGCTGCTTCCAGCTCCAGATTGCGGGCCTCCGCCAGCTGTTTCGCCCGTTCAAGCTCGGCGTGCAGGGCGACATCCTCGGTGATATCCCAGTTGGCGCCGATGAGTTTACGCTCTCCTTCGGCATCGGTGAAAGTTACGGAACTGGATCGAATGTGCCGGATTTCGCCGTCGGGACGAACGATCCGGAAGGCATTGGTGAAGGGAGCAGTCGAAACTACGCCTTCTTCAACTCGTGAAAGCGCGCCTGCACGGTCTTCCGGGTGGAGACGCTGCTCGAAAACTGCGCCGTGCTGGTTGGACTCGATTGCCTCCAGACCATAAATCCGAAGCAGTTGTTCGTCGCGCACGACCGCGCCGGTATCGAGATTGGCTTCGAAGACGCCGACCTTCGACACATCGAGGGCAAGGCGCAAGCGCCGCGAGATTTCCTCGAGCTGTGCCTCTGCCTTCTTCCGCTCGGTGATGTCGGTGTCGGTGCCGATGATACGGCTCGGCTTTCCATCCTGCCCCCATTCAACAGAGGCGCCCCGGCTTTCGATCCAGACCCAGTGACCATCTGCATGGCGTTCGCGATACTGGAATGTGTTGAACGCGCTTTCGCCTTCATCCTGACGGCGAATAGATTCAAGCACATGCTCTCGGTCGGCCGGATGCACATTCTCGATCCAGACGTGCAGCGAGCCGTCGATCGCGGCATCCGCCGCAATGCCGCGGATAGCTTTCCAATGAGCGGAGTAAAACAGATCGTTCGCACTGAAATCGTGATCCCAGACACCCTGATGGGCGCTTTCGAGCGCGTATTTCCAACGGGTCTCGCTCTTTTGCAGCGTCGCCAGTGTCTGCTTCAGCCCGTCTATCGACTGGATCTGCAGAATGATCCAGTGCGAAGGCTCGCTCGCCACCCGTGACAACGAAGCATTGATCCACCGCGTTTGGCCGTCAGGCTGTGTCAGGCGAATCTCGTATTGGCTCGGGCCGCTTCCATTCCCCTGGATGTCCGCTATTGCCTTGCGGAGCATGGCGGCATCATCGCCGTGTACGAAACGAAGGATATGTTCGCCGCACATTGCCTCCGGGGAAAGCGCGAAAGAATCTGCAAACGCGGCGTTCACGTAGCCGATGCAGCCGTCCTGTTCGAGCAGGCAATAGCCTACCGGCGCGGAATCGAGAATGGCCGCAGCGTGTGGCAAGTCGCCGGTCGCCGCCGGCTTTGACCCCGGATTTGTGTTTTTGCTGGCGGTTGTCACGTGTCCGTCATTCTCGAATGGTTTTCGGGCATCATGACCGAGGACAATGAAAGCCCTCTTAATGCCGCGATGCTAAAGAGCGGACACTTACAGTTGCAAAGTCAGGGCTGAAGTCGGTTGAGAAACTGGGCAAAGACCATCGTGCCTTCCGGCCAGGGGCCATGTCCGGATTCCGAATTGATGTGTCCCGACTCACCAGCGTCGACGAGCAGCGAACCCCAGGCGTTGGCCATGTCGCCAGCGTGCTCGTAGGTTCCGAACGGATCGTTGCGGCTTGCCACGACCAGGCTCGGGAACGGCAACGGATCGCGCGGGTAGGGACCGAACGTCATCAGGTGTTTCGGACGGATTTTCGGATTGGTCACTTCGGGCGGTGCCACGAGAAAGGCGCCGGCGATCTTCTTTTCGACGTGAGGCAAGGCGTGAATGGCTGTCGCAACGCCAAGCGAATGCGCAACGATGACAACAGGTTTGGTCGCGGAATTGATGTCCTCGATCATGCGCTTGACCCAGTCTTCGCGCACGGGTTTTGCCCATTCAGCCTGCTCGACACGCCGTGCCGAGGCAAGTTTGTTCTGCCATCGGCTTTGCCAATGGTCCGGCCCGGAGTTCGTATAGCCGGGTACGATCAGGATATCTGCTTCGGATGCTTTCATAATAACGGCGATTTGTGGTCGCGGAAGGCGGAAGTCAAGGTGAAAGACGAACAGATCTGGTATATGCTGCCTGCATGGGGCGATTGGTCACGACGCGCCATGGCGGCGAATACCGCCGATTGCGAGAGCATAGGACTGCGGTCAAGGAAACCGAAGTCCCTCGAAACCGGAAATACTGATTGTTCTCGAAAGACGTGACGACGCGTGTTCAAGGAGGAGAATTGGTCATGACAACATTCCATGTAATGGCAGGATCCCGCACCGATATCGAACATCCGGAAATTCGCAGGATCGGCGTAGCCGACGTCTTCGACGCGCTGCGTCTCGGCTGGCAGGACTTTAATGCAAAGCCGTCTCATTACGTCTTTCTTTGCCTGATCTACCCTATCGCCGGCGTCGTCCTTGCCACCTGGAGCTCTGGTGCCAACATGCTGCCATTGCTCTATCCGCTGGCTTCGGGCTTTGCCTTGCTCGGCCCTGTCGCAGCCATCGGCCTTTATGAGATCAGCAGGCGCAGAGAGATAGGAATGGATACTTCATGGCGCCATGCCTTCGACGTCCGCCGTTCCCCGGCGCTGCCGTCGATTATCGGGCTGGCCTTCATGCTGCTGATCCTGTTTGTCGTCTGGCTACTTGTCGCCCAGTCGCTCTATGCGCAGCTGTTCGGCGACGTGCCCCCGGCATCGATTTCGGCCTTCTTCAACCAGGTCATCGGAACCGAGCAGGGATGGAACCTGATCTTGATCGGCAATGCCGTCGGCTTCGTCTTCGCGGTCATCGTGCTGGCGACGGTGGTCGTGTCGTTTCCGCTGCTGCTCGACAGGGATGTCGGCGCGGTGGCCGCCGTCGAGACCTCGGTGCGTGCGACGCTCGCCAATCCGGTTCCGGTTGCTGTGTGGGGATTGATCGTCACTGCCGGTCTGGTCATCGGCTCGATCCCGGTTTTCGTCGGTCTTGCCGTCATCATGCCGATCCTCGGGCATGCGACCTGGCATCTCTACCGCAAACTGGTTGTTGCGCCGGAAGCCAAGTAATACCCTAATCCCCGCACAAATCGGGAAAGCCAAAAGTGCCGCCTTATAGGCGGCACTTGCATGGCAGGCCTGCGCAGGTCCCTCAGAGACTTACCGGAAGTATTTGTAATAAGAGGAAATTTGCGCAGACGTATTGGAGGACGCATCCAGGCGTATGCCAATCTTGTCGCCGCGGTACCATTGCACGACGCCGGTGAGGTGGCCAAATTCGTTACTCTGGATCGAGACTTCCTGGCCGGTCTTCGCATTGATATCGAAATAGAGCTGAAAACAGATACCGGCTTCTGACAGGTCCTTGACGATGCCACGGCTCGATCCACCCTTGCAGGTGACCTCGCCGGTGAATTTGGTCGTCGTGCGTATGGCCTTGCGTTCGATCGTCTGCTGGTACGGCATATCCACCCAACTCCTGCCTCTTCATTTTCCGCAATTTCTCACGGAAAACTGACGAAAGGCTTGAGAAATTCGTTCGCAATCGAACGAACTGGGTCGAAATCGGACGGTTTCATCCGACTGCCGGAGGAAAAAGCGGGAAGCCCATCAGGCCTCCCGCATGGATCGATCAGCCGAAAACGCGGTTGAAGATCGTGTCGACATGCTTGGTGTGATAGCCGAGATCGAATTTCTCGCGGATTTCCGCCTCCGAGAGAGCCGTGCGCACTTCAGGGTCAGCCAGCAGTTCCTCGAGGAAATCGGCACCCTTTTCCCAGACCTTCATGGCATTGCGCTGCACGAGGCGGTAGCTATCCTCACGCGATACGCCAGCCTGGGTCAATGCCAGAAGCACGCGCTGGCTCATCACCAGACCGCGGAACTTGTTCATGTTTTTCAGCATGTTCTCTGGGTAGATCACCAGCTTCTCGACAACGCCGGCGAGACGGTTCAACGCGAAGTCGAGGGTGATCGTCGTATCCGGGCCGATGGCGCGCTCGACGCTCGAATGACTGATGTCGCGCTCGTGCCAGAGGGCAACGTTCTCCATCGCAGGTACGACCGACATGCGCACCAGACGGGCGAGACCGGTCAGGTTTTCGGTTAGAACCGGATTGCGCTTGTGCGGCATGGCCGAGGAGCCCTTCTGGCCCGGCGAGAAGAACTCTTCCGCTTCCAGAACCTCGGTACGCTGCATGTGGCGGATTTCAATGGCGACGTTTTCGATCGACGAGGCGATGACGCCAAGTGTGGCGAAGAACATGGCATGGCGATCGCGCGGAATGACCTGCGTGGAGATCGGTTCAGCGACGAGGCCCAGCTGTTCGCAGACATATTCCTCAACGCGCGGGTCGATATTGGCAAAGGTGCCGACAGCACCGGAAATTGCGCCGGTGGCGATTTCTGCGCGGGCTGCAACGAGACGGTCGCGGTTACGCCTCATTTCGGCAAAGAAACGGGCAAAGGTCAGGCCCATGGTGGTCGGCTCGGCATGGATGCCGTGGCTGCGCCCGATGCGGACCGTGTCCTTGTGTTCGAAGGCACGGGTCTTGAGCGCGTTCAGCACGCGGTCCATATCGGCGAGCAGCAGGTCGGCGGCGCGGACCAGCTGGATGTTCAGCGTTGTGTCGAGCACGTCGGACGATGTCATGCCCTGATGGACGAAACGGCTGTCGGGGCCGACGAATTCGGCCAGATGCGTCAGGAAGGCAATGACATCATGCTTGGTGACGGCTTCGATTTCATCGATGCGTGCGACGTCGAAAGTAGCAGCGCCGCCCTTTTCCCAGATCGTCTTGGCCGCTTCCTTGGGGATGACGCCGAGCTCGGCCAATGCGTCGCAGGCATAGGCCTCGATTTCGAACCAGATGCGGAATTTGGTTTCCGGCGACCAGATGGCCACCATTTCCGGCCGGGAGTAACGGGGGATCATGGGCTTTCAGCTTTCGTCACGGATGAAGTTGGCTGAGCCTCTAGCAAAGATAGCCGGCAATCTCAACGTTGCTGATCGGGCTTCCGGCATGCGAGCCACAGGCTGGTCAGGCCGAGGGCCGCAAATCCGAGCGGCAGATAGAGTCGAATGCCCATGACGACGAACTGATACACCGCGCTGGCAGAGGTGAAACTGAGCTGGTAGGCCCATGTGCGGCTGCCGAACGGCGCGTGCCAGCGGGCATAGAAGAGCCGGTATTCCATGGCAAATAGAAAGGCCGTCGCAGCAATGGTGCAGACGGTCAGGCATAGAAAGAACGCCGCAAAACGGGTTTCCCGGCGCCTCCCGATCGCGCCGAAGCGTCCAAGCAGCAAGGCGCAGGGCCAGGAGAGCAAGCCGCCGCAGAAGAACAGCACGAGAATGCTGCGAAGGTGGGACGTTTCGGCGCCATTGCGCAGGTAGAGTGCTACGAGTGCCGACACCGCCATCATCACGCCCCACAACGGTGCACCAAACAGAATTTCGCGGATGGTCGGCCGTGAAGCGAGCAGTCGTTGACCCATTCGTCGCGTCAGGCCCGGCGGCTCGTTTATCTCGGCGTAGTCGGATGCACTCATGGCGCCACAGGGACCGGAATGGCGATCCAGCGGCCGTCGCGGCCTTCGAAACCGAAGCTCAACACCTGCACGAGGGCGACATGGACCGGGTCTCCATCTGCGGGATGGTGAACCATGACGCCGCCGATGCGATAGCCGGTCGGGCATTTGCGGCTGTCGGGGATTTTCGTGTCGGTGTGAAGCATACGATCCGATGCCTTTCCGTCCTCATTTTGAAAGCCGAGGCGAAACCCGATGGACTGGGGCGTGACATCCTTGCATAGCGCGGTGGGCGGCAGAGTGATTTCATTGAGCGCCAGCGTGAATTCTCCGCCGACCGGCGGCTCGACGGCATATTGCAGATAGGTCAACCGGTGCGCGGAGCTTTCGGTTTCCGTAACCGGATTGAAGGCAGCCATCAGCCCGGGGTTTCCGTTCATTTCGAATTTCTTGACGAGCGCAGCAGCCTTGGCAGCGGTTTCGGCCCGTACCTTGGCAAGACCGGCATTCTCGTCATCGATGCGCACCCGGATCGGCGTATCGGGCAGGAAGACATCCTTGCGTGTATCAATGAAAACGACGGTCGAATAAGGAAAGCCGGAGCCATCCTGAATGCCGTATTCCTCGAAGGCGAAGACGCTGCCGTCCGGCGAAAAGCCGATGGGTTGGAAGGACGCGATATCGCCAGCACAAGCGGCATCAGCAAACAGAGCCGATGCTAACCTCGCAGCAGCGATCCCGCCCGAAAATCTCACCCGCGGCCTCCTTCGGCATTGCTGCGCAGAATGCCGATGGTCTTGCGATAGGCGTCAACGTGGCCGCCGCTGAAGATCGCCGAGCCGGCGACGAACACGTTGGCGCCGGCAGATGCCGGCAGCGCGATGGTATCCAGCGCGATGCCGCCATCGACCTGGATGTCGATCGGCCGGTCGCCGACCATCGCCTTGATGCGGCGAATCTTCTCTTCCATGGCCGGAATGAATTTCTGGCCGCCGAAGCCGGGGTTGACGGTCATCACCAGAATGAGGTCGAGCTTGTCGAGAAGGTAGTCGAGGACGCTTTCCGGCGTAGCCGGGTTGATCGAAACGCCTGCCTTCTTGCCGAGCGCCTTGATTGCCTGCACTGAACGATCGAGATGCGGACCGGCCTCGGCATGGACAGTAATGCTATCACATCCCGCCTTGGCGAAGGCTTCGAGATAGGGGTCGGCCGGCGCGATCATCAGATGGCAGTCGAAATAGGCATCGGTATGCGGTCGCAGCGACTTGATGACATCTGGGCCAAACGAGATGTTCGGAACGAAATGTCCATCCATGATGTCGAGGTGGATCCAGTCGGCGCCGGCGGTTACGACGTCGCGCACTTCCTGTCCGAGTTTGGCATAGTCGGCGGCGAGGATGGACGGGGCGATGCGGATGGGCAGGGGCATGATGTGAAGCTCCAACTGTTTTCCGGCCAATAGCACTGCTCTTCACCGCAAACAACATTCAGGATCGCCGCTTGAATGTTATGCGCGGCCTATCTTTGTGACGACCAGGCCGGCAGTAGATCGTTTTCAGCCGGTACGGCATCATGAACGCCGCGGGCAATCGCGCGGGCCATGGTGGACGCCGCAGCCGCACCGAGCTCGATAAAATCCTGCACGGATACGGTCTTTCCACTTGTTCCGGTCGAAAGCGCGAAGACGAGATCGCCATCGAGCGGCGTGTGAGACGGCCACAGCGCGCGAGAAAAACCGTCATGAGCGGCGATTGCCAGACGTTTTGCCTCGGCCTTGGTCAGTACCGCATCGGTGGCGATGACGGCGATCGTGGTATTTTGGGTTTCCCTCTGTCCATCGCGGAACTTGATGCGCAGATCGCGGGCGTCATGCGGGAATGGGTGTGGCATGCCGAGGCCACCGAATTCCATACCTTCTTCGAAGGGCGCCGCCCAGAAATGTCTCGTGTTGCCGATCGTCGCCGCGCCGAGCGCATTGACGGCGACCAGTGCGCCGATGGTGATGCCGTTGACCAGAAGCGTCGAGGCCGTGCCAAGGCCGCCCTTGAAACCTGCTGTCAGGGCGCCTGTGCCGGCACCTGCGGTGCCCGTGGCAAACTCCAACGCCGCCGCCTTGACCGCTTCATAACCGAGTTCGCGATAGGGCGGATACAGGCCCCAGTCCTTGTCGCCGCCATTGATCAGGTCGAAAAGGATGGCAGCCGGCACGATCGGGATGTGCAAGGCGCCGACAGGAAAACCGCGCCCCATTTCGCGCAGCGCCGCCTGGACACCCGAGGCCGCGTCGAGGCCGAACGCCGAGCCGCCCGATAGAACCACGGCATCGACCGTCTGCACAGTGTTGTGCGGTTCGAGCAGGTCGGTCTCGCGTGTTCCGGGAGCGCCGCCGAGCACCTGGACGGCGGCAATTGCAGGTTGATCGCAGACAACGACAGAAACGCCGGATTTCAAGCGGTGGTCCTCGGCGTTACCGACCTTCAGGCCACCGACGTCGGTGATCGAATTGCGCGGCCCGGCGCGCATTATTCGGTTCCCGAGTTGGCTGGGGCCGGGATGAACCGGTTGTTTTGCCATTGCAGCAGGCGATAGGGATTGTCGGCCAATTCGTGGTTGGCGCTGAAACGGATAGGCCCGATCGCGGTCTGATAGGGACCTTTCATAAGAGCTTCAGCCAACGGCGCGCTGTCTTTGCCCGCCTGGTCTTTCGCCTGCTCCAGCAGGGTCACGGCCGAATAAGCGGGCAATACATAACCTTCGGGCAGCAGTTTTGCCGCCGTCATTGCATCGACCGTGACTTTTGCCTCGGGCAGGGCAGCGTAATCGGGCAACGAGACGGCCAGAACGCCATTCGCCAACGGAACCGGCTGGTTTGCCGCGTTCAGGGTTTCCCCACCCATCAGCGTCAGCGGCACCTGTTCAGACATGGCGTCGCGCGCGATGATGGCGGTATCTGCGCGGTCACCTCCGGTGAACACATGCGTTGCCCCACTTTTGGCAAGCCGCCGCACGAGGCTCACCTGCTGCTCCTGGGCCGGGCGGTAGGTGTCAGAGAAGGTCGGGGTGAGGCCGATTTCAGCAAGCGCGCCGCGCACGCTTTCTACCAGTTCGCGTCCGTGGATCGTTCCGTCCTCAATCAGCGCCAGCGGTTCGTTCTTCCAGCGCGAGAGAATGATCTCGGTCACTTTGGCCGCTTCCGCCTTGGCACTCGGCACCAGCCGGAAGAAGGGCCATTTCTTTTTCAGCGCATCTTCCATCAGAATGTCGGACCGTACGCTCAGCGTCAGGGCAGGGATGCCGGCTTCGGTAAGGGCCGGCAGCGTCGCCTCCAGGCTTTCCGTGCACAGGAAGCCGATGGCGGCTTCCGCGCCGCTGGCCAGCAGCGCTTTTTTCAGATTTTCCGCGTCCTTCGGCTCGCAGGTTTCCGGAATTGCGACAATCTCGGAGCCGCGCTCCTCGGCCTGGAACCGTGCACCATCGAGCATCTGTTGTCCGAGAAGCGCGAATGGTCCTTCCGTCGGAGCGACGACGGCGATCTTTACGCCCGCGGCCCAGGCGGGAGCGGTTTGCACCGATCCGGCGATAAGGAGGCTGGCGAAAATTGAACGGTACATGCGCTTTTCCAAGTGAGGATGGGCATGTTTTAAAGATGTGGCGTCAAGCGTCAAAGGAAAAGATCGGAACCTTCGCCGGGTGGACGGCAATTGCCGCGATTGAGGAAGAAAAACCGGGCGATGGGTTTTATATTTCGCCGTAATGTCTATGTGTTAGAGGCGAACACTGATCTGGAGACTGCCGTGTTGGACAAGACCCAACTGGACCCGCTGACCTACCGCGATGCCATGAGCCGTCTGGCCGGTCATGTGCATATCGTGACCGCGGCGCACGAGGGCGAGCGGCGCGGCGTGACGATCACGGCCGCCTGCTCAGTTTCCGACGATCCGGCGACGCTGCTCGTCTGCCTCAATGGTGTGAATCCGCGCAACGACATTTTTGCCCGTAGCGGTAGCTTCGCGCTCAATCTTCTGGGCGCCGATCAAATGGATCTGGCCCACGTCTTTTCGGGCAAGAACAATGTCGATCCATCTTCCCGATTTTCACATGGTACCTGGGACGAGTTGAAGACCGGTGCACCAATCCTTCGCGAGGCCGTCGCAGCCTTCGATTGCCGGCTGATCGACATCAAGACGGTGGCAACCCATATCGTGCTCTTCGGCGAGGTTGTTGCCGTCACGCTTGGCGAGCAGAAACCGGCGCTTGTCTATCTGGACCGGGACTACCGTACGCTATAGATTTCCTCCAAGGGAGCCGAGGAAACATGACCAAATACGCGAACGGCGCATTGCCGGCCTCCATCACTGAGACGATGGAGATGCTGGGATCGGGCGACTACCTCGCCGGAACCGCGCTGTCGACGGTGCTCTTCCTGTCGCTGAAAATGAAACGGCCGCTGTTTCTCGAAGGCGAGGCCGGTGTCGGCAAGACCGAGATCGCCAAGGTGCTGGCAAAGGCGCTCGACCGGCCGCTGATCCGGCTGCAGTGCTATGAGGGGCTTGATATCTCGTCTGCCGTCTACGAATGGAACTATCCGGCGCAGATGCTGGAAATCCGGCTTTCGGAAGCCTCCGGTGCGGCTGATCGCCAGAAGATCGAAAGCAACATATTCTCGGAAAAATACCTGATCCGTCGCCCCGTGCTGCAGGCGATCTCGGCGGAGGCCGGCAAGGCGCCGGTGTTCCTGATCGACGAGCTCGACCGCACCGACGAGGCATTCGAGGCATTCCTGCTCGAAGTGCTGTCCGACTTCCAGGTGACAATCCCGGAACTCGGAACGATCCGTGCGCAGGAGCCGCCGATCGTCATCATCACCACCAATCGCACCCGTGAGGTGCATGACGCTTTGAAGCGCCGCTGCCTCTATCATTGGGTCGACTATCCGAAGGCGGCGCAGGAACTGGAGATTATCCGCCGCAAGGTGCCGGGCTGCAATGAACGCCTGTCGCGGGAAATTGTCGGCTATGTCCAGCGGCTGAGAACGATCGATCTCTTCAAGAACCCAGGCGTTGCCGAAACTATCGATTGGGCGACGGCGCTCACCGAGCTTGATCGGCTGGCGCTCGATCCCGAAACCATCGTGGATACGCTGGGCACGTTGCTCAAATATCAGGACGACATTGCACGGATCGAGGGCGGCGATGGCCGCAAGATCCTCGACGACGTCAAGGCCGAACTTCTGGCGGCGGGATGATCATGGCAATGGCGGCCCGGACGAACGACGGCGCCACGCTTCCACCGCTTCAGGAGGGCGATGGGCGATTTGCCGACAATATCGTCTTTTTTGCCCGCGCCCTGCGTAAGGCGGGGTTGAAGATCGGACCGGGTGCCGTGGCTGACGCCATAGACGCAGTAGCGTTGATCGGTATCGGATCCCGCGAGGAATTCTATGCGACGCTGCAGTCGATCTTCGTCAAACGGCACGAGGATCAGGCTCTTTTCGACGAGGCATTCCGGCTGTTCTGGCGGTCGCGCGATCTGATCGGCAAGATGATTGCAATGATGTCGCCGGTGGCACCTGATACCCGCGACAAGGAGCGTCGCCGGGCCGGAGAGACCCGGATCAGCGATGCGCTCTTTGCCGACCGCGATATGCAACGGCCGGTGCGCGACGAGCCAGATATCGAGATCGACGCCCGCTTCACTGCATCAGGCAGCGAACTGCTGCGCCGGGCGGATTTCGCGCAGATGTCCGCGGCCGAGATTGCCGAAGCGAAGAAGGCTCTCTCGGCGCTGGTGCTGCCGATGGATGAGGTCAGGACGCGACGCTTCCGCCCTTCCCATCGTCCAAGGCGGGTCGATCCGCGCGCAACAATGCGCGACGCGATGAGAACCGGTGGCGACTTGATTCTTCCGCGGTTTCGGGAACCCAAAAACATTCATCCGCCACTCGTCGTTCTGGCCGATATCTCAGGCTCGATGAGCCAATACACCCGCATCTTCCTGCATTTCCTGCATGTGCTGACGGAAAAACGCCGGCGTGTTCATACATTCCTGTTCGGGACCCGGCTGAGCAACGTCACCCGCCAGATGAAGAACCGCGATCCGGACGAGGCGATGGATGACTGCATCAGCGCCGTCAGTGACTGGTCGGGCGGCACGCGGATCGGCGAAACGCTGCATGAATTCAATCGCCGGTGGTCGCGCCGCGTGCTGGGGCAGGGTGCCATCGTGCTCTTGATCACCGATGGCTTGGAGCGCGATGATGTGGGCAGTTTGGAAATGGAGATGGATCGGTTGCACCGTTCCTGCCGCCGGCTGATCTGGCTTAATCCGCTGCTGCGCTTTGACGGTTTCGAGGCACGGGCGCGGGGTGTCAGGGCGATGTTGCCGCATGTTGACGAATTCCGCGCCGTTCATAACCTGGAGGCCGTGTCCGATCTTGCCAAAGCGCTGTCGGGCACCTCTTCGAGGGACGCCGACCCCCGCCGCTTCATGACGCGGCGCTAGTGCAACAGGAGGAGAGCATATGCTGGGCCAACCTCTTTACCCCGATCCGCTGACCGTTGCCGAAGAGTGGCATGCGGGCGGGCGCGGCGTTGCCATTGCGACCGTCATCGAGACCTGGGGTTCGGCACCGAGGCCAGTCGGCAGCCATCTGGTCATCGACTCTGACGGCAATTTTCACGGTTCGGTTTCCGGCGGCTGCGTCGAGGGCGCGGTGATCGTTGAAGCTGCCGAGGTGATTGCGTCGGGCACGGCAAGGACGCTCGAATTCGGCGTTGCGGACGAAACCGCCTGGCGCGTTGGTCTATCCTGCGGTGGCCGCATCCGTATCTACGTCGAAAGGCTGGGATAAAGCTGATGTTGCTCGAGCACCTGCACAAGCTCAATGCAGCGCGTGAATCGCGATGTGCCGCCGTGACTGTGACCGAACTTGATACCGGCATGTCGAAGCTTTTCCTGGAAGATGAGACCATGGAGGAGGCTGTCGTGCCAGCGGTGCAATCCGCTCTGAGGACCGGCAAGTCTGGGATCGTCGAGATTGCCGGGCGACCGGTTTTCATCAATGTCTATCTGCCGCCGCCCCGGATCGTGGTCGTCGGAGCGGTTCATATCTCCCAGGCGCTTGCCGGCATGGCGACGATTGCGGGGTTTGATCTCACGATCATCGATCCGCGCAGCGCGTTTGCAACACCGGAGCGGTTTGGCCAGACGAAGCTTCTTGCCGAATGGCCGGAAGATGTTCTGAAGGAAACGCCTTTGGATGCCTACACGGCTCTGGCCGCGGTCACCCACGATCCGAAGATCGACGATTTTCCGTTGAAGGCGGCGCTTGACGCCGGCTGCTTTTATGTCGGCGCGCTCGGAAGCCGCAAGACGCATGCCGGCCGGGTCCAGCGACTGGCAAAACTGGGATTGGACGAAAGCGCCATTTCCCGCATCCATGCCCCGATCGGGCTCGACATCCGGGCCTCAAGCCCAGCCGAAATCGCCGTCGCCATTCTCGCCGACATCATTCAGGCGCTGCGCACGCGCGATGTGACCGCCGGGCAAAGAGGCGTGGAATGAAGTTCGGTCCGGTCGGCATTCTTCAGGCGGAAGGAACCGTTCTTGCCCATGCGGTGAAGCTGCCCGGCGGGCGCTTGCCCAAGGGGCGTCTCATTAAGGCATCCGACGTATCCGCGATGCAGGCGGCGGGGCTTGCCGAGGTTGTCGTGGCGCGGCTGGAGCCCGGCGATGTTTTGGAGGATGAGGCCGCGTCGCGCATTGCCGGCGCGATTGATCGTGACCACCTGACGTTTTCCCAGGCCGCCACCGGGCGCATCAACATTCATGCGGCCGTCGACGGACTGTTCGTCGCCAGCCGGTCCGTCGTCGATCGCCTCAACCGGATCGATCCGGCCATCACGCTTGCCTGCCTCGCCGATCATGTGCCGGTGCGATCCGGTGACATGGTGGCGACGATCAAGATCATACCGCTTGCGGTCGACGGCAAGTTTGTCGACGAGGCAGCGGCTCTTCTTCAGGCCGAGCACGCCTTTAGCGTCAAGCCGTTTGTGGCACGCCGTGTGTTGCTGATCGCCACCACGCTGCCATCGCTGAAATCCAGCGTGATGGACAAGACCCGCACCATATTGGAGGACCGCCTTCGGCTTTCGTCGAGCACATTGGAGCAAGAGCAGCGGGTGGCGCACATCGCTGATGCTGTCGCGGCTGCGATTTCGGAAACGAAGACGCGATTTGACATGGTCATCGTCTTCGGTGCGTCGGCTGTTGCGGATACTGATGATGTCATTCCGGCGGCGATCCGGCTTGCCGGCGGGATCGTTGATCATGTCGGCATGCCGGTCGATCCGGGTAATCTGCTGGTGCTGGGGCGGGTTGGGGATATTCCAGTGATTGGTGCCCCCGGATGCGCTCGCAGCCCGAAGGAAAACGGGTTCGACTGGATTCTCAACAGGATCCTGGTCGGCGAATGGCCAGACGTTGAGGACATTACCGGCCTCGGTGTCGGCGGTCTGTTGATGGAGATTCCGACGCGGCCGCTGCCGCGCGCCTTGTCGGGCAGTGAGCGGAAGGAGATTTCCGTTGCCGTCGTTCTGCTCGCCGCCGGCAGGGCAAGCCGCATGGGGGCATCAGGGCAACACAAGCTACTGGCGGAACTTGATGGCGTGCCACTCGTGCGCCGCAGCGCCGAGGCAGCACTCGGTTCCGGCGCGAAAGACGTTTTTGCGGTTACCGGCTATCGGCAGGCGGAAATCCGCGCCGCGCTCGCCGGGCTTGATGTTGAAACCGTTGAAAACGCCGACTACGCGACCGGCATGGCCTCATCGCTGATTGCCGGGGTGAATGCCGCTGGCGCGAGTATCGCAGGCGTGCTGGTGATGCTGGCGGACATGCCATGGGTAACAGCCGCTGATCTCGCTGCGCTGATCTCGGCGTTCAAGGTGGAGCAGGGGCAGGTCATCGTCCGCGCCGTGTCAGCTGGCAAGCGCGGCAATCCGGTCATCCTGCCACGATCGACATTCGAGGCGGTCAGACAATTGCAGGGTGACGTCGGCGCGCGCCATATCATAGAAACATGCGGGTTGCCGGTGATAGATGTCGATATCGGACCGGCCGCCCATCTCGATCTCGACACGCCGGAAGCGATCATCGCCGCCGGCGGCATATTGAAAGGCTGACGGAAGATGGACAATGCGGCAATCGAGGAGATGTTTGCAGCGCTTGGGCCCGTGACGGTCAAGCGCATGTTTGGAGGCAAAGGCATCTATTTCGAGGGCCGCATCCTCGCTCTCGAGGTGAGCGGTGATATCCTTCTCAAGGCGGATGGCGAAAGCGCTGCCGAGTTCGAGGCGGCAGGAAGTTCGCAATGGACCTACGACGGTAAGGGAAAGCCGGTGAGAATGCCTTACTGGTCCGTTCCGGAGGAGGCGTTCGACGACCCGGACGAGATGGCCCGCTGGGTGCGGCTTGCCTATGAGGCGGCCTTACGGGCTAGGAAGTAGTCAGCGCTCGCAGCGCCTTCACGGCGTCCTGCGCGAACAGGGATAGTGGCTGCGGCAGGGCGTCGAGCGCATACCAGCCGATTTCCGACAGTTTGTCGGGTTCCATCAGCTGCGGTTCGCCGGAGAAGTCTTCGGTTACGTAAATCAGCGAAACCCAGTGCTGGCGGTCGGCTTCGACCCGTTGCTCGCTGAGGCAAAGAAAGCGTGCCGAATGGATTGTCAGGCCGCTTTCCTCTTCGGCCTCGCGGCGCGCGGCGTCTGCAGCAGGCTCCATATGATCGACCTTGCCGCCGACAATGCTCCAGTGGCCAGCTTCCGGCGCCTTCAAACGCTTACAAAGCAAAAGCTTGCCGTCATTCAAGACGGCAAGCCCAGATCCCACACCGGGAAAATCAATGCCTGGATAAGCCATGCGATTGCCTGAAAGATCAGGCCTTGCCGGCGATCAGCATGAAGGCCGGGATATCGTCGCCGAAGCCGACCGGCGTCGGGCCGTCGTCCTGGTCGCGGCGATAGCGGTTACGGCGATCGCGGTTGTCGTCATTGGCAGGATACGGCTGGGGAGCAGGACGGTTGCTGTGTCGGCCGGCATTCTGCGGTTTCGTTTCTGCCTTGCGTTCTGATCTCACAGGTTCTGCCTTTGCTATGACCGGTTCAAGTTCCGTTACTGTATCGTCTGATTTGATGTCCGATTTGTGACTGTGCACCGGACGGGGCGCGTGATCGCGATCCCGGTCGTTGCGCCGTCCGCCACGCTTGCCATCACGGCCGCCACGCTCGGTCTTGCCGCTATCGTGACTTTCCATCGGGGCGGGCAGGGCGGAAAGGTCGCCGTTCAGCCATTCGATTTTCTTGTCGATCAGCTTTTCGATGGCATCTGCGAATTTCGTGTCGCGCTTGGAAACCAGCGTGAAGGCGGCACCAGAACGGCCGGCGCGACCGGTGCGGCCGATGCGGTGGACATAGTCTTCCGCATGGATCGGGACGTCAAAATTGAAGACGTGGCTGACGTCCGGAATATCGAGACCGCGGGCCGCGACGTCGGAAGCGACGAGCAACTGGATTTGGCCGTCCTTGAAGCTTGCCAGCATCTTCGTGCGCGAGCTCTGGTCCATGTCGCCGTGCAGTGCGCCAACCGAGAATCCGTGACGGCTGAGCGAGCGGAACAGATCAGCCACATCGAGCTTGCGATTGCAGAAGATGATGGCGTTCTTCAGGTCTTCCTGCTTCTGGATCAGATCTCGCAGGATGGCGCGCTTTTCGTAGTCCTTGCTGTGGGTCGCTACCAGGCGCTGGGTCACGGTGGTCGCCGTGGACGAGCGCACGGACACTTCGACGCGCTCCGGGTTCTGCAGGAACCGGTCGGCGAGCTTCTGGATTTCCGGCGGCATGGTGGCCGAGAAGAACAGCGTCTGGCGCGTGAACGGGATCAGCTTGGCGATGCGCTCGATATCGGGGATGAAACCCATGTCGAGCATGCGGTCAGCTTCGTCGATGACGAGAATTTCAACGCCGGTCATCAGCAGCTTGCCGCGCTCGCAATGGTCAAGCAGACGGCCGGGCGTGCAGATCAGTACGTCGGCGCCACGCTCAAGCTTGCGGTCCTGTTCGTCGAAGGACACGCCGCCGATCAGAAGTGCGATGTTGAGCTTGTGGTTTTTGCCGTATTTCTCGAAGTTTTCGGCAACCTGGGCTGCCAGTTCGCGCGTTGGCTCGAGAATGAGGGTACGTGGCATGCGGGCGCGGGCGCGGCCCTTTTCCAGAAGGGTCAGCATCGGCAGGACAAAGGAAGCCGTCTTGCCGGTACCCGTCTGGGCAATGCCAAGGATATCACGCCGCTGCAGGGCTGGCGGGATTGCGCCTGCCTGAATCGGTGTCGGAATGGAGTAGCCCGCGTCTGTCACTGCGGAAAGAACTTTTTGGCTCAGGCCAAGGTCTGAAAAAGTGGTCAAAGGGAAATCTGTTTCCGTTCCGGTTCGGTCGAACTCTGGTCAATCGGCGCATGCTTGAACTGCCGTCGCAGGGGCTCTTAGTCCCATAGCCAAGCAAAGTCAAGAAAACCGGTGGTTTGATGATAGAAAGAGTCAATAAATGGACTGCCAACAACAGGATAGCGCGAAACCGCCTTCCGTCGTATCGCAAGAGCGAGGCTAAACTATGAAGTTCAATTGATATAGTGGCTGAGCTTTATGCCAGCGGTCAGAAACCGCATGGGATCAACAGCCTCGCCATTCAGACGGACCTCGTAATGCAGGTGTGGTCCTGTCGAACGGCCGGTGCTGCCCGAGCGGGCAATGGCCTCGCCCGCGGAAATTTTATCGCCGACATTGACGAGGATGGTGGACAGGTGGGCGTAGCGGGTGGTGATGCCGTTGCCGTGGTCGATTTCGACCATGTTGCCGTAGCCGCCGGTCTTGCCAGCTGTGATCACTGTGCCGGGCGCCGTGGCAAGAATCCGCGTTCCGGTCGGCGCGCGAAAATCGATACCGGCATGCAGCGCCAACCTGCCGAGGAACGGGTCGAGGCGGTTTCCGAAACGGCTGGTGATGTCGCTTGCCGGAGATGGATTGTTGAACGGCAGCTTCTTTGCCTGACTGCGGACATTTTCAAGCCGGGCAAGCGCCGTGTCGAGCGCAACCAGGGAATTGTCGAACGCTTCGGTTGTTTCCGGCTCGACGAACGGTCCGCCAATGGCCGATTCGTCTCCTGTGACTGCCGCGGGAACCGCTGCTATCGACTCGTCCTGAGAGACTTTGACGCCGGTGCGTGCGAGGATGCTCATGATGGCATCCGTCGCCTCCGATGCGCCGGCGGTAAGGCTCTGGATGCGCGTCTTCTGCTCCCGTTCGATATCCTTCAGCGAAAGCGTCACCTTGGAGAACAGCCGATCAGCCCTGTCGGAAACGGCCTCCTGACCGCCCACACCGGACTGGGGCGCATAGGCAAGCGTCATCTTCTGCTGCGGTTGCTGATTGCCCAAGCCCATCAGTCTTTCAATCGCCTTGATGCCGCCGCTCGCATCGGCGCGCTTTTCGGAGGCCTGCGGTGCCGTGAGGGTTGGTTGAACTTCCTTTTCGGCGATGCCGGATTCCTCCGCCCGATCGAGCAGTGTGCCGAGCTTGCCGTGGCGCGATGACAGCGCCATCTGTTGCTGCAGCAGTTTTTCGACCTTGTCTTCGACCACTTGCTGGTCGAGAAGCTGGCGGCTGGTGACGCGATCGACCTGGGCACGCAGCGCTGCGATCCGGTCCTCATATTCATGTTGCATCCTGGCTTGGCGGGCCATGGTGCCGCCGATCAGATCGTCGCGCAGAACGAGGTAGGAGGTCGCGGCAAGGTAGCCGATCGAGAAAACCGAGATAAAACAAATAGACAGCGCTGCCATCCAGGGCTGAAAGGTCATGTGCCGGACCTTGTCGCCGCTTGCCAGAATGATGATGTGCTTTTGTGTGCGCTTGCCGAAGACCCGGCTTTCCGTAGACACCAACTCACCCCCGCCGCCTGCGATTCTGCGCGTTTTGATGGTGCCGATTAGATACTGTTAAGGTTAACAAAGCCTTGTTGCGAGGGGTGCGTACGGCTTGTCCGTCAGGCGTTCACGGAAGCCGTCATGGAGCGGTAGAATGATGGTGTCAGGCCTGCTTCGGCGCGGGCAATGTCGTTGAAAGGCGCCTTCAGCGGGCCACGGAAATTGGCCCTGACCAGGGCCTGGAACGCGGCTGCCGGGTCTTTCTTCTGCCGGGCACAGAGAAAGCGGAACCATTTGGCGCCGACGGCAACGTGGCCTTTCTCGTCCTCGTAGATCACGTCGAGTACCGCCGCACTTTCCACGTCGCCGGCTTCCCGCATCTTCGCCTGCAGAGCGGGCGTCACATCGAGGCCGCGCGCCTCGAGAATCAGCGGCACGACGGCCAGCCGCGCTGTGAGGTCGTTGCGTGTGTCGTGCGCGGCTTGCCACAGCCCATCATGGGCTGGCAGATCACCATAATCGGCGCCAAGCTGGCGGAGCCGATCACGCACCATGCGGAAATGCTTGGCCTCCTCGAAGGCCACCTTCATCCAACCATCGAAGAAGGAATTCGGCACGGGTTCGCTGGCAAAGCGGGCGACAATGTCGAGCGCCAGATCAACTGCGTTGAGTTCGATGTGGGCGATGGCATGGAGGAGGGCGATCCGCCCCCTCTCGGTCGTCAGTGCCCGCTTCGGCATCTGCCTCGGCGGTATCAGATCTGGTTTTTCCGGCCTGCCGGGACGATCCGCCACCGGTGTATCGAGCGGAGATCGCAATGACAGGCTACGCTCGTTCCAGCGGCGGGCGGTTTCCTGTGCGAGCAGCGTCTTGATATCCAGATCGGCCGCCCGGATGGCGCGCACGGCTCCGTCACGAAGGCTTTGGATCGCGGGTAGGTCTGTCATCTCCAGCTGCTTCCGTTCACGAGACGAGACTTTTGGCTGCGGCCAGCACCTCTTCGGCATGGCCGGGAACCTTCACCTTTTCCCAAACGTGCCGGACAACGCCATCTGTGCCGATCAGTACGGTTGTCCGTTCGACACCCATGTATTTGCGGCCGTACATGCTCTTTTCGACCCAGACGCCATAGGCGTTCAACGCAGTCAACTCCTCATCCGCGGCGAGGATGACCGAGAGATCGTATTTCTTGGCGAACTTGTCGTGCTTTTTTACCGAATCAGGCGACATGCCGATGACGACGGTGCCGGCAGCGGAGAATTCGCCCAAAAGCGCGGTGAAAGCGATCGATTCCGCCGTGCAGCCGCTGGTGTCGTCCTTCGGGTAGAAGAACAGCACGACCGATTTTCCCTTGAACTCCGACAGCGAAACGGTTCCGCCGCCGTCGCGGGGAAGAGTGAAATCCGGTGCCATCATGCCTTCGGTCAAGTTCGCCATGGTTATTCCTTTTTTCTGGGGCATGTGCCGCAACGGTTATCGCAAGAGGCTTATCGAATCCGAACCTGCTGCGTCCAGCGCCGGGTGGATTGAGAGATGTGTATCGCACAGCGAAGATGGGCAATGAGCAGACATCGTTTGCCCTGCAGTCCTTCTTTAACTACTGTGGAACAGGTGCAAATGCCCGTAGGCGCAGCGTCGCAACACTGGCATTCATGGGCGAAAACCTGGGTTAAATCAGCCACGTACGGCGTGAGCAGGGCGACATGCGGCGGATGTAGCCGTTCGGTGCCGCAAGGCGGAATCGCAGCAGATTGGGAAATACCGCATGAAACTTTTCACAACTCCGGAGGCCGCCAGCGCTGATGAATGAAATCCGCGGCGAAAAGGTATCGTTTCGCAAGGAAGACATCGTCGTTCTGCATTCTCTGCCTTCGGCGCAGGCGCATGACCCCTGTATTGTTCACGCGCCGCACCGGCGAAGCGTTGCGCATCTTGTCTTCACGACGACGATCATCATCTCCGCGATTTTCCTCTTTTTCGGCGCCGCCGTGCTGGCGACGATCGAAGGCGGGTTTCTGGACGGACCGCTCAATGCTCGGGCCCAGGCGGCCTTGAACGCCGCCATCGGTGACGGCTACCATGCCGAGGTCGGCAGCACCGTGTTGCGGGTGACGTCGAACGGCGCACTGGCGCTGAAAGCGCAGGATGTGACGCTGGTCGAGAATATCTCCAACAAGCGCTTGGTGACCACCAATTCCGTCTTTATCGAACTCAATCCGCTGGCCTTGATGACCGGCCGTATTGCCGTATCGCGGCTTGAGGCGGAGGGGGCGATGCTGGATTCGTCGCTGCTGCCGCAAGGCAAGCCGATCGATCTGACGGCCATCCGCGTCGCCGATGTTGCCGGCGGGCTGGAGATCGTTTTCAACCAGATGGACAGCATCGCGCAACTGATTGGCCGCAGCAACACCGAAACGGTGCGTATTGCGGATCTAAAACTGTCCTTCGCCGGTCCCCGCAAGCGTGTCATTCCCGTCGTCGTGGAAAGTGTTGATTTCAAGCGCAGTGTCGATGGCGCCATGCAGATCGACGGGCTTTTCTCGGTGGACGGCGAATCAGCTGAACTGCATCTTCGCGCCGACCAACAGAACGGGCGCATAACGAGCCTCAACGGCACTGCCGCCGGCTTGCCGCTGTCTGCTTTTCTCTACCGCAACCAGACTGCAACGGAGCCCGCATTCGGGATCAGGAGCAGCGCCGCTCTGGATATCAAGGCAACGCGCGCCGCAGAAGGTGTAATGCCGACATTGCAACTGAGCGGCCGATCCAACGAAGGTGTATTCGACGCAGGCGGGTTTTCGTCAGAGCTCAAGCCCTCCGAACTCAAGGTTACCTACGACTTTACCCGCAACAGGATCGAAATCCTGCCGTCGATAGTGCGAGTTGGCCGGTCTACCTTCCCCTTTACCGGGGCAGTTGCGGATCTCGATCCGACAGCGGTCGGAAAGAAAGGCTTTTCACTCGATCTGCTGCTGCAGTCTGCCAGTTCATCGCCCGTCGATGTGTCCGAAGCGCCGCTGGTTTTCGATGCGAAAGCCCAGGGGCGGTTCCTCTCCGAAACCCACCAGCTGGTGTTTGACGAACTGACAGTGGCGAGCAGGCTTGGAACGGCCGCGGGTTCGCTGTCCATGACCTTTGGGGAAACCTCACCGGAGATCAGCTTTGCCCTGCTCACCAGCAAGCTGCAGTCTGCGGCCGTTAAGCAGCTCTGGCCCTGGTGGGTCGGAAAGACCGCGCGGCGCTGGGTGATCAACAATATCTTTGGCGGCACCGTGACGGACGGCAGGATCGAAATTTCCGTGCCTATGGGGCGAATTACCAGGACGGTCGGGCCGATTGACCTCAACGCCGATGAGCTCAGCGTCCAATTCAATATCGATGACGCCCGTGTAAATCTTGCCGGCGACATCCCGCCATTGCGTGATGCGGCTGGTGCCTTCAAGCTGAAGGGAGAACGGCTGGAAGTCGATATCCAAAGGGGAACGACCTATTTGCCGTCGGGGCGTTCGGTATCCTTGAACGGCGGTGATTTTATCATCCCCAATACCTATGAAAAACCGCTGATTGCTGAAATGAAACTCGATGTCGGCGGGCAGGCCGATGCGATCGCCGAGCTTGTCAGCTACCGTCCCATACTTGCCTTGCAACGGACGCCCTTCAAGCCGGAGGACTTTTCGGGCGAGATGACGGCGCAGGTGGGCGCGCGGCTGGGCCTCGTCACCGCCCAAAAACCGCCGCCGCCGCAATGGCAGGCGCAGATGCTGCTGAATGGCGTGACCGTCAACAAACCTATCTCCGGCCGGGCGATCTCCGACATCAGGGGCACTCTGAGGATCGATCCTCAGCAGGCGGTACTGGAAGCCAAAGCCGACATCGATGGCGGTTCGATGGACATTTCGGTCGTCGAGCCCGTCGGAGCGACCAGCACAGTCGAGCGCAGGCGCGAGATTTCCGGGACGCTCAAGGAGGGCGAGCTTGCCAAGCTGGCACCGGGGCTTGCCGGGATCATCAACGGTCCTGTCTCGCTGGATATCCTGATCGATGAAAAGGATCGGCACACAGTTTCGGCGGATCTTGGGGATGCGTCGATTTCACTTCCCTGGATCGGCTGGTCGAAAGGAGTGGGGATTGGCGCGAAGGCGACGTTTACGGCTTCGACCACGGACGGCGTCACTCAGATCGACGACCTGAAGCTTAGCGGCGACAGCTTTGGCGCCAGCGGCGATCTCGTGCTTGACAAGTCAGGCTTGAGCTCGGGTGCGTTTTCGTCGGTACAGCTTGCCAAGGGCGACAATTATGCCGTTAATATCAAGCGTCAGAAGAGCGGCTTTTCGGTTAGCGTCAACGGCAGCTCCGCCGATATGCGGCCGGTTATCGAAAGCATGCGCAACTCGTCCGGCGACAATAGCGATGGGGATGGCAAGCGCATTGCCATCGATGCGAACCTCCAGCAGGTGACAGGGTTCCATTCCGAGACCCTCTCCAATCTCAACCTGAGCTACGTCGCCAGGGGCAAGCAGATTGATGCACTCAATCTTTCCGCTGTCACCGACAGCGGCCAGGCCGTGGTTGCCAATCTGACAAAGAATGGTGCAGACAATACACTGGAGCTGACCAGCGGCGATGCTGGATCGCTGGCACGGTTTGCCAATATCTACAGCAACATGCGTGGTGGGCTGCTCAATCTGAAACTGCGCGATCGTGGCGGTAGTTCCTGGCGCGGAAACGTGGACATCCGCAAGTTTTCACTGGTCAACGAGGAAAGGCTGCAATCCATCGTTTCCACGCCGACCGGTAGCGATGGCCGGAGCCTGAACCAGGCGGTGAAGAAAAACATCGACGTCAGCTCGGCACGTTTCGAGCGGGGTTTCGCCAATATCATGCTCGACAATGGCGCGGTGGCGGTCGAAGGCGGTGTCGTGCGCGGTACCGACATTGGGGCCACCTTCCAGGGGACGGTTCGTGACAGGAACGGCAATATGGACATGACCGGCACATTCATGCCGGCTTACGGGCTCAACCGGCTGTTCGGCGAATTGCCGCTGATCGGCGTGTTGCTCGGCAATGGCCGTGACCGGGGGCTTCTGGGGATCACCTTCAAGCTGGTGGGACCGTTTGCCAAGCCGAACCTGACGATCAACCCGCTGTCGATCATCGCGCCTGGCGTCTTCCGCAGCATCTTCGAGTTCCAATAAAAAACCGGCGGGATCGCCGCCGGTTTTCAGATATTGCTCGATGACGCCGGCTGATCAGGCCGGCCGGACGAGGATATGCTTCTTCTTGCCTAGCGACAGCTTGATGACACCCTCTGCGGTGACATCGCCGGTGCCGATCAGTTGCCGGTCGTCGCTGGCAACCGCGTCATTGACCCGAACCGCGCCGTCCTTCAGGAACTGCCGCACCTTGCCGTTGGACTCTGCCAGACCGGCACGGACGAACAGCGAGAGAACACCGATGCCTGCGTCGAGTTCGGCTGTCGGTACATCGATGGACGGCAAATTCGCCGCAAGCGCGCCTTCTTCAAACGTCTTGCGTGCCGTTTCGGCTGCTTCTTCCGCGGCGGCGCGGCCGTGCAGGATCGCGGTGACTTCCGTTGCGAGGATCTTCTTCACTTCGTTGAGTTCAGCGCCGCCGATCGCCGACAGGCGGGCGATTTCCGGCATCGGCAGCGTGGTGAAGAGTTTCAGGAAGCGGCTGACATCGGCATCTTCGGTATTGCGCCAATATTGCCAGAAGTCATAGACGGACAGGAGGTCGGCATTGAGCCAGATCGCGCCCGAGGCAGACTTGCCCATCTTGGCACCCGAAGACGTGGTGAGAAGGGGCGATGTCAAGGCATAGAGCTGCGACGTGCCCATGCGGTGGCCGAGATCGATGCCGTTGATGATATTGCCCCACTGGTCCGAACCGCCCATTTGCAGCCGGCAATCGTAGCGCTTGGCCAGTTCGACGAAATCGTAGGCCTGCAGGATCATGTAGTTGAATTCGAGGAAGGACAGCGACTGCTCACGGTCCAGTCGCGTCTTGACGCTGTCGAAGGCCAACATGCGGTTGACCGAGAAATGACGGCCGACATCGCGGAGGAACTCAAGGTAGTTGAGCGGCCGCAGCCATTCGGCGTTGTTGATCATCCGCGCGCCGTTCGGACCGTCATTGTAGTTCAGGTAGTTGGCAAAAACATGCTTCAGCGAGGTGATGTTGTCCTCGATCATGTCGATCGTCATCAGCTTTCGCGCTTCCTCCTTGAAGGAGGGGTCGCCTACCATGCCGGTGCCGCCACCCATCAGGGAAATCGGCCGGTGGCCGGTGGCCTGCAGCCAGTGCAGCATCATGATCTGCGTGAGGTGCCCGACATGCAGGCTCGACGCCGTTGGGTCGTAGCCGATATAGGCCGTCACGGTTTCCTTGTTGAACAGCGCATCCAGGCCGGCGTCGTCGGACGTCTGGTGGATGAAACCGCGTTCCTGGAGAGTGTGAAGGAAATCGGACTTGAACTCGGACATGACCTGTCTCTTTCGATGGGCTGTTTGGATATGAATGAGCGCTTGCTGGATATTTGCGCGGCGTTTAGCACTGTTTCTTGAAAAGTGCACCTGTTTGCGTCGGGAATGTTTGCTTGGGAGTTAAGTACGGCATGGCGGAAATGAAGACGGCGATCGGGCTGATGAGCGGCACGAGCATGGACGGCATCGACGTCGCGCTGGTCCGAACCGACGGCCGCGACAGGGTCGAGCGTGGCCCGGCGCTCGGGATTGCCTATGACCCAAAGTTCCGCGACCGCCTGAAGCAGGCGCTGGAGGATGCGAAGTCTGTCACGCATCGCGACGAACGGCCCGGCAGTCTTGCGGCTGTCGAAAAAGATCTGACGTTGCGTCATGCCGAGGCCGTGCGCAATTTCCTTAGTAAAAACAACCTGCAATCCGCAGATGTTGATGTGATCGGCTTCCATGGCCAGACGGTGTTGCATCGTCCCGACGAGGCTTTGACCGTTCAACTCGGCGACGGCGCCCTTTTGGCGCGTGAAATCGGTATCGCCGTCGTCCACGACATGCGTGCCAACGACATGGTGCATGGCGGGCAGGGCGCGCCGCTGATTCCGGTTTACCATGCGGCGCTCACCGCCGGCTTGCCTGCGCATCTCCACTCGGAACGGCCGGTGGTGTTCGTCAATATCGGCGGCATTTCCAATCTGACCTTCGTCGGCACGGGCGGAAAGATCGTCGCCTATGACAGCGGACCGGGCAACACGCTGATCGATCAATGGGTCGAGGCGCATGCGGGCATTCCCTATGACCAGGGCGGCATGATCGCCAGCGAGGGACGGGTTCTCGCCGATCTGACGGAGCGCTACCTGGCAAACCCGTTCTTTGCCGGCCCCAAGCGCCGCTCCCTCGACCGCAATGATTTTTTGCCGCCGAGCGGTGCCGATGCAAGCCTTGAAGACGGTGCGCGGACGCTCGCCCATGTCACTGCGGCTGCCATCCTGAAGTCGTCGAAGCATCTGCCCGAACGGCCGGGCACCTACGTCATCTGCGGCGGCGGGCGGCTGAACCGGATCATCATGCGCGATCTCAGCGACCTTGCCTCCGCTGAACAGGCGGCGGTTATTTCGGCTGAGGAGGCTGGTCTGGACGGCGACGCCATGGAAGCGGAGGCATGGGCCTATCTCGCGGTACGCTCGCTCGAAGGGCTACCACTGACATTTCCGGGGACGACGGGTGTGATAAAACCGATGACGGGTGGGGTTCTCAACCTGCCCGGTACACCGTGTGTTCGACCCCTGATTAACGTTTCTTTTGCTGGAGACGAGTAGCATCCTACGAGAATCTGCGATGCCGTATCCTCGGCGATAGGATGAGTATGGCAGACAGGAGCGGCGCGCACGATGTGTACGTGCTCAAAACGGACATATAGATGAACGGCGCGCTTTTCCTTCTGACGGTCAACTTCTTGATAGCGCAGCTTTTTTGCGTGTTTTTCCTCGTCATATCCAGGCGCAGCCGCATTCCCGCGGCAGGACGCTGGTTTGCCGCGGCTTTCGCCACAGCTTCGCTTTCAGCGATATTTGAAATCGTCATCCGCTATGCGGATTTCGATAGGCTTGCGAGTTTTGGGGCGTTTAGCTCCGTGCTCGTTGGGCTTGTGATGATTCGTGTTGGCCTCGGTCGCCTCTATGCTGTTCCATCGAGCGTACTGGCGATGACGGCGCTTCTCGGAGCCTCGCTGCCTCTCAATCTGATGATCTACGATCTGCCAAGGGGCACGTTCTATCATTCGTTCGGCTACCAAATGCCGTTCGCCATAGCGGAGCTGATCTGCGCGGTCGCGGTCTACCGGTCCGGGCGCCGCGAGACGGCGGACCGGGTCCTGATCGGATTGCTGCTGCTCGCGGCCGGGAATTTTGCCAGCAAGGTCTATTTCGCGGTCAAATTCAGCGGGGGCAGCACGGCTCAATCCTATCTTTCCAGCGTCTATGCGCTGGTTTCGCAAAGCCTCAGTGCCGTGCTCGTTGTCGCGACGGGGCTGACCTTGCTTGCCGTCATCGTCGTCGAGATCATGGACGACGCCAAGGCGAATTCCGAAATCGACCCGCTTTCGGGGCTTTTCAACCGGCGCGGCTTCAACGAGAGGGTCAACCAGATCCTTTCCCGTCCGATGTCGGCCTATCCGCACTGCGTCATTCTTTGCGACCTCGATCACTTCAAGTCCGTGAACGACACCTACGGACATGCTGCCGGCGATCAGGTCATCATGTCGCTCGGTCGTATGCTCAGGGAGCATGCACCGCCTGAGGCAATCTGCGCGCGTTTCGGCGGCGAGGAGTTTGCCATTTTCCTGCCATCGACCGGCGAGACGACGGGTTATCTTTTCGCGCAAGGCCTGCGCAACAGCTTTTCAGCGCTCGCATTTGCGGGCTTGCCGGACACAGCCCGCCTGACGGCCAGCTTCGGTGTTTGTGCGCTGGCCGCGGCCGGTGATCCGATCCTGGATGCCATAAATGGCGCGGACGCGGCGCTCTATGACGCAAAGAAGAGCGGGCGCAACCGGGTTAATCGCACGCGAAACGCAACCACGATAAGCTTGGAAGAGTGGCAGGCGCAGGCCTGAGCCGCTCCTGACATGAAAAAGGCCGGAGTTACCGGCCTTTTTCATGCTTATATCAGCGAATGCGCTTTGCCGCCGGTTCCGGCGTCAGTTCGCCGTTCAGCCGTCGGTCGAGGTAGTCCTCGCATTCCGCCATCAGCGTATCGACCTGGCCGTTGAAGAAGTGGTTCGCGCCGGGCACGGTCTTGTGGGTGATCAGAATGCCCTTCTGGGCCTTCAGCTTGTCAACCAGGGTGTTGACGTCCTTTTCCGGCGCTACCTTGTCGAGATCGCCGTTGATGATCAGGCCGGACGAGGGGCACGGCGCCAGGAACGAAAAATCGTAGGTGTTGGGTTGAGGTGCGATCGACATGAAGCCCTCAATCTCCGGGCGGCGCATCAGAAGCTGCATGCCGATCCACGAGCCGAAGGAATAACCGGCAACCCAGCAGCTCTTTGAATCCGGATGCATGCTCTGCACCCAGTCGAGCGCCGATGCGGCATCGGACAATTCCCCGGCGCCATGGTCGAACTCGCCCTGGCTGCGGCCGATCGAGCGAAAGTTGAAGCGGAGCGTGGTGAAGCCGCGCTTCTGGAACATGTAGAACAGCTGGTAGACGATCTGGTTGTTCATCGTGCCGCCGAATTGCGGATGCGGATGCAGGACGATGGCGATCGGGGCGTTCTTCTGCTTGGACGGCTGGTAACGGCCTTCGAGGCGACCGGCCGGTCCGTTGAAGATGATTTCGGGCATTGGCTCTCCGGGCATGTTTCTGGCACTAAAAACCGGCTCCTGGGCTGAAGCAGTCTTGACGAAAGCTGTCAGCTTTTCTAGAACCTAGTTTAGAACCATTCAAAACTTTGACACGGACTTTCCGTGGCGAGTGCTGTCTCTTACGGCAAGCGAAGCGAAAATTTCAAGGAAAATGCACCGGCCGATGCCTTTAACATGGCAACCGGTCATTCTTTGGCAAGGGACCATGAAAGAACAGCGCATCTATATGGACTGGAATGCCACCGCGCCGCTTATGCCGGCTGCGCGCGAGGCCTGCCTGTCTGCGCTCGATCTTGCCGGTAACCCGTCGTCCGTTCACGGCGAAGGTCGGAAAATCCGCACCCTGATCGAGAATGCCCGGCGCGATGTCGCGGCCCTTTGCGGCGCCCAGCCTGCAAATGTGGTCTTCACCAGCGGCGCGACGGAAGCGGCCAACTGGGTACTGACGCCGGAGTTTCGCATGGGCAAGACGCCGATGTTGATCGGCCATCTCTATATTTCGGCGATCGAGCATCCTGCCATCCGCGAAGGCGGACGTTTCGGCAAGGCGGATGTCAGCGAAATCGCAGTGACATCTGCTGGTACGATCGATCTGGTTGCACTCGAAGAGGCGCTTGCCGCGCACGACCGCCAATCCGGCTTGCCGATGGTTGCCGTCATGCTGGCCAACAACGAGACCGGCATTGTCCAGCCGATTGCCGAGGTATCGCGCCTCGTCAAGGCCGTAGGCGGCATCCTCCTCGTCGATGCCGTGCAGGCGGCCGGACGTTTGCCGCTGTCCATCGAAGAACTTGGCGCGGACTTTCTGATCATTTCCTCACACAAGATCGGCGGTCCAAAGGGCGTCGGCGCGCTCATCGCACGTGGCGAAATCTTGATGCCTTCGGCACTGATCCGTGGCGGTGGCCAGGAAAAGGGTCATCGCTCGGGCACGGAAAATCCAGCGGCGATTGCCGGCTTCGCCGTGGCTGCACGGATCGCACTTGATGATCTGGAAAACCGGATGGCTGCTGTTACGGCGTTGCGTGACCGGCTGGAGACGGCAATGATCGCGGCGGCTCCCGATGTCCTCATCCATGGCCGCGACGGCAAGCGTATCGGCAATACGTGCTTCTTCACCCTACCGGGCCTCAAGTCTGAGACAGGCCAGATCGCCTTCGATCTGGAGGGCGTCGCGCTTTCCGCGGGCTCGGCCTGCTCCTCCGGCAAGGTCGGACAAAGCTACGTGCTGTCCGCCATGGGCCACGATCCGCGGCATGGTGCTCTGCGCATTTCGATCGGTCCTTCGACGACTGAAATCGAAATCGACCGTTGCGCGGATGTCTTTGCAAAGATCGCGGCCCGGCGCAGTCTTTCGGGTGCTGCCGCCTGATTGGGAATAAATTTGCGGAAAGTGAATTTTCCGCTTGGCAAACGGGGTGAAAATGCCCCTTAAGCCTACTACATAGGCGATACAACGAACATTGTATCGTGCTGACAAGCTGCCGGACCTTGTATCCGGCGAGATTGGAGAACGACATGGCTGCCGTGCAGGAAACAATCGATCAGGTCGCTCTGATCGATGTGGACCAGTACAAATACGGGTTTGAGACGAAGATCGAGATGGACAAGGCGCCCAAGGGCCTGTCCGAAGAGATCATCCGCTTCATTTCGGCAAAGAAGAACGAACCGGACTGGATGCTCGAGTGGCGTCTGGAGGCGTATCAGCGCTGGCTGACGCTGGAGGAGCCGACCTGGGCGCGCGTCAACTATCCGAAGATCGATTTCAACGAGATCTACTTCTACGCAGCGCCGAAGAGCACGCCAGGCCCGACGTCGATCGACGATGTCGATCCGGAAATCCTGAAAGTCTATGAAAAGCTTGGCATTCCCTTGCGCGAACAGGAAATCCTTGCCGGGGTGAAGACCCCGCGGATTGCCGTCGATGCCGTGTTCGATTCCGTCTCGGTCGTCACGACGTTCAAGGAAGAACTGAAGAAGGCCGGCGTGATCTTCATGTCGATCTCGGAAGCCATCCGCGAGCATCCGGACCTCGTGAAGAAATATCTCGGCACCGTCGTTCCGACCACCGACAACTATTATGCGACCCTGAACTCGGCGGTCTTCACCGACGGCTCTTTCGTCTTCGTGCCGAAGGGCGTTCGCTGCCCGATGGAACTGTCGACCTATTTCCGCATCAACGAAAAGGGCACCGGCCAGTTCGAGCGCACGCTGATTATCGCCGAAGACAGCGCGTATGTGTCCTATCTTGAAGGCTGCACGGCGCCGCAGCGCGACGAAAACCAGCTGCATGCGGCCGTCGTCGAGTTGGTCGCGCTGGATGATGCCGAGATCAAGTATTCGACCGTCCAGAACTGGTATCCGGGCGACAAGAACGGCAAGGGCGGCATCTACAACTTCGTCACCAAGCGTGGCGATTGCCGCGGCAAGAACTCGAAGATCTCCTGGACGCAGGTCGAGACCGGTTCGGCCATTACCTGGAAATACCCGTCCTGCATCCTTCGCGGCGACGGTTCGCGCGGCGAGTTCTACTCGATTGCGGTTTCGAACGGTCACCAGCAGATCGATTCAGGCACCAAGATGATCCATCTCGGCAAGAACACGTCGAGCCGCATCGTCTCCAAGGGGATTGCTGCCGGCGTCAGCCAGAACACCTACCGCGGCCAGGTCTCGACCCACCGCAAGGCGGAGAACGCCCGCAATTTCACGCAGTGCGACTCGCTGTTGATCGGCGACAAGTGCGGCGCGCATACGGTGCCCTACATCGAGGCGCGCAACTCCTCGGCCCAGTTCGAGCACGAGGCGACGACGTCGAAGATCTCCGAAGACCAGCTGTTCTACTGCCTGCAGCGCGGCATCCCGACGGAGGCCGCGATTGCGCTGATCGTCAATGGCTTCGTCAAGGAAGTCATTCAGGAACTGCCGATGGAATTTGCGGTCGAAGCGCAGAAGCTGATCGGGATTTCGCTGGAAGGCTCGGTCGGTTAAGTAGCTTCACACATTGAACCTGACGCGCAGAACGCTGCGCACGATGTTTATTCTTTTCCCAAAGGGAAGATCGAAATGCTTGAAATCAGAAACCTCCATGCCCGCATCGCCGCTGACGGCACCGAGATCATCCGTGGTCTGAACCTGACCGTGAAGGCTGGCGAAGTTGCCGCTGTCATGGGGCCGAACGGCTCCGGAAAATCGACGTTGTCCTATATCCTGTCCGGCCGCGAAGACTATGAAGTCACCGAAGGCGACATCCTTTACAATGGCGAGAGCATTCTCGAACTCGACCCGTCCGAGCGCGCCGCCAAGGGCATCTTTCTTGCCTTCCAATATCCGGTCGAAATTCCGGGTGTTGCCACCATGCAGTTCCTCAAGGTGGCGATGAACGAGCAGCGCAAGTTCCGCGGCGAGGACGAGCTTTCGACGCCGGACTTCATCCGTCGCGTCAAGGAAGCCGCTGCCAGCCTGCAGATCAACCCGGACATGCTGAAGCGTCCGCTCAACGTCGGCTTCTCTGGTGGCGAGAAGAAGCGCGCCGAAATCCTGCAGATGGCGCTGCTTGAACCCAAGCTTTGCGTGCTTGATGAGACCGACAGCGGCCTCGACATCGATGCGCTGAGGATCGTTGCCGACGGCGTCAACGCACTGCGTTCGCCCGATCGCGCCGTTATCGTCATCACCCACTATCAGCGCCTGCTCGAATACATCGTGCCGGACAGCGTCCACGTTCTCTACAGGGGCCAGATCATCAAGTCCGGCGACAAGTCGCTGGCGCTCGACCTCGAAGCCAACGGCTATGCCGACATCATCGACGCGGCGGCCTGAGGAGTGCTGGGTATGAACATGCAAACGGCAATTACGATGACGGCCGCTGAGACGGTCCTCGTCGATGCCTATACCGCCCAGATCGGCGAACTGCCCGGCGAAGGTGCCGTGCTATCGGCCCGCGATACGCTGCTGGCCGACCTGAAGAAGCAGGGGCTTCCGACACGCCGCGTCGAGTCATGGCACTATACCGATCTGCGTGCGCTCCTGCGCAGCGTACCAGCCGCCGACCCGACCGCCTTTGCGCAGCGGGTCGATCCGCTGGTGGACGGTTCGTCGGTTCTTTCCGTCCTCAATGGCAAGGCCGATCCGAAAGGCGCGCCTGCCGGTGTCAATGTTCGCTCCTATCGCGAGAGCCTCATTGACGGCGTTGCTGCAGCCGACCTCGTCGAGCGCGACGCCGACGACGCTATCGGCCGGATCAACGGCAGCTTCGTGCGCGATGGTTTCGAGATCGAAGTCACTGAGGGCACCGAGCTTGAGCAACCGCTGGAACTCCAGCTGGTGCAGAGTGCAGGCCAGAGCCATATGCGGTTTCCGGTCACGTTTGGCGCCAATTCGAAGGCGATGGTCATCGAACGACATCTCTCCGTCAGTGACGCGCCGAGCCTCGTGACTACCGTTTGCGACCTGATCGTCGATGACGGCGCCGAAATCACCTGGATCATTCTGCAGCAGCAGGGCGAGGCTGACAGCCATCTCGCGCAGGTCAATTTCGACCTCGGCGCCAATGCCAGCCTGAGGCTGTTCGTCATCAATGCCGGCGGCAAGCTTGTGCGCCAGGAGGTCCATGGCGTTACCACAGGCGAAGGCTCAGACTTCAAGCTGCGCGGCATCAACCTGCTCGGTGGCGAAACACACACCGACGTGACCTTCACGCTTGGCCACGACGTGCCGAACACGACATCGACCGAAGTCATCCGCAACGTCCTGTTCGACCGTGCCAAGGGTGTCTTCCAAGGCCAGATCCGGGTGGCACCCGATGCGCAGAAGACCGACGCGAAGATGGCGTGCAACACGCTGCTTCTCTCCGACGATGCCGACTTTTCGGCGAAGCCGGAGCTGGAAATCTTCGCCGACGACGTCCAGTGCGGCCACGGCGCGACCGTGATCGACATCAATCCGACGCATCTTTACTACCTGCGTGCCCGTGGCATTCCGGAAAACAAAGCGCGGGCAATGCTGGTCAACGCCTTCGTCGACGAGATCGTCGAGGAACTGGAAGTTGAAGCGGTCATCGAGCCCCTGGAAGCGATCATCGCGATCTGGCTCGAAAAGCACGCCTGATTGGATATTTGACATGGAACACACGGTGCCGGTGCCTGCTTATGACGTCGAAGCGATCCGCCGGGATTTTCCGATCCTGTCGCGGACCGTCTATGGCAAGCCGCTTGTCTATCTCGACAACGGTGCCTCGGCGCAGAAGCCGCAGGTGGTCATTGACGCCGTAGCCCATGCCTATGCCAACGAATACGCCAACGTCCATCGCGGCCTGCATTTCCTGTCCAATGCCGCGACAGACGCCTATGAGGGCGCACGCGAAAAGGTGCGCCGCTTCCTGAATGCGCCGTCGGTCGACAACATCGTCTTCACCAAGTCCTCGACGGAGGCGATCAACACGGTCGCCTACGGTTACGGCATGCCGAAGATCGGTGAGGGCGACGAGATCGTCGTCTCGATCATGGAGCACCACTCCAACATCGTGCCGTGGCATTTCATCCGCGAACGGCAGGGCGCCAAGCTCGTCTGGGTACCGGTCGATGATCAGGGTGTGTTTCACATCGACGACTTTCTCAAATGCCTGACCGACAAGACGAAGCTGGTGGCAATCACCCATATGTCGAACGCGCTGGGAACGGTGGTTCCGGTCAAGGAAATTTGCCGAATCGCCCACGAGCGCGGTATTCCGGTGCTGATCGACGGCAGTCAGGCCGCCGTGCACATGCCGGTCGATGTCCAGGATATCGATTGCGACTGGTACGTTATGACCGGCCACAAGCTCTATGGCCCCTCCGGTATTGGCGTACTCTACGGCAAGACAGACCGGCTCAAGGAAATGCGTCCGTTCATGGGCGGCGGCGAGATGATCGTCGAAGTGACCGAAGACAACATCACTTACAACGACCCGCCGCACCGTTTCGAAGCGGGAACGCCGCCGATCGTGCAGGCGATCGGCCTCGGCTACGCGCTCGACTACATGGAAAAACTCGGAAGGGCATCCATTGCGGCCCACGAGGCCGATCTGGCGGCCTACGCGCATGAGCGTCTCTCGTCGGTCAATTCGCTGCGCATCTTCGGGACGGCACCCGGAAAGGGTGGTATCTTTTCGTTCGAACTCGAAGGAATCCATTCCCATGACGTGTCGATGGTGATCGACCGGGCTGGGGTGGCAGTCAGGGCCGGGACGCATTGCGCCCAGCCGCTCTTGAAACGCTTCGGCGTGACCTCCACATGCCGTGCATCCTTTGGCCTCTACAATACGCGGGCCGAAGTGGACGTGCTGGTAGATGCGCTCGACCACGCTCGCAAGTTCTTTGCGTAAGGAATAGTCCGATGAGCCTTGATACGACCGAAGACAAGATCGATGTCCGCGAAGGGCTTGTTCATTCCGCCATTCCGGCGGACGAATTGGCTCGTCTCAGCGACGACGTTATTTCCGCGCTGAAGACGGTCTACGACCCGGAAATCCCGGCCGACATTTTCGAGCTCGGGCTGATCTACAAGATCGATATCGAAGACGACCGCATGGTCAAGATCGCCATGACGCTGACGGCGCCCGGTTGCCCGGTGGCCGGTGAGATGCCGGGCTGGGTCGAAAACGCCGTCGGTGCTGTTGAGGGCGTGTCCGGCGTCGAGGTATCGATGACCTTCGACCCGCCATGGACTCCGGACCGCATGTCGGAAGAGGCGCAGGTCGCCGTCGGCTGGTACTGAGTGAGGCGGCGGGTGTATTGATCCCTTAACCGCTGCACATTACATTCAAGACTCGGAAAGCATCAGGCCTTGAACCTGATCGCATAAGGAGAAATGGCCGATGGGCTTTGCAGTCATGAGTTTGAGCGATGCGGCGGCGGGCCGCGTCAAGGCGATCGTCGAGAATGCCGGCGGCGAAGCCGAGGGCATTCGCGTCGGGATCAAGAAGGGCGGATGCGCCGGCATGGAATATGCCATCGATCTCGTGACCGCGCCGAACCCGAAGGATGATCTGGTCGAGCATCAGGGCGCCAAGGTTTGGGTCGCGCCCGAAGCCGTGTTGTATCTGCTCGGAACCCGTATGGACTTCGAAATCACGACGTTGCGCTCGGGCTTTACCTTCAATAACCCGAACCAGACCTCGGCTTGCGGCTGCGGCGAGTCGGTCGAGTTGAAGCCCGCCGATCTTGCTGCGCTGGCAGCAAAGGGCGATGCCGTCGTTCGAGCCGGCTAAATGTTTCGCCGCGACGGCGTTATCATAGAGCACAGATTTGGAAAGAGACTGGTTTGCGCCCGTCTCTTTTTCTGTTTTTATGCTCTGCCGATAATCGTGGCGAAGGCATGGATCGAGTAACGCGATGCCGATTGCGCAGAAACATTTCATCCAGGCTCTGTACGACAGTTTCCCCGACCCCGTTGTCGTCGTTGATGCAAGCCGCATCATCCGGTCCGCCAATCCAGCCAACACCAGGCAATTCGGTTACGCGCTTGACGAGATCGTCGATCTGCCGGCGCGCATTCTTTACGCGACCGACGAAGACTATGAGGCGTGCCTCAACAGCGATCTCAGTAAATCTCCGACCGAAAATGCTTCGGAAGGCATCTATCGATATCGACGCAAGGATGGTTCGGTGTTTTCCGCGCGCTTGCGGCTGACCGAAGTGAATGGTGAGGACGGCAAATCACAAGGCTTTATCGGGGTCGTTCATGACATCTCGGATATTCTTGAGCTCGACAGGGAGCGAAAGAAAACCGCCGACATGCTCAATGGAGCGCTGCAGGCGATCCCTGAAGGATTTGCGATCTTCGACAGGGACGAAAAGATCGTGGTCTTCAATGAAGCCTATCGCCGCATCCTCGGTGCGGCCGGTCAGGGGCTCCATGTCGGCATGACGGCGAAGGATATCCTTGTCGCCGTGTATGAGGCCGGAAACTATCCGTTCGTGCCGGTCGGCTCGCCTGATGCTACGGCATGGATTGAAAGCCGGATTGAGGACTTTCGCCATCCGAGCGGCAAGGCGCAGGTTTTCCCCTATGCCGGCGGGCGTTGGCTGCAGGTCGAGAACCTGAAGGCCGAAGATGGCAACACAGTCGTGCTCCGCATTGATGTGACGGCATTGAAGGAGGCTGAACTGGCCCTCGACCGCCAGCGTCTGGAATATTATACGCTGGTCCAGAACATTCCGGATTTCATCTGCCGTATTTCCAGGGACTTGAACTATACCTTCGTCAACGAGCGATACGCGCAGTTCCGCGGCTTGAGCGCCAGCGAACTGACCGGAAAACCGTTTCTCGACTTCGTGCCGGAAAAAGATCGCGAGCGGCTGGTCCGTGTCCTGGAAAACCTCTCACCCGAAGAGCCGATCGTCTCGCGCGAACAATGCCAGCAATTGGCAGATGGCAGTGAATTCTGGATATTCTGGTCGAACATGGCGGTTTTCGATGGCGAAAAGCTTGCCGAATACATCACAGTCGGGCGCGACATCACCGAATTGAAACGACAGCAGGCGCGGATTGCGCAGCAAAGCGCCGAACTGCAGCGAAAGAACGAGGCGCTCCATCAGTTCACCGGCACTGTCTCCCACGACCTGAAGGCGCCGCTGCGCCACATGTCGATGTTTTCCGACATGATCGGCGAGGATGTGGCCAACGGCAACCTGGAAGAACTTCCGGTCTATACCCAACATCTGCGTCAGAGCGCCCGGCGGATGGACCAGTTGATCGACAGTCTTCTGGATTATGCCCAGATCGCCGACCAGATCGGCAGTTGGCAGACCGTGTCGATAGGGGACGTGATTTCCGACGCGATCCTCAATCTCGACAGTTTCATTCGCGAAGCCGATGCCAGTTTCGAATTCTCATCGCTGCCACAGGTGAAAGGTGATCCCGAACTGCTCAAGCGTCTTTGCCAAAACCTGATCGGCAACGCCATCAAGTACCGCAAGGACGATGTAAAGCCGGTCATCAGGGTCTATGGCGAGAAGGACGATGACCTGGTCAGGATTTATTTTCAAGACAATGGCATCGGTATCGACCCACGGTTTTCGAAGAAGATCTTCGATGTATTCCAGCGTCTGCACAGGGATGAATCGGTCTATCAGGGCACAGGTATCGGACTGGCATTGGCAAAACGGATAGCCGAGAGCCACAATGGGTCTCTCGAGCTTGACACGACATTCACGGAGGGTGCACGTTTCGTGCTGGTTCTTCCGGAAACGAGGCAATCTGGCGGAAAGTAAGACGCACTTGGGAACTCGGGTCAAAAAATTGCTTGTCGTCGATGACGACCTGATTGACGCAAACTTTGTCATACGCGCCTTTTCCGATCTCGGCGGAAATGTGGAAATCACCCATGTCACGGACGCCGATGTCGCAGCCCGTCGACTGCTGGGAGAGTTGTTCGATTATGTCCTTCTGGATATCAACATGCCCGGAACAAACGGCATGGAATTGCTGAAACGCATCCGGATGGACGAGAAGACGGCGGTTCTTCCAGTGATCATGTTGACCTCGTCGATGAACCCGACGGACGTTTATACATCCTACGCCTGCGGGGCCAACGCCTATACGCTGAAACCATCCTCGGTCAGCGGCTACAGGACGTTTGCGGAGGGGTTCACGCGTTTCTGGGTCGATGTCGTGGTCCAGCCGCTTGCCCAGCGGCCGCTATAGTTCATTTCGATCGGCGTACAAAAAAGGGGCGCATTGGGCGCCCCTTTCGATTTTCGGTTATTCTGCCGCCTCGGCGTAATCCTCCAGCGGCGGGCAGGTGCAGACGAGGTTGCGGTCGCCGTAGACATTATCAACACGGTTGACCGGCGACCAGTATTTGTCGACCCGGAAGGCGCCCGGCGGGTAGCAGGCCTGTTCGCGCGAATAGGGACGATCCCATTCGCCGACGAGGTCTTCCACCGTGTGTGGGGCGTTCTTCAGCGGGTTGTTCACCCGGTCCATCTTGCCGTCCTCGATCGCCTGTGCCTCGGCGCGGATCGCCAGCATGGCATCGCAGAAACGGTCGAGTTCGGCCTTGGTTTCCGATTCCGTCGGCTCGATCATCAGCGTGCCGGCAACCGGCCAGCTCATGGTCGGTGCGTGGAAGCCGCAGTCGATCAGGCGCTTGGCAACATCATCCACCGTGACCCCGGCGCTGTCGACCAGCGGACGGGTATCGACGATGCACTCATGTGCGACGCGGCCCTTGGCCGACTTGTAGAGCACGTCATAGGCACCCTTTAGCCGGGCTGCGATGTAGTTGGCGTTGAGGATTGCCACCTTCGTCGCCTGCGTCAGGCCTTCGCCGCCCATCATCAGGCAGTAGCTCCAGGAAATCGGCAGGATTGACGCCGAGCCGAAAGGAGCAGCAGACACGGCACCTTCGCCGCCATCTGTTTCAGGATGCCCCGGCAGATAGGGGGCAAGATGCGCCTTGACGCCGATCGGACCCATTCCCGGACCGCCGCCGCCGTGGGGAATGCAGAAGGTCTTGTGCAGGTTGAGATGGCTGACGTCGGAGCCGATATCGCCGGGACGGGCAAGGCCGACCATGGCGTTCATATTGGCACCGTCGAGATAGACCTGGCCGCCATGCCTGTGGACGATGTCGCAGACTTCGCGGACATTCTCCTCGAACACGCCGTGCGTCGACGGGTAGGTGATCATGCAGCAGGAGAGGTTTGCCGCATATTGCTCGGCCTTGGCGCGGAAATCGACCATGTCGATATCGCCATTGTCGCTGACCTTGACGACGACGACCTTCATGCCGGCCATCTGGGCGGACGCCGGATTGGTGCCGTGCGCCGACGTTGGAATCAGGCAGACGTCGCGATGGTCGTCGCCATTGGCCAGATGATAGGCGCGGATCGTCAGAAGTCCGGCATATTCCCCTTGAGCGCCGGAATTCGGCTGCATCGAGACCGCATCATAACCGGTGATCTGGCAGAGTTTCTGCGACAGGTCGGTGATCATGTGGCGATAACCTTCGGCCTGGTCCGCCGGCACGAAGGGATGGATTTCGGAAAATTCCGGCCAGGTGATCGGCAGCATTTCGGCTGTCGCGTTGAGTTTCATCGTGCAGGAGCCGAGCGGGATCATCGAGCGATCCAGCGCAAGGTCACGGTCTGACAGCCGGCGGATATAGCGTGTCATTTCGCTTTCCGCCCGGTTCATATGGAAGATCGGATGCGTCAGATATTCGCTGGTGCGCAGCAACGATTCCGGCAGGCGGTAACCGGCCTCGAAATCCTCGACCGTGAAATCGCCGCCGAAGGCCCGCCAGACGGCTTCGAGCGTCACCGGCCGCGAGCGCTCATCGAGGCTGATACCGATCTTGGTGGTGCCGATCCGGCGAAGGTTGACTTCCTCGGTGACCGCCGTCTTCAGGATGATGCCCTGAAGCTTGCCGACATCGACGGTGATCGTGTCGAAGAACACGTCCGGCTCGACTTTGTAGCCGAGCTTTTCCAGGCCCAACGCTAGGAGCACAGCCTTCTGGTGAACACTCTGGGCGATCGCCTTGATGCCCTTGGGACCATGGAAAACCGCATACATCGAGGCCATCACCGCCAACAGAACCTGCGCGGTGCAGATGTTGGAGGTGGCCTTCTCGCGGCGGATATGCTGTTCGCGGGTCTGGAGCGACAGGCGGTAGGCTCGGTTACCGCGGGCGTCGACTGACACGCCGACGAGACGACCGGGCATCGAGCGTTTGTAGGCGTCCTTGACCGCCATGTAGGCGGCATGCGGACCACCATAACCAACGGGAACGCCAAAACGCTGGGTGCAGCCAATGGCGATATCGGCGCCCATTTCACCAGGGGATTTCAACAGCGCCAGTGCCAGAGGATCGGCGGCAACGGTGGCAATCGCCCCTGTCTGGTGCAGCCTTGCGATCAAGCCGGTGAAATCGTGAACGTGGCCGTAGGTTCCCGGATATTGGAAGATCGCGCCGAAGACATCGAGCGGATCGAGATCGCTGAACGGATTGCCGATGACGATCGACCAGCCGAGCGGTTCGGCGCGCGTCTTCAGAAGCGCGATGGTCTGCGGATGGCAATTTTCATCAACGAAGAAGGCCTTGGCCTTCGATTTTGCCACGCGTTCGGCCATCGCCATGGCTTCGGCCGCAGCAGTCGCTTCGTCGAGCAGCGAAGCGTTGGCGACGTCGAGACCAGTAAGGTCGCAGACCATCGTCTGGTAGTTGAGCAACGCTTCAAGACGGCCCTGGCTGATTTCCGGCTGATAGGGCGTATAGGCCGTATACCAGGCCGGGTTTTCCAGGATATTGCGCTGAATGACCGGCGGCGTGATCGTGCCGTAGTAACCTTGGCCGATCAACGAGACGAGCTTCTTGTTGCGGTTGGCCGTCTCGCGCATCTTGTCGAGCGCCTCGCGCTCGGTCATGGCCACGCCCCAGGCGAGCGGGGTCTTCTGGCGGATCGATGGCGGAACGGTGTCGTCGATCATTGCATCGAGGCTGCTATAGCCGATGACCTTGAGCATCGCCGTCATTTCATCAGGCGAGGGACCGATATGCCGCCGGTTGGCGAAGTCATACGGCTTGTAATCGGTAAAGGTGAAGTCTTTCGGCATGCTCATCAGGCGATCAGCTCCTTGTAGGCGGCTTCGTCAAGCAGTGCATTGACGGCCGACGGATCGGAAAGCTTCAGCTTGAAGAACCAGCCTGCGCCTTGCGGATCACTGTTGACCAAAGCCGGATCCTCGACGATCGCCTGGTTGCTTTCGACGATTTCGCCATCCAGCGGACAATAGACGTCGGATGCCGCCTTGACGGATTCCACGGTGGCCGCGGTTGCGCCCTTGTCGAGCACCGTGCCGGCTTCCGGCAGTTCCACGAAGACGAGATCGCCAAGCTGTTCTGCCGCATGGGCGGTGATGCCGACCGTTGCGACATCACCCTCGATTTTCAGCCATTCATGTTCGTCGGTAAATTTCAGCATCGGGTTTGCTCCAGCTCAGCGTTTGTAGGTGGGGGTAACGAAGGGTAGGGCGGCGAGGGTGACGGGCAGGTATTTGCCGCGTACTTCCGCGAAAAGTTGGGTGCCGTTTGGAATATGGGCAATATCGACGTACCCCATGGCAACGGGATGGTCGGCGCTTGGTCCGAAACCGCCTGACGTGACTGAGCCGACAGGGGTCTTGCCTTCGGCATCGGCAAAGAGCGGTGCTCCGCCGCGCACCGGCGCCTTGCCTTCCGGCTTCAAACCTATGCGGCGACGATCGGCGCCATCGGCAAATTGACGAAGAATGGTGTCCGCTCCGGGGAAGCCGCCTGCGCGTGCACCACCTGTCCGGCGGGCTTTCTGCATCGCCCATTCGAGCGCGGCTTCCACCGGCGTCGTTTCCGTATAGATGTCGTTTCCGTAGAGACACAGCCCGGCTTCGAGACGCAGCGAATCGCGCGCGCCAAGGCCGATCGGCATGACATCGGGATGTTCGAGAATCCGACGTGTCACATCCTCGGCAGAGGCGGCGGGAATAGAGATTTCAAAACCATCCTCGCCGGTATAGCCGGAGCGGGAAATGATACAGAGCACATCGTGCAGGTCGGCCTCTGCTACGTCCATGAACCGCATGGTGGCGATATCAGCCCAGAGTTCGGCCAGAACACATTCGGCGCGGGGACCTTGTAGCGCGATCAGCGCGCGATCATCCAGCAGGCTCAGGTCGCAGGTTTCGCCGAGGTGCTTTTGCAGGTGAGCAAAGTCCTCGTCCTTGCAGGATGCGTTGACGACGAGGAAGAGATGGTCGCCGCGATTGGCGATCATCAGGTCGTCGAGAATGCCGCCCTGGTCATTGGTGAACAGCCCGTAGCGCTGGCGACCTTCGGCAAGCCCGAGCACATCGACGGGCACCAGCGTTTCAAGCGCAAGTGCTGCATCCTCGATCCGTCCGGATTTCGGCTTGAGGATGATCTGGCCCATATGGGAGACATCAAACAATCCGGCGGCGGAGCGCGTGTGAAGATGCTCCTTCATGACGCCGGCCGGATATTGCACCGGCATGTCGTAGCCGGCAAACGGCACCATGCGGGCGCCGAGCGACACGTGCAACGCATGCAGCGGCGTCTGTTTCAAAGGGGAATGATCGTCCAAATCCGGCCTCCAGGTCTGGCGCAACGCGCCGGCTCATCTCCACGCGCATTGACTGCGTCGTTTCCTCGAGCCCCCTCTGTCCCTTTGCCTGAGATTGTTATCCCTTCGGCGAGCGGAAATGCTTCTCTCCAGAGTCCTACCGGCACCTTGCTGGTCCTTTGGCCTGAGAGTTTCCGGGGCGGTTGCTCCTTCGGCACCGGTGTTACCCGGATTCTCCCAACAAGATCGGGTTCAGATAACGGCGATCCCGATTGCTTGGCAAGCGCAAAATGTCGCGCTCGAACAGATTTTTGTCGTGGCTGTTTTACACCCAAGCCTGGTTGCGGCAAATCCGCCTTTGCTTTTTTCCCGTCGAGAGGATAACGCAATTCTCCGAGACGGAGATTTAGATGGCGAGAGCCGGGCGACATATGAGGGTGACGGTGCGGGTGTTTTCAGCGCTCGCGCTTCTGTTCCTGTCGTTTGCCCACCAGCCGGTTTTCGCCCGGCAGATTACGCCGGCGATGGCCGCGGAATACGCGCTCCCGGATGGATCGATCGGCGACATCTGCTTCGGGCTGGACGGTATCGACGGCCCTGAACATGGCTCCTCGCACGAGGGACTTGCGCCGATCTGCGACTATTGCCGACTGGCTGCCGCTGTGCTTCTTCCGTCACCACCGAGCGACAGCTATCTTGTCATCCGCTCAGCGGCACTCGTCTCGGCCAAGCCGGATTTTCAGGCACTTTTCGTCTTGCACCCGCGAACCTTGCCGCAATCGCGTGCACCTCCAGTTTTGCTTTGAAGCCCTCGCTTCGGCGATTTTCCAGATTATCCAGAGCATTCAGCCGCCTGACGCGGCGTTGACCGTCCTGTCCATGGCTGGCCAGGCTCCGGTCCGGAGACAGATCGATGACACAGACCAGAACCACAATTCTCGCACTCGCACTTTCGCTGGGCGCAGCCGCCACCGCTCAAGCACATGCTTCCTTCGAACGGGATGAGGTTGCCTCCGAAAGCAGCTTCAAGGCCGTGCTGCAAATCCCGCACGGTTGTGATGGCAAGCCGACCACGGAAGTGCAGGTGAGGCTGCCGGAAGGCTTCGTTTTTGCCAAGCCGCAGCCCAAGGCCGGCTGGGAGCTTGAGATCATCAAGGGTGAATACCAGAAGAGCTACGACAACCACGGCAAGGCGGTGACGTCCGGCCCGCTCGAAATCCGCTGGAAGAACGGCAATCTTTCCGATGATTACTACGACACTTTCGTCATCAGCGGCAAAATCTCAGGGTTCGACAAGGAGACGCAGATTGCCTTTCCGGTGACGCAGCTCTGCGGCGCTTCGGACAAGGTCGTCTGGGATGAAATCGCCGCAGAAGGCCAGAGCGCCCATTCGCTGGAACATCCGGCACCGACTGTCACCGTGACGCCTGCGGAGGCTGGCGGCCATGATCATCACGACATGGCGGCGATGGCTGGCATGAGCGGCATGGACGGCGCATCAGTCAAAGCCGGGTCGCTGGAAATTTCCGGTGGTGCGGCCAAGGCAATGCTGCCCGGCGCCAAGGTCGGCGGCGGCGGCTTTGTCATCAAGAACAATGGTGGCGAAGACGATGTGCTGGTGTCCGTCGAGAGCCCGGCGGCGGGCCGCGTCGAACTGCACGAGATGACGATGCAGAATGACGTGATGAAGATGCGCAAGCTGGAAGAGGGCATTGCCATTCCCGCCGGAGAAACCGTCGAGCTTCAAAACGGCGGCCTGCATCTGATGTTCATGGACGTGAAAAAGCCGTTCGCCGAGGGTGACAGCATTCCGGTGACGCTGACCTTCGAGAAGGCCGGCAAGGTGGAATACATCCTTCCTGTCGGTAACGCGGCCGGCGGTGCACACAAGCACAACTGAGTTCTGCATGATTTTGCCGGGCGGCATGGGAAACCGTGCCGCCCCGTCCGCACGGAGCCTCTGTCTTGCAAATGCGAGATTGAGATCTCAGTCTGCGGCCGCGTCGTCGTCCTGACGCTTGCTGCCATCGTCGGTTTCGGGTTCGTCCGGCCCGAATTCCATATAGCGACGCACGACGTCTCCGCGCGTGCCCTGCGGCTGGCGACCGTTGGAACTCATCAGCATCAGCGACAGCGATGTCGGGCTGCGAAGGGCCGCGACCGCGGCATGCGTGTTGGCCGCATCGTCCTTCGGACGTGCTGACAGCAAGGTGATCGCCTCGTCGGTCGGGCCATCGCCGCTTACGCGTGCCGACGGCTTGACGGCTTGTGCCGCGTAAGCCGCTGTCGTGGCTGACATGGTAACGACGAGGGTCATTGACGATCTGCCCTGGCGGGCGCTCCTTCGGATGTTGCAATCGATCCCTTTTAACCCGACCGCCGTTTCATCCCGGTGAAACCGAGTGACGGCATTTAAGGCAAATCTTATCGATCTTCCGATGGGAAAAGGGGAGCGCTGTCCGCCCGGGGAAAGGCGCGCGCTCCCAAAGGATCAGGCAATGCGCCGTAGATAGGATCTCTCGACGACTGGTGCAGCGCCCGTCGTCAGCCCGTCAAGCTCAACACATTTGCCGGCGGGGGCGCGGCAGACAGCGCGGGCATCGCGATTGCTTTCTTCGCTCGCAAAATGCAGCGCTGCCGCTTCGTTGGCAAACAGCCCGCCGACGCGATCGAGCCGGTCCTGCACGACCCACCAGCCGTGATGATCACGGCCGACGGTAAAGCGAGGCGTTGCAGGCAATGCACGTTGTATGGGGTATCTACTGCCCATGATCCTTGTAACCTTGTATTGTTGATGGGTATCGTCTGTTCGTCTCAGCGCAGAAGCCAGCCGGCCAGGACCTGGGCGGTTCCGGCACAAACGAAAACAGTGACGAGACGGATGACAGCGCCGGAAAGACTGGTTCGGTCTCCCGTTGTGCGGGCGAACGCGTCCCACCGTACTGAATGAAGTCTGGCAAACTGCTGCATGGGTCGATCTTTCGGTTGAAATGTGCAATCGGCAAAGCGCTGATTGCCAAGAGAAAATATGTTGTCGGCCATTGTCATTCCATTCTGGGCCGACAGCTTTCTTCTTAAAATCTCATAGGATTTGCCGTCGTGCCGGGGCTGGTTTGCAAAGGACAGGCGCCAGCGCCATCCGGATTGCAGCGGTGGTTTCGGCAACGATCGGCGTTAGCGGCAACCGGACATCGTCGCTCATTCCCCTCAGGAGACTGAGGCCGTATTTGACGGCAGCCGGGCTCGGCTCGCGTTCCAGCGCCTGAAACAGCGGGCTCAGCCGCTCCTGCAGGCTTTGCGCTGATTGCTGGTTACCGGTGGCAAGCGCCTGATGGAGCGCGACGGTCAATCGCGGCACCAGATTGGCGGCCGCCGAGATGACGCCGCGCCCACCCATCAGCGTGAAGGGCATGGCCGTCAGATCATGGCCGGAATAGAGCGCGAAACGCTGGCGCAATGCGGCCGGCATTGCCACGAGGCGCGTGATATCGCCCGTTTCATCGGCGATTCCGACGACCGACGGCAGGGTGGCAAGCCGCTCCAGCGTCCGGGGCGAGAGGTCTATGGCCGTTCGATGCGGCGCGAGGCCGACGATGAGCGGCAGGTCCACCTTGCTGGCGATCGCCTCGTAGTGGCGAAACAGTCCCTCTTGGGCGGGTTTGCTGTAATAGGGCATCACGACATAGGCGGCGTTAACGCCCATGGTCTTTGCCTCAGCCGTCCGTGCAATCGTCATCTCGGTGCAGTTCGTGCCGGTACCGGCGATAACGGGGACCCGTCCTGCGGCCACCGCGACCGCGAGCCGGATAAGTCTCGTCCGTTCTTCATCCGTCAGCGCCCAGGGCTCGCCGGTCGGACCGGAAACGAGCAAGCCCGAAATGCCGCTGTTGATCTGCCATTCCGCAAGATCGGCGAACGAGGCTTCATCCAGCTGGTCGCCATGAAAGGGGGTGATGAGGTCGCAGATCGCCCCTTCTGGCATTGAAGCCAGCGGCGTGAAATCAATCATTTTGTGGTTCCTTTTCACAATGCCGCGTTTGCCCGTCTTCGGCGGACAAACGGCTTGGACTCACCGTCGGCGCTGCTCAGAAGAGCAATCAGCATGGCAGCCGCCGGATCGCGATGCTTGGCTCTGACGAGCTTGCGCCGCCGCGGCTGGGCAAGGCTGGCCTTGAGAAACAGCGTGGCGACCCAGTGATCAGCGTGTGGCTCAAGATCGCGAAAGTCGCGTGCGGGCTGGCAGGATTGGGCAAGAATACGCAGCGCAGCGGCAAACGCGTCCTTTTCCATGAAGCGTCGAAGCTCGGGAGAGAGTTTCATCTCTTCCGGCAATCCCGCCGTCTGCGGCAGAATGCGCACGGCTTCCCAGACGTGGTGCTCGCGAAGAATCCGGGCGGCGCAGACCCGTGCAATCAGGCTGGCGAGCGCGGTTCCCGCAGGCATCTGCTCCGAAGGACGGGCAGCCTTGGCCGGCGACAGCCGGTCTTTCGATGGGGATATCATAGTCACCGCGATGCCTCAGGAGAGCACGCAGATGAGCGCGATGCCGGCGAGTGAGAGAAAGATCGCAGCGGCATTCAGCACGGCCGTCAGGCGTGCGCGGCGCCGCATGCGGGAGCTGGCGTATCCGGCTGGTTGGCGCGGCGTTTGCCGGCCATCGATGGCCTTGGCGGAAAGGATGGAGGGGTGGAGGTATGGCATTGGCATCGTGGCAGTGACCTGTTTCGAATGCCCGGATGCTAGAACCGCTGCGCATTTGAAATCCATTGCGGGAAAACGGGAAAGAGATAAAGGTTTTATAGGAGACAATTTTAACGACACCGGCGTGCTGCGTTTGCAACTCCGGTACTTGCGGCTTTTCTTGAATACGGGCACACTCGCTTCAACCTAAGGGAGGGGTGCACATGACGGACAGGGAAACACTCGAAGGCATCGTCAACAAGCTCTACGAGGCACGTGCGGTCAATGACATTGATTCAGTGATGTCCCACACCGGACCCGGCTTCAGCTTCTGCATCCTCGGCAGCGGCAAGCTCTCACCGATGGCACAGCGGGTCTCAGAACCGGCGGCGGTCGATGCAGCTGTCCGCGGACTGGTCGCTGACTGGGACATGTCAAAGATCGAGACCACCCGCATTTACGTTGACGGTGACACGGTTTTCGCGCATCGAGCAGGACCGATCCGCTACAGGGGCGGCAAGGAAATCCAGACAGAATACCTTGACCGTTTCACCTTCAAGGACGGCAAGATCATCGACCTGACCGAGTTCGTCGATACATTGATGGTCGCGGAAACTGTCGGATTGCTCGACGCATAGAGAACCGGATCGGACCGCGCGGCCAATCGGGCGGTCCATCAACCGCGCGGCATTCCGATCCGGCGGAAACTCGCCAGGGCACCGTCTCTGGGCATTTCCGTTATCCGCGAGGTCGCCTGTTCGAAAACGCTTCAGCGACGACCTGATGTTCATCCTCGTAGATGACGTAGCCCGGCCGGGACGTTTTCAGGATTTCGATCACATGTCCGTGCTGTTCGAGCAATGCAGCAAGTTCATAGGCTTTCGACAAATGTTCGTTCGCCGTCGGCTTGAACCAGCTCAGGCCCGCAGTGATGGCCGTACGGCTATATCCTTTCGAGGTGGACCGGTTGAATCTTGGTGGGACCGCAAGGTTTTTCCGATACCAACCGAGCAGGTCTTCGATGTGCTGAAGGCTATGGTTATCCGCCTTCGATTCTCGAACGACGTCATAGGCGGCCGCAAAGAAGCCTTCGCGCTCCTTCAGGCCCAGAACGGATGTCAGTCGTACGAACCGTAAAAACACTGAATGCCTATTTCTCGAAAGCGTAGATCTTCTTCCAGTCGTTCTTCATGTCGACAAGAAGCCAGTTGCGCTGTTCCGCCTCATCCATGGCTTTGTTGAGCTTGCCGAAATGCGACTCTCGATCATAGGCGTATTCGCGCTCGGCATCAGTGTGATGTACGATCAATCCGAAGCTGTTCGGCTTTCCGCCTGTCACCCAGCGCAGCATCTCGTAGTCGCCGTCGGAATTTCCCGCGGCGAAGATCGGGCGCCGGCCGATGAACTTGTTGATGCCGACGGGTTTGCCTGGGCCGTCGTCGATGAAGTCGATCTTTGGAAGACGGTTGAGCACGGGCACGTCGTCGACGAGCGCATATTCCGTGGTGATCGTACTGCCGACCACCTGTTCGGGTGGAATGCCGTACGCCTCTTCGGTGATCGGCCGCATGAATTCGACACCGCCGCCGGAGACGATGTAGGTCTTGAAGCCGTTGGCGCGGAGATAGTCGAGCAGTTCCCGCATCGGCAGGAACGTCATTTTGTTGTAGGGCTTTCCAGTCTTCGGATGCTTGGATGCGGCAAACCAGTCGGTGACGATCTTGGCGAATTCGTCCGTGGTCATTCCGGCATGCGTGGCCATTCCAAGCTCGACAAGACCCTTTTCGCCGCTTGCCGCCATTCCTTTGAGGTCTCCGGCCAGAACGGACTTGAATGGCTCCGTCTCCTTCCATTCCGGATGTTCTGGCGCGAGCACCTTGACCCGGTCGAGCATGAATCCGAGCTGGAAATAGAAAGGTTGCTCCGACCAGAGCGTGCCGTCATTGTCGAAGACGGCTATGCGGTCCTCCGGTTTGACAAAGTCCGCATTCTTTTCGTCGGTCACCCTGGCGACGAAATCGACGATTGCCTGTTTCGACTTGCCGTCGTTCCAGGATGGCAGGTCTTCCGCCAGGGCAGCCAGCGGCAGGAGGAGCGCGACAAGGAACGCACGAACGAAAACGGACACGGAATTCTCCTTGATCAGGCGACGGGTCTTTTGATGCAGCGGAAGCCGACATGACTGGTGGAGGTGTCCTCCGGCTCGGCATGGCGCGCGGCCGGACGGTAGCGACGGCAATAATTGGGCGCGCAAAGATGCGAGCCGCCCTTCAGCACCCGCCGCGCGATCCGGATGTCCGGCAGCCGGCTATCGTAGCTCTCATCGGCTGGTCCGCCGCGCGGGTTCTGCGGAATGCAGCATGACTTGGCTGCGGGCTGCGGATGGCGCGTCGACCAGTAATCCGATGTCCATTCCCAGACATTGCCGATCATGTCATAGGCGCCGTAGCCGTTTGGCGGGAAGGATCGCACCGGCGTCGTCCGGTCCTTGCCGGCGGGCTTGGTGCTGTGGGTCGGAAAGGTGCCGGCCCAGGTGTTGGCCATGGCGACGCCACCAGGCATCAGTTCGTCGCCCCAGGCGAACTCGACGTCGTCGAGGCCGCCGCGCGCCGCCAGTTCCCATTCCGCTTCCGTCGGAAGATCGAGACCCGCCCATTCGGCATAGGCCTTCGCATCGCAGAAGGCCACATGCACGACCGGGTGGTCGAGCTTGCCGCGCAGGTCACTCAAGCCTCCGTAGGGGCGGCGCCAGTTCGCACCGAACTTGAACGCCCACCATTGGCTGATGTCCGGTCCGTTCACGGATTTTGGCGGGGTGAAAACGAGCGAGCCGGCCTTCAGCATGTTCGGCCGCGCGCCGGGGTAGTCCTTCGGATCCGGCGCTTTTTCGGCAAACGTCACATAGCCGGTCGCCTTCACGAATGCCGTGAATTGCCGGTTCGTCACTGGCGTCGCCTCTATCCAGAAACCATCGACCGTGACGGGATGGGAAGGCGCTTCCTCGGGGTAATGGTGATCAGAACCCATCGTGAAGGTGCGGCCCGGTATCCAGACCATGTCGCCGGGAGCCAATGATCGGTGCTGTTCGTTATCCAATGCCAATGCCATGGCAGCCTCCGAATTTCGATGCGGCAGCATCGCCGCTGCGGTGCGCTCCCGGAAGTACGTTACTGTAACAAAAACCGCATAACATGATACAACCTCCGCAAATCCCGGCAAACCTCGGATTATCCTCTCAGGTCGGGTTCAACTCCGGCAGGCGGGATATGGGGCGGGAGCGGCCGCTCCCGATGTGAGCACGACGCGCCTTGGTGATCGCGCGCAACAGCGCCTCGCGATCAAGCGCCGGGCGGTCCGGTTCGTTTGCGAAGAGTTGCCGTTCGAGCGTCCCGGTTTGGTGTGCGACATCCGCGTCTTCGGTGGCCGAAACCCAGTCGCCAATCGACCGGAAGCCCGCGCTCCGGCTCCAGGACACCAGCCGATGATACACAGTTGCCGGGTCGTCTTTTCGAATGGAGGCGACGAGTTGCTTGAAGCGCGTCTTTTCAGAACTCCGGCGCAATGCGTTCCAGGCCGACAATCGTGCCTTGATCGGCGGAAACAAACGGCGGGCAAGCCAAACGATGCCCGCCAGCAGGCTAAGCGCTGCCGTGGCAAGCGTGATCGCCGCCTTCGACAAGGCCGGAGATTTGACACCGCTGTCTTCCGTCTGAAGCTGAGGCGCAATTCCCTGCGCCGGAGCTGGAACTTTCGTAACGGTCACCACCGTGGCCGGAAGAGAGGCTATTTTCGCCGCATGCGCATCGAGATCGAACCAGGTAGAGGAAACCTCCGGTATCTCGAACGTGCCGACCGCTTCCGCGATATAGGTGATGGTCTGCGTGCGTGAACTGCCAACGGTCCCACCATTGTCCTTCACGCCGTCTGATATCACCAGTGGTTTCGGATAGACCTTCAGTCCGTGCGGCTGTCCGAGATCAAGCGCCGGGATCATCATTGCCTGTGTGTCCGTTCCAAACACGGTAACCGTGCGTACCAGCGCCTCGCCAATCTTCAATTTGGCCGGATCGCGATCGAACGACTGGGTCAACGTAACGCCACGCGCAGCAAACGGGAGGGTTTCGCCTCTGGCGCCGGGCGCGTCCCCGACAGTAAAGCTTGTCGGCGGCAGGCTCGCTGCTCCCTTCATGGTCTTACCGTCGTTGGAATAGTCGAAATCGATGACGGCCGGTGGCAGCGTGAAGGTTCCCGCCATTTCGGGGACGACCGTGTAGGCGCGGCGAATGCCGGAATATTGCACGCCATCAAAGGTTTCAACGAGGTTCTGAGCACGCTCGTCCGGCAGTGTGACGATGGCGTTTGGAAGATCGAAGAGGGGAAATTGCGGCGGCGAGGTGAAGAAGTCGGGCGCGAAGACGTCTACCGTGACATGCACCTGCTGGCCGGGAACGATCGCCTCTTGATTATCGACTGTTGCCCGCGCGAACGGCTCCGCGCCCAATGCTGCGGATATGGAGAACAACCAGAGAGCAAGGGCAATCTGAACCCGTCTCACGGCTTGCTCTCCTGTGCTTCCATCGCAAATTTCCTTGCCATCAGGTCGGCGGGACTGACCTGGATGTTCTTCATCCACATCTCCGATGTCTGTTCGGCGATGTTCATCTGGCCCGCCTTGCCCTTCTTCCCCTTGTCGTCGAACTGCATCTGGTCGGGCGGCAGGTTCGGCGCATCCTGCTGTTCTTCTTCCTGTTCCTTCTGGTTCTTCAAAAGCCTTTCGGCAATCGCAAGGTTCGCCTTGGCATCCGGCCAGTCCTTGTGCAATTCAAGCGCTTTGCTGAAGGCAGCGACGGCCTGTTCGAACTTCATCAGATGCAGCAGGGCGTTGCCCTGATCGTACCAGCTCTCTGCGCTATCGACCGCGGCGAAGGCGTCCAGCGCGTCGGCGAATTTCCCGGCTCGATAAAATGCCGTTCCCCTCCACATGGGATCCTGAAAATGTGTCGCGGCCTTCTCGAACTCGCCTAGCTCGAAGGCGCGGCGTCCCTGCTGGTCGGCGGTCAGCCACATATCGATGAATTCGGCAGCTTCGGCTTTGCCGGGTTCGAACACGATATTCGCCGCGATCAGCAATGCGCCGAGCCTGACGACCCAGCCCTTGCGAAACGAAATGGCAAACAGCATGACGATCGGGATCACCAGCCACCAGCCAAGGTCACGCCAACGATCGTCCTGCGTCGAGGTCTTATGGGCGAAGTTCGTGCGGATGCGCTGCGCCACCCAGCGGACGTCGGTATCGTCGGCGGTCAGCGTTGCGACGTCGGCCCCGGTGAGCGCATGCAGATTCTTCAGTGCCTCGATGTCCAGCCTGGCAAAGACGCGAGCACCGGCGGCGTCCGTCAGGAACCCTTGATCGGCTGTCTTGACCGGGCCGCCCTCGGCGGTTCCAACGCCAAGCACCACAAATCCATCCTTGGTCTTGCGCTTGAACGCCTCGAATGCCTTCGGCTCGATGCCATCGGTGACGAACAGGATGGTGCCCGCAGTATCCTCTCTTGCCAGCATGTCCTCGGCAAGTTGCAGCGCCTTGACCGTGTCCTTTCCATCAATGGGCGTGATGCGGGTGGCAAGCGCGTCGACGTAGGTGTCGATCAACGATGCGTCGTCGGTCAGGGGCAGGACGACGTGCGCCGATCCCGCATAGGCCACTACCGCGGTCCGTGCACCGCCTCTGAGGGCCACGATGTCCTTCACCTTGAGCTTGGCGCGTTCAAGGCGGGAAGGCGTGATGTCGATCGCGTCCATCGTCGGCGAAAGGTCAAAGGCGACGACCAGCGGCGCGGTATCCTCGACGAAGGGCGGGGCTTCCCGCTGCCATGTCGGTCCTGCCGCGGCTATGACCGCGATTGTCACGACGGCAGCCAGCAGCAGCCACGGCCGAACGCGGGAATGCCCAGTGCCATCAATAACGAGCTTGTCGAGTAGATGCGGGGCGATGATCCCATTCCACTGCCGGCGGATATCGGTTGACCGTGATGCCGTCCAGGCAATGGCGATCGGCACAAGCAGTGCCAACAGCCACCATGGGCGAAGGAAATGGAAATCCTCGATCATGACGCCGTCCGCTTCCGCATTCCCCCGAAAAACCCGCTCATCAGATAATAGAACGACAGAATGCCGATCGCTGCGCCGAGCGGCCAATGAAACAATTCTATGCGCGGTCTCCAGGACAGGTTCCTCTGGTCCTGCGGTGTGATCTTGTCGAGCGTGTCGTAGATCGCGGCAAGCTGCGTCTGGTCCCCACCAAAGAAATACCGGCCTCCTGTGTCGGCAGCGATCTTCTGCAGGGTGGCTGTGTCGAGCTTGTCCTCCCCGGTCGCTGCCGGGTCGCCGATGCCGACCGTGTGGATGACGACACCCTTCTGTTTGGCGATGCCCGCGGCCTTTGCCGGTGGCATTTTGCTGGCGGTGTCGTTTCCATCGGTGAGCACGATCAACACCTTCTCCGGGACGCTCGTCTTCTCGAACATCTTGATGGCAAGCCCGATCGCGTCTCCAAGCGAGGTTCGCGGCCCGGCAACGCCCGGAAGCGTTTCGGCAATCACCGCCTGCACCGTCTGGTGATCCATGGTGAACGGAACGAGCGGATAGGGCGCGTCCCCGAAGGCGATCAGGCCGACCCGGTCGCCTGGCCGTTTCGCCACGAAGTCGGTGACGACTTTGCGCACGGCATCCACCCGCGCCTCGGCGCCGCCGCCAGGGGCCGGAAAATCCTTCGTCTCCATCGACTGCGAGAGATCCAGCGCCAGCATCAGGTCGCGCTGCGGTTCGGTCTTTTCGATTGGCGGCTCGACGAACTGCGGCCGGGCCAGCGCCAGGATCAACAGGCACCAGGCGGTTGCCTCGCACAGACGCTGCAGCCAGGTGCGTCGAGCCACGACAGACCCGGCGGTCGGCCGGATACCCGCCGCCTCGGCAACCTGATCGAAGAAAGGAAGACGTACGGAGGCCGATGTTTCCCTGTACGCCGGGATCAGCAGCCAGACCAGCAGCGGAACCGGGAGTAGGGCGATCAGCCAAGGAAAATCAAACTGATACATGATGTTGCTCAATCCATCTGCGAGCGTCGGCTATAAGGTCTGCGCCTTCATCCGTGTACAGGCTGCCGGCATCGTCCTCGCCATGATATTCGCCATCGTCGAGCATTTTCCCGAGTGCCTGGCCAGCCCCGTTTTCCGTACGGCTATCGATAAACCGGACCCATGATGCGCCCGACAGTGAGGCGGTCTCGCTTCGGCCGCTACTCGCCAGGGCGACCCGCTTGAGCACCAAGGCAAGCTCATGAACGGCATCCTGCCGCGTCACGGGGTCTTTTATTCTTCGCTCAATGAGGACCAATTGCCCAAGGGCCTCGCGCCGGTACGCATTGGCCTCGAAGCGCCGCCACCAGACCAGGACTGTCACGCCTGCCACGACTAGAAGGACCGTTGCCAGCAAGACCCAACCCCATGTCTGCGGCATCCACGAGACGGGTGGCGGCAAGGCAATATCCTTGAGCGATCGCAGTGCTGCTTCGGTGAGCGGGTCGGGAGCGGGTTGCTGCGGTTCCATCAGCGCCTCCGCTGCCGCCAGGCAGATTGCTCGAGCAGGCGTCTCAGCTGCGGCGATGTCTCCTCGGCGGACGAGACGGGCAGCATTGGTAGCCCCAACTCACGCTGCCAGGCCAAAAGTGCGCGGCCCCGGTCGCGGGCAAATCTGTCGATCGACTGTCTGACATCAGCCTGCCTCAACGGTAGCTCGACTTGCAGATTGCCGCCGCTGACGACGATGTCGCCGGATTTCGGCAGGTCGAGGAGGAACGGGTCGTAGACGAGGATGCAGATCACGTCGTTGTGGCCCGAAAGCTGCAGCAATATCTCCCGCGTCGTGGCGCTGTGGCCGTCAAAATCGCTGATCACGACCACCAGATGGTCATGTTTGGCAAAGCCGGCGACACGCTGCAGGACAGTGTCGAGCGAAGCGGGCGTGGGAGCACCTGTAAAGGTCGCATTCAGGCAGCCATTCTGATGCGCGATCCTGTCGGCGAAGGTGATCACTGCCTCGCGGCTCCGGTGCGGCCGTACCTCGTCGATGCTTCCATCGTTGAAGACGAAACCACCGACGCGATCGCCGGAGCCAAGGATACGCCAGGCGCAGAGCATGGCTGCTTCCGCCGCCGTCACCGATTTCATCGCCCGCCGGCTGCCGAAGAACATGTTGATGCGCTGGTCTACGACGACAAGGGCAGGGCGCTCCTTCTCCTCGCTATAGACGCGCACGACAGGTTTGGCGGTGCGAGCGGTGACCCGCCAGTCGATGGAGCGGATATCGTCGCCTGGCAGGTAATCCCGCAGTTCCTCGAAGGTGAGCCCGCGTCCGCGCATCGAAGACTGCATCCGTCCGGCAAGCTGCTGATGGCCGCGGGATTTCTGCACGAATCTCAAGTCGCGGGCGCGCGCCTCCAGCGCCACAAGCTGGTCGGTCGAAACGTAGACCCCTTCGTGTGCCGCCGGTTCCGCCATTCCTCCTCCTTCACGAAACCGCGACGAGTTCAACGATACGGTCGATGACCTGGTCGGCCGAAGTGTTCGAGGCATGCGCGTCGTAGGATAGGATCAACCGATGGCGGAACACGTCGTTGACGATCGCCTTGACGTCGTCGGGGGTGACGTAATCGCGGCCCTTCAGCCAGGCATGGGAACGCGATACCTTGTCGAGGCCGATCACGCCACGGGGGCTTACGCCAACCTGAAGCAGCTTGGCGAGGTCCTTGTCGTAGCGGTCCGGATAGCGCGTGGCGAAGACCAGGGCCACGATGTACTTCTCGACCGGATCGGACACCGTCACCGCGCCGATTTCCCTACGGGCGTCGAAGACCGCCTGTGGATCGAGCCTTTCCGCAGGGGCGGACTTCATTTGCTCGCCTGCGTTCTCCTCGCCCCGCACCAACCGCATGATCGCAGCTTCCGATACTTCATCGGGATAGCCTACCTCGACATGCATCAGGAAGCGGTCAAGCTGGGCTTCCGGCAGCGGATAGGTGCCCTCCTGCTCGATCGGGTTCTGCGTCGCCATGACCATGAACAGTTCCGGCAACGGATAGCTCTTGCCGCCGACGGTGACCTGCCTTTCCTCCATGGCTTCGAGCAGCGCCGACTGAACCTTGGCAGGCGCGCGATTGATCTCGTCGGCAAGAATCAGGTTGGCGAAGATCGGTCCCGGCTGGAACTTGAACTCGCCCTTGCCGGCCTCGCTGAAATAAATCTCCGAGCCGGTAATATCGGCCGGAAGCAGGTCCGGCGTGAACTGAACGCGTGAAAGCTGCGAGTTAAGATTCTTCGCCAGACTCTTGATTGCCCTTGTCTTTGCCAATCCCGGCAAACCTTCGACCAGCAGATGCCCGTTGGCGAGCAGGCCTAGCAGAAGTCGTTCGACCATCTGCTCCTGGCCGATGATGGATTGGCCGATGCGTTTGCCAAGAGCGATGATATCGTCGCGTGCCGTCATGCGGAACCCTTTGAAAAGATAGAAAAGGCGAGACGCGCCGTTTGCGGGGCGCGTCTCCAATGCGACAGGCTACTTTTCGATGCCACGTTCCTTGAAGGACTGGTCGATCGCCTTGTCCACCTGCTCACGGACACCTTCGATATTGAAGCTCGCGACGCGCTGGCTCGGCGGGTATTTCACGAAGGTCTCGAGGAAGGCTGCTCCCTGCAGTTGTCCCTTGACGAGCAGATAGTCGTTCCTCACGAGCCAATCATTGTACTGGTCGGAGACGGTATCTGCCCGCTCGTAGGGATCCATACGCAGGTTGAACAGTTTGGGCAGACGCAGGACCGTCAGAGGATCCTGCCAGACGCCGAACCCGCCCCGTGTGCGCTGTTCATGGAAGACGACCTTCCAATCATCATATCGGGTAGCGACAAGATTGCCGTCGTCATCGAAATAATAGAAGTCTTTCCGGGCGCTCTTGTCCGATTTTCCGGTGATGTAGTCGAGCTGGTTATAGCCGTCGAGATGGTTCTTGAATGTCGTGGCGCTGCCCTCTGGCTTCCAGCCATCCAGCAAGCGTGTCTTCACATCGGGGTCGCCTGCGGCTGCAAGCAGCGTCGGGAACCAGTCGAGACCTGAGACCATTCCGTTGGAGACCTGTCCCGGCTTGATGTGGCCCGGCCAGCGGACCATTGCCGGCACGCGGAATGCGCCTTCCCAGTTGGTGTCCTTTTCGCTGCGGAACGGCGTTGTTGCCGCGTCGGGCCAGGAGAACTGGTTCGGGCCGTTGTCGGTGGCGTAGACGACAATGGTGTTGTCGGCGATACCGAGTTCATCAAGCTTGTTCAGGAGTTTGCCGACGTCGCCGTCATGCTCGATCATGCCGTCGCCATATTCGTTGCCTTGCATGCCGCTCTGGCCGCGCATGGACTCTCGTACATGGGTGAAAAGGTGCATGCGTGTCGTGTTCATCCAGGTGAAGAACGGCTTCTTTGCTTTCGCCTGCCGGTCGATGAAGTCGATTGCGGCGCCGGTCGTCTCGTCGTCGATCGTCTCCATGCGCTTTATCGTCAGCGGGCCAGTATCCTCGACCTTGCCATCCGCCGAAGCCTTGATCACGCCACGTGGAGAATAGGCCTTGAGGAACTCAGCATCGTCCTTTGGCCAATAGGGGGCTTCCGGCTCTTCCTCGGCATTCAGATGATAGAGGTTGCCGAAGAATTCGTCGAAGCCGTGCTTGGTCGGGAGATATTCGTCCTTGTCGCCGAGATGGTTCTTGCCGAACTGGCCCGTCGCATAACCAAGCGTCTTCAGCGCCTGGGCGATAGTGATATCACCGTCCTGCAATCCCACCGGAGCGCCAGGCGCGCCGACCTTGCAAAGTCCCGTGCGCAGGCAGACCTGCCCCGTGATGAAGGTGGAACGTCCGGCCGTGCAACTGTTCTCGGCATAATAGTCCGTGAACATCATGCCTTCCTTGGCGATGCGGTCGATGTTGGGTGTCTTGTAGCCGATGACGCCCATCGAGTAGGCGGAGATGTTGGTCTGGCCGATATCATCGCCGAAGATGACGAGAATGTTCGGCTTGGCGGCGTCCTGCGCTAGTGCAGGGGCTGCGAACGGCACGGCGAGCGTGATCGCAAAGGCTGCGCTGGCAGCCACGAGGCGAGGGGATATGGGCAAGCTCATAACTGTCTCCTCTCCTGGACCGTGAAAAAGTTGGTTAGCATTACGCTCTCCTATCTGATGGCGGACTGTGTCTTGAGCGGATCGTCGCCTTTTTAGGCACGTTACCGTCGTCCGGATCAGCTTCCGGCGTAAGTACGTAACAGTAACAAGACGCGGAAAAGACGTAACGGAAGGCAGCATCATCCTGGAACGGCGGACGGGCCATGGCGGCGTCCCGATCAAGGACACAGTCCTTCACGATATGGTGACCGGAGCGGAATCGTGGCGACTGCGGCATGGAGCGGCGTTGGAAACCGCAGCGATTGCAGTCATAAGGATTTCTCGGTTCCGATTCCCTCGGAGGGAAACAGACAGTATGGCGCTCGCGATGGCGAACGTCATAGTTGTTACCTGCGGGTTGGACACGATATGCAAAGCGGATTGATGGGGCTAATGACGATCGAACACAGTTTATCCCGCCGGGGCTTTCTCGGCGTCCTTGCTGCTGGCACGCTTGCAGGTTGCAGCACCTCCATGCCGGGCGGCCGTCCGGCGCCGACACCAGTGAGGATCACCCGGCCGATCGGTCCGCCGTCCGACGCCGAGTTGCAGGTGATGTACGGGCCGATCGAGGATGGCGGTTACCTGATCCCGCCGATTCCCTATCAACAGATTGATCCGCAATTCTACCGCCAGCGCGTCGCTGACCGTACCGGTGAGGCGCCCGGCACCGTTGTCGTCGATACACCGTCGCGGTTCCTCTATGTCGTCGAGCCGGGCGGCACGGCGATGCGCTATGGTGTCGGCATCGGCCGCGAGGGCTTTGCCTGGCAGGGCGACGGCCTCATCCACTGGCGCCAGGCCTGGCCGCGCTGGAAGCCACCGAACGAGATGGTCGCCCGCCAGCCGAGCCTTGCCAAATATTCGATCGAGAACGGCGGCATGGAGCCGGGCCTCAAGAACCCGCTTGGTGCACGCGCGCTCTACATCTTCCAGAACGGCGAAGACACGCTCTACCGGCTGCACGGCAATCCGGAATGGCAGTCGATCGGCAAGGCGGTGTCATCCGGCTGCGTGCGGCTGATGAATCAGGACGTCATCGACCTCTATCAGCGCGTTCCCGCGAAAGCGAAGATCGTCGTCTGGCAGTAGGTTTGCACGAGACAGACGCGATCGCGTCTGCCTCGACCGGTGCAGGGCGGAGATTAACCGAACGCTAACCGCAATGCCCGATTCTGCGATGGCCGCAACGGATGATTGTCTCCATTTGATCCGTTCGACAAAACTTTGGCACGATTTCAAGCAATAGACGCTTCCATGAATTCTTTCTTTCCTCGCCATAGCGCCGCGCCGCGCCTCAAGAGTGCCCGCCGCATCCTGTCGCGGGCATTTGCCGGACTCATTCTGGGTGTCGTACTGTCAGGCTGCCTGGCACTTGACGATATCTCCGAGGCGCCGCCGAAACTGTCCGGCAAGATGATCGCGGAGATGTCGAAAAAGGGCATGAAGCCGGAAAGCCCTGTGCTGGTGCGCATCTTCAAGCAGGAGAGCGAACTCGAGGTCTGGAAGGTCGACAAGACCGGCACCTATGCGTTGCTCAAGACCTATCCGATGTGCCGCTGGTCCGGAAAGCTCGGGCCGAAGACCAGGATTGGCGACCGGCAGGCGCCGGAAGGTTTCTATCATGTCTCGGCAGGCCAGCTGAACCCGAACTCCCAGTTCTACGTCTCCTTCAATCTCGGCTATCCCAATCGGCTGGAATCGGCGCTCGGCTATACCGGCGAGGCGCTGATGGTGCATGGCGCCTGCTCATCGTCCGGCTGCTACGCCCTGACCGACCAGGGTGTCGGAGAAATCTACGCGATCGTACAGCGTGCACTTCAGGGCGGTCAGGACAAGTTCCAGGTCCAGGCATTTCCGTTCCGTATGACAGCAGAGAACATGACAGGCCATCAAGGCGACCCGAACATGTCCTTCTGGCGCACGATGAAAGAGGGCTACGACGCCTTCGAACTAACACACCGGCAGCCGAAGGTTTCGGCGTGCGAACGCCGCTATGTCTTCAACAAGGAATTCGAGGGCGGCGAGCCGGTTGATCCGCTGGCAACCTGCCCGGCGGTCACCAACCAGCTCGAACCGCAGGCGATGGCGAAGATCGAGGCGGAAGACCGCAAGCTAGATATCGCAACGACAGGAGCCATTCCTGCTACTACCACGATGACGGCCTATTCAGACGGCGGCATGCATCCAAGTTTTCGTGCTCTGCTGAAGACGCAAGGCCCGAAGAAGCTTGCGGCGAGCACTTCCGGCATCAAATACCCGATCAGCCGCCCGGACGCGGCGCTCGCGGACCCGTTCGAAGGGCGGTGAACCTCTAGCGAACACAATCGAGCCTTCACGCGGCGTGTTTGTGCGCATGGTTTGAGTGGAGGCCCAGACGAGCACCGGGAACTGCCGTGTTTTAACAAGCGGCCTGTTCGAAGCTGTCCAACGCTTGCTCTGGAACACTGCTGACCTATCTTCATGGTTACGACAGCGCTTTGGCGGGAGCCCAATGGCCAACGATCCCTACGAAACTCTCGGCGTGGCGAAAAACGCAACGCAAAAGGAAATCCAGAGCCACTATCGCAAGCTTGCGAAAAAGCTCCATCCCGACCTCAATCCGGGCGACAAGAGTGCGGAGGATCGCTTCAAGGCCGTGTCCGCGGCTTACGCTTTGCTCGGTGACGAGGAAAAGCGGGCCCGCTTCGACAAGGGTGAGATCGATGGCTCCGGCGCCGAGCAGGCTCCGCGAAACTACTACAGAGACTACGCAGCGTCTCCGGGAGATGACACGCGCTACCAAAGCACGAGTGGTTTCTCGGATTTCGGCGAGGCCGATGATATTCTTTCAAGCTTCTTTTCGCGGCAGGGCCGCAGTCAAACGCGCGCAAGGGGGAGAGATTTGCATTTCTCCATGGAAGTCGACTTCCTTGAGGCCGTCAACGGCGCAAAGAAGCAGATCACATTGCCGGACGGAGCGACGCTCGATCTGCAGATCCCACCCGGCACACGGGAGGGTCAGGCGCTACGGCTTCGAGGCAAGGGCGAACCTGGGTTCGGCGGCGGCCCGGCCGGCGACGCACTGATTGAAATCCACGTACGGTCTCACCCGATTTTCACGCGCGATGATGACGACATTCGGATTGAAGTGCCGGTCTCTCTGCGGGAGGCGATACTCGGTGGAAAGCTGATTGTCCCGACGATATCCGGGAATGTGACGCTGGCGCTACCGGCCAATTCGAGCACGGGAAAGACGCTCCGCCTAAAGGGCAAGGGCGTGGCCAAGCGGGGCGGAGGAAGCGGTGACCAGTACATTACCGTCAAGGTCATGCTGCCCGAAACCCCTGATGCTAACCTGACGGCATTCGCTGCATCCTGGCCTGCGGGAGAAGCGCAAAACCCTCGCAGAAACTGGGGAGGTTGAGATGAACCACATGGAGTTTTGCGAGAATCTCAGCATCAGTTCATCCACTCTGACGATATGGGTCGAGCGCCAATGGATTATTCCGGAAATCAGCGAGGAAGATGACGCGTTTCACGACGCCGATCTGGCGCGCGGACTCCTGATCATCGACCTTACTGAAACCATGGGCGTGAACCATGACGGCATCGACGTCATCATGGCGCTCGTCGATCAAGTTCATGGGCTGCGCGCAAAACTTCAAGCGCTGACAGATGCAATACGGGAACAGGATGATGATACCGCGCAGCGCGTCGCCAAAAAGCTCGAGCGAATGAGATAGGCATCCTGCAAGAGTGCTGCAGGGCGCCAGCCACTCTTGCGTATATTGTCTACGAGCCCCAGACCACTGATTGTTCATGCCGCTTGATCAGGTGCTTCAAATTGTCGAAGCCGGTGCGGACATGACGGGCGAAATGATCGACGGCGGGTGTCCGGGGAGCGTCGGACCGCTTGAGCAGACCCAGCGCGCGTTCGGGATGTGGGATGGAGACGGGGAGGGCCGTGATCGACTTCTCGTTGCGCAAGGCAAAGACGACGCTGTGCGGCATGATCGTCAGCGCATCGGCCGCCTTCATGTAGTTGATCACGCTCATCAACGAGCCGCCGGAGTAGCGGATCTTGATTTCCGTGGCTCCGAAGGAAATGAGCATGCTGCGCAGGTCGGCGAGCAGAGGGCTGCCCGGCGGCGGCGCGATCCATGGATAGTCGAGCAGATGCGCCGGCTGCGGTCGCCGCTTCATCAGGAGCGGGTGGGTGACGCGGCAGGCGATGACGTTGCGACCGGGCAGGATCTGATGGAATTCGAGGCCGGAACCCTCGTCGAGAATATCGATCGGGCAGATGGCGAGGTCGATCTGGTCTGCGTTGAGCGCGGCGCGCAGGTCGGGGAAATAACCGTAGGTCTGATCGATGCGCACGTCCGGATGCAGGTTCTGAAACTCGGCGATCATGCCGGCGATCAGCGCGTCCATGAAAAAGGGTGTGCCGCCGACGCGCACGACGCCGCTTTTGCCGACCCGAAAACTCTCGATGACATCGGACGCTTTGCGCGATGCCGACAGCATCGTCTGCCCGTGATCGGCCAGCGCTCGTCCCAACGGCGTTGGCTGTAGCGGGCGGCGGCCCTTGATGAACAGCGGCTCGCCGATCCGGGCTTCAAGCGTGGACAGCGTGCGCGAGACGGCCGGCTGCGACAGGCCCAGCAGCGCCGCACCCTCGGTGACGCCACCGGTCTTCACGACCGCGGCAAGCTGGACAAGATGGCGTTCGTCTATCTTCATAACGATATGATATATTAAACCGGAATAAAATCATCATCGGCATCGCGCTATCGCGCTAATTTAGTCTCAACCAGCCAATGCCCTGGAGGAGACGCATGATGCCGGGTCCAATGGCGCTGAATTTCAGCGAGACCACCTCGTCTGACATTTTTGCGCAACGACTTCCGCAATCGAAAGACGATGCCCTGCCACAGGTTCTGGCAGCGGCTGTGACGCATCTCCATGCCTTGATCCGCGAATTGCGGCCAACACAGGCGGACTGGCGCAAGGTGATCGAATTCCTCACCGATGTCGGCCACGCCAGCGACGAACGGCGCCAGGAATGGGTGCTGCTCTCCGACCTGCTCGGCGCCTCGGCGCTGGTCGAGACAATCAATTCACGCCGCCCGAAAACGGCAACCCCCAATACCGTACGCGGTCCGTTTTTCCGCGCCGATGTTCCGCAGCTGGCGCTCGGCAGCAATATCTCTCTCGACGGTATCGGCGAAAAGCTGGAAGTCTCTGGACGCGTGCAGGATCTGGATGGTGATCCCGTTGCGGACGCCGAGATCATCACCTGGCAGGCCAATGCTCAAGGGCTTTACGAGAACCAGCAACCTGACCTTCAGCCCGAATTCAATCTGCGCGGTCTTTTCCGCACCAATGCAGAAGGCCGTTTCCACTATCGGACGATCAAGCCCTGCGGCTACGGCGTGCCGGATGACGGTCCGGTCGGCAAGATGCTCCGTCAGGCGGGGTATCCGCTGTGCCGACCGGCACATCTGCACTTCGTGATCAAGGCGCCGGGCTTCGAGACGATCACCACGCACATCTATGACGGCAGCGACCCGCACCTCGCCGAGGACGCGATCTTCGGCGTCAAGCCGGAACTGGTGCGTATCTTCGAGCGGCAGGGCAAGGGCGCGCCATCATGGCGGCTGGACCTCACCTTCGTCATGGTGCGGGCAAAACAGGGAGCCGAGGCATGAACCGCGATTTCATTTATAGCGGCAGCCCTGCCCATATCGTCTTCGGGAAAGGCAAGAGCGCTGCCGCCGGCGAATGGGTCGAGAAGCTTGGCTGCAGCCGCGCCCTGGTGCTTGCTACCCCACAGCAGAAGACGGATGCCGAAGCCGTGGCCGCACGGCTGGGTCCGCTCGCCGTCGGAGTCTTTGCCGGTGCCGTCATGCATACCCCGGTTGATGTCACTGAAGCGGCGATGAAGGTCGTCGCCGAAACCAAGGCCGATTGCGTCGTTTCGCTTGGCGGTGGCTCGACCACCGGGCTCGGCAAGGCGATCGCTTACCGCACCGACCTGCCGCAGATCGTCATTCCGACCACCTATGCCGGATCGGAAGTGACGCCGATCCTCGGCCAGACCGAAGGCGGGCGCAAGACGACGGTGCGGCACGCAAGCATCCTGCCGGAAGTGGTGATCTACGATCCGGCGCTGACAACGGGGCTGCCCATCGGCATGAGCGTCACGTCGGGACTGAATGCCATGGCCCACGCTATCGAGGCGCTTTATGCGCACGACCGCAACCCCATCTCCTCGCTGATGGCCGTGGAGGGGTTGCGGGCCTTCAAGGCCAGCCTTCCTGATATCATCGAGACGCCGCAGGCGCTCGATGTCCGCGCCGAGGCGCTTTACGGCGCCTGGCTGTGCGGCACCGTGCTCGGCACGGTCGGCATGGCGCTGCATCACAAGATTTGTCACACACTCGGCGGCACCTTCGATACGCCGCATGCCGATACGCACGCGATCATGCTGCCGCACACCGCAGCCTACAACGCCGTTGCCGTTCCCGAGCTGCTGGCCCCTGTCGCTAGGATATTCGGTGGTTCGGTTGGTGGCGGCCTCTGGGATTTCGCCAAGGAGATCGGCGCGCCGCTGGCGCTGAGGGATCTGGGGCTTACCGAAGCCGATCTCGATCGCACGGCCGAGATTGCGACCGAAAATCCCTACTGGAATCCAAGGCCGATTGACCGCCAATCCATTCGTGCCCTGCTGCAGGATGCCTGGGAGGGCAAGCGGCCAGCATAGACCAATACAGACAGCACTCTCTGGGAGGAGAGGACAATGGGAGGAGGAAACATGTTTACGAGACGCGAATTTCTGAAGACGACGGCCGCTACCGGCGCGCTCGCCGCGACATCCGGTCTTGCAGCCCCTGCGATCGCGCAGGATGTTGCCGTCAAGCTCGGCTATGTCAGCCCACAGACCGGGCCGCTCGCCGCTTTCGGCGAGGCCGACAAGTTCGTCATCGACAGTTTCCTGGCGACGACCAAAAGCATGGGCCTCAACTACGAGGTCGTCGTCAAGGACAGCCAGTCGAACCCCAACCGGGCGGCGGAAGTCGCCAAGGAACTGATCGTCGATGACGAGGTGAACCTCATTCTGGTTGCATCGACGCCGGAGACGACCAATCCGGTGGCAACGACCTGCGAGGCGGAGGAAATGCCCTGCATTTCGACGGTCGCGCCCTGGCAGCCCTGGTTCATCGGACAGCAGGGCAATCCCGGCGACCCGGCGTCGTGGAAACCGTTCAACTATGCCTATCACTTCTTTTGGGGCCTCGAAGACGTCATCGCCGTCTTTACCAATATGTGGTCGCAGATCGAGACCAACAAAAAGGTCGGCGGGCTCTTCCCGAATGATGGCGACGGCAATGCCTGGGGCGACAAGGTCGTCGGTTTCCCGCCAGTGCTGGAAAAGATGGGCTATGCGCTCACCGACCCCGGTCGCTACCAGAACATGACCGACGATTTCTCCGCGCAGATCAATGCCTTCAAGTCCGGCCAGTGCGAAATCATCACCGGCGTCGTCATCCCGCCGGATTTCACCACCTTCTGGAACCAGGCCAAGCAGCAGGGTTTCGCCCCGAAGATCGCCTCGATCGGCAAGGCGCTGCTCTTCCCGCAGACGGTGGAAGCGCTGGGCAATGCCGGCCATAACCTCTCCTCGGAAGTCTGGTGGACGCCGAGCCATCCGTTCAAGTCGTCGCTGACCGGCGAGACCTCGGCGCAGGTAGCCGAGGCCTTCACCAAGGCGACAAGCCGGCCCTGGACGCAGCCGATCGGCTTTGCCCATGCGCTGTTTGAACTGGCCGTGGATGTGATGAAACGCGCCGGCGATCCGACCGACAGCGATGTCGTGGCGCAGGCGATTGCCGCGACCAAGCTCGATACGCTGGTGGGGCCGATCGCCTGGGACGGCAAGGGCTTGCCGCCATTTGCCGCCAAGAACATCGCCAAGACGCCGCTTGTCGGCGGCCAGTGGCGGCTGAAGGACGGCGGCGGCTACGATCTCGTTATCACCGACAACAAGACGGCGCCGAACATTCCGGTCGGCGGCAAGATGGAAGCGATCGGGTAGGGGAGAGGCCCCTCATCAGGCCTCTCTCTTAGACAAGAGGGGCGGCCACCTTCTCCCCGTGAACGGGGAGAAGGGATATGCGGCAAACTCCATCGCCCTTTTCCCGCTTGCGGGGGAGAGGGCTGGGGAAATGCAGAACATTTGTTGGAACAATAACCATGCCTATTCTCGAACTCGATGGCATTTCCAAGAAATTCGGCGCGCTGACGGTGGCCGAGCAGATTTCCTTTGCCGTCGGCGAAGGCGAGGCGTTGGGGATTATCGGACCGAACGGCGCCGGCAAGTCGACGCTGTTCAATTTGATCACCGGCAATATCGCCGCCGACAGCGGCAGCATCCGCTTTCTGGGCAGCGACGTGACCCGCACGCCGCCGATGGCGCGATGCCTTTCGGGCATGGGGCGAACCTTCCAGATTCCGCAGCCGTTCGAGAAACTGACGGTGTTCGAAAACCTGCTCGTCGCTGGAGCCTTCGGCTCGCACCGGTCAGAGCGGGACGTCTCGGATCGCTGCGCCGAAATCCTCGTGGATACCGGATTGATCGACAAGGCCAATGCGCCGGCGGGCAGCCTGTCGCTGTTGCAGCGAAAGCGGCTGGAACTGGCCCGCGCGCTGGCGACGGAACCGAAGCTGCTGCTGCTCGACGAGATCGCTGGCGGCCTGACCGAGGGCGAGTGCCGGTCGCTGGTCGCCACGATCCGCAACATCCATGCAAGCGGCATCGCCGTCATCTGGATCGAGCATGTGCTGCACGCCCTGAATTCCGTCGTTGAGCGCCTGCTGGCTCTCCATTTCGGCAAGGTCATCGGCATCGGCAAGCCGGACGAGATCATGAGGTCGCGCGACGTCCGCGAAATCTATCTGGGGATCGAAGTCTGATGGCGCTGCTCGAAACCAGAGGCTTGACCGCTGCCTACGGCGATTTCCAGGCGCTGTTCGGTGTCGACATCACGGTCGGTGCCGGCGAAACCATCGCCATCATCGGCGCCAACGGTGCCGGCAAGACGACGCTGATGCGCTCGATATCGGGCGTGCTGGCCAATGCGACGGAGTCGATCCTTTATCGCGACGAGCCGATCGGTGCGCTGCCGGCGCCCGATATCCTGGCGCGTGGCATCGCCATGGTGCCGGAAGGGCGAAAGCTCTTTCCATCGTTGACGGTCGAGGAAAACCTGCTGATCGGCAACTACGGTCGCAAGGTTGTTGGCCCGTGGACGCTCGAAAGCATCTTCGCGCTCTTCCCGATCCTGAAGGAGAGGCGGAGCAACCCGGCAACCGCGCTGTCCGGCGGCCAGCAGCAGATGGTGGCGATCGGCCGGGCGCTGATGTCGAACCCGGAGGTGCTCCTCTGCGATGAGATCAGCCTTGGCCTGGCACCGGTCGTCGTGCGCGACATCTACGCGGCTTTCCCTCGTATCCGCGAAACCGGTGCCTCGATCGTCATCGTCGAGCAGGACATCGCCCAGGCGCTGAATGTGGCCGACCGCGTCTACTGCATGATGGAGGGGCGGGTGACGCTCACTGGACGGTCTACGGATTTGAGCCGCGACGATATCCACAAGGCCTATTTTGGGACGGAACACCATGAACTGGCTTGATACCATTCTCCAGGGCGTGCTGCTCGGCGGCCTCTATGCGCTGTTTGCGGCGGGCTTGAGCCTCGTCTTCGGCATCATGCGGCTGGTCAATCTCGCCCATGGCGATCTGATCGTGCTCGCCGCCTTCCTGATCCTCGTGCTGGTGACGACGCTCGGGCTCAACCCGTTCATTTCAGCACTGGTCGCGATGCCGCTTATGTTCGCCATCGGCTGGGCGCTGCAATATTTCCTGCTCAACCGCACGCTCGGCAAGGATATCCTGCCGCCGCTGCTCGTCACCTTCGGCCTGTCGATCGTCATCCAGAACGGCTTGCTCGAAGGTTTTTCTGCCGATAGCCGCCGCGTCTTTGCCGGTAGCATCGAAAGTGCCTCGGTCAATCTCGGCCCTGTCACCGCCGGCATCATGCCGCTGATGACCTTCTTTTCCGCCGTTGCCGTCATCGTCGGCCTCAACCAGCTGATCTACCGCACCTCCGTCGGCCGCGCCTTCCGGGCAACGTCCGACGATCCGGTGACCGCCGGGCTGATGGGCATCCGGCCGCAGCGCATCTTTGCGATGGCGACAGGACTTGCCATGGTCGTGGTGACGATTGCCGCGCTCTACCTCGGCACCCGCGCCAATTTCGACCCGACTTCCGGACCTTCTCGGCTGATCTATGCCTTCGAAGCGGTCATCATCGGTGGGCTCGGTTCGCTCTGGGGAACGCTTGCCGGCGGCATCATTCTGGGTGTCGCGCAGACGGTGGGTGCCGCGATCAATCCGGAATGGCAGATCCTCGCCGGCCATCTCGCCTTTCTGGGCGTCCTCCTGTTCAAGCCGCGCGGCCTCTTCCCGCGCGCCGTCGATTGAGGTGCAGCGATGACCATGGCCATTCCATCCTTCACGGTCGAGACGCGCACCAGAGCGTCGACGCTCTCCGCAATGGCGGTCATCGCCCTGCTGCTTCTCGCCTTTGCCGCGCCCTTCATTGTTTCGCGCGGCGTCATCCAAGACCTGTTCTTCATCCTCACCATGCTGGTGCTGGCGCAGAACTGGAACTTGCTTGCCGGTTACGCCGGTCTGATCTCGGTCGGCCAGCAGGCTTTCGTCGGCTTCGGCGCCTATACGATGTTCGGCGCTGTCATCCTGTTCGGCGTCGATCCGGTCGTTGCGATCCTGATCGCCGGTCTGTTCTCGGTCGCCCTGGCAATTCCAACCGCCTTCTTCACCTTCCGGCTCTACGGTCCCTATTTCGCCATCGGCACCTGGGTCGTGGCCGAAGTCGTGCGGCTGTTGCTTGCCCAATGGAAGGCGCTTGGCGGCGGTACGGGCACCTCGCTGCCGCGCGAGGCAACCCGCGAGATGATCGGCGTAAACATGATGCGCGATCTCTTCGGCATGAAGGCCTCGGAGGCGGGCGATGCGTTGACCTATTGGCTGGCGCTGATCCTCGTCATCGCGACGGTCGGTTTCATCTACGGGCTTCTGCGCAGCAAGCAGGGGCTCGGCCTTGCCGCCGTGCGCGACAATGAACAGGCGGCCCGCGCCGTTGGCGTCGATGCACGGCGGATGAAGACGCTGGTCTATCTCGCCACCGCCTTCATCACCGGGATCGCCGGGGCACTTATCTATGTGCAGAAGGCGCGGATTTCGCCGGATGCCGCCTTCTCCGTCACCGACTGGACGGCCTATGTCATCTTCATCGTCGTGATCGGCGGCATCGGCACGATCGAAGGCCCGATCCTCGGCGTCATCATCTTCTTCCTGCTGCAGAATCTGCTCGCCGATTTTGGCTCCTGGTACCTGCTGATGCTGGGCCTTCTCGGCATCGCCATCATGCTTTTTGCGCCGCGCGGCCTCTGGGGATTGTTCTCCGATCGCACCGGCATCCAGCTTTTCCCGGTCCGCCGCGTCCTGAAGGGCGGGCCGCTCAATCTCACGCATAAGGGAGGGCCTCATGGCTGACATTACCACAGACGTACTCATCATCGGCACCGGCCCGGCGGGCTCTGCCACCGCAGCCCTGCTTTCGTCCTACGGGGTCGAAAACCTGGTGATCAACCGCTACCGCTGGCTTGCCAGCACGCCGCGCGCCCACATCACCAACCAGCGCACCATGGAAGTGCTGCGCGATCTCGGACGCGACGTGGAGGGCGAGGCCTATATGTTCGCCGCAGAGCAGGACCTCATGGGCGAAAACGTCTTCTGCACCTCGCTCACCGGCGAGGAAATCGGCCGGATGAAGAGCTGGGGCAAGCACCCGCTTTCGCGCGCCGAGCATCAGTTGTCTTCGCCGACCCAGATGAACGACCTGCCGCAGACCTTCATGGAGCCGCTGCTCTTCAAGACCGCCTGTTCGCGCGGCACCCAGCCGCGCATGTCGACGGAATATCTGAGCCACGTCCAGGACGAGGACGGCGTGACGACGACCTGTCTCGACCGGCTGACCGGCAAGGAGTTTACCGTCCGCTCGAAATATCTGGTCGGCGCCGATGGCGGCAATTCCAAGGTCGCGGAACATGCGGGCCTGACTTTCGAGGGCAAGATGGGCGTCGCCGGCTCGATGAACATCCTGTTCAAGGCCGACCTGTCGCGTCTCGTCGCCCATCGTCCGTCAGTACTCTATTGGGTGCTGCAGCCGGGCGCCGATGTCGGCGGCATCGGCATGGGGCTGGTGCGGATGGTCAGGCCATGGGACGAATGGTTGATCGTCTGGGGCTATGACATCAACCAGCCAGCCCCCTCGGTGGATGAGGCACATGCCAAGAAGGTGGTGCGCGACCTGGTCGGCGATCCCGATCTCGAGATGACCATCAAGTCGGTCTCGACGTGGACCGTCAACAACATGTACGCCACGACCATGTCGAATGGCCGCGTCTTCTGCATGGGCGACGCCACCCACCGCCATCCGCCGTCGAACGGGCTCGGCTCGAATACGTCGATCCAGGACGCCTTCAACCTCGCCTGGAAGCTCGCTCTCGTTTTGAAGGGCACGGCGGGGCCAAAACTGCTCGACAGCTACCAGGCAGAACGCGCGCCGGTCGCCAAACAGATCGTCACCCGCGCCAACAAGTCGATCGAGGAGTTCGGACCGATCTTCAAGGCGCTCGGCCTGCTCGACTCGATCGATCCGGTGAAGATGCAGCAGAACATGGACGCCCGCTGCAACAACACCGTGGCGTCCGAAGAGCAGCGCGCCGCGATCCGCAAGGCGATCGCCGACAAGGTCTACGAATTCGATTGCCACGGCGTCGAGATGAACCAGCGTTATCGTTCCGGCGCTGCGATCACCGATGGACAGGCGGAGCCGGCCTTCACCAAGGACCCGGAACTGCATTGCCAGCAGACGAGCTGGCCGGGTGCGCGGCTGCCGCATGCCTGGGTGTTTTCCGGCACCGGTGAAAAAGTTTCGACGCTCGATCTCACCGGCCATGGCAAGTTCACGGTGCTCACCGGGATTGGCGGGCAGGGCTGGGTCGAGGCCGCCCGCAGTCTCGGCAAGGAATTGGGCATCGACATCGCCACGCATGTCATCGGACCGCGCCAGCATTGGCAGGATTTTACCGGCGATTGGGCAAACATCCGAGAAATCCGCGACAGCGGCATCCTGCTGGTGCGGCCAGACCACCATGTCGCCTGGCGGCGCGAGACGATCGCCGACGATCCAGCGGGCGAACTGCGTCGCGTGCTGACAGCCATTCTTGGAAAGTGAGACCGTGATGGACGCACATGAAAAGGGCTTCTTCACCGAGGAGAACTCCGTCGAGGTCGTCACCGGTCGCAACAAGAACGCCAAGGACGAACGACTGAAGCAGATCATGGAAGTGGTCACCCGCAAGCTGCACGAGGCGGTCAAGGAGATCGAGCCGACGCAGGAGGAATGGTTCCAGGCGGTCATGTTCCTGACGCGCACCGGCCAGATGTGCAACGAGTGGCGGCAGGAGTTCATCCTCCTGTCCGACACGCTCGGCGTCTCGATGCTGGTGGATGCGATCAACAACCGCAAACCATCAGGCGCGTCGGAAAGCACGGTGCTCGGGCCATTCCACGTCAAGGGTGCGCCGGAACTGCCGATGGGCGCCAATATCTGCCTCGACCAGAAGGGCGAGGACATGGTGATCGGCGGCCGCATTCTCGATACGACGGGACAGCCGATCAAAGACGCGGTGCTGGATGTCTGGCAGGCCAATGACGAAGGTTTCTACGACGTGCAGCAGCAGGGCATCCAGCCGGATTTCAATTTGCGCGGCGTCTTCCGTACCGGTGCCGACGGCCGCTACTGGTTCCGGGCGGTAAAGCCGAAATATTATCCGATCCCGAACGACGGCCCGGTCGGCCAGATGCTCGATCATCTCGGCCGCCATCCGAACCGGCCGGCACACCTGCATTACATCATCAAGGCCGACGGCTTCGAAACGCTGATCACTCACATCTTTGATCCCGACGATCCCTATATCAACTCGGATGCGGTCTTCGGCGTGAAGGAAAGCCTGCTGGCAAAGTTCCGGCATACGCGCGATCCGGACCGCGCCAGAACCTACGAGTTCGATGGTGACTTCTGGGAGGTCGAGCACGATTTCGTTCTCGCCCGGGTCGGCGAGAAGCGGGGCTAGCGGCAGAATGTCAGGGGCAGGGTGCCGTGCTCTCGCGAATCACCAGGTCGACTGGCAGGGTCGTTTCTGGCCATTCAGGTGCTGCAGCAGGATTCCCGCCGCAGCGCGCCCGGCGCCATGTTGTCCTTATCCGTATTCCGGCTGGAAGCCGTCCATGACGGCATCCAGCCGGCCGAGGATCGACAGCAGGATTTGTCGTTTTCGTTCCCGCCGAGCCGCTGGCGACTGCATGTCGACATCGAACACCGCGGAAAATGTTGCCCTGTTCGACACGTTGAAGAAGCACAATCCGGAGATCGTCATATGCACCTCGATCGGTGAAATGCTCTGCCGGAAAATCTCCATTTCATAGCCGCAACGAAGCAACCGCTCGATCCGCTGAATGATCGGCCGATGGAGTTCGGGAACCAGCGACGATGCCGCCAGATATTTCGCATCGTTCAGGTTCTCGCCCATCACCAGCTTGACGTGGTTCGGGTGTTTGAAATGGAATTCGAAGCAGAAATCGACAAGATTCTTCAATGATTCCCGCGGATCATTCTCCTCCAGGTTGATATCGACCTCCGCGCGCCGCATCCGGCCGTATGCCTCTTCCAGGACCGCGACATAGAGTTTCGCCTTTGAGGCGAAATAGTAGTAGATCATGCGCTTGCTACGCCGCGACTTGGCCGCGATGCTGTCGACAGTCGTGCCTGCATAGCCATGACGCGCGAACTGAATTTCCGCCGCCAGCAAAATGTCCGTGCGCGTGCGCTCCGGGTCGTTCGTGGGTTCGGCCCGCTGATATTTGCGTCGTGTGTCGTTCGCACGATCGGGCGCTGTCTCGTCCATGTCTGCCTGCCATTCAGATGATCGGAATCCCTTTGGATCCCTTATCGCGATGTTCGGCATCCTTTCAACCTTGTGCAAGAAAATGATCTTCCCGGATGATTTATCGCCCTGGTTTCCGCTAAATGAAGGTGCGCGCGATGTAATTTATGAACCATATTGATCATTCTGATCAAGGTTATCAATGTCGTTTCGATTCATGAAATTTTCAGTATCAAACATGATCCTCTGGTTTATCGTGTTGATTTTTTGTCAGTAAATTTTGTTTTGGTGTTCACCTCCCGATTTGACACTTCTGTCTTTGCTTCATTATAAATGTTCCAATTCAAACATTTTTGCTCACGTGTTCCGAGCCGATCACTGCTGTCTGCCGGCGGCCAAATGGAGGTTTCAAACCAATGTCAGTCACATCAATCGCCGTCATCGGTGCCGGGCTGATCGGTCGCAAACACCTGAAGAAGGTGATCGGGCACACCGGTTTCGAGCTTGTTGGCATCGCCGACGTCGACAGAGACGCGGTTGCCGCGCAATACCCGGCAACACCGGTCTTTTCGGGCTACCGCCAGATGCTCGACGAAACGAGGCCGGAGGCGGTGATCATCGCGTCGCCAAACCAGGTCCATGCCGAAATTGGCATCGAGTGCGCCCGCCGCGGCATCCATATTCTCATTGAAAAACCGGTGACCGACACGCTGGAGGCGGCGACGCGTCTGATCGAGGAGGTACGCCGGTCGGGGATCAGAACGCTCGTTGGCCATCATCGCCGTCATCACGATCAGGTGCAGAAGCTGCGCGGCCTGCTTCAGAGCGGCGATATCGGATCGCTGGTGGGCGTATCGGCCATCTGGGCTGCCTACAAGCCCGACAACTATTTCAAGGCCGCGCCCTGGCGGACGCAGGAGGGCGGTGGCCCTGTCCTGATCAATCTCATTCACGAGATCGACTTCCTGCGCTTCACCGCGGGGGAGATTGTCGCCGTAAGTGCGGTGGCATCCAATGTGCAGCGTCATTTCGACGTAGAGGATACCGCCGGAGCAGTGCTCGAATTCGAAAGCGGAGCTATCGGCACCTTCATCATAAGCGACAGCGCCGTCACACCCTGGACGGTGGAGCAGGGGGTCGGCGAGGCGGTCGAATTCCCGTTCAGCGGCGAAAGCAGCTACCGTTTCCTCGGTAGCCATGGCGCGCTCGAGTTTCCCAATCTGGTCAAATGGGATCAGGCTGAGAGAAGCTGGAACCAGCCAGTCCGGGCGCAGCGGCTGTTTGCGACGACGATTGATCCCTACGTTGCCCAACTCGAACATTTCCGCGATGTCATTCGCGGTTCGGCAGAAAGCCTGCAGAGTGTCGATGACGGCGCACGCACGTTGATCGCAACGCTTGCCGTTACCGAAGCTGCTCGGTGCAAGACCCACATCGACCTTCGCCAGCGCTACGAGGCGCTGGCCGCCTGACCTGCTCGTTACACAATCCAGGGAAAGAAAATGACTGCCAAGCCGATCTACGTCCTCAACGGCCCCAACCTCAATCTTCTCGGCGAACGCGAGCCGCATATCTACGGCTATACGACGCTCGCCGACATCGAAGCCAACTGCAACAGGACAGCCGCCGCCGCCAAACGTGGCATCGTCTTCCGGCAGTCGAACCACGAGGGCGCACTCGTCGACTGGATTCACGAGGCACGGCGTGAAGGCGATGCCATCGTCATCAATGCCGGCGCGCTCACCCATACCTCGATCGCGATCCACGATGCCCTGAAGGCCTTTTCAGGGCCTGTCATCGAGCTGCACATCACCAATGTGCACCGCCGCGAGACGTTTCGCCACCACTCCTACATTTCCTTCGCCGCAACTGCCGTGATCTACGGGCTGGGCGTTGAAGGCTACCATGTGGCCGTTGAGCAGGCGGCAAGGCTTGCGGCCGAAGACCGGGTGAAATAAACGGGGAACGGAATGACGGGAGGAACCGATGCGTCATACCTACAGTCTCGACCACTTCGCATTGCTGGTGCGCGACCTTAGTCGAAGCGTCGCATTCTACACCGAAAACCTGAGCTTCGAGCCGATCGAGCGCACCGGCAGCGCCAATGTCGTCTAGCTGACGATCGGCGGCCTCGATACGAGGCCACCTCATTGAGGGGGGATTTCGGACGAATGCATGTATGCACATGACGGTTGACACGTGATGCTTTGTTCTGCATTTGTTCGATTATGGGCACTTTCACCGAATAGCCAAGATACGCTGAATTCCACGCCGCTTCCTGCGGCAAGGGTCACTGTATTTTGGGTTTTGTGATCATGAGTCATCTGCATTCGGCCGTTCATCCGGCGTTGACCCTCGCTCGACAAGGCTTCCGCCAACATCTATTTCCCGAAGGCAACGCTTCGCTGCGCTCAACCTTCCAGAAAAGATCGACCACGCAATTCTTCGAGCGGGCCGTTTGGATAGGCACGTCCGTATTCCTCTGCCGGACTACGACGGCGGCAAGGGAATTCTCAAGACGATTTTGGGCAACCAGCTCTCGGATGAGGACATCCAGCGGATCGCGTTCGCGACGAATGGATCCTCAGGCGCAGACCTCGCCAAGCTTTCACGAGATGCTCGTCGCAAATCCCGGTGGGCGGGAGCGGCGCTCACCATTGACGACGTCATGAAAAGCCTTCCTGCGGCACATTCCGTGGAGGGGCAGTTCCGACGGAGGATCTCGATCCACGAAGCCGCTCACGCAGTCGTAGGCCATGAACTCAATTTCGGCTCGTTGACGGGAATTGTCGTCGCGAAGGAACTGCGAGGCTTCGCGGGGCAGGCATGGGGAGAAACCCTCTTCCAGCATGATCGCCAAACGGTCAGGGACAGGGAATTCTATCTCAATCAGATCGCCATGCTTATGGCGGGCCTTGCGGCGGAGGACATCTTCTTCGGCGTGGCGTCTGACGGTGAGGGGGCGACCTGCAAAGGGCGACGGATCTTGCGACTGTATTCGAGGCAAGGCTGGGGATGGGGGCGGGAATGTCGTACTTCGCGGCCGCGACATCGGAAGAGCTGGAGACGCTCCGTCGCACCAATCCTGTCATCAGCCTCGGTGTCGAACAACTCCTCGCGAGCGAACACGATCGTGCATGGGAGATCATCGAGAGGAAGCGAAGTCTCATCGAGCGCATCGCTGCAGCCGTTTCCGACAAGGGTTTCCTAGCGGGAGAGGACGTGCTGGCGACCATTTCGCAGCGCGACCGCAAGTCCAAAGCTAGGAGGGCGTGAGATGGGAATCGACGGGAAGCTGGAGGTGAAGGAGGCCAAGACATCCTCTCAGGCGGGTCGCGACGCCCGTCTGGAAAATGTCATCCGGGTAGCTGCCGGTCGGCCCCTTCCGTTACGGGAGGCTCGATCGAGACTGTTCCTGCTGTTGCGAGAGGTGTTGGCGGGAACACCGCGGCTCGTCTTCATCGAGGACATTGAAGTGGTGTGTCTGGTGACGCTGCCGGATTTGGTGGACATCGTTGGCGAAAAAGGGCCGACCGTCGGGGAGATGCTTGACAGCATGGCTGCTCGGCGGCGGGTGAGGAAAACGGACACGACAGGGAGGGCGGAATGAACTGCGATCGCTATCCGTTTTGTGATGCGCGCGTGTTCTTGGGCAGCCAGCCGTCGATGCGGCTCATTGCCATAACAATTTTCGGCTTCGTTGCCGATCCCGGAAATCTATTCACCGCCAGGTACGCAACTTCGACTTTATTGTACGCAACTTCGACTTTGTCGGGGGGTGACGATGTCGAAGTGTCGGTCATCTCGAGGACACAGGGCCGTAAAGCCCTGCGTTAAGGTCAGCGTAACCGCTGCGGCGTTGCATCTGCGGGGATCAGAGGCACATATTTCTCATCCCCGAGTTGCTCGCGATGCTCGGTTTTCGCGGCGATGATGAGTGCTGGATCGGTCAGCGCCCTCACGGCGGAAGCGGCCATGACCTTGCCGGCTTGCAGCATTCCCTTGTGGGCGTAGCCCGAGGTCCCCTGCGCTACCATCTGCCAGGTGTGCGGCGGCGTGCCGTAGGCCTCGGTCGCAACATAGACCTGCCCCGTCGGAACTAGCCAGCTTACGTCGCCCACGTCGGTCGAGCCATGCAGGAACGTTGGCTCTTCCACGAATCCGTTCAGATCTTCGGATAGAATTTTGCCGCGCTTGGTTACCCGCGTCTGCACCTCCGCCGAGAAGGTTTTCTGGATGCTCCCTGCGAAGTCCTTTTCACTGTTGGAGAAGCCGGCGACGCCGAACTTCTCGAACTCCTGATGCATCATTCGCGCAAGCGTGACATTGGGGACTAAGTCCGCCGAGGCGGCGTCGAAGGTGATCTCCAGTTCTGTTCCGGTCATCAATGCCGCGCCGCGGGCAACGTCTTTCACCCGCTCGGTGATGTCACGGACCTGATCCATCCGGGGTGCGCGTACCTTGTAAAGTACCTGTGCGTAGGACTGCACCACGTTCGGCGCACGCCCCCCGCCATCGGTGATGGCGTAATGGATACGGCCATCCTGAATAATATGCTCACGCAGATAGTTGGAGCCGACATTGGTCAGCTCGACCGCGTCCAGCGCGGAACGGCCCAGATGAGGCTCGAACCCGGCATGGGCACTGGTGCCCCGAAAGGTGAAGTAGAGCTGGTTCGTCGCCAGCATCCGCGCGTTAAAGGCAAGGTTCTCGTCCCACGGGTGCCAGGTGAAAGCCAGGTCGACATCAGCGAACAGGCCCTCACGCGCCATATACGCCTTGCCTCCCCCACCTTCCTCGGCCGGGCAGCCGTAGTAGCGGATCGTGCCTTCGAGGCCTAACTCGTCTTTGCAAGCCTTGATCGCGAGAATGGCCGCGAGTGCACCGGTGCCCAAAAGGTTGTGGCCGCAGCCATGGCCATTTCCACCTTCGGAAATGGGGTCGTGGTGTGCAATGCCACCTTTCTGGCTAAGACCGGTCAAGGCGTCGAACTCTCCGAGGATCGCGACGACCGGATGGCCCTTACCATAGCTGGCGACGAAGGCCGTCTCGATATTGCCGGCCTTGCGAGTGACCGCGAAGCCCGCCTTCTCCAACTCATCCGCCAGAAGAGCCGCGGATTTTGTCTCCTCATAGCGAATCTCGGCGAAAGACCAGATGGCGTCCGACACGGTTTTCAGATTGTCCGCATGCGCGGCGACAGTGCGCTCGATGATGTCGATATACGTCATGGTCTTCCTCAAGCCGTCTGTTCGACGGGTTTTTTTGCATGAATGGCGGGAAAGGTAGTGGCGATGGCGCAGACGATTACGGCGCAGCCGACGATGACCGAAAATGCAATGCCGTAGTTCTGGTTGGTTGCCGACAGAACCGCCCCGATCAGCATGGGCGAGGCGAACGAGCCAAGCTGCGCCAGCGAGTTGATAAGTCCCGTGGCCGTCCCGATAGAGTTTTGCGGGAAATGCTTCATGATACTCACAAACACACTGATCGAGATCGCGTTGAGAAAAACGTTCGATACGGACAGGTAGGCAAAGGCCAGTGGGATCGTTTCCGCATTCGCCATCAGGTAGATGAACACTGCCGATACGGCCGAGCCGATGCAGATGAGATATTTCTCCTTCTGGTGGAAGAAGCGGTCAAGCAGCCAGCCGCAGGTGAGGAAGGAGACAAATCCCAACGTCGGCGGGATCATCGAATAGGCCCCCATTTCCATCATGCTCATGCCCTTGACCTTCACCCAGTAGGACGGCAACCAGGACTGCAGGCCCCAGAAGACGATGTTGGTGAAGAAATAGACCGACGCGATCTTCCAGGTCAGGGTGTTTTTCAGCAGTCCGCCGATGCGCTGCTTTTCGGAGACCTTCAGGCCAGTGTCCTTGGCGATCAGGGTTTCGGAGCGCGGTTTCATGATCCAATAGAGGGCGATTGAAAGAATGATGCCGATGGCACCCAGCACAACGAACATCACCCGCCAGCTATAAAACGCGATCAGCGAGGTAATGACGATCGAGCCAAGTGCGAAACCCACGGAAGCCCCGGACTGGAGCACCGATTTTGCGCGGGCCATTTGGGTTTTCTCGAAATTTTCGGTGATAGCGACAGATCCGCCTGCGGGAAAGATTGCTTCCCCTGCGCCGGTGACGGCGCGTGCTGCGGCCAATCCCACCGCGCCGGTAACGGCACCTGACGCCAGCGTGCCCAGTGACCAGACGGCCACTGCCGAGCTCAGCACCCGGCGCGAGCCCAGGCGGTCAACAAGATAGCCCCCGATCAGCTGCGTCATCGAATAGGCCAGGAAGAAGGCACTAATAATCATGCCTTGATGTTCTGGTGCCAGGCCAAATTCCTCGCTGATCGGAATGATCGCAATGTTGATGGCGGTCTTGTCCAGAAAGCCGACGACCCAGCAGACGAACAGCATCCCGATGATGACGTGGCGACGTTTTATCTTGGAGATCATTTTTGTAGTTCCCTTTTGATTTTTGTCTTTTGTGTCACCGTCAGGAAAAATTCATATGTCGATACCCACATAAAAAATGGTAGTTATATGTGTGTTGTCACATGGAGCGCCATTCGTGGAGATCGATCTACGCTCACACCCCCTCTTACAAGAGCTGCAGCGGACGCACGCATTGCAACTGAATGACCGCGATGTCGAACCGGGGGATGGCAGCGCCTCGATCCTCCATTCCGTTGAAAAAGTAGGAGACGCCTATCGCTTGGTAGTCGACCACTCCCATTTCACAGCCAAGCGGACAGAGTTTTCGCTTAACGGCAAGGACGGCAACACAACGGCAGAGCGGATTGTGCAGGCGGTACAGGATGCCGTCATCGGGCTTCAATCCAGGACCTTCCAAATGCTTGCGTCGGTAAACGGAGCGGTCATCAACTCGCTGGACGAAAACGAGATTGTTCACAATGTCCTGCGCGAAGTGATGCATGTGCTCCCGCATTGCGATGCCGGGGTCTTTCGCTTGTTCGATGAAGCGAGCGGTTTTCTTGTGCCCGTCTCGCATGTGGGATTGCCTGAGGACTACAGCCAGTACCGCGTGCAGCCGAATGAATCCGTCTCGGGCGAGGTATTTGCAACCGGCCGGCCGGCCATTCACAATGGTAGGCAGAACATCATTGACGCTCATCGCGTTATGCGTCCTGAGAGTCAGTCCTTCATGGAGCGCTCCGAGATCGCGAACGCGCTGCTCTGTGTTCCCGTCATGGCTGAGGGGAAACGTCTGGGCACGCTGACGACGCTTTGCTTTTCCAGCGATGGAGCTTTTTCGATCTTCGATCGAACCGTTCTTGAATTTTTGGCGGCGCAGATCGCAGTCGCCTTTCAGCGGTCGCTGACCTACAAAAACGCCGTCGCCACCTCACATCGGCTCGAACAGATGCGTAGCGATCTTGCCCGCAAGAATGCCGAGCTGGACCGCGCAGTCGAGCTGCATGAGGCGCTTCTGCGCATCTTTTCCACGAGCAACGGGCTGACAGAACAGCTTCGCGCCGTGGCCGAGCTGTTTCGCGTCGATTTCCGGTTCGAGAACGTGCTGGGTCTGGACTACCGATCTGCGGGATGGACAGACAATGAGCAATTCGTGATTCAGACCGTCGAGGTCGCGGAAGCACCCGTAGGGCAATTTCACTTCCCGACCTCCGGGGATGCGAGTTTCTACCGGGTGCTATTTGGTACCTTGGCGACATTCGTGGCGCTGGACTTCGTACGTGACATGTCTCGGATGGACGTTCTCAATGCGCGTCGTAAAGCGCATTTCGATGCCCTGGTTGCAGGGCTGGGTTCGGAGGGGCGTCACAGCCACCATGGGTTTCGACTCGACCGCTATAGTCAGGTGTTTGTGGTACGTGCCCCCCGACGCGAGGCCTCCGACAACACCCGTCTTTCCCTTCACAAATCCCAGTCGGATCTGCAAAAGGGAATGACGTTGTCCAACTCCCTCATCTTTCACAATGAGGACCAGATCGTAGCACTGGTCTCCGCGTCGACCACGGTGGCACTGGAGCGCAATCTCAGGGCGATCTCTGATGCGGCGACGAAATTCAGCATCTCCGTTGGAGCAAGCGAGATCTATGGAGAAAGCGAGCGCCACCTTACATCGCGCGACCTGGCTGCACAGGCGGCAGATGCGCTGTCACGTCGTGGACGCTCGGGGCTTCTGCGCCATCGGGACATGGGGGTGGAACTGTTGCTGGAAGGGCGCGCGAGGCAGGATATCCTCGAATTTACACGCAACATCCTGATGCCGCTGCTTCAGGATCCAAAACATCGCGTGCTGCATGAAACCCTCTGGCGCTACGTTCACGAGGGGAAGTCTGTCACCCGCACAGCGCAGGCGCTGAACATTCATCCCAACACGCTTTACCAGCGCCTTCAACGGGTCGAGTCGCTAACTGGTCGCAAGATTACCGACGCGGCTGATTTCACGTTGCTCAGCCTCGCTTGCCAGCTTCACGCGGAATACTCTGGCGCGGTTGAAAGTTAGAACGCTGTCCTGTCCGTAGAGCTACAGTTTCCGACAGTCATTGTGGACCGGCTTTGGTCCATGAATCAAACGTGCGCGCCTTTCGGCATCGAAAGGCGTCCATGTTCCGCGAGTTCGTCAGCACGTTCGTTGCCGTCGATGCCGGAATGGCCTTTGCACCAGGCGATGGACATCAGTTGGTTTTGTGAAAGCTGAAGATCGACGGCTTTCCATAGTTCTGCATTGGCTATCGTCCGGCTTCGGGCTTTCGCGTTCGCGCTGATCTTCTTCCAACCGTTGTTCTTCCAGATATGCCGCCAGTCATTGCAGCCTTTGACCGCGTAGACGGAATCGGACCAGATGATCGCAGGTTCACCTCTAGAATGGCTATTGATCCATATTGCCGCCTTGAGCAGGGCGATCAATTCCATCATATTGTTCGCGGCGTTTTGGACGCCACCGAAGTCGGCGGTGGTCTCCACCATGTTGCGGTAGGCGGCAAACGCCCATCCCCCTTGTCCGGAATTGGGTTCGAAACAACCGTCGGCGAAGACGTGAAGACCTTGTTGGCTTCCCGGCATCCCGGCTGGATCCGCTGCGAGGTGATGGTTTTGAAGATTGTCAGGCCTCACGCAGTAAGGCCCTTTCCGTGAAAACTTGTCGGCATTGCTGGCATCATCGGAATTTCCTTCGCGGTCTGCGCCGCGTGATGTTCAAAAAAGCCTGACGCCGGTCAATTCGGCGAGCCTGTCCATGAGTTGGTCCTGGAAGCCTGTATCGAGCACTTCAGGCGAGGGCATCCGGGGCTGGCGATGATGCCAATACCGACCGCTGACCCTCGCTGCCTGGTCTTCGCTGACCGCAAGCCAGGTTTGGGTCTGATGACCCATCTCCAGATCGTCCGGCGCGCCGGCACCACCCATCTTCGTCGGTACCCAGCCTGGGTCGACAGCATTGCTCAGCACTTTCGGCCAATGGCGCGCAACTGCAGCCGCAAGCGTCGCCACGTAAAGCTTGCTTTCGGAATACGCCTGGCTGGCGTTCCAGTGGCGTTTTGTCCAATCGATATCGTCCAAGGGTCCGCCACCGCTCAGATGCATGCCGCTACTGAGGTAGACAAGTCTATCTGGCTGTCCGACGAGTGCAGTAAGGATATATGGGGCAAGGATGTTCACGGCGAGCGTCCGCGCGTGTCCTTCAGGTGTGCTGCCACGGTCCGATCCAAGATAAACGCCGGCGTTGTGAATGATGGCGTCCATGCGTCCGAGCGCATTAATCTGACCAGCGATGGATCGGGTATCCTCTGCGCTGCTGAGATCGCCGATGACGAGCCCTGCAGTCAGCGCCGAGAAGCCACCAACGGCTATCGCGCGTTCTTTTGAGCGGGCATGGATCACGACCTCATGGCCCTCGGCTAAAAGTGTGCGTGCTGCGGCGAGGCCAAGACCATCGGTCGATCCGGTTATAAAGATGCGAGCCATAGGACGTTTCTTTCAGAAGGGACTGATGGCGGGGACTATCGAAAATCCGATGTGTATCATTTGGCACGGACCGGAGAAGCTCTTTGTCGCGTGCGGTCGTCGCTTTTGATGGCGACGTAGCAGGTGGGAGCAACGGTTTGCCGCTTCGACAATCTTCCGATAATGAAATGTCGAGCCGTCATCGCACGAGAGGAATCGTCATGGAGTATCGCCGCCTTGGAAAATCTGGCCTCAAGGTCAGCGAGTTTTCGTTCGGATCCTGGGTTACTTTCGGCAAGCAGGTGGATGGCAGCGATGCTGTGAGCCTGATGGCACACGCCTATGACAACGGCATCAACTTCTTTGACAATGCCGAGGGCTATGAGAGCGGCAATTCCGAAATCGTGATGGGGCAAGCACTCAAGACCTTGGGCTGGAGCCGCGATAGTTTCATTGTTTCCAGCAAGGTGTTTTGGGGTGGCGAGAAGCCCACGCAGAGAGGGCTATCACGCAAGCACGTGACCGACGCGGCCCATGCCGCCCTGAAGCGTCTTCAGGTGGATTATCTCGATCTATATTTCTGCCACCGGCCGGACATCGATACTCCGATCGAGGAGACGGTTCGTGCCATGCACGACCTGATAGCCCAAGGCAAAGTTCTTTACTGGGGCACCTCGGAGTGGTCGGCCCAGCAATTGACCGAAGCCTACGCGGTGGCCCGCGATCTGCGCATAACGCCCCCGACGATGGAACAGCCTCAATACAATGTTTTCGAACGTCAAAAGGTCGAAGCCGACTACCTTCCGCTCTACGATCTGATGGGCCTTGGCACCACGATCTGGTCGCCTTTGGCCTCCGGCATTCTGACCGGAAAGTACAATAAGGACACGCCAAACGACAGCCGCCTGAACCTGCCGGGTTACGAATGGTTGAAGGAAAAATGGTCAAGCGAGGGAGGTCGTGCGCAGCTCGGCCAGGTACGGCAATTGACGGGGCTCGCCGATGAGATCGGCCTTTCGATGACCCATCTCGCACTGCTCTGGTGCCTTTCCAACCGGAATGTATCGACCGTTATCCTCGGCGCTTCGCGAAAGAGCCAACTGGTGGACAACCTTGCAGCGCTGGACAAGAAGGACAAGCTTACGCCTGAGGTTTTAGCGCGCATCGACGAGATTGTCGGAAACAAGCCGGCAGCTCCGCAACGCTTTTAAGCCTGCCATCGTAATCAGTTCGTTCGAACCGTATCGTCGTCGGGACGAAACAATAATGTGCTCGGAGAATGGCTGCCGGGTGCTTCCTTTCCAGGAATAGGCTTGAACCGAGTGATGGGCGCGGAATCACCAATTGCCAGGATCAGCGGTATGATCGAGGTTGGCGAATTCGGCCGCCTTCTCTCGATCCAGGTTGAGATCGATCATCTGTCCTCTGTTGTCCGTAACCGAATAACGGAGAGGCGCAGGGCCTTTGGTGAGCGCCTGGTACATGAGTAGGGCAGCCTCTTCGACGGTGTCAGCCTCGATTTCCTGCGTAGTGGTGACCGCGTACTTGTGCATCGGTGAATGCTCCTCAATCGATCGGCGAGACTTTGCTATGATTGCATATTCGACCCGTGTTCCGAAGTGGCCTGGCTAAGCAGGCCGTCGCAAGCTGCCATCGATCGGAAATTAATGATGGCCCGGCAGCCGCAGCTTACCCCAAGGCGAATGGCCACTACCAGCCAATTATCGATCTCCACGTGTGGGTTCCCGGCCTTGTAGTGGGTCAATCGCATACATACCTCAAGATGGTCTGAACACCGTATTGAGAACGAGCACATGGATAAAGCTGCAATCCTGAGATCAATCGTCGCTGTCCGCACCTCCATTCCCGACGATGCCTTCACCGCCCGAACCCTCGGCACAACGCGGGAAGGAAGCGGCGTCGTGATCCGCGGCGACGGGTTAGTGCTCACGATTGGTTACTTGATAACCGAGGCGGAAGAAGTCTGGCTTACAACCTTCGACGGCCGAGTAGTGCCGGGACACGCTCTCGCGTACGATCAAGAGAGCGGCTTCGGCCTCATCCAGGCGCTCGGCTCCCTGGACTGCCCGGCATTGGTTTTCGGGGACACGTCCAAAGCGAATATTGGCGATGCGGTCCTCTTTGCCGACGGCCTCGGACAAACCACAGAGGCCAAGATCGTCGCCAAGCAGGAGTTTGCGGGCTACTGGGAATACCTGCTCGACGAAGCGCTCTTCACCGCCCCCGCGCATCCATTGTGGGGCGGGGCGGCACTCGTCGACCGGGATGGCAAGCTCTTGGGAGTCGGTTCCCTGAAGCTGGAGATGAGCCGCAGCGGAAATCGCTCCGATATCAACATGGTCGTCCCGATCAACTTGCTGAGGCCCATCCTCGACGATCTGCTTACTCGAGGGAAGGTCGACAAGCCCGCACGTCCGTGGCTTGGAGCGATCACTGCAGAGAGCAACGGAGACGTGGTGGTCGTCAGCGTGGCTCCCGATGGCCCGGCGGCAAAGGCCGGACTGAAAGGCGGAGACGTGATCTCGGAAGTCCGCAACGAAGAGGTTGGCGGTCTGGCTGATTTCTATCGACAGGTCTGGAAGAGCGGGCCGGCTGGAGCGGAAATTCCGTTCAGGGTCCTGCGTGACGGTCGCGAAACCTGGCTCAGGGTCAAATCGGCGGATCGAGAGAGCTTCTTGAAACGACCGCAGCTCCAGTGAGTTGAGACACTTCAGCATGGCTAAAACGGAAACAGTCGAGGTTGCCGGGCTTCGCAGCGTTATGCCTTTCAAGCCCTGCTCGTGCGGTTAATCAATCGGCCCGAATAGATCGAGCTGAGGCACCTCTGTCGTGCCCTCACCACCTGACAAGGACGACAGGGTCACGCCAAGGAGCCGAACTCCAAGCTTGAACGGGTAGCGATGCAAGAAGTCCCGCAGCCGCATCAGCGATTTCAGACGTTCCCGAGAGCGATTTGGGATTGTTTTGCTTCGGGTCGCCGGGGTGAAATCGGAATACTTGATCTTCACTGTTACCGTCTTGGCGCTGATCCCATGGGCCTCGCAGTGACGCCAAACCTTCTCGACGAGCAGAACCAGTTCCTGTCGCGCGGGCTCTAGATCGTGAATGTCCTTGGAAAAGGTGTCCTCGGCTCCGACTGACTTCCGGATCCTGTCGGGGTTTACCCGACGCTCGTCGATGCCGCGCGCGATGCCATAAAAATAGGATCCCGATTTTCCGAAATGCTCTTGCAGAAATTCGAGGGATTTCGATTTCAGATCAAGATCCGTCTCGATGCCGTGCCGCTTCATGCGTTCGGCTGTCGCCGATCCGACACCATGGAACTTCTTGACAACGAGCGCCTCCACGAAGCCAGGCCCATTCTTCGGGCTGATGACGGCCTGGCCGTTCGGCTTGTTGAGATCACTTGCCATCCTGGCGAGGAACTTGTTGTAGGAGATGCCGGCGGACGCGTTCAGCCCGGTGGTAGCCTTGATCTTTTTCCTGATTTCTTCCGCAATCACAGTGGCGATTTCCATCCCCTTGAGGTTTTCCGTCACGTCGAGATAGGCTTCGTCGAGCGACAGCGGTTCGATCAGTGATGTGTATTCGGCGAATATCTCCCGGATTTGCTGGGATACCGCGCGATAAACGTCGAAGCGCGGAGGGACAAAATCAGGTCGGGACATTTCCGCTTGGCAGTCACCGATGGCATTGCCGAATGAACGCCGAACGCGCGGGCCTCATAGCTCGCGGCAGCCACCACGCCGCGCGCTGCCGATCCGCCGACGGCGACGGGCTTACCGCGGAGCCTCGGGATTGCCCCGCTGCTCGACGGATGCGTAGAACGCGTCCATGTCGACGTGAATGATCTTCCGCTGGCGGGCCGCTTCCACCGGTTCAGCAGATAGCTCTGCGACATCATCGTTTGTCCTGGCGATGTTCAACATTGTCCTATTTCCACATCGTCCGCATCTGCGCCGCGACATCGACGGGGATCTGCTGGGCGCTTCGTTCCGACGCGGCAGCGCTGACCAAAGGCAATGACCCAATCTCAAAATATTGCAACAGCGTCGCCGGAATGAACCGCGTTCGTGAGGCATATGCGTGGCAGTCACCTTGTGCATTCTGGCCACCGGTGAAAAACCGCTGAACGCGCCTTCTCCCTGCCAGCATCTTGAATCTGATATGCAGCCCTTGGTAATCTCTTCAATTCAAGACAAGATCATCATGCTCAAGTGTTTGGGGAGACTCCGATGGAAAACCACGAGCCGTTTCTGCGCGAGGCGATTGCGCTCTCGAAATCCGCGGTGGAAGGCGGCGACGAGCCATTTGGCTCGGTGCTTGTGAAGAACGGCGAAGTAATCCTTCGTGCCGAAAACAGCGTCTTCACCGGCCACGATATGACGAACCACGCCGAGATGAATCTGGTTAAACTGGCGGCGAAGCAATATGACACCGCTTTTCTCGGTGATTGCACGCTCTACACCAGCACCGAGCCGTGCGCGATGTGCTCGGGGGCGATTTACTGGTCGGGCATCGGGCGTGTGGTGTTTGCGTGCTCAGAAACGCGGCTTGGTAAGATCGCTGGGATCGGGTTGAACGTGCCGAGCCGGGCGGTGTTGCAAACCGGCGCGCGCAACGTCACTGTGGTCGGCCCAACGAACCTCGAAGACGAAGCTGCCAAAGTCCACCAGGAATTCTGGCCGAAGCATCTGGGCAAGGCATAGTCTCTTTCGTCCGAAATGCCGCTGGGGCGAGCATCGAGGCGGTGTGCCTGGGCAGTTCCGACGGATCTTCTCAATGGGGGCTTCACCCATTGCCCGCGCAACAATGCACCTCCTGCAGAACGGGAGGAAACATGGTAGGATCGCGAGCGCGCTTTCCCTATTGATGGAGACCGTGATGGACTTGCGTCGGCGACTGATGGACCTGTGCGGTGCCTTCAACGCACATGATCTCGATCTGATCATGACTTACTTCGCTGAAGACTGCATATTGGAGACGCCACGCGGACACGATCCATGGGGGTCTCGTTTCGAAGGCAAGACCAAGGTGCGAGAGGCTCTGGCGTCGCGCTTTCAGGGCCTGCCTGACGTTGTTTACAACAATGCTGAACACTTCGTTGATGAAGCATCCGGAACTGGGATATCGAGATGGTTCCTCATGGGTACCTCGGTCAACGGGACAAAGACGGAAGTCCAGGGTTGCGATCTTTATACGTTTCGGAATGGCAAGGTGATCCGCAAAGATTCCTATTGGAAGATCGTCGAGTAGCTACAAGACCAGATGTGGACGCTCTTGAAGTGCCTCAGCTTTGAGCCGTCGGTCAGCTTCCTGCCCCGCATCGGAAATCTCTCCGCTTCGTGCCCTCATCTTGGTCATTCACACCACCCGCTCTGGCATCTGGAAGCAGTCAGGCCGCTTCTCGGGCGCTCGCGTCCGGAAAGCGCCAACGCGGCCATTATGACTGCCGTCGCCTATTCTGCGACATCGCAGAGGTTGAGAAAACGGCCGCCTTAATCGGGATTTTGCGGCAAAGCTTGTAGATCGCTCGTGTCTTGCCGAATCTTCAGAATGCGGTCGATAAGACCCCATTCAAGCGCCTCCTCCGCCGTCATGAAGCGGTCGCGGTCCATCGCGCGCTCAAAGTCTTCGTAGGAACGTCCGCAATGCTCCGCGTAGAGCCGTGTCATGCGGTGCTTGGTCTTTTGCATTTCCTCGGCATGTATCAGCATGTCCGATGCCTGCCCTTGAAATCCGCCCAGCGGCTGGTGAATATGGATGCTGGCATTGGGAAGCGCAGTGCGTTCGCCCGGCTGGCCGGACATCAACAGGAACGAGCCCATCGAGCGGGCGGTCCCCATGCACAGCGTATGCACCGGGGCGCGAATGTAATGCATGGTATCGTACATGGCCAGGCCGCTGGTCACGACGCCGCCGGGCGAATTGATGTAAAGGCTGATGGGCTTCTTGGGGTTTTCCGCTTCCAAAAACAGCAATTGCGCGCAGACGAGCGCCGAAACTGTATCGTTCACCTCGCCATTGAGGAAGATAATCCGCTCGCGCAGAAGCCGGGAATAAATATCAAAGGATCGCTCCCCCCGGCTGGACTGTTCTATAACCATAGGGACGAGTTGCATCGCTTCGCGCATCGGCGACCTCCAGACTTTCAAAATTTAACGGGAGGCTCGCCGTGTCAGGCGGCGAGCATGAGGAGCGGGCTGTTGCTGTTTGCCGGCGATCTTGTCATTCCACCGAATCTTGCGTCCGTCAGTTCGTGGACGATCCGAAGGCAGGTGCCGCCAGTGGCATTCGGGGTGATCGTGAACGTCACGGTGCTTTCAAGGAAAGGCGGGTTATCGTCACGCAGCTTGTAGCGAACTTCCTGGCCGGGGGTGACGGTGATCGCATCGGGCTCAGCCAATGCCTCTTTCGGCAACCACCTTTCCCGAAGTTCGGGAATGGTGACAGCACGCCAGACCTTTTGCGGCGGATCGCCCAAGTCAAACTCCAACTCGACGCCGCTATCCTGCTCCTTGGTCTTCCCTTCGTTCATTGATCCATGTCCTTCAGCAAGACTTTGAGTGCTGCGATACGCTCCGGCCAATAGGCGCGGTATTTTGCGAGCCACTGGGCGATGAGAGCCAACCCATCGGGATCGACTTCGTAATTCACGAAACGCCCCTGTCGTTCTTCCCTCACGAGCTTTGCACTGCGCAGAACTGCGAGGTGTTGCGACATCGCCGGCTGGCTAATCTCCATGCCCTCGCGCAAGGCACTAGCGTTCATGCTCCCTGCCGCCAGCTTCTCAAAGATCGCACGGCGGGTCGGGTCTGCCAAAGCTCGAAAGAAGTCATTCTCGATCATGCGAACACATAAGCACGGACTTATGCGATTCGCAAGCTATTTCGAGGCAGCTTTCCGTTGCTGCGGAAATCCTAAGTTCAACGATTGACCTCTCAGCATCAAAAAATGAGAGGAATTCCTGTCGCAAAACCCGTGTGTAAGCGACCGAGTTTTGCAATCGTCTGATGTCTGCATCGGGCCGCGAAGTAGACGTCGGACACCACTTTGTGCATGGCCGCATTCCGCTTTGCGCCGTCATAATGGTCATCGAACCACCCGTCACTGTTGCTGCAAAGCGGACATGACGCAGTGAGAACGCGGGTCGCAGTTGCGCCAAAAGCCGCCATTCCGCCCCATGCGGGTGATTAGATCACGAATTCCTCCTCGTACGTCTGTGGCTCGGGAACGACCGTAACCTCCACCGGAACGATCCAATTGGCCGCGTAGCTCTCGCAGTCGGAACGCTGGAGGTCGGGCTGCACGCACCCCGCCCCATCGATCGCGCGACATCGCAGTATATATCGCCCCACTTCTTCAGGGGTCCACATGTACTCCCACAAGCGCCATGCAAAGGGACGTTCTGTTTCGAGGAGCCTTCCCTCGCGCCAGCCCCTGCCATCTCCGGTGCAGACCTGCACCTGCCGGATAACAGCCTCTCCGCTCCAGGCGGCTCCGAAAATCCGGTACGGTTGGCCGGCGATGAGACGCGCCCCCTGTACGGGACGCGCGATCTGCGCTTTGACCTCCATCTCCGCAAGGGGGACCAGCCTGGGTTCCCCGAGGCTGCGCTCCCAACGGAAATAGTCGCGCGCCTGCCAGTAGCCAAGGAACGGTTGCTCCACAACCGTGATATGCGTGATCCACTTGACCCAAGCCATGCCGAACCAGCCACCCACGACCGCGCGTAGCGGGTAGCCGTGATCGCGTGTCAACGGCTCCTCGTTCATCGAATAGGCAAGCATCGTACTGTCAGCGATGGCCTTCTCAAGCGGTAAACTGCGCGCAAAGGCGATGGGGCCGGGAGAAGCCGTTTTCTTGTTCGCGTCGACGACGCCACTGTCGGCGCCTGCGAGCAGAACTTCACATGCGGTTCGCTTAACGCCCGCCATTTCCAAAATCTCGCGCAGAAGAACACCTGTCCACGCGGCATTGCCGACGGCTCCATTCTGCCACTGCAACCCCTCCCTCGGAGGCACATAGTAGACGCGCCCGTTTCCTGCGCACTCGACGACGGCGGTAAAAGTCGTGCTCTGCATCGCCTTGATGCTGTCGAGGTCAAGTTCGATCGGCCGCTCCACCGCCCCGTCAACGCGCAATCTCCAGTCTCGCGCATCGAGGTCGGGCGACGGGAAATGGTTTCGCACGAAGAACAGCTCGGTTGGGATCAGCCATTCGGAAAGCGACGCAAACGGAAACTCGATGTTCTGTGGGGATTTCTGTCGAACGATTAGACTGGGTTGCTCTGGTGTCGGCATAGTCCTCATCTCCCCTTCCAAGAGCACAGCGCCCCTCGCAGTGCGTCTGTCGCATTCCGCCTTCGGGCCGCATTCTAGCACATACCGCACGTTCCTCGGATCGACCTCGAACGGCAGCAAAGGGGCCGACGGCGGTCTTGACCGCTTTGCGCTTCCAAATCAGCCATGTCGCTTCTTGTGGCCCATCCCCAAAAGCTGACATGAATTTAGAAACCCGCGCTTCCCGCGGCAATGTGCCAGATTGTGTCCCGTACGGGGACGTTCGTTCCACGTTTGCGAGCGTTGTAGGCGTCGCGCGTTCGGATGGACCAGAGGATCGCTTCAGCAGCGGCCTGGCTGTCATAAACCTCAATTTGCGGGAGAACGTATCGCGCATTGCGCTTAGCGCCGCGATCTTGGATGCGACACGGTGGTTTGGTGAGGACGCTCGCTGGCCACGGCCTCATTACGCTGCCCGACCGCGCAGCCGCACCACATCCTTGGATGGAGGCAACCCAAACTGCCGCGCGTATTCCCGGCTAAACTGGTTCGGGCTTTCGTACCCAACACCGAATGCTACCGCTGTTGCGTTGCCTTCTCCGGCCAGCAGCAAGGTGCGGGCATGCAGAAGCCGAATCTGCTTCTGATATTGGATTGGACTCAGCGCCGTGACTGCCTTGAAGTGGCGATGGAACGCCGAAACGCTCAAGGCCGCCATTTCGGCAAGCGCCTCGACCCTCAGGGGCTTTGCGAAGTTCTCTCGTATCCACTGGATGGCGATGCTGATCCGTGAGAGGGCGGCGTCAGGAGCCGCAATGTCGCGCAGCATCCAGCCCAACGGCCCCTGCAGCACGCGAAACAGGATCTCCCGCTCGTAGGCTGGTGCAAGCACCGCGATCTCGTCTGGGCGGTCCATCAGCCGAAGCATGCGCACCCAAGCGTCAAGAAGCTCCTCGTTGACGGGGGCGATCGAGAAACCCGATCCGAAGAGTTGACTGCAGACCTGCACGGGTAGGTCGCTGATGAGCGCCGCGACCGTCGGCGGGTGGAGGGTGAGGCTGACTGCCAAATATGGTTCTCCCGCGGTCGATGGATGCACGGAGCCAACGGCCGGCAGGTCGACCGACATGACGAAGTAGGTGGCCGGGTCGTAGGCGAAGGTTCGCTCACCGACCGTCATCGTCTTCGATCCAGTCAGGATGAGGTTGATCATCGGCTCGTAGACGGCAGAGAGCCTGTGTTCCGGGATCTCGCCCTGGACCATCGCAATACGCCGGATACCCGTTTCCGTCCGGCGATTTTCCGCCGACGACGCCAGGGCGCGCAGTTCCTGAAGTTGTTTTTCCATTGGGCGACCCTGACAGGCTGGTGATCGCTCCGCAATAGTGAAGCAGAAATAGGCAAGTTTCAGAGAGAAATGGGTGAGCGCGTGAGACGGTGTCGGCCTAGCGTCAGGTCACATCGAACAGGCAAGGAAATAGGTATGAAGATCGTTATCGTCACCGGAGGCAGCCGGGGGCTTGGAGCCAGCGCGGCTATTGAATGCGCTCGCAAAGGCATGGGCGTTGTTGTCACCTACAACAGTAATCCCGAAAAGGCTGAAGAGGTGGTGAATACGATTTTGCAGAAAGGCGGCGAGGCAGTGGCGCTGAAGCTTGACGTTGGCGACACCAGTTCGTTCCCTGGGTTTCGCGAGGCCGTTGCGACAGAGCTGGAAATCATCTGGGGTCGCCGCGACTTCGACTACCTCGTCAACAACGCCGGATACGGCCTGTTCAATCCAATCGCCACCGTGACCGAAGAGCAGTTCGAAGGGTTGTTCAACGTCCACCTTAAGGGTCCGTTCTTTCTCACCCAGATCCTGCTGCCGCTGATGGCGGACGGCGGCCAGATCATCAACATCACCAGCGCCACCACGCGCGTGGCCACCGCGGGCGTCGCGCCCTATGCAGCGTTCAAGGGTGGCCTTGAGGTGCTGACCCGCTACATGGCCAAGGAGTTCGGCGGTCGCGGCATCCGGGCGAACTCGATCGCACCCGGCGCGATCCGCACCGAACTGGGTGGCGGGTTGAACGACGAATTCGAAGCCATGCTTGCCGGCCAGACTGCGCTCGGTCGCGTCGGCGAACCGGATGAGATCGGTGGCGTCGTCGCCAGTCTGCTGTCCAACGAGAACCGCTGGATCAATGCCCAGAACCTCGAAGTCGCGGGCGGCTACATCATCTGAACAAGGAGAGCGACATGCTCGATCACGTCTTCCTATCTGTCAGCGATACCGCCCGATCTGTCGCTTTCTATGAGAAGGCGCTGGCGCCGCTCGGGATTGTCCACGCGCACGACTACGAAGGCAAGGATGGCCCTCCCGGTCATCCTGACCTGAAGGGGTTTGGCGCAAACGGCCGGGTGTTTTTCTGGCTACGCGAAGGCGTTGTCGAAGGACGTTCCACCCATATTGGCTTTGTCGCAGATGGTATTGACCAGGTCGACGCCGCCTTTGCAGCGGCGATGGCTGCGGGCGCCTCGCAAATCCATCCGCCCGGTCCGCAACTTCACTACGATCCTCGCTACTACGCCGCGCAGGTGCGCGACTCCGACGGCTACAGCCTCGAATTCGTCTACAAGGAATGGCAGCACTGACATGACAAAACTGATGATCTATGGCGCGACCGGTTACACCGGCCGGATGGCGGCAGACCATGCGAAGGCGGCAGGTACGTCGATCGTCCTCGCGGGCCGCAGCGAAGCGATCGTGGCGAAGCTCGCTTCCGAACTCGGCGTGGAATATCGCGTGTTCGGTCTCGACGATGAGGTGGCGATCGATTGCGGGCTCGCCGATATCGCCGTCCTCCTGAACTGTGCCGGTCCGTTCATGCGCACCGCCGACGCGCTCATGAGGGCTGCGATCCGCAATGGCGTGCACTACCTCGACACCGCCGCGGAACTCGACAGCTACCGTCTGGCCGAAGCACTCGATGATGCCGCAAAGGCCGCAGGCATGATGTTGATGCCGGGCGGTGGCGGAAGCGTTGCGATGCTCGGCAGTCTCGCCGGGCACGCAGCCGGAAAAGTCCGAGATGCACGAAAGATCAGGATCGCATTGCATGTCGCTGGTGGCCTTTCTCGCGGATCGGCGATCAGCGCCACGGAGAACTTGACGGTCGAAACTTTGAAGCGCGTGCATGGCGCATTGACCCCGGCGGAGGCAGACGTTCACACGTTCGACTTCGGCAGAGGGACCGTTGACTGTTTCCGAGTAACGCTGCCCGACCTCGTCACAATCTGGTGGGCGACCGGCGTTCCTGACATCGAGACCTTCGTCCATGTGACGGGCGACGGTTTTCCGCAGGGCGATCTCTCCCTGCTTCCGGACGGGCCGAGCAAAGAGGAGCGGCTGGCGAACCGTTATCAGGCGGTGGTCGAGGTCACCGATGCGGATGGGCGGATCGCCCGCTCGCTGCTCGACACGGTCAACGGTTACACCTTCACGGCGATGGCTGCTGCCGAAGCCGGACGTCGCGTTCTGGCAGGCGAGTCACGGCCCGGTTTCCAGACCCCGGCCGGCCTGTTCGGAAACGGTTTCGCTGAAACCATCGCCGACACCACGATCATCGATCTCTGAGGTACGCGCCATGCAGACGATCGTCGAATCCTTCATTCGCACCGCCAACGCCTTCGATGTCGATGGGGCGCTGGGCGTGTTCGCATCGGATGCCGTCATCGATGACGTCTCGGTGGGCGACGCTTTCGTCGGCCAGGATGGTGTTCGTGGCTACCTCGAACGCTTCTTCGTCGGCTACAACACGAGGAGTAAGCTTCTGTCGCTCGAAGCGCTCGACGACCGCAACGTCACCGTTCGTCTCGATTTCACAGGCGAATTCGGCCACGAGATCGGTGTCTTCAAGATCGTGGTCAACGCGGGCGGCCTGATCGAACGCATCGACGCCGACCTCGAATAGCATTCTTGCCAACAGCCCATCGACCAAAACGATCTGCGCCCCAGGCGCCGATGCCGGGGAAGGCTACGATGTGGCCGTTGAGCAGGCGGCAAGGCTTGCGGCCGAAGACCGGGTGAAATAAACGGGAACGGAATGACGGGAGGAACCGATGCGTCATACCTACAGTCTCGACCACTTCGCATTGCTGGTGCGCGACCTTAATCGAAGCGTCGCGTTCTATACTGAAATCCTGGGCTTCGAGCCGATCGAACGGACCGGCAGCGCCAATGTCGTCTGGCTGACGATCGGCGGCCTCGATACGATCCACCTCATTGAGGGGGATTTCGGCGAGACGTTTCTCACCAAGGATACGCATTTCGCGCTGCGCGTCGAGGATTTCGATGCCTTCGTCGCCGATATCAAGGCCAAGGGCATCACGTTCTACGACTGGCCGGGAAATGTGGGGCAGATCGGCCTGCGGCGCGACGGTTTCCGGCAGGCCTATGTGCAGGATCCCGACGGCTACTGGATCGAGATCAACGATCACACGCGCGGCGTGGCGGCAGGATGAGCGGGATGGTATCGGCAAGGCGGCTGCTCCCTCGTTAGGGGGCGCCGGCGTATGGCCGTGTGCGCCAAGGGCTATACCGCAGGCCGTGCACGAGCGTCGGCGGGAGAGGACGATCATCGTCCGGTGGCGCTTGAAACTCCGGATGCCCGGTCTCATCTATCAAGCAACACAAACATGTCGCACTGACAGCCTCCTTCCAAAAACAGGCCGCTGCCGGTCCTCTACAGAACGCGTCTACAGGCGCCGGAGGGCATTTCACATGGGATTCATGGACAGAAACATCGAGCCGGCGGATGATGACAGCCTGCTTGATGCGTATTCACATACATTGGCGGGCGCGGTCGACCTGGTCGGCCCGACGGTCAGCCGCATCGAGCGGATCGGCGGGCAGGGCGGCCACGGCTCCGGTTTTGCGATCTCGCCGGACGGGCTGATCGTCACCAACAACCATGTCGTCGATACGGCGCGATCGGTCAGGATCACCACGCCCGACGGGTTCGTCACCGAGGGCCGCGTGCTGGGACGCGATCCGGATACCGACATCGCTTTGATCCGGGCCAATAGCGGCGTCGGCCCATGGGCGAACCTTGGCGATTCCAAGCGGTTGAAGCGCGGCCATATCGCGATTGCGATCGGCAATCCGCTGGGGTTCGAATGGACGGTGACAGCCGGCATCGTTTCCGCCCTCGGCCGCTCTATGCGGGCATCCAACGGACGCCTCATCGACGACGTCATCCAGACGGACGCCGCACTCAATCCCGGCAATTCGGGCGGGCCGCTCGTGTCTTCGGGCGGCGAAGTGATCGGCGTCAACACCGCCGTCATCATGGGCGCCCAAAGCATCGCCTTTGCCGTCGCCTCCAACACCGCGCAATATGTGATCTCTGAACTCCTGCGTTTCGGCAAGGTCCGCCGCGCCTTCATCGGCATTGCCGCCGATACGATCGAGCTTCACCGCCGCGTGGCGCTTAAGGCCGGCGTCACCCAGACGACCTCCGTGCGCCTGCGCCGCGTCGACCCCGGCAGCCCGGCGGACAAGGGCGGTCTGCAGGAGGGAGACCTCGTGCTTGCCATCAACGACAGGCCCGTTGCCGGCATCGACGATGTCGTGCGCCTGATGGACGGCGACCGGATCGGGCAGGAGACCGCGTTCCTGATTTTCTCGGTGCAGGGGTTGGTCGAGACGCGGTATGTGACGCCGGTGGCGCGGCCGGCGTAGGACGCGGCCTGAAGGCGGATCATTCCCCGCCAGGCTTTTCAATCTCCGACAGGCGAGGTCAGTCTTTGCCGCCATGATAAATCCTTCACGCGGCGGATTGCGCCCGTGTTTGTCAAAGTGCCAAGTCGGACGGGGCGCTGAAAGCTGCCTCGTTTGAATAGTAAAAGTGACACCTCTCAGCGCCCCGTTCGGCGGTTTTTGCCCGCGACTCCGGTTTCTCTGCAACCGGCCCCCTTGGCCGGTCTTGTGTGCCATACAGGCACGTCCGCAGCCGCGACAGCCTGCGGAGGGAAACCATTTTCCGCGAACCCCGGTCGCAGGGACGTCCGTCCTTTCCCTGAAACCAGCGCCGGTCCCGCCTCGCTGCCACGGCTGGCAGTGTATCCGTGGCGGGACGGGAGGAGTATGGCATGGGTTTTCAAGGCGGGGACTTTTTCACTCGCGGTGGAGATCCCCTCACCAACAAAATCTAACACTTAGCCTTTGGCTAAGATGTTGATTTTGTGTCCTCTCCCGCAAGGGGAGAGGTAGGGGTGCCGCGCCGTCGCGGCAGATTATCATCCCTGTTTTTTGGCAGAGAGGCACCGCGAGTTACCTCTCCCCTTGCGGGAGAGGAAGAAAAATCAGCACCTTAGCTTCAGCTAAGTGCTAGATTTTTCAGGTGAGGGGATCGTTTCTTGCGTCCATGCCTACCCCCTCTCTTGCAATTTCCAACACTTAGCTGAAGCTAAAATGTTGAAATTGCTTTCTCCCCCGCCGAGGGGGAGATAGGCTTGCCGCACCGTCTTCAACCTCCGGAAAACCTGCATGCATCGCAAGGTCCCCGATCAGCATCGTCACTTTGCCAAGGCCATGCGGGCCGATGCGACGCGGGCGGAGACTGCGCTGTGGCAGGCGCTGCGCAACCGGCAGCTGGAAGGCTTCAAATTCAAACGGCAGGTGCCGCTCAGCGGCTACATCCTCGACTTCGTCTGCTTCGAAGCCCGGCTGATTGTCGAGGTCGATGGTTTCCAGCATGCCGGGAATGCGCGCGATCTGGCGCGCGATGCCCTGTTTCAGGGCGAGGGTTTTCGCATCCTCCGGTTCTGGAACGAGGAAGTGGTGAAGAATCTCGATGGCGTCTGCCTGACGATTCTATCGGAACTCAAGAATACCGGCGAATGAGGGGCCTTACCTCTCCCCTTGCGGGAGAGGATACAAAATCAACATCTTAGCCGCAGGCTAAGTGTTAGATTTTGTTGCTGAGGGGATCGTTCCTTTTCCGGAATTCGTCCGTGCGCCCATGCCTACCCCCTCTCTTGCAATTTCTAACACTTAGCTGAAGCTAAGGTGTTGAAATTGCTTTCTCCCCCGCCAAGGGGGAGATAGAGGGAATGCCGACCCACCACAATTCTATCACACCACCTCTCTCGAACAGGAGTTCAAGAGGAATGGGGAGCGTGCGGCACGTTACCTCTCCCCTTGCGGGAGAGGATACAAAATCAACATCTTAGCTTCAGCTAAGTGTTAGATTTTGTTGGTGAGGGGATCGTTTCTTGTCCTGGACCTACCCCCTCTCTTGCAATTTCTAACACTTAGCTGACGCTAAGATGTTGAAATTGCTTTCTCCCCCGCCGAGGGGGAGATAGGTGGATCATCGCTTTTATGGGTATAGACAAACGGCGCAGTATTCCTGCCTTTTATCTAAAAGCGCACACGGACTTCTTGATAACGAAATTGCTGTAGCCACCATCTAGGAGCATTTGGTGTACCTCGCTATGCGACAGCTTCGATTTTGGTCCTACTACAACTTCGAAAATTGCTTCTCTGTGGTCGTTAGTATCCTTAACAAATTTTCCAAACGGGAAAGAATGATACTTTACGTTCACTCCGTTAACTTGTCTTATTTTATGGGGAATCCAATGTTTCTCTTTGCCATTGGGAAGTATGGATGTTGGTATTTTAGGTGAGGAGGCTGCCTCTCCAGAGGCAAAGGTCAGGCGCACCTCATTTTCATACTGCCATGTTACGTGCTTTAACGAATTGACAATAGAAATAAGCGCTGTTGCCATTTCTACTTCTGTTTTAACATCCTTGAAAACAGCTTCGCCGTATATCTCGATCGGCTTTACAATCTCAGAAACGAGATTGTAAAGATCCGATCTACTATTATCATCTACGTACCTAACTTTATAAATTCGACCATGCATGTCTGTAATTGCTCTAGAACGGAAACCTAAGGAGTAACCCTGTCCATTACCTCCGTATTCGCGCCACATGTTTAAGTCGTCAGGGTGAGGAGTAAAGCAAGTGGTGTAGCATCTGGAAGACCTAAAATATGAAATCATCTTTGAGATTAGCAAATCTAATACTTTAGCATTTTCCGGAGAATATTCCTTTTCGCCGATTTCGCGTGTTAGGCTCTTAAGTGTTTCTAGACCTAGCTGGATATCCCTTGGATCATTCGACAGCTGTAAATCTGACAACCAAATCTCGCGTGATTTCAGTATCCCGCTAAAACCGGCTTCTGTAGTATAATGGTAGAGCGGCTTTAACGGTATATGTTCAAGATAAGCCATTACTAAGTTTACCAGCCCGCTTCATTAAGAAAATTCACCCGCCGAGAGACGGGTGAATTTATGTCATTTAATCGTAAAATAACAAGAGTGCTCCCGATCAGCTGCACCCGCTCGTCGCCCCACAAGTGTCGCACTTCTCGCAGGTCCCATTCCGCACCATCGTGAAGTTCTGGCATTCCGAGCACATGTTGCCCGTATACCCTTGCGCGATCGAGCGGATGCGGCGTTCGGCTTCCAGTTTCTTGGCGTCGGCCTTGGCGGCGGCGGCTTCTGCTGCGGCCTTGTCGGAGAAGAGGGCGGTGACGTCCGGTTCGGTGCCGGCGTCGTCTGCGACCTCTTCGGCGAGTTCAGCGGCGCGTTCCTCGTAGTCGCGCTTGAAGGCGACGATTTCGGAGGTCGAGATGGCGGCGACCGGTTCGAGCTTGCGGGCAGCACTGCCGGAGAAGGCGGTGACGTTGGCGCCGCCGGAGGCCTTGGCGGGGGCTGCGGTTGCGGCCCCCTTCGGCTCGCCGGAGGCACGGTCGATCTGGCCGCCGGAGACGAGGGTCGGCTTGTGGCCGCGGGTCCAGCCGGTGGAGATCAGGTTGGTCTTGCCTTCCTGGATGCCCTTGCCGAGCGCCGTGTTGCCGAAGTCGGAGGTGTCGACATGGGCAAGGTCGTGGCGGTTGAGGTAGGAGACGGCGAGTTCGCGGAACACGTAGTCGAGGATCGACGTGGCGTTCTTGATCGCGTCATTGCCCTGCACCATGCCGGCCGGCTCGAACTTGGTGAAGGTGAAGGCCTCCACATATTCCTCCAGCGGCACGCCGTATTGCAGGCCGAGCGAGATGGCGATGGCGAAGTTGTTCATCATCGCGCGGAAGGCCGCACCTTCCTTGTGCATGTCGATGAAGATCTCGCCGATGCGGCCGTCGCCGAATTCGCCGGTGCGCAGGTAGACCTTGTGGCCGCCGACGATCGCCTTCTGGGTGTAGCCCTGGCGGCGGTTCGGCAGCTTTTCACGCTCGCGGGTGACCCGCTCGATGACGCGCTCGATGATCTTTTCGGTGACGGTGACAGCCTGGGCAGCGGCGGGCGCTGCCAGGAAATCCTCCATCGCATCCTCGTCCTCATCGTCCTCGATCAGCGAGGCGTTGAGTGGCTGGGAGAGCTTGGAACCATCGCGATAGAGCGCGTTGGCCTTCAGCGCCAGCTTCCAAGAGAGCATATAGGCGGCCTTGCAATCCTCGACCGTCGCCTCGTTCGGCATGTTGATGGTCTTGGAGATCGCGCCGGAGATGAACGGCTGGGCAGCCGCCATCATGCGGATATGGCTTTCAACCGACAGGTAACGCTTGCCGATCTTGCCGCAAGGGTTGGCGCAATCGAACACCGGCAGGTGCTCGGCCTTCAGGAACGGCGCACCTTCCAGCGTCATCGCACCGCAGACATGGATGTTGGCGGCTTCGATGTCCTTCTTCGAGAAACCGATATGCTCGAGCAGATTGAAGCTCATGTCGGCGAGTTGCTCGTCGGTGACCTTCAGGGTTTCCTTCAGGAAATCAAGGCCCAGCGTCCACTGGTTAAACACGAACTTGATGTCGAAGGCAGCCTTGGTGGCGCCGTTGATCGCCTCGATCTTGTCGTCGGAAAAACCCTTGGCGCGCAGCGAGCCGGGGTTGATGGCCGGTGCCTGGTTGATATTGCCATGGCCGACGGCATAGGCCTCGATCTCGGCGATCTGGCTTTCCGAATAGCCGAGGGTGCGCAGCGCTTCCGGAACAGCACGGTTGATGATCTTGAAGTAGCCGCCGCCGGCGAGCTTCTTGAACTTGACGAGGGCGAAATCGGGCTCGATGCCGGTCGTGTCGCAATCCATGACGAGGCCGATCGTGCCGGTGGGCGCGATAACCGAGACCTGGGCATTGCGATAGCCGTGCTTTTCGCCGAGTTCCAGCGCCTTGTCCCAGGCGGCGGTCGCATGGGCGATCAGGGCCTGATCCGGGCATTCGCCGTGGATGAGGGCGACCGGGTTGACCGACAGGCTTTCATACCCTTGCGTTTCGCCATGGGCGGCGCGGCGATGGTTGCGGATGACGCGCAGCATCGATTCGCGGTTCGGCTTGAAGCCCGGGAAAGGCCCAAGCTTCGCAGCGATTTCGGCGGAGGTCGCATAGGAGACGCCGGTCATGATGGCGGTGAGCGCACCCGCGATGGCACGGCCTTCGGTGGAATCGTAGGGGATGCCGGAGGACATCAGCAGGCCGCCAATATTGGCGTAGCCGAGGCCGAGCGTGCGGTATTCATAAGAGCGCTCGGCGATTTCCTTTGACGGGAACTGTGCCATCATCACGGAGATTTCGAGAACCAGCGTCCACAGGCGGACGGCATGCTCGTAATCGGCGATGTTGATGTTCCTGGTGGCGGCGTCCTTGAACTGAAGCAAGTTCAGCGAGGCAAGGTTGCAGGCCGTGTCGTCGAGGAACATGTATTCCGAGCACGGATTGGATGCGCGGATCGAGCCTGCGGCCGGCGAGGTGTGCCAGTCGTTCATGGTTGTGTTGAAATGCAGGCCCGGATCGGCCGATGCCCAGGCGGCATGGGAAATCTGTTCCCAGAGGTCGCGGGCCTTCAGCGTCTTCATGACCTTGCCGTCCTTGCGGGCGGTGAGGTTCCAGGTGCCGTCGGCTTCCACGGCGCGCAGGAAGTCGTCCTTCAGGGAGACGGAATTGTTGGAGTTCTGGCCGGACACGGTGAGATAGGCTTCCGAATCCCAGTCGGTGTCGTAGGTCTTGAACTCGATGTCCTTATAGCCCTGCTTGGCAAACTGGATGACGCGCTTGACATAGTTTTCCGGAACCTGGCTCTGCTTGGCGGCCTTGATTTCGCGCTTCAGGGCAGGGTTCTGCTTGGGGTCGTAGCAGGCGTCGTTGTCGGCCGTGCAGTTGACGCAGGCCTTCATGATCGCCTTCAGGTGCTTGGCGACGATCTTGGAGCCGGTGACGAGAGCCGCGACCTTCTGTTCTTCCTTGACCTTCCAGTTGATGTAGTCCTCGATATCCGGGTGATCGATATCGACGACGACCATCTTAGCCGCACGGCGGGTCGTGCCGCCCGACTTGATGGCGCCGGCAGCGCGGTCGCCGATCTTCAGGAAGGACATCAGGCCCGACGACTTGCCACCGCCCGAGAGCTTTTCGCCTTCGCCGCGCAGGTAGGAGAAGTTGGAGCCGGTGCCGGAGCCATATTTGAACAGGCGGGCCTCACGCACCCACAGGTCCATGATGCCGCCCTCGTTGACGAGATCGTCACCGACGGACTGGATGAAGCAGGCATGCGGCTGCGGATGCTCGTAGGACGACTTCGACTTCACCAGCTTGCCGGTGAAGGGGTCGACGTAGAAATGACCCTGGCCGGGGCCGTCGATGCCATAGGCCCAGTGCAGGCCGGTGTTGAACCACTGCGGGCTGTTGGGCGCAACGCGCTGGGTGGCAAGCATATAGGCGAGCTCGTCGCGGAAGGCGAGGGCGTCTTCTTCGGATGCAAAATAGTTGCCCTTCCAGCCCCAATAGGTCCAGGTGCCGGCCAGGCGATCGAAAACCTGACGGGCATCGGTTTCGGAACCGTACTGCTGCTCCTTCGGCAGGTCCTTCATGGCAGAAAGGTCGGCTTCGGAGCGCCACAGCCAGGACGGAACGGAGTTTTCCTCAACCTTCTTCAGGCGCACGGGAACGCCGGCCTTGCGGAAATACTTCTGGGCGAGAATGTCGGCAGCGACTTGGCTAAACTGCGCCGGCACGTCGATATCGGCGAGGCGGAAGACGATCGAGCCATCCGGATTCTTGATCTCGCTGATGGCCTTGCGGAATTCGATCTCAGCATAGGCGGACTGTCCGGCCTTGGTGAAACGACGTTCGATCTGCATTGTCCCTTGTCCTTTGTTTGCCGCATGCCCGAACCGCTTAGGCTCAGGGCACAATTATCCCCGTCCGGCCGCGCGGGAGTTTCGCGCAGCCAGTTTCCGTTTCCGATCTGATGGGAAACCCGTCTCGGGTCACCCTGTATCTTGTGCTGATTGTGGCTGCAAACACTAAATATAGTATCAACAGCTTCTTTACGCCAGCTTTTTGTGACGTGTTTGGCGCCTTCGGAAATCACAAAAAATAACCGCCGCGACCGGCGGATCATCCACCGGGCCGCCTGAAACACAGACGATTTTTCCTGAAATGAACCGGCCTCGAAATTTGCCCGGTCCCGCCGCCGCCGCAACGTGGAATCCATTAACGGCATTGGACCCGATTCCGTCAAGGGCTGGTTTGTGCCGTATTTATGAACACCAGATGTTGTGTGTGTGGCCTGTGGAAAACGGGGACAGAAAGCAAATCCAGCAAAATCAGATGCTTCGCTGGCTTACCTCCACCGACGTCCGCAAGGTCAAGCGATTTTGTGAAAATTTGCGGGTGAAAAACCATACTAGATTTACCATGGCCATCATCCGCCATAGCCAAAGTGGCCCAACTATGGTCCTGGGGAAAAACTGATTCGAATGGCAGGCGTTGACATTGCGGCCGCGATTTCGGGCGCGCTATTTTGGTGCATTCGCACCCAGGCGCCGCCGTGCCTCTTGCGCAAGTGCATGGCGGGGGTGGCGGGCGATGAACAGCCTCCAGGCGGCAGCTGTGTCGCTGGCCTGCGCCGCGCGAAACTCTTCGCTTACGGCAGCATCGCCCTCCCGGGCCGGAATCATTGGTTCCACCGCACTGCCGCTGCCGCCAGACGCTCCCGACGGCGTCACAAACAATGCACAAGCCAAGGCCAAGCCAATACATAGCAAAGATCGATGGGATGCGAGAAGGATCATTTCACCTTTCCAGTTCCACATATCCCCATAACCATTTGATACGAATGATTTTATAAAAACAGTGGGATTATCACTTTGCTAAAATACATCTTTTGGCGCGCACTGTCCGATGCTATCGTGCCAGCGTAACCGACTGTTTCAAATTCTGGCATTTTTTATCTTTTGCCCTGCCTTTTTTGACGATCAGAAATTATGGGCGACTTTTTTGAAAGCACGGCCGAGCTTTTGGGAGCGGATGGCCAGGGCGCGATCACCGACGCCCTATTCCGGGGGAACACATGACAAATGTCATCAGCGCCACGCCGACGGGCGATCAATATATCGACGGCGTTTTGTATGGAACGCAGTGGGCAGGGCCGATCACCTATAGTTTTGCCGATAGTTTCACCGATTTCGGCGTGACCTATCCCTATGCGATAAGCGGATTTCAGCAGATCAGCGCCATCCAGCAGAACGCGATCCAGTCGATCCTCGAGGGCACTGTCGCTTCGGGAACAGCGCTTTTCACCTTTGGCTCGTTTGAGCAGATATCCAATCTGGATATTTCCCTGGCATCGGATCCGTTCGGTGCTTCCGATCTGACCATCGGGCAGACCGATCTGTTCGGCGGCAGCAACCTTGCAACGGCGCGTGTCGCGGATTTTCCTGAACTCAGCCAGGTGAATTCCGGCGGTGATGTCTGGTTCGGTAATGACTATGCCTCCTACCAGACGCCAGAGCTCGGTACATATGCCTGGGCCACACATATTCACGAGTTCGGCCATGCCATTGGTCTCAGTCATGGCCATGACGCGGGCACGAGCAATTCAGGATTTGAATACGCCATCCCGCATGATCGCGACGGGATGGAGTTTTCCGTTATGACGTACCGCAGCTATGTCGGGGGTCTGACAAGCGGTTACACCAACGAGACGTACGGCTACGCGCAGACGCTGATGATGTATGACATCGCCGCGGTCCAGCACCTCTATGGTGCCGATTTCGACACCAATTCCGACAGCACTGTCTACACTTGGTCGACAACGACCGGCGAGTTGTTCGTCAACGGGATCGGACAGGGTGCACCGGGAGGGGGCATCGGCGGCGCGGCAAATCGTGTCTTCCTGACGATCTGGGATGGCAATGGCAATGATACCTATGATTTCTCGACCGCGACCGACAATGCCTTGATCGATCTGTCGCCGGGTGGCTGGTCGCTGGTATCCCAGTTGCAACGCGCCAATCTCGGGCAGGGTGCCTATGCCAGCGGCAATGTCTATAACGCGCTTCAATACGAAGGGGACGCGCGATCGCTGATCGAAAACGCGAAGGGTGGATCCGGCAACGACGAGATCGGCGGCAACAGCGCAGCCAACGCCCTTGACGGCAATGGAGGCAATGACGTGCTGATCGGGCGCGCGGGATCGGATACGCTTTCCGGCGGTCTTGGTGCCGATACGCTTTATGGCGATTTCCGCACGCCTGCCGATACATATACGGGCACCGGCCTGTTCACCGAAGCAGGCGACAATACGAACGGCACAAGGGCGACAGCGCGCAGTCTCAGCAGCTTCATCGGCGACCATACCGACCCCAACGTGGAACATTCGGATACCAACCCCAGCGTGGTGGTCAGCGGCACCGGGGATGGGAACTTCGACTGGTTTTCTTTTGAGGTCAAAGCGCCGGGCCAGGTTACACTCGATATTGACGGCACCATGGACAGCTATATCGAGCTTTACGATGCCTCCGGGACATTGCTGGCCTATAATGAGGATTCCGTCACCGACACCGGTGACAGCACCTCCGTCAGCGTTAACTGGAAAAGCTTCATCGCCTATACTGTGACGACGCCGGGTCAGTATTTCGTCAAGGTCGGGGTCTACAACGGAACCGGAGCGGGCGGACCTCCAGGCGTGGTGATCCCGATTGGAACCACCTATGCTCTCGGGATTGTGGTTCCGGATCCGATTGACTCAACGTCAGTTGGATCAGGCAATGACACGCTTGACGGCGGCGACGGCGCGGACGCTCTCGTCGGCGGGGCGGGCGACGATACCTATGTGCTCGGCGCGGATAACGATTCCATTATCGATACGGCAGGCGCCGCCGATCGCATTACGTCGACGATCACGCGATCACTGACAGGCTATACGACAATCGAGCGGCTGACGTTACTGGGAAGCGACAACATCAACGCGACCGGCAATGGCCTCAACAACCTGATCGCCGGCAATGGCGGCAACAACGTCCTCGACGGTGGCGCGGGGCTTGACACGCTGACCGGCGGTGCCGGTGACGATACCTACGTGCTCGGCGCGGATAACGACACGATCACCGACAGCTCCGGCACAGCCGACCGCATCACCTCGACGATCACACGCTCTCTTGCCGGCTATGCGACAGTCGAACGGCTGACGTTACTGGGAAGCGACAACATCAACGCGACCGGCAACGGGCTGAACAACCTGATCGCCGGCAATAGCGGCAACAACGTCCTCGACGGCGGCGCGGGGCTCGACACTCTGACCGGCGGTTCCGGCGACGACACCTACGTACTCGGCGCGGATAACGACACGATCACCGACAGTTCGGGTACGGCCGATCGCATTACCTCGACGATCACGCGCTCACTCGACGGCTATGCGACAATCGAGCGGCTGACGTTGCTGGGAAGTGACAACATCAACGCAACCGGCAATGGCCTCAACAACCTGATCGCCGGCAATGGCGGCAACAACGTCCTTAACGGCGGGGCGGGGCTCGACACGCTGACAGGCGGTTCGGGCGACGACACCTACGTACTCGGCGCGGATAATGATACCATTATCGATACGGCAGGCACCGCCGACCGCATCACCTCGACGATCACACGCTCTCTTGCCGGCTATGCGACAATCGAACGGCTGACGTTACTGGGAAGCGACAACATCAACGCGACCGGCAATGGCCTCAACAACCTGATCGCCGGCAACGGCGGCAACAACGTCCTCGACGGCGGGGCGGGGCTCGATACGCTGACAGGCGGTTCGGGCGACGACACCTACGTGCTCGGCGCGGATAGCGATAGCATTATCGATACGGCAGGCACCGCCGACCGTATCACATCAACGATCACCCGATCGCTGGCGGGCTATGCGACAATCGAGCGGCTGACGTTGTTGGGAAGCGACAACATCAACGCAACCGGCAATGGTCTCAACAACCAGATCGCCGGAAATGCCGGCAATAATACCCTTGATGGTGGCTCGGGTTCCGATAGCCTGACTGGAGGCGCGGGCAATGACACGTATGTATTGGGAGCCGAAAACGATGCGGTGACGGACAGTTCCGGTGCTGCGGACCGCATTTTCACCACGATTACACGTTCGCTTGAAAGCTACGCGACAATCGAAGTACTGACGTTGCAGGGCAGCGGCGACATCGGTGGGACGGGTAACGGGCTTGCCAATACGCTGAACGGAAACACCGGCGACAACACCCTGAATGGCCGTGCGGGGGCGGATATCATAAATGGCGGCACCGGGGATGACCTGATCATTGGCGGTACCGGCATCGACAATCTGACAGGCCGTGCCGGCGCGGACACCTTCGTTTTCGACGCAGCGCTGAGCGCTTCAACCAACATCGATACGATCACCGATTTTCTGGTCGCCGACGACACCATCCGGCTTGAGGATGCGATCTTCACAGCGCTGACGGGCCTCGGGACGCTTGTGGCGACCGCATTTGTCAAAAACACAAGCGGCCAGGCGCAGGATGCCAACGACCGGATCATCTACGAAACAGACACGGGCAAGCTGTTCTACGATGCCAATGGTAGTGGCGTGGACGGCCGCACGCAATTTGCCCTTCTCACCATCAATCTCGCTTTGACGAACAGCGATTTCATTGTCGCCTGACGACAGGGTGACTTGCGGGGAGGTGGCCAGCCAGCCGTCGCGCTGGACTTTACAGAGCGTCGAGATTGATGCCGATGGTGATGGCGCCGATCGGCTGGCCGGTCTCAGGGTCGCAAACCGTCAGGCTCGCCTGCGACTGTAGCGTTTGCGTCGATTCGTCCTTTTCCGCCTTGTCGACGAACAGGATGGCAGGGCCGGCAAGGTAGGTCTTTTGCCATTTCAGTTCGTCACCCTGCCAATAGTCGGAACTGACCTCGCTTTCGCCGATGCTCAAGCCCTTTGCGTCGATCACGAAGATTTCAGTGATGACGCCGCCCGAGGCGACCTGCTTGTCCTTCAGGAATTTCGACAGCGGGCTGCTGATGACCGAATCGATCAGCGGCTGGACGTTGCTTGAAAATTCGGCGCGCCAAACTGCGTCAAGGCGATCAATGTCCAGAGGGGTCAGATGTGCATGAAGCTCGTTCTGACCTTTCAGTCCTTCGATAATGGCCGGGTCTTCGATCCACGCCCTGACATTGGCGTTAATGTAGGCCGTAACCGGCTCGACGTGAATGTCACTGGCGAATGAAGGAAGGACCTGGAACGACCAGAAGCCTGCGCCAACCGCGGCCGAAACGAGCGCCCTGCGTAAGATGGTCCGTCCTCCCACTGCGATCCGTTGAGCAAAGCCTCGGGCTTTCCGTTCGGATTCTTGCTGCCGCAGCGATATCGCCGCGAAAGATGGTTCAATGTATCAGATCAGACCACTGAAAAACCAGATCATATTCGACAAGACTTATAAATGAACCGGCACACAGGGCAATTGCCGGAGCGGCAAGAGACTTCAAAACGGTCGAGCCGAAATTAGCCGCGCGAGCCCTTGGCGATCGGCTCCTGATAGGTGAAGCCCATATCCCATGGGAAATAGATCCAGGTGTCCTGGCTGACCTCGGTGACGAAGGTATCGACCTGCGGCCGGCCCTTCGGCTTGGCGTAGACGGCTGCGAAATGCGCCTTGGGCAGCATGGCCCGAACCACGGCTGCGGTCTTGCCGGTGTCGGTCAGATCGTCGATGATCAGCACACCTTGCCCGCCATCGGCCTTCAGTTCCTCCGAAATGCCCTTGAGCACGTACATCTCGCCTTGCGCGTCATAGTCATGATAGGAGGCGACGCAGACTGTCTCGATCAGCCGGATGTTCAACTCGCGACAGACGATCGCCGCCGGAACAAGCCCGCCGCGGGTAATGCAGACGATCGCCTTCCACTCACCGCCATTGCCGGCGAGGCGCCATGCGAGCGCACGTGCGTCGCGGTGAAACTGATCCCAGGAAACGGGAAATGCTTTATCGGGAAGTGACATGCTCGAGCTCCAATTGATCGTGGCATCCCGGTTCGGGGAAATGGTGCGGACGACGGGGGTCGAACCCGTACAGATTTCTCCGAGGGATTTTAAGTCCCTTGCGTCTACCAGTTTCGCCACGTCCGCGTGCTTTTCCTTTCAAACACTCGGGCCTTAAGGTCAATAGATTGTTTTGTAAAAGGCGATCCCGATGACAAATTCGCACGTCGGTTAAGCAACAATGCCGGATTTGGAAAAACCCCTCAAACGACAGGGTTATGCACAATCGATCAGCGCCGTATATTTTGCAGTCATGAGAAACCGCGGAGGTATGGTCGAGGTGTTGCAGGAAATCCCACTGACATGGAAGCCGATCCGGAATCGCTCCTTCGCCGGCATGCTCGGCCAGCAAGAACTTGCCTATGTGCTGCAGCATGATGGTCAAACGAACTGGAAGTGGATGGTTTCCGGTTGCAACGGTACGATCCGATTTGATTTTCAGTCGGCCGATACGCTGGATGAGGCAAAGGCAGCGGTGCAGGAGAGCATCGAGCAATGGTTTCGGCAGGCCGGGCTGCTGGAAACAGAACCGTCACTGTGAGCGAGCTTCTTTTAGAATAACTCGCCTCATACAGGTGTCTCAAAAGAAAGCAATTAAGGATAATTGCCATCGATAACTTGCAGTTGAATTATAATAATTGAATATTACTATTTGCTCTTGCAATGATTAAAGAGAGGGGAGTTTCCGATGTCACACCGAGTGCATGTCACGGACCTTCTGCAGGCGGCAAAATTGCTGGCCGACGCCCAGCAGGATGTCATGCTAAGCTATTTGATCTGCATGGCAATTCTTGAAGCGAGACAGACACAGAAGGAAAGCACTGCGAAGGCGGCGTAACAACCAAAGCCGCCGCCAAACGCCATATCCGATGATCCAGTTATTGTTGGGAAATTGAAGGCTAATCCAAGGATTAGCCTTCTGCTTGAAAGCTGGCCACGCAATTAACCCTACCCGTGAAGGTTAACAAAAGCTTTCGGTTGATACGGCGAGCCATTGAGGCTTTAGTCGCGATGCCGAGGGAGGGAGACTCGGCATTTTTCAGCACCAAATTATATGCCCCTTTCCGGCGCCGGAGAGGGGCACTGTGCATTAATTCTTCACAAACCCAGAGAACGCTGCGTCACTATCGACCGTTGCGACCGGTTTACTGGTCCTCGACGATGGCTTCGGGACGATCGCCGCCGTCCGCATGTTCGAAATGCCAGTTGCCGCTCTGGTCCTGAAAGCTGATTTCCTCGTCGTCGCCGCCAACCTGCTGTTCGGCCGCTGCAGCTTTTGCCGCCGCCAAAGCCATCTCGCGGCTCGGAAAAGCTTCGGAAAAGACGTCAGCAAGCTTGTAGGCCCATCCGCCATCATGCTGAACGATCGCATATACCACTCTGGTCATTTCCAACTCCTGGAGCGTGCTTCATTCGAACGCCCTCATGGCGTCGGCGTGACCGGACAGGAACGGCAGGCGCAGGCGATCGTTCCAGCAGCCGAAATGCGCGCCGCGAATTTTCGTTTTGCGTGTTCGTTTTGCATCCGGGCGGTCCAAGGTACCACGAAACATCCGTGTTTTGCCAGTTTTACGACTTACTGGCGGAAACGGCGGGTTTCGGCGTCTGTCGTGGTTTGCCCTTTGCCATTTTGAACCGGCATGAAAAAGGGCGCCTTTTCGGGCGCCCTTCAATCCAAAGCAATAGCCAATGAGATATCAGGCGGACAACTTTGCCGCGATCTTGGCAACATGCGCGCCCTGGTAACGGGCAGCTTCGAGTTCAATCTCGGACGGTTGGCGGGCACCGTCACCGCCGGTGATCGTGGAAGCGCCGTAGGGCGAGCCGCCCTTGATTTCTTCAAGGCCCATCTGCCCCTGGAAGGCGTAGGGCAGGCCGACAACGACCATGCCCTGGTGCATGAGGGTGGGGATGAAGCCGAGGATCGTGGTTTCCTGACCGCCGTGCTGCGTTGCCGAAGAGGTGAAGACCGAGCCGACCTTGCCAACCAGCGCGCCCTTCATCCACAGGCCGCCGGTCTGGTCGACGAAATTGCGCATCTGCGATGCAACGGTACCGAAACGCGTGCCGGCGCCAAAGATGATGGCGTCGTAATCAGCCAGCTCTTCCGGCTTGGCGATTTCCGCGGCCTGATCGACCTTGAAATAGGAGGCCTTGGCGACGTCTTCAGGTACCAGTTCCGGTACGCGCTTGACCGTGACGTCGGCGCCTGCGGACTTTGCGCCCTCGGCCACCGCATAGGCCATGGTTTCGATATGTCCGTATGCCGAGTAATAAAGCACCAACACCTTAGCCATCGTCTTCTCCTTTGAACCGGCAATTCCGCTTGATTGCCTCTGGACATAGGATTTATCAGTTTGCATGCCCGTTGTCAGAACCGATGCGGGCGACAGACTGTTTCAGAATGATAGACAGTTGGATTTTCGACTGAACGATCTCACACAGGACTTTCCGATGACCAGCGAAAAAATCGTCACCGCCGCCATGCTCGCCATCGGCGATGAATTGTTGTCCGGCCGAACCAAGGACAAGAATATCGGCCATCTCGCCGATATGCTGACGCTCGCAGGGATCGACCTCAAGGAAGTGCGCATCGTCGCCGACGACGAGCCGGCGATCGTGGCGGCGCTGAACGGACTTCGGGGACAATACGACTATGTCTTCACCTCGGGCGGGATAGGCCCAACCCATGACGATATTACCGCCGACGCCGTGTCCCGCGCGTTCGGCGTCGAGTGCATTCACGACCCCGAGGCCATGACGCTACTCGCGGCGATGTACGAACGGCGCGGCATGGAATTCACCGAAGCGCGGCGGCGCATGGCGCGCATGCCAAACGGGGCACGGCATATCCCCAACGCCGTATCGACTGCACCGGGCTTCATCATCGGCAACGTCCATGTGATGGCCGGCGTACCGCAGGTCTTCCAGGCAATGCTCGACGCGCTGCTGCCGCAGCTTGAAAGCGGCACGATCGTGAAGTCCCGTACCGTGCGCTCTCCGTTCGGGGAGGGAGATATCGGTGGGCCGCTGGGAGAGGTACAGAAGGCTCATCCAATGACGAGCATCGGATCCTATCCGAAATTCGACGGCAAGTCGTTTTCCACGGACCTCGTCATCCGTGCTCGCGACGAAGTCCTGCTCGATGCGGCGGAGGCGGATGTGAAGGCGATGATCGAAAAGATCGCGGCCTCGAAGAAGGGCACCTGACGGCTTTACGGCGTTGAGGACGCAGCGACGATCGTAAACTTCTGGTCGACGCTCGCCGACTTGCCGCTGTTCAGATCGTTGAAATGAAATCTAAGAATATAATCGCCGGCCGCCGCGCCGCTGACATCGGTCGTAAGCGTCGCGTAGATCTCCTGGTTGCGAAAGAAACCGGTAAAGGTGAAATTGCCGAAGGCCTTCTGGCTGGCCAGCATTTCACCGGAAGCACTGAGAATATCGAGATCGACGGAGAAATGCGCCTGGATCTTGCCTGCAACCGTCGCCGGCTTCCAGCTCAGGCCAACGGGTTCGATGTAGGAAACCAGGGCTTCGCCAGGCTTGAATGAGGCGCCCGGCTTCGGGTCGTACATCGCATAACCCGTTGGGTCGGCGCCGACAAAGACAGCCTTGCCGATGGAAAAGGGAAGTGTTGCGGAAAAATCGCTTATTGCGGAGCGCATGACATCATGGGCGCCCACCGTATCGCCGGAGGCCGCCAGCGCCTCGGCTTTCGCGGCAGCGTCGGCAAGCTGTCCCGCAGCAGCGGGTCNNGGGTCCCGCCAGCAGCGACAGAACCATGGCCGCGCGGATCGCGCCCATCAGACCGCCTCTTCGATTGCCGGTGCGCATTGTCTCTCCCCACGATCCCACGTCGGCTTCGGATTTTCGGGATTTGCCGCCCACTGTCAAGGAGAAGCCGCATCGTAAAAGATGATTTTTATACTCCAGTTATTTGTGAATAGCTGTGGTTTCATGACTGCCGTTGTGGCATAGGCAGGGCGACACGAACCCGAACGAAAGATCGCACTCCATGAAGCAGGACGTTGACAACGCCGTTGAGGCTTTGCGCACGCTATTCCCGGCAACGCCGCTGCAGCTCAACGAGCACCTGAGCGCACGCTATGGCGCCACGATCTACCTGAAGCGCGAAGACCTTTCACCGGTGCGCTCCTACAAGATCAGGGGCGCGTTCAACTTCTTCCGCAAGGTCATCGAGGCCGGCGGGACGGGAAAAACATTCGTCTGCGCCTCGGCCGGCAATCATGCGCAAGGGTTTGCCTTCGTCTGCCGGCATTTTGGGGTGCCGGGCGTCGTCTTCATGCCGGTGACGACACCGCAGCAGAAGATCGACAAGACGCTGATGTTCGGCGGCGAGTTCATCAGCATCAAGCTGGTCGGCGACTTCTTCGACCAGTGCTACCAGGCGGCGCGCGAGCATGTGGAACGGATTGACGGCGTCATGGTGCCACCTTTCGATCACGTTGATATCATCGAGGGACAGGCAACGGTCGCCGCGGAGATGATCGAGCAACTGCCCGAAGGCACGGTCCCCGATCTGATCATCATGCCGGTGGGCGGCGGCGGGCTTTCTGCCGGCATGACCGGCTATCTGAAAGGGGTGGTCTCGCCGGAGGCTTTCATCTTCTGCGAGCCGGAGGGGGCACCAAGCCTACGCCGCAGCCTGGAGACGGGATCCGTGGTAACGCTCGATCAGGTCGACAACTTCGTCGATGGCGCAGCGGTCGGGCGGATCGGCGATCTGAATTTCGTGGCCCTCAAGCATTTTTCGACGGATCAGGTCTTGCTGCTGGCGGAAAACGCCATCTGCGTGACGATCACCGATATGCTCAATGTCGAGGGCGTCGTGCTCGAGCCGGCCGGTGCATTGTCGATCACCGCATTGGAAGCGCTGGGGCGCGACAGACTGGCGGGCAAGACAGTCGTTGCCGTGGTCTCCGGCGGCAACTTCGATTTCGAGCGCCTGCCGGATGTCAAGGAAAGGGCGATGCGGCACACGGGCCTGAAAAAATACTTCATCGTGCGCATGGCACAGCGCCCGGGCGCGCTCAAGGATTTCCTCGGCCTGCTCGGCGAGGAGGACGACATCGCCCGCTTCGAATACCTGAAGAAATCGGCCCGCAATTTCGGTTCGATCCTGATCGGGATCGAAACCAAGCATCCGGAGAATTTTCCACGGCTGAAGGCGGCCTTCGATGCGGCGGGACTGCGCTATCAGGATATTACTGACAACGAGATTCTCGCCAACCTCGTCATTTAATATTTATCTAGCGATATCTGCTGTTTGCTTTACTTTTTTAAACCAATTCAGGATGTCTTTGGCGATCCGGTTAGTCGTTGACGGCGACAGGGCGTCGCCGGCGATCACGTGCCCATGGGGATCGTCGACATTGCCTGGATCAAGAATGGTGGCTGGGCCGCCCCAGCGCGCGGCAACTGTGTCCGTTTGCTTGGCATCGACCACTTGATCTGCAGGCGACCGAATGAACAGCGCAGGGACGCGGATATTTCCAAACGGCAGCGCCCGGGCCTGCGCGACCAGAACTGCCATCGGGAGAAGCGCCGAGACCGGATATTCGGTGGTCCAATAGCTGGCGTGCAGCGCATTCAGCGGCGTAAAGGAACGGCGGCGGCCGAGGATGAGGCGTGCGCTGAGGTTGGCAAGGGGGGCGGTCAGCAGGAAGGCGCCGCGTCCCCTGACCCTGAAGTTCGGAGCGAGGAAAACGGCACCCGCGACCCGGGCTACCAAAGGCGGTTGGGAAAGCGCCCAAGTGGCCAGAGCGGCGCCGGTAGATGTTGCGATGATCACCGTCCTGTCACCAAGCTGCGCGGCGATGTCCAGCGCCTCCAGCATGTCCCTGTGCCAATCCTCGACTGTAGCCTCGGCCATCGCGTCGCCGCTGCGTCCATGTCCGGCAAGGCGCGTATAGAAAAGATTGGCGCCGAGCGCTTTTGCCACGAGATCGGGCAGGGGACGGACCTCGCCTTTCGATGCAGAAAATCCATGGATGTAGACGACAGCAAGGGCTGTGCGGCCTTTGTCGGCAGGATCGGCCCAGATGATTTCCTTGGCCAATCCCGGCCTGATATCAGGGAACGCCGATTCGCTGACGGCGAGCCATTCCTCGATACCGGCAATCGATGCGACAGCCTCAAAACCTGTTGTCATGATCCGGGCAATGCCGCTGCCATTCTCATTTTCTCCCGAGCCGACCAACCGATCGCTGCCGATGGGAAACTTAGCCTTTGACAGCCCTGTTTGCCATGGGTAAGTCTTTCGCATGGCTTCCTTTCTGTCAAAATTGTTCGGTTTTTCCAGTGGCTCCAGCGCCGAGGCGAGCGCCTCGTCCGGCAAGACCGAGACCTACGGCGACTGCCTGATCCGCGCCAATCCGATGCGCGAAGGCGCCCAGTTCCGGCTGGCGGGCTCGATCGAGAAAGAGGTCGATGGGACGGTACGCGTGCGCACGTTCATCCGCGCCGATCTTTTCAGTTCGGAACAGGACGTGATCGACGCGACGTTGCGCAAGGCGCATCAAATCATCGATCAGCATGGTCCATCGCTGTTTGCCGACGACGTAGCCTCCCGGCAGGTTTGAACCCGGACATTCGAAGTGCCGTCGATCGGCTGGGCGACGACCGGATGTTCATTGCGTCAGCTTTGCCGTAGAACACCTGAAAAGAACGCACCGAACCCAACCCTTGGTTGAGCGTGAGCCAATTTAAGGCGCCGGCGACAATCTTCGGGATGCACCCCCTAAACTTTTCTTTAAACTTGCAGTTTATAGAATCGCGGAAGCAAATCCGAGTGAACGACTGCCGATGACCAATGTATTCCTGTTTCTCTGCGAAGGCCTTGTCTATGTCGCAGTCATGGTCACGCTGTTGCACATGCGCCACCGCCTGGGTCTTGGCGTTTTCATCGCGGCGCTCGGCGTTCTGCATTTCATCGAGACCTACCTTGCCGCCGTCTTTTACGTGCAGCTGCCATTCGGCGTGATTTCGCCGGGCTCCGCCGTGCTTTTCGCCGGCAAGCTGATGATGATCCTGCTTCTCTACGTGAAGGAGGATGCGGCAACGGTGCGCCAGCCGATCTACGGCCTGCTGGCAGGCAACTTTCTCACCGTCGCGCTGAGCCTGCTGCTTCAGATGCACCAGACGGTATCAGCTGTACCGAACCGCACCGCCGATCTTGCCTTCATCGACGAGATGGGCTGGTTGATGCTCTGGGGAACGTTGCTCCTCTATCTCGATTCGCTCATCATCATCCTGCTCTATGAGCGGATCGGGCGCTGGATGCGTGGTCTTCTCACCCTGCGTTTTCTGATCTGCGGTACCGTGGTGCTGACCTTCGACCAAGCCGGATTCTATATCGCCCTGCATGCGCTGAACGGTGCGCCGGCCGAAGTGTTTTGGGGCGGCTGGATCGCAAAGATGGGGGCGGCTGTCCTCTACTCAGTCGTCCTTGGCGCCTACCTGCACTTTTCCAGCCATTCTGTCCTTTCCGTCTCGCGGCAACCGATCGGCGATATCTTCAACGCGCTGACTTTCCGGGAGCGCTATGAAGACCTCTTGTCGAAGTCGGGACGGGATATGCTGACCGGCGTGCTCGACCGCAGCCGATTCGAGTTCGAGGCACCGAGGCTGATCCGCAATGCAATGGCATCCGGCAGCGGCGTCAGCGTGATCATGATCGATGCGGACCATTTCAAGAACGTCAATGACCGGTTCGGCCATCTTGAGGGCGATCGGGTGCTGAAGGCGATTGCCGCTGCGATCCAGTCCGGCCTGCGTCAGAGCGATTACTTCTTTCGCTATGGCGGCGAGGAGTTCGTGGTTCTTTGCGACGGCCTTGATCACGCGAGTGCTCTGTCACGCGCCGACGACCTGCGTAAGCGCGTGCTGACGGAAGTGACGACATCGGACCAGTCGGTCGTCACTGTCAGCATTGGTATCGCATCGACACCCATAGACGGCGCCACGACACGAGATCTCTTGTCAAAGGCGGATGCACGCCTTTATGAGGCAAAGCGCAACGGACGCAATTGTGTGGTCGGAAACGTTTGATGTATCTCCCATCGGGAGCGGTCAAACGCCGACATTCGGCCGGTCGATGATCTCGCGCAGCGAGAAGCTCGAGTTGATCTTGACGACGTGGGGAAGCGCGGAAAGCCAGTCGCGGTGGATGCGCTCATAGTCCTCCAGATCCTTGGCGGCGACGCGCAGGATATAGTCGTACTCGCCCGACATCAGGTAGCACACCAGCACATTGGGGCAGAGTTTTACCGCAGCCTCGAACTCCGTCAGGGTCTTGGCGAACTGGCCCGACAGCGAGATATGGACGATGACCATGATGCGATAATCCAGCGCCTTGTGCGACAGGCGCGCATGGTAGCCGCTGATGACGCCGGACTTTTCAAGAATGTCGACCCGCCGCGAACAGGCAGAGGCAGACAGCCCGACCTTCTCGGCCAATTCAGCATTGGCAATCCGGCCGTTCTGCTGGAGAATCCGCAAGATCGCAGCATCAATTGCATCCATCGCCGCCAATCGAATATCCTTCGAATTTTCTTCTATACACGCAATAATATTCGAAACAATACGATATTCACCGGCCTCTTTGCAAGGACATGCGATGCTCTTTCTGGTTCGCTACGTGGGTGAAAAACAACAATGGCGAAAGCCGCGAATGAGAGGAACGCGAGGATGCGTGTCGGTTGCCCGAAGGAAATCAAAAACCATGAATACCGTGTCGGCCTGACGCCCGGATCGGTGAGGGAATATGTGGCGCATGGCCACGAGGTAATCATCGAAACCAAGGCGGGCGCAGGGATCGGCGCGGAAGACGACGCCTATCGCGCGGCGGGCGCGAAAATTGTTGCCACGGCCAAGGACGTCTTCGAAAAATCCGACATGATCGTCAAGGTCAAGGAGCCGCAGCCTTCCGAATGGGCGCAGCTTCGCGACGGCCAGATTCTCTACACCTATTTGCATCTTGCGCCCGATCCGGAACAGACCAAGGGGCTGCTCGGCTCCGGCGTAACGGCGATCGCCTATGAAACGGTCACGGACGATCGCGGCGGTCTGCCGCTGCTGGCGCCGATGTCTGAAGTTGCTGGGCGCCTCGCCATCCAGGCCGGTGCCACATCGCTGCAGAAAGCCAATGGCGGCCGCGGCATCCTGCTCGGCGGCGTGCCTGGCGTTCTGCCGGCCAAGGTCACCGTCATCGGTGGCGGCGTCGTCGGCCTGCATGCCGCGCGCATGGCGACCGGGCTTGGTGCTGACGTCAGCATTCTCGACCGCTCCATTCCACGCCTGCGTCAGTTGGACGATCTTTTTGCCGGCCGCGTGCACACCCGGTTCTCGACCATCGATGCACTGGAAGACGAAGTCTTCTCGGCCGATCTGGTGATTGGCGCGGTGCTGATCCCGGGCGCTGCGGCTCCGAAGCTGGTGACGCGCGAGATGCTGTCGGGCATGAAGAAGGGCGCCGTCATCGTCGACGTCGCCATCGACCAGGGCGGCTGCTTCGAGACTTCGCATGCAACGACGCATTCCGACCCGACCTACGAGGTTGACGGCATCGTGCACTATTGCGTCGCCAACATGCCTGGCGCTGTTCCGGTGACCTCTGCTCATGCGCTGAACAATGCGACGCTCTACTACGGCCTGCAGCTTGCCGACCGTGGTCTGAAGGCGATTGCCGAGGACCGCCATCTGCGCGCCGGCCTCAACGTTCACAAGGGCCGCGTCACCAACAAGGCAGTTGCCGAGGCGCTCGGATATGAGAGCCATGCGCCGGAAGCCGTGCTGAAGATCGCCTGAGGGCGATCTGGATGGGGCCGGGAATACCGGCCCCATTTCTATTCACGCTCGATCCGGCACTGGTAGCAATTATTGCGGGCCGAGCGGACATGGACATAGGCGATTTCGGGGCGATCCAGCAATTCCGTAGCCCGGGCGTCGATATCGTCAACCGGAGTGACCGCGCCGCTTCCGTAGACGATCCGGTCGTCGGCGCTATAGCCGCGCAGGAGATAGTCCTTGCTGGTCGTCAGGATCGGAGGAACGTCCGGGCCGCCCGTGTAGGCTTCGCATTCTTCCGCATGCAGAAAAATGGGTCCGGTTTCCGCATAGGGCTGGAGCGCCGGAAAAGGGCGGTAGGCGAGGATCAGGTAGGGATCGCCCGCGGCGATATTGGCGAGGCAATGGCGGCAGGGCATGCCGTCGCCATCGGAGACATGCAGTTCGGGTGTCAGGCCATAGGCATCAGGCTCGCGGCGGCGATAGCGTGCGGCAAGATCGCTCGGCATTGGTTTGTAGCGCAAGGTCATCGCGGGTTCCTCCGGTTTCCGTGCCCGAAGAAATGCCATGCACCGGCTGGGAGCGACACCCGATTCTTGCCGCCCTGAACTTCAGAGGCTGCGTGCGAGCGCTAAAAGCTCATCGTCGCTGAGTGGCTGGACGGTGGCATCGTGGGTCGAAACCGGGGAGAATCCGAAGCGCTGGTAAAGCTGCAACGCGCGGGGATGATCGAGCGTATTGGTCGACACACGGACGACCTTGGGATTGGAGTTCCAGGCGGCATAAAGCGTTTGCAGGAGAAACCATTTGCCGAGCCCGAGGCCGAGCGCGTGCTCGAACATGCCGAAATGGGAGAGCTCGACATTGTCCTCGTCCACCTGAAGGAGTTCGAAAAACCCGGCCGGAGCGCCGTTGACATAGAGCACGGTCACGGAATTGCGCTTGTCGTGCAGGGCCGCGGTTAGGTCAGCGTCTGTCATCCGCAGCCGGTCGACCCAGTTCCAGCGCCGGCCGACCTGCAGATAAAGGAACCGATAGAACGGCAGCGGGATTTCGGGCACGCGCATGATCGCGGTCTGGATATTGACCGGCACCGGCAGGCTCTGCTTCGGCGGGGTGGTCATTTCCAACTCGGTGACGCGCACTGCCAGCGGTTCTAAAGCTGTACTCTTTGCCATTCTGGTCATTCTTTCCCGGTAACGACGGATGTGTCCGCCCGGCTGCCCCATTCGGACCAGGAGCCATCATAGAGCCTGTTGTCGGTATGGCCCAGCGATTGCAACGCAAGCGTGATGATCGCGGCGGTGATGCCCGAGCCACAGGTGGTGACGACCGGTTTATCGAGATCGATGCCCGCCGCCTCGATCGTATCGCGCAGCGCATCCAGCGATTTGAACTTGCCGCCGACCGAAAAGACGCCGGACGGCAGGCTTTTCGCGCCCGGCATATGACCGGACCGCATGCCGGGCCGTGGCTCCGCTTCCTCGCCCGTAAAGCGAGCTGCACCACGCGCGTCGGCGATCTGACGGGAGCCGGTCGCGACGATCTCGTTCATTTGCGCAAACGAGGTCACCGCTTCGGCATTGAACTGCGGGTGGAATTGGGCAGGGGCGGGTTTCGGGACATCCGTTGTCACCGGCCGGCCATCCGCCTTCCAGCCGTCAATGCCGCCGTCCAGCACGAACACGGACTTTACGCCCATGGTCCGCAGCAGCCACCAGACGCGCGGCGCCGTGAATATGCCCGGACCGTCGTAGACGACGATCGTATCGTTCTCGTTGAGACCCAGCTTGCCAACTGCCTCGGAAAAGTCTTCGGGCGAGGGAACGGTGTGCGGAAGACCGCTCTTCAGGTCGGCGATGGCATCCTGATCGTAGAAGACGGCACCCGGAATATGGCCGGCAGCATACTCCCCTTTCGGATCACGGTTCTGCGCCGGCAGGTACCAGGATGCGTCGAGGATTTTCACCGAGGGATCGGCCAGTCGCTGCTCAAGCCAATCGGCGGAAACGACGAAGGCGCTCTTCTGTTCGGTCATGGCTTGTTCTCCGGTCAAGCGGCGGAAGCAGTTTCGGGTGTGCCAAAACGAATACGGAAACGTCTGTTTTCCTTGCCCTTTTTTTCGATCTTGGCAATGAAAATGGAGCCGACTTCCTGCGTTTCCGACACATGCGTTCCGCCGCAGGGCTGGCTGTCGATCGCCGCGTTCTCGCCGATGCAGACGAGGCTGACGCGGCCGAGGCCCATCGGGGGCCGGACATTCTTGGATTTGACGATATCGGGATTGGCAGCCAGTTCCTCGTCGGTGATCCATTGCAGATAGATCGGATGATTACCATCGACCAGCTTCATCATCGCGGCGGTGACGGCGTCCTTGTCGATGGTTTCGCTCATGTCGAAATCGACGCGGCTTTCGTCTTCGCCGACGGCGGCGCCTGTGATCGGATATTGGCAGACGACGGAGAGAAGGTGGCAGGCAGTGTGCATGCGCATCAGCTTGTAGCGGCGCGGCCAGTCGATATGCAGCACCAGCTTTTCGCCGACCAGCACAGCGGGCTGGTCGGCGGCTGGAACATGGATGATGATGTCCTTGCTGTCGCCGTGGCGGGTGGTTGCGATCTCGATTCGGCTACCGTCGGCGCGCTCGAAAAAGCCGTTGTCGCCCGGCTGGCCGCCCGACGTCGCGTAAAAACAGGTCTGGTCGAGTTCGATGCCGCCGTCTTCCCGTATTTCCGTGACGATTGCTTCTGCGGTTGAAAGGTAGAAATCGTCGCGAAAAAGGGCAGTCGTTGTCATGAGATGCTTATCCGGCGGGTTCGTATGGCACCGTTATTCCGGAATTCCTCGTCAGCCAGGCCGGAACGGGAAGGCCCTTGGACTTCAGAAACGCCGGGTTGAACAGTTTCGACTGATAGCGGTTACCATAGTCGCAGAGGATCGTCACGATGGTATGTCCCGGTCCCAGATCTTTTGCCAAGCGAATGGCGCCGGCAATGTTGATGCCGGTGGAGCCGCCAACGCAGATTCCTTCGTTTTCAATGAGATCGAACACCAGCGGGATCGCTTCGGTATCCGGGATCTGGTAGGCGAAATCCGGTGTGAAACCTTCCAGGTTGGCGGTGATGCGCCCCTGGCCAATGCCTTCGGTGATCGATCCGCCAGCCGATTTCAGCTCGCCATTGGCGTAGTAGTTGTAGAGTGCGGCTCCTTCCGGATCGGCAATGCCGATCTTGATGTTCGGATTCTTCGCCTTGAGGCCAAGGGCGACACCCGCAAGCGTGCCGCCGGAGCCGACCGCGCAGATGAAGCCATCGACCTTGCCATCGGTATCGCGCCAGATTTCCGGCGCGGTGGTTTCCACATGCGCGTCACGGTTGGCCACGTTGTCGAACTGGTTGGCCCAGATTGCGCCGTTCGGCTCGGTCTTTGCGAGTTCCGCGGCAAGACGGCCGGACAATTTTACGTAGTTGTTGGGGTTCTTGTACGGGACGGCCGGAACTTCGATGAGTTCAGCACCCAGAAGACGCAGCGCATCCTTCTTTTCCTCGCTCTGCGTCTCGGGGATGACGATGACAGTGCGGTATCCGAGCGCCTGGGCAACCAATGCGAGACCGATGCCGGTATTGCCGGCCGTACCCTCGACGATAACGCCGCCCGGCTTCAGCTGCCCGGATTTTTCCGCCTGGCGGATGATCGACAGCGCCGCGCGGTCCTTGACCGACTGGCCGGGGTTTAGAAACTCCGCCTTGCCGAGAATGGTGCATCCCGTTGCCTCGGAAGCGCCCTTGAGGCGGATCAGCGGCGTGTTGCCGATGGCGTCGAGAACGGAGGGCAGAACGGGCATGAGCGAACCTCTTGGCAGCGGGTAGTTGCGTCAGGCACGCGCCTGAACCTGATGGTGACCTGGGCAGGGCATGGGAACCGCATCGACCGTGATGACCTTTGCAATTCAACATACCGGAATCCTAGCATCTTTTCGGCTGGAGCGCCCGGTGAAACAAGAAATAGCGTTTCAACTCGGCGCCGTCACGGGCAAAAATTGACCCGACTTCAATCGTGCAGTTTCAAGAGCGGAATGATCCATTTCTTGACCCTCGGCGTAATGAGGCGATAGTTTCCGCTACGCCGAGCGGCAAGACAGGTAAAAAAAATCGATGGCTGATGTTCAGCTGGATACAGTGGATGCCTTGATGGCACGTTACGCTGCGGGCATTTTGCCGGAGCCGGCGCGCGTCCTCGTCGAGGCGCACCTTGAGATGCAATCCATCAACAGACCGAAAGTCGCCGAATACGAAACCGTCGCCGGCGATATCCTGCAAAAGATGGAACCGGTTGCGCTCAATTCAAGAGATGCGGCCTTGAAAGCGGTCTTTGCCGCAGAGCCGATGGCAATGCCGATCAAGGCTTCCCCCAGATCAGCAAATGCACTTTTCCCCAAAGCGATTCATGACTTTGCCGGTCTGGAGGCAGACGAAATCCCCTGGAAGAGGAAGCTGCCAGGTTTCAAGGAATACAGCCTTGGAAAGATCGACGGTTGCGACGTGAGCTTTTTCTGGCTGAGACCCGGCCGGGCAATCCCTTCCCATACGCATGAAGGCTACGAGCTTTCGCTCGTTCTGGATGGCGCCTTCAATGACACGCGCGGGCGTTTCGCCAAAGGTGATATCTCGGTGGCGGATGAAAGCATCGATCACCGGCCGGTGGCGGAACGTGAACGGCCCTGCATCGGGTTTGCCGTCTTCCAGGCCCCGTTCAAACTGACGGGTTCGCTGCGCCAGCTGATCGGCGACTTCATCGGCTGAACGCCCTGCCGAAGAATGGCCCGAATGCGGGAACAAACTGCATTTCAATGCGTATTGTTTGGTGATCGCCGTTTTGGAGGTCCCCGATAAGCAGTGAAAGGACCGGCCATGACCGATTTTGTTGCACATCCCGATTTGGGTCTGGCATGGGTCACGGGGGCAAGCTCGGGCATTGGCCGAGCCCTGGCGCTGCGATTGGTGAAAGACGGTTTCAATGTGGTTGTGACCGCCCGCAACCATGAGAAACTGGTGCAGCTTCAACATGAGGCGCGAGGCCCCGGCAAGATCATCGTTCTGGATGGCGATGTAACGGATCCACGGGACATGGAGCGTGTTCTCGCGGCGATCGAATACGAACACGGGCCGATGGTGCTGGCCGTCCTCAATGCCGGCGTGTATAGACCCGTTCACGGCGAGGACATGCACCGCGAAGACTTCGAGGAGACGTTTGCGATCAATCTGCACGGCACGGTCAATTGCCTGCTGCCGGCGGTGCGCCACATGAAGGCGAGGGGTCGCGGCCAGATCGCCATCGTGTCCTCCGCCACCGGCTATGGCGGCCTGCCGACGAGCGCTGCCTATGGCGCAACCAAGGCGGCATTGATCAACATGGCAGAAAGCCTGAAATTCGATCTCGACAAGGCCGGCATCCGCCTGCAGGTCATCAATCCCGGTTTTGTCGAAACGCCGGCAACGGCAAAGAACGAATTTCCGATGCCGGCCCTGGTCAGTCCGCAGATCGCGGCTGATCGTATTGCCGATGGCCTGAAGTCACACGGCTTCGAAATCACGTTTCCCAAGCGTTTCACTTACGCGCTGAAGCTGGTCAACCTGCTCCCCTATGGTCTCTATTTCTGGCTCATCAACAGGGCCACTGGATGGAAGACGCGTCCGCTCGTTAAGGAAGGCCACGCCGTCGAGGTGATGAAACGAGATCCTCAGGCGGTGTGAAGGACGACCACAGCGCCGAAGACAAGAACCAGCCCGACCCAACCGATCGGCTTCAGCTTCTGGCCGAAAAGAACCCGCGCGGAGATCGCTGTACCGAAAATTCCGGTAGCGCCGAGAATCGCGTAGGCGATCGCCAGTTCCATGCCCCTGACTGCCTCCACCAGCAACGCAAATGCCGCCAGCACCAGCAGGATGGACAGGATTCCCCAGCCGCGCCGGGCAAAACCATTCGATTTCGTCGAGGCGAGATTGGCTGCGACATCGAGCACGCCGGCCAGAACGGCAAAGAGGAAATAGACGTTAGGCGAGGTCACTGGCGGTCTCCTCGTCTTCGTGGACTTCGCCGGCATTGACCAGAATGATGCCGCCGACCGCCATCATCAGACCGATTATCTCCTGAGAATTCAGGACGTGATTGAAAACGAACACCGAAACGAGCGTGATCAGCGCGATGCCGGAACCTTCCCAGATGGCGTAGGCGACGCCAACCGAGATTTTCTTCACCGCCTTGGCAAGGAAGACATAGGAGAGGGCGATCGATACGTACATGACGGCATAGCCCCAGACGCCGCCGCCTGATGACGCCGCCTTCATCACCGTGAGACCGACAACTTCGGTAGCAATGGCGAGCGCCAGAAAAACCCATGCAAGACGCACGTCATCACCTTTGAAACGATCGGTTGAAAAAGCTGCGGCCTGCATAAGCGTCTCGACAGCGGCGGTAAAGCCGCGCCGACGACTTTATTGTCGGATAGAGGCGAGAAGCATCTGGGGGCCGATCTGCGTCCGGGCAACGCCACCGGCTGTGCGCTCATTCATACACAATCTGCCTGACGTCGATGTTCCTGGCGCGGAAACCGGCCTCGCAGTAGAACAGATAGAACTCCCAGAGCCGTTTGAAACGCGTGTCGAAGCCGAGCGGCTCAACCTTGTCCCAGACATTCCAGAAGCGCTCGCGCCATTCGGCGAGCGTTCGGGCGTAGTCGAGGCCGAAGCCGAAATCGCCGCTGATCTTAAGGCCCACCTTGCGGCCGAGATCGATCAGATGTTCGCGCGTCGGCAACATGCCGCCCGGAAAGACGTATTTCTGGATGAAATCCGGATTGGCGCGGTATTCCCGATAGGCTTCCGGCTTGATGGTGATGATCTGCAGGCCGGCTTTCCCACCTGGTTTCAAACAACGCTGCAACTGCGAGAAATAAGCCGGCCAGTATTTTTCGCCGACGGCCTCGAACATTTCGATCGACACGATCCGGTCGTAGAGCCCCGTCTCGTCGCGATAGTCCTGGAACTTGATCTCGACCTTGTCGGAAAGGCCTGCTTTCGTCATACGCTCGTTGGCAAAGGCGAGTTGTTCGCGGCTAATCGTCAGGCCGGTCACCTTGCAGCCGATCTCACCCGCCGCATATTCGGCAAAACCGCCCCAGCCGCAGCCGATTTCAAGCACATGGTGGCCTGCTGTTATTCCGGCCGCCTCCGCCAGCGCCTTGTACTTGGCGCGTTGCGCCGACTGAAGATCATTGGCTCCCGTCGAATAGAGGGCCGAGGAGTAGGTCATCGTCGGATCGAGCCATTCCCTGTAGAAGGCATTGCCCAGATCGTAGTGGGCGGAAATGTTCCGCTTCGAGCCGGTCTTTGTATTGGCATTCATCCAATGACGGAATTTCTCGACCACACGCAGGACGCCGCGCGCACCGTTGGAGAAATTCCGGCCAACATCGGTGTTGACGAGGAAGAGTTCCAGGAAAGCGCCGACGTCCGGACTGTCCCAATCGCCATCCATGTAGCTTTCGGCAACCGCAATGGTACCGCCGGTCAGCGCACGCTGGGGCATATTCCAGTTGTGAAGCGTGACGGAGGCTATGGGCCCCTGCGCTTTGCCCTTGACCACCACGGTCCGGCTATCCGGCAATGTCAGTTTCAGGCAACCGGCCTGCATGTGGACGAGACCGCGCAGAACCATCTGCGCCTTAGCGGGTAGGCCCTTGAGAAGGCGTGACAAATTTTCGGTGGAAAGACGCTCCCCGTCTTTCGGATCACAATAACCGGTGCCTGCTGTACCCATTGGACAGATCCTCAGCAATCATTGGCCTTGACACAAAATAACCTCATTCCGCCGGACCTCCAACCTGAGATTTATCGGAAAATCCGGGTGCTACCCTGCGGCCATCCCTCCAGATGCTCGTTGCTTCAGGGGCCTGGGGTCGCGAAATGTAGCGGGCGCCCTTGATCCAGAGCTTCAACGCCTCCCAGTGAATCCCTGCTACGACCTTGAGTGTAAGATGCGGAATCCGGGCAACAAGACGCAAAATCTTGCCTGTTTTCAGCGGCACCTGAACGCCCGAGAATGTCGCAGCGAGCAGCGGTCCGTCCTTGTCGGTCTCCAGAATGCGCCAGCGGACCTGTTCCCCCGGTGGCAGCATGCGGAACTGGTAGCGCATTGCCATGGGTATGAACGGCGACACGTGAAAGAGCTTGTCGCATTGCTGGCGAACACCGGCGACCGACACATCACCCGACTGGACGGGGCAAACATAGGTATGGCGCTCGCCGAATGTGTTGCGAACCTCGTAGACCATTCCGATTAACGCGCCGTCGGCACCATAGGCATAGTAGACGGCCAGCGGATTGAACACGAGACCGAGGATGCGTGGGTAGCAGACGAGAAGGACGCGCGCTGGCCGCGCCGGCAAGCCAGCTTCGCCCAGCAATGCGTCGACGTAGCCACGCAGCGACACGGCGCTATCGCCCGTATGATCCTTCTCGTGAAAAGAGAGCAGATTCGTGCGGTTGACAGAGAAAGCCGCACTGAGCCCATCGGCCTCCTTTAGCCGATCGAGATCGATCATCAGGGAAAAGACGTCATAGCTGAAGCGGTGGCCCACCGGCTTCATCCGCTGGTGCATGATCCGGCCGGCATAAAGCGCCGCCGCCTCGCCAGGAGGCGCGCCATTCTTCGTCATGTCCGATCCGGGTGAAGAGTGCATCTATTCAGCCGCCTCCTTGAACACGGAGGAAATCTGCTGACGCCAGGGAATGATGCCGCCGAGTGCTTCTGCTGCGGCAAGCCCCGATGTCAGGCCATCCTCGTGAAAGCCGTATCCGGTCCAGGCGCCGGCAAAGAAAGTGCCGTTGTGTCCCTGGATGGATCTCAGCGCGCGCTGCCCGGCCATCGAACGAGCGTCAAACTGCGGATGATCGTAGGAAAATTCCGCGAACACGCTGCCCGGCGCCGGTTCGCGCTCCGGATTGAGCGTAACGAAAAGCGGATGCTGCTGTGGAATTCCCTGCAGCCGGTTCATCCAATAGCTGACGGCGACGCCCTGTGAACCGCAGGGTTTCGTCGCGCGCAGGTAATTCCACGATGCCCATACTTTTTTCCGCTTCGGCATCAATGCGGTGTCACGATGCAGAATGACCCGGTTAGGGTGATAGGGCACGGCCGATAGCAGCGCGCTTTCCATAGGCGTCGGGTCGGAGAGCATGGCCAGCGCCTGGTTGCTGTGGACTGCAATGATGACCTTGTCGAAAGTTTTCGTCATGCCCTGTTCGTCGACAACGGCGACGCGGCCGTCTTCCCGGCGGATGGAGCGCACACCGCAACCGAGACGCACACGGTTACCGAGCGGATTCAGAAGTTTGCGCAGATAGTTGCGGCTGCCGCCCGTGACGGTCCGCCATGGATGCGGCTTGGAATAGATCAGGCGGTGATTGTCGAAGAACTGGATGAAATTCTCGGCAGGGAACTCCAGCATCTTTGCCGTCGGTGACGACCAGATGGCGGCGGCCATCGGCGCCAGGTAGTTGTTGGTGAAGCCCGGAGTAAAACCGCGCCAGTTAAGATAGTCACCGATCGACATGGCCTCGAGACGGCCGGCATTGCGATCTTCCAGGCAGATCCGGTTGAAACGCAGGATCTCGCGCAACATCATCAGGAAGGAAGGCCTGATGAGATTGCGTTTCTGGGCAAAAACGGTGGCCAGAGTGTCGCCGCTCCATTCCAACCGTCCGTGATCGAGCGATACGGAAAAGCTCATGTCGCTTTTGTGGGTCGCCACGTCGAGCTCGGCAAACAGTGCCGTGAGGTTCGGATAATTGGCCTCGTTATAGACAATGAAACCGGTATCGACGGAAATCGGCGTGCCATCATAGTCAATATCGACGGTTGCCGTGTGGCCGCCCGGACGGTTGTCCTTCTCGTAAAGCGTGACATCGTGGATGGGATCGAGCGCCCAGGCGGCCGAGCTTCCGGAGACGCCGGAACCGATCACGGCGATGGAAAGGCGTCGTCCGGGGAGATAATGCGAACCGTGGGAAAGGGAAACGCTCATACCGCGTCCTTGATTTTGTTATAGGCAGCAAGCGCACGGTCGCGCGCCTTTGCGTGGTCAACGAGAGGGTTGGGATAGGTCGTGCCGAGAACGATGCCGGCGGCGCCGAGGACGCTTTCTGGCGCCTCGAACGGCCGATGGATGAATTTCGCCGGCAAGTCCCTCAGTTCCGGTACGAAGGTTTTGACATAGGCGCCGTCAGGATCGAATTTCTCGCCCTGCAACACGGGATTGAAGACACGGAAGAACGGCGACGCGTCAGCGCCGCTGCCCGCAACCCATTGCCAGCTTGCCGCATTGGACGCCGGATCGGCATCCACCAGCGTATCCCGGAACCAACCCTCTCCACGGCGCCAGTCGATCAAAAGGTCCTTGATCAGGAAGGATGCCACGATCATGCGGACGCGATTGTGCATCGTTCCGTGTCGCCAGAGCTGCCGCATGCCGGCATCGACGATGGGATAGCCCGTCTCGCCCTTCGTCCAGCGCTCAAAGGCACTGTCGTTTCCCATCCAGGCGAAACCGTCAAATTTCCGGTTGAGGTTTTCACGCGGCAGATCGGGATTGTGAAAAAGAAGGTGGTAGGAGAAGTCGCGCCAGACCAGTTCCTTGCGGAAGGTGATCATGTCGTCGGCCGGAACATCCTTCAGATTGCGCGTGGCATGCCAGACGCGGGCCGGGGAAATCTCTCCCATTGCCAGATGCGGGGAAAGCCGTGACGTGCCGTCGGTCGCGGGCAGATCGCGGTTGGTCTTGTAGCCGGAGAGGCCGTCCTCGACGAAGGCCTCGAGCCTTTCGAGCGCTGCGGCCTCGCCGGGTGTCCAGAGTTCCGAGAATGTGTGTGCCCAGTCAGGTTTTATCGGCAGCAGTTTCCAGCCGGCCAAGTCTTCGCCGCGCGGCCATGCAGCCGGAGCGGCCAGCGCATCAGGAGCTTCCAGCGGTGCGTCCGGCTCCCCGGAGGCCTCGAGCGCACGCCAAAACGGGGTATAGACGCGATAAGGCGTACCAGACCCCGTCTTCAACCGTGATGGCTCATGAAGAAGCTGTCCGGCAAAACTCTTGACGGTCATGCCTTTGGCACCCAGCCTTTCCCTCACGGGGACATCGACCGCAATACCGTTCGGATCATAGCGGCGGTTCCAGTAGACGGCTGACGCGCCGGTTTCGGCAATCAGTTCGGCAAGTATGGTGCACGGCTCGCCACTGCGCAGGACAAGCCTGCTTCCGAGGCGACCGAGGGCATATCCCAGGCTTTTCAGCGAATGATACAGCCACCACGCCTGTGCTGCTCCCAGAGGCTCGTTACCGCTTTGCGATGGCTCGCGGATGTAGATGGGAATGATATCGCGACCAGCTTGGGCCGCGGCATGGAGCGCGTGATTGTCGCCCAGTCGCAAATCCTTGCGAAACCAGAGGATAATCGGGCCGTCAGGGGAGGGGTCCGTGTTTTTCATTGTCATCCGCGCATCGTGCTGTCTCACAATGTACGCAGATACGGATACGGCGGATCAAAGGTTTCGCGCAGAAAGCTTTTTATTTCATCGTTTTGCGATAGATGCCGACAAGCGAATCTGGGCTGCCTCGCCGCCCCGTTAAGTCAAGGATGTGGGCGGCGGCCTCTATGCAAAAGTAGTTGCGGATCAGCTCTTCTGAAAGGCGAGATGAGCGCCGAGTCCGACCAGCATGGCGCCACCCGCCCGTTGCATCAGGCGCTGCGCCTGGCTTGAGCGCCGCAGTATTGCAATCACGGCACCGGCTAGAAACACGCAGACGACATCGGCGGACGAAAACATCAGGTTGACGATCGTTCCAAGGATTGCCAGCTGTAGCCAGACCGGGAAAGCTGCGGAAGCATCAACGAACTGCGGCAGGAAGGCCACGAAGAAGATCGCCGTCTTGGGATTGAGAACCTCGACGGTGACGCTTTCGAAGAAGGCCCGCCGACCGGATTTCGGTTCAATGCCGGGCAGGGCGGTGTCGCCCTCTGCCCTGGCGCGGAAAAGCGAGATACCCAGCCAGACGAGGTAGGCTGCGCCGGCGAACTTCACGATCATGTAAAGGGTGGGCACGGCGTGAAACAGGATCGACAGGCCGGCAGCGGCAGCAATGACGTGGACGTAACCGCCGAGATGAATGCCGAGCGCCGCCATCAGACCGGACCAGCGGCCACGGGCAATGGTCTGGGCCGCCACATAGAGCATCGCCGGGCCGGGAATGTAGGCAAAGACTGCCGTGGTGGCGAGGAAAGCGATCAGCAACTCGGTGGAGGGCATCGTCTGCTCCGGTCTAGGGCCAAATGGGTGTCTACCTATACAGTGGGACGGGAAGAAAGTCGCGCATCCGCGATGCCGGTTGGTCGCTGTGGTGTGATCCTTATCCCCACGTCAATGGATCCAAGCGCAGATAGAAGCCGAGCCGCTGCCGGTCAGGCGCGCCGATATCGTGGATATCGAACAGGCGACCGTATGCAGCTTGTGCCTCCTCGGGTCCCGCCCAGGTTTCACGGGTGTTGCCGATCAGCAGCGCGAAATCGACATAGGGATCCGCGATCCCGAGCCGGCCGAGATCGATCAACCCCGTACAGCGAAGTGTTTCCGGATCGATCATGAGGTTGGGCATGCATGCATCGCCGTGACAGACGACACGATCGTAGGCCTCCTGCGACAGCCGTTCGGGCAGTTCCGCCTCCAAATCGTCAAGCAAGGTTTGCGGAGGGGTATCCTGATCTTCGGGATCGAGAAAATCCGGATTGACGCCATCGCGCGCGACGACGTCCGTCGCGCGGTCGAACATCATCTGCAGGCCGCGTTCGAACGGGCATTCGCTTGCAGGAATGCTGTGAAGATCTCTAACGCGCTCCGCGATCGACGGCCATGCCCTGATGAGCTCCGCTGCCTCGAACTGATCTGCCGGCACGCCGGGGACCGCGCTTGTAACGAGGCATGCTCCCTCGTCCGACACCATCCAGTCGAGGACGGCGGGAGATCCGAGACCGAACGAGGCCAGCCACGCAGTGCGCCGACGCTCGTCATCAAGCAGCGCCACCCCACTGCCTGTCGAAACCTTGGCATAGGCTGAGCCATCACTGCGCCGAAACAGGTCATCGCCCGATTCGCCACGACGATAGGGAATCCACTTCCTGCCAATAGAAAGCCCAGCAAGCCGGATTGCATCGGATCGATATTCGTTCACGCGTCATCCCCATGGATTTTAAAACCTGCGGAGCGAAGGCTGTATTGCGCCCTTGAACGACATAGATATCGCGGAACGTTTTTACATCATCGACAGGCGAAAATCCTCAATGACGGTGCGCTTTTGCCATATGCCACGGTTGGACAAGATGGGGTCGCGTCCGCAAGAAATGGCTTACTTACCCAGGACAGCAAGAAACCGAAGAAGCTCCGTTTCCACATAAGCATCGACAGGGCCTTCGGATTCGAAACCCCACCACAGCAGTGACCCCTGCCATTGCGCGAGCATCAGCCGGGCGATTACGTCCGGCTGCTTTGCTGTGGGGAAACACGCGCCGATCACGTCGGCCAGCGTCCTTCCCCATGCTGCCCCCCGGGCACGCAACACGGGATCACGAAAATCCTCTCGCAGCAGCCGCAGACCATCGGCATAGACGGCGGCGTTGTCGCCGTAGTTCTGCGACAGACCAACGAGCAGGGCGACGGCACCTTCCGGTGTCCTGGGGACCGTCACAGCCAACTCAGCGGTTTCAGCATCGAGTTGGTCCCATGCGTGCAGCAGGGCCTGACGCAGCATCGCCGCTTTCGTCCCGAAACGTTGCACCAGCGTCGAGCCGGAAAGCCCGCTTGCCTTGGCGACGGCCGAAAACGTCGCCGCGTCCGGCCCTTGCGCGTGGATCAGCGCAAGCACCATTTCGAGAAGGTGTTGGTCGGACAGGGTGCGTTGGCGCGGCATAAATTCCCCTTGCATTCGCCATCATTATGAACGAACGTTCGTTTATAATCAATCAAGCCTGTTTGCAGTTCCAGTTTTCGTTCTAACGTGGAGGAAAAGAAATGGCAGCTGACTTGCGAGGCAAAGTTGCGCTTGTCGCCGGGGCTACGCGCGGTGCCGGGCGCGGTATCGCCGTAGAACTCGGAGCAGCCGGCGCGACCGTCTATGTGACGGGACGCACGACGCGGGCGCAACAATCGGACTATCGCCGACCCGAAACCATCGAAGAGACCGCGGAACTGGTGACGGCCGCGGGCGGCAGGGGCATCGCGGTTCAAGTCGATCATCTTGTCCCTGGCGAGGTCGAGGCACTCGTTGCGAGCATCGGCGGGGAGGAGGGGCGGCTCGATATCCTCGTCAACGACATCTGGGGCGGCGAGCACCTCACCGAATGGAACAAGCCAGTTTGGGAGCATTCGTTGGACAAGGGGCTGAAAATGCTGCGGCAGGCGATCGACACGCATCTGATCACCGCCCATTTCGCATTGCCATTGATGATCGACAAGCCGGGTGGCCTGCTGGTGGAGGTGACCGACGGCACAGCCGAATACAACGCCACGCATTACAGGCTCTGCCCGTTCTATGATCTCGTCAAAACCAGCGTCATCCGCATGGCATGGGCGCATGCGCAGGACCTGGCGCCGCATGGTGCGTCGGCCGTTGCGATCACGCCCGGCTGGATGCGCTCCGAAATGATGCTCGATATCTTCGGCGTGCGCGAGGAAAACTGGATCGAGGCAACGAAACTGCAGCCGCATTTCGTGATTTCCGAGACACCGCGCTTCACCGGACGCGCCGTCGCAGCCCTTGCCGCCGACCCGGCACGGGCGCGCTGGAACGGACAGTCGCTTTCAAGCGGTGAGATGGCGAAGGTTTATGATTTCGACGATCTCGACGGCTCACGGCCGGATTGCTGGCGCTACATCACCCAGGTGCAGGAGGCAGGCAAACCGGCGGATGCCAGTGGATATCGGTAGAGCAAGCACGGTCCGAGCTTTCCAAGCCATCAAGACAAAAAAGGCCCTGCTTTTCAGCAAGGCCTTTGAAATCTGGCTCCCCGGGCCGGATTCGAACCGGCGACCTGTCGATTAACAGTCGAATGCTCTACCGCTGAGCTACCAGGGATCATCTGCGCACTTGCGTGCTGCAGAAGTGAGGCTGCTAATACAAATGCTTTTCCGATTTGCCAAGCGGTTTTTCAAAAAAAGTGCACAATCTTGTCTGACTGTGGAGAACTCCCCATCTACAGGGAGCAGCGCAAACTCAAAATGCCAACGATCCAACGACGCGCAATTGCGGGATAAAAGGCATCAATGCGCGTCTTGCATTCAACAGGTGGAGTTTATGGCAGAACCGCAGAAAACGAAAAAAATCGGCATTGATGCGCGCACGCACGAGCTCGTTATCGGATCTTGGCGCATGCGGCTGCCGCAATCACGGGCACTGCGCATCGCCATCGGCGGCGTGCTGATCTTCTGCGGCATTCTCGGTTTTCTGCCAGTCCTCGGGTTCTGGATGGTGCCGCTGGGCCTGCTCGTGCTGTCGCACGACCTTGCCTTCGTTCGGCGCCAGCGGCGAAGGCTTTCCGTCTGGTGGGCACGCAAATGGCAGGCTTCGAACTAGGTCCGGCCAGACGGCGTTGGATGAGAACAAGGGCGCTGGCCAGTGCATAAGAACAGGACGCCCCAGCAGCCTTTAACGTGATTCCACGCCACTCACCCTGACGGTTTTGCTCGTATCGTCTGCCGGGACCCGATCACCGCGCTCATCGACATATCCTGCCATCTTCGCCTCCTTGGACGGTATTCCGATCGTACCGTCGGCACGTTGTTCGAACGTAGCCGGGGAACGGGGCCGGACGAGCGGAAGGTTCCCAAATTCAAGAGACAGCGGTCATGGGCCGTGATTCCTTGACGAATCCCCATCATTCACGCTCCACCGATCATCAAAAGTGTCCAGACTTGAAAACATTCAACGAATTTTAGGGACTTGCGGAACACATATGGAACATATAGTGTTCGTTCTTGATTTGTTTCTCGATTCCGGAGTGATCGTTCATGCTGACCCGCAAGCAACAGGAACTGCTTCTGTTCATTCACGAAAGAATGAAGGAATCGGGCGTGCCGCCGTCCTTTGACGAGATGAAGGATGCTCTGGATCTGGCCTCGAAGTCCGGCATCCACAGGCTGATAACGGCGCTTGAGGAGCGGGGCTTCATCCGGCGATTGCCCAACCGGGCGCGGGCGCTGGAAGTGATCAAGTTGCCGGAGGCTTACTCCATGAGCCTGCAGCCCAAGCGCGGCTTCTCCCCAAGCGTCATCCAGGGCAGCCTTGGCGCTCAACCGGCACCGGCGGCACCTGCCAAACCCGTCGCTCATAATGATAGCGTCTCCATCCCGGTCATGGGGCGGATCGCCGCTGGCGTGCCGATCTCGGCGATCCAGAACAACACGCACGACATTTCCGTACCCCTCGAAATGGTCGGAACCGGGGAGCACTACGCACTGGAAGTCCGCGGCGATTCGATGATCGAGGCTGGCATCCTGGATGGCGACACGGTCATCATCCGCAATACCAACACCGCCAGCCCCGGCGAAATCATCGTCGCCCTGGTGGATGACGAAGAGGCAACGCTGAAGCGGTTTCGCCGCAAAGGCGCGTCGATCGCGCTGGAAGCGGCAAATCCCGCCTACGAAACCCGGATTTTTGGACCCGACCGGGTGAAAATTCAGGGAAAGCTGGTGGGGTTGATCCGCCGCTACCACTAAAAAACGGGGACATTTTCTATCTGGGCGCAGTTACCAAAACGGCATTCTTTCGCTTCAAGGTGAACGGGCCGGACGGAACATAACCTGTATTGACGGTGCCGGACGATATGCGCCGCCTCCTAACGTGTTGCAGTTTTTGGAGGAGCGACGCATCGACGAAAACCGACACGGATTTCTCTCGTGAGAAAAAGCCGGAATCCGGTTGAGACGTCTTGCACTGGATCGGAAATCGGTCTAAACGCCCGTCACGATTAAGTGAAGATCGTAACGAGGCCTCGTGGCGGAGTGGTGACGCAGAGGACTGCAAATCCTTGCACCCCGGTTCAATTCCGGGCGAGGCCTCCAAATTTTCCCACAATGATTGCAGTGGCTTGACGCCATTTTCAGATCGCGCCGTTTTGAACGCTTTTCAGCGGCATTCTGAATGGATGTTGGCGGATTGTTCTCTCCGACAAGAATGCAGGCCGTTTCCGGAACGCCACGTCAACGCCGCCTCGCGACCACCTGACGGGCAAATCCGTCATAGATGAACGACCCATTCGTCCCGCGAAGGCGGTTCCTATCGCGTTGGGCAGCAGCAAGATTCAAGGTGCTGAATGCGACGACTGGTCAATGGTAGTAGAAGCACTCGCAATCAGCCTTGCTGTCATCGGGCGCATTCCAGACCCGCACTGCAAGTTTCTTGGCAGCGCCGGTCTCCTCCAGCCTCAGCCCCAACAGGGATACGGCTGCAAGCTTTGGATTGACCGCATCAATCTCGATCGTCGATCCGACCTGATGAACGCCCTGTTTCGGAGTCCAAGTGAAAAACTGCACGCTATAATGCATTGCCTTCTCCTCCGACGAACTCAGCAACCTATAGCACAAATGATGCAACAAGGCATCAATAAGCATCACAACCTTCGATGCAGTGTGCCGACAGGACGATAGCATGTTTCGACGAATGGGGGAATCATTCTTGCGGCGAGTTACTCCCCGTCGCTCTCCCATCCCAGCGTTGACATCCTGGCCACCGTGTTGCTCACAGTCGCGGCAGTTCCCGCGGTTACAGGTTTTGATTGTTCAATGTGAAATGCTGTGTTCACTAAACGTCGTCTTCTAAAAATGAACGATCGGCGCAATATTGTTCTCAAGAAATCACATTGGATGTGAGGATGACTGGGATGAAAAGAGAGCCACTGTTTCGGATCGGGGATTTTGCCATATGGTCCGCTATTCTCGGCGGTGTCGTCGGGTATCAGCTTTGGACGCACGCCAGCGCACCCGCCCTGACCACGGTCATTGCCACCGTAGGCAATATGGCGGGCTAAACGCCAGCTATTCACGGACAGGATGGCGCGTGGATCCGCAGCGAGCGCCCTCATCGGTGTCATGAAAGCGAGATGGCAAAAATCAAGATGTTGGCCATCTGCTTCATCTGACGAATATGGTCCGGGCATCCTTGGCGGGGCAAGAGACCATTCCAGCGTCTTACAATCCGCCGTTTGCGTTCAGTCTGAAGTCTTCGGCTCTGCGCCGCGAAATGATCTTCAGCGAGCGGTCAGGCTGTATCTGATAGGTCTCGCTCCAATATCCGCCGCGCTCGTCGTGGAACGTGTGCGTGAAGGTGCTGCCGGCAGGCGACTTGGTCAGTTTGGTCCGTGGCTGGCCACCATAGGTGATGCTGCCCGGGATGGGCTCGAGTTCCACTGCTGTGCATGCGGCAAGCACAAGCGCTGCCGCTACGAAAACTGCAGATTTCATCGCAGATCTCCTTCGACCACCTGCGTGTATTTTATACCCCCCTAATCAAATGACATCATCATCAAAAAGGTTGCGGGCATCCGGAGAAGGTTACTCTTGACTGGTTATCATGAGGGCAGGGGAGGAACGGCGCGGATCAACGCTGCGAACGGGCGGGATGAATCCGCGATGGCGAGCAAAATACCCGATTTCACCCAAAAAACGGCGGGGATAAAATTGGAGAAGGGGGCTAACTCGGAAAATATCATCGAATATTTTTATACGATAGGCTGAAGTTATGGCGGGCCTTAGTTGACGATTTTCGACAGAGTCAGGTCAAACGAAAATATATTATCGATTTTTGGGAACGGTTTAATTTGAAGTGCCGAACATGGCATAAGCATCATTCACAGCCTTCGTTAAAGCGGCCTTCAATTCGTCGGAAATATTAGACCACTTTGTAGTTTCTATGATTTCTAATTTGATGCCGTATTCGTTGATGGCCGCGCAAATGATTTGCCCAAATAATTTATTCGGTTCCCATCTGTCTGGCTCGCGCGCAACTAGGGCTTGGTTTGCATCATTCCATTTAACACCAGAAGCATCGCGGTAAATAAATTTGAAATCGCCAGATGAAGTAACATCAGGACAAATTTGCAAATGTCCCTTAGCATCTAACTCAATCAATTTTATTGGCGCATTTATCATTTTTATCCGATTATAAATCAGCAAGTTACTTGTTCGAACAAATGGCGGAAGAGGTGGGATTCGAACCCACGGTACGGTTTCCCGCACGCCGGTTTTCAAGACCGGTTCCTTAAACCACTCGGACACTCTTCCGTTATAACGAGCTTTGAGACGGTACCAATTCAGCGGGCGGTGGTTTTCCCCGGCAAACTCTGGTCGTCAGCCCTGTCACGGCACGCTTTATAGCTTGCGGATTGGGAACGTCAACCGCTTCCGCAGTCCCTACAAGGATGAGTCAGTCCCAGAGGATGCCGCATATGCGGATGCTGGGGAGATCAATAGTGCCATCTGCGTGCCACCAGACCGGCAGTATATTTCTGTGTTTATCCGCGATGCCGATGGGACCGTTGTCGATATCAGCTACAACATTATCGAATATGTTTGCTAAGTGGACGCTATAGCACTTCCATGGCTTATATTGATGCGTTTTCGAGAGGCGGACGGATCAATTCGCCGTGGATATCTCGCTTCAATATTAACCATTCATAAACCATAACTCCAATTGTTCCGTTCCGGCACGGTTAACCATTCGCAATTTCGCCACGTTGTTGTCATGATTAATCGACTGTTACGTTTCGTGACACCGGTTCTTTCGCGTGGGGGCATGCGCAAGAGAATTCCGTTGACGGCTTTTACGAATGGCGATTGTGGGGCACATGACATCCAATCAGACTGCGGCTCTTCTGTTCAAAGGATTGCGTATTGCCGCCATTCCGATGTTTTGCGCCGCGCTGACGGCGTGCGGATCGACGGGCAGCGTCAAAAAGGACAAGCCGCGCAGCAAGGAATATTTCGCCGAGTCGATCTATGGCGTGAAGGCCAGTCCGCGTGTTGCCGACGGCAAGAACATCCCCAAGGGCGGTGGCCGCTATCAGGTCGGCAAGGCCTATCAAGTCAAAGGCAAATGGTATCAGCCGAAAGAGGACTTCGGCTACAACAAGACCGGCATGTCGTCCTGGTACGGCTCGGCGTTTCACGGCCGCCTGACGGCAAACGGCGAAGTCTACGACAAATATCACCTGTCCGCCGCCCACCCGACATTCCCGCTGCCGAGCTATGCCCGCGTCACCAATCTCGAAAACGGCTCTTCGGTCGTGGTGCGTGTCAATGATCGCGGGCCTTATGAATATGGCCGCATCATTGACGTTTCCTCCAAGACGGCCGATTTCCTTGACATGAAGCGTAAGGGCAGCGCCAAGGTTCGTGTCCAGTATATCGGCAAGGCGCCGCTCGAGGGCAATGACATGCCCTATCTGATGGCCTCCTATGTCAAGAAGGGCGATCGCAGCCCGAACGCATTTCCCGAAGGCCAGATCGCAACGGGCGTGATGGTCGCCTCGAACGAGCCGCTGCGCCGGCAGGCCGGCAATCTCGGCACGCTGACGATCCCGTCCAAATCGAACATGGAAATGGGCGTGCCGGTGACGGCCCTTGCCGAAACCGAGACGCCGCCAGCGTCCTCGGCAGCACTCGATGCGTTTGTCATGCTGCCGGAAATCGGGCCTATCCCGAGGGAGCGGCCCGAATACATCCCTCTGCCCGATGGCAACATGGCCTATGCGGCCGCCTATGTCGAAGCGCGCGTGAGCAATTCCGAGACGGCTTTCGACGCCATCCTCGTCGACCAGAACCCGCTGACGCCAAATTCCATCGTCGAATACGCCAAACGCCAGAGTGTCGTGCGCTAATCCTGGTTTCACTGATTGATCCCCGGTGGACCGGCTGCTATTGCCGGAGAAGGCACCGGAGTTTGGAATGCGTATACGACTGGTCTCGGTTTTCATTTCCCTTGTTTTGCTCGCCTGCGCCCCTCCAGCGGCGCTGGCACAGGCCTTTGAAACCAAAGCCAAGCAGGTCTATCTGCTCGACGCCGAAACCGGCACGGTGCTTTTCGCGAAGGATGAAAACACGCCCGTGCCGCCGGCATCGCTGGCCAAGCTGATGACGATGGAAGTTGTCTTCGATGCGATCCGAAGGAGCGAACTGACGCTCGATACGGAGTTTCCCGTTTCGGAGCATGCCTGGCGCACCGGCGGAGCGCCATCGGGGACGTCGACGATGTTCGCGGCCCTGAAATCGCGCGTTCGCGTTGCCGATCTCATCCAAGGCGTCACTGTGCAGCTCGCCAACGATGCCTGCATCATACTGGCCGAGGGCATGAGCAGCAGCGAGGAGGCCTTTGCCACGCGGATGACGGAACGCGCCCGCGAACTCGGGCTCTCCGCTTCCGTCTTTCATAACGCGACAGGTCTTCCGGACCCGAAGAACATTGTCACCATGCGCGACATGGCGTTGCTCGCCCGGCACATCCAGACCAGTTACCCCGAGTTCTTCAAGTATTACTCTCAATCTGAATTCGAGTGGAACAAGATCCTCCAGCGAAACCGAACACCGCTGCTATCGGCGAATATCGGCGTCGACGGGTTTGCGACCGGATTTGCCGAGGGGTTTGGCTATGCCATGGTCGCGACCATGCAGAGGGACGGCCGGCGCGTGTTCCTCGCGCTTGGCGGGCTTGCCAGCGACAAGGAACGTATCGAGGAGACGCGCAAAATACTCGACTGGTCGATGACGGCTTTTGAAAGGAAGAGGCTGTTCGAGGCAGGCGCAACCGTTGGCGAGGCGAGCGTCTATGGCGGTGCCGTATCGCATGTGCAGCTGATCACCCGCGACGCGGTCGATGTGCTTGTGCCCGTCGACAATCCGGATCGGCTTTCGGCCAAGGTGATCTATCGCTGGCCCCTGGCGATGCCGGTGGAAGCGGGGCTGAAGGCGGGCACATTGAAAATATGGAGCGGCGAGAGGCTCCTGCGCGAGGTTCCGGTGGAAACCGCGGTGGCTGTGGGGGAGGGCTCATTGACAAGCCGGGCAGCCGACGCGCTGCAGGAGTTGCTGTTCTTCTGGCTTTAGCGAAATGCCGGCACGAACGGTTTCGCGGCTGAACACAATCGGTTAAACAGACATCATGCTACGCGACGCGATTGCCAAGACGGCATATCGGGTTTGCGCCGCAAGAAGATGAAAAACGTCCAGCACTACGGACGGTCGATCGCATACGGGAAATAAGAGTGTCAGTCGGAAAAGGCTTGTTTGTTACATTCGAGGGCGGCGAGGGCGCTGGGAAATCCACCCAGATTCGCCTGCTTGCCGATTCCTTGCGGGAACGCGGCTGCACTGTCCTGACGACCCGTGAACCGGGTGGCTCGCCGGGGGCAGAGGCTGTGCGGCATGTGCTTCTCTCGGGTGCCGCCCAGGAATTCGGCGTGCGTATGGAAGCGATCCTGTTTGCTGCTGCCCGCAGCGACCACGTCGAGGAGGTCATCCGGCCGGCTCTCCTCAAGGGTGCCGTTGTCCTCTGCGACCGGTTCATGGATTCGTCCCGCGTCTACCAGGGTGTCACCGGCAATCTGGAGCCGCCTTTCATCGAGGCACTGGAGCGGGTGGCAGTCAACGGCGTCATCCCTGACTGTACGATCGTCTTCGATCTGCCCGCCTCTCTGGGCCTGGAACGCGTGCGCCGGCGGGCAAATGCGGCCGAGGTTTCGGCGGGACAAGAGGCCGAACTCGACCGTTTCGAGAAGGAAGAGCTCGAAACCCACGAAAAGCGCCGCGAAGCGTTCCTCGATATTGCCAGGTCCGATCCGAAGCGCTGCCATGTGGTCGATGCGGCGGCGGCAGCGAGCGATATTGCCGCCGCGGTTTTGGCAATCGTCGAGCCCATGTTGCCAAAGACCGGCGGCGGACCGGATACGGAAGCCGCACAATGAGTACCGACAGGTTCGACGTTCTGGAAGGCGCCGTGTCGCCGGCCGAAAACATGCGGCTCTTCGGCCATGCGGAAGCCGAACATTTTCTGGCACAGAGCTACCGGTCGGGGAAGGGGCATCACGCCATCCTTATCGAGGGGCCGGAGGGCATCGGCAAGGCGACGCTCGCCTTCCGCTTTGCCAATCACGTGCTGACGAATTCCGACCCAGCGCAGGCGCCGACAGAGCTTGCCGATCCCGATCCGAACTCGATCGTCAGCCGGCAGATTGCATCCGGCGCTTCGCACAATCTCCTGCACCTGACGCGGCCGGTCGATGAAAAGACCGGCAAGGTCAAAAGCGCAATCACCGTCGATGAAGTGCGCAGGGCGGGAAAATTCTTCTCGCAGACGTCCGGAACCGGTAATTGGCGCATCGTCATCGTCGATCCCGCCGACGACCTCAACCGCAATGCCGCCAATGCGATCCTGAAAATTCTCGAAGAGCCGCCGAAGCGCTCTCTGTTCCTGGTGCTGACCCATGCGCCGGGCAAGCTTTTGCCAACCATCCGCTCGCGTTGCCTGCCTCTGCAATTGAAGCCGCTGGCGCCGGACGCGCTGCGCAATGCGATGACCAATCTCGGCTTCGACCTGTCCGGCCCCAATGCGCAAAAGGTGCTGGCATCGGCGGACGGTAGTGTTTCCGAAGCCTTGAAGCTGATCAACTATGGCGGCCTTGACATCATGACCGCTTTCGAGACAATCCTGAACGGGCAGGAGCCGGCGACCCGCAAGGACATGCACAAGCTTGCCGAGGTTCTGGCGGCCAAAGACAGCGAAACAATCTTCGATTTCTTTTCGGCGCTCGTCACCGGCTATGTGATGGGTGAGGCGCGCAAGGCCGCGCGTGACGGCGATATCGACCGGGCCGACAGGTTTGCACGCCTTTCGAGCGGCGTCACCGAGCGCATTTCCGTGGCGCAGGCTTACAATCTCGATCGCAAGCAAACAGTTCTGATGATTCTCGACGACCTCAGAGCGGCGTCCCGCTCGATGGCTTGAATTTCCACTTGCGCTCGATCGCGGCGGCAAGATCGATTTGGTTTTCCTCAGCAAACAGCAGGACATGGCCGAGCAGATCGGCCGTTTCGTCGGCAAGCGCGCGGCGCAGTTCCGCCTCCGATTGCCCCTTCAGGCGGCCGCGGCCGGTCAACGTGTTCCAGACCTGGGTGAGTTCACCCAGTTCTTCCTGCATCTTGAGAATGAACCAATCCCGGTCGCGTTCGATCCGGTGCATCTCGGCATAATCCGCTGATGCGCGCGCGAATGTTTCACCGAGATGTTTCAGCATGGCAGGGATTCTCCAATTTGTTCACTTAATGTTCCTGGCGGGCGACGCTATGTCAAGCTTTAGCTTTGGTTCCGATTGGCTGCGCAACAGCAACTGATGCCTGCGGCAGCCCAGGCAGCTTTTCTGGGGGCGCACTGTTTCATCCCGGCATCGGATGCGCTAATAGCCAGACACCAAAAGATCAGACAGCAAAAGATCAATATAGGCCGAAACCCGATCATGACCGATACGTCCCCATTCTACATCACCACCGCGATCTCCTATCCGAACGGCAAGCCGCATATCGGCCATGCCTACGAGCTGATTGCGACCGATGCGATGGCGCGCTACCAGCGGCTGGACGGGCGCGACGTCTTTTTCCTGACGGGCACCGACGAACACGGCCAGAAGATGCAGCAGACGGCCCGCAAGGAAGGCATTTCGGCGCAGGAACTGGCAGACCGCAATTCGGCTGAATTCCAGAAGATGGCCGTTCTGCTCAACGCCTCCAATGACGACTTCATCCGCACGACGGAGAAGCGCCACCACGAAGCGGTCAAAGACATCTGGACTCGCATGGGCGAGGCGGGCGATCTCTACAAGGACAGCTATTCCGGCTGGTATTCCGTGCGCGACGAGGCCTATTACCAGGAAGGCGAGACCGAACTGCGCGCCGACGGCGTGCGCTACGGGCCTCAAGGGTCGCCGGTCGAGTGGGTGGAGGAGGCGAGTTACTTCTTCAAGCTGTCCGCCTACCAAGACAAGCTCCTGAAGCACTACGAGGACAACCCCGATTTCATCGGACCGGCCGAGCGTCGCAACGAGGTGATTTCCTTCGTGAAATCCGGCCTCAAGGACCTCTCCATGTCGCGCACGACGTTCGACTGGGGCATTCCGGTTCCCAACGATCCCGGCCATGTCATGTATGTCTGGGTCGATGCGCTGACCAACTACATCACCGCGACTGGTTACCTCACCGATCCGGAGGGTCCGCGGGCGAAATACTGGCCTGCCAATATCCACATGATCGGCAAGGACATCATCCGCTTCCATGCAGTCTACTGGCCCGCCTTCCTGATGTCGGCCGGACTGCCGCTGCCGAAGAAAGTGTTCGCGCATGGCTTCCTGCTCAACAAGGGCGAGAAGATGTCGAAATCGCTCGGCAACGTCGTCGACCCTTTCAATCTGGTCGAACATTTCGGCCTCGATCAGATCCGCTATTTCTTCCTGCGCGAAGTCTCCTTTGGCCAGGACGGCAGCTATAGCGAGGAGGGCATTGCGACCCGTATCAACTCCGATCTAGCAAATGGCATCGGCAACCTCGCCAGCCGCTCGCTGTCGATGATCGTCAAGAACTGCGACGGTCAGATTCCTGAGTGCGGACCGCTGACGGATGAGGACAAGGCGATGTTGGCGGCGGCGGATGCGCTGCATGTCTCGACACGCGACGACATGAACACACTGATGATCCACCGGGCGCTGACCTCGATCATCGCGGTTGTTTCCGAGGCCGACCGCTATTTTGCAGGCCAAGAACCGTGGGCACTGAAAAAGACCGATCCGGCGCGCATGGCCACAGTGCTTTACGTCACGGCGGACGTCGTCCGCCAGATTGCCATTCTCCTGCAGCCGTTCATGCCGGAATCGTCGGGAAAGCTGCTCGATCTGGTAGCTGTGCCGGCAGACAAGAGGAATTTCGCGTCGCTCGGCGAAGCGGGAAGGCTCGTGGCTGGAACGGTGCTGGAAGCACCGAAGCCGGTGTTCCCGCGCTACGTTGCACCGGAAGCGTAAGGACGCTTGAAATGCTGATCGACACCCACTGCCACCTGGATTTTCCGGACTTCGAAGCCGAGCACGACGCGATCGTCGCGCGTGCCCGCGCGGCTGGTATCGGCCAGATGATCACCATCTCGACGCGTGTGAAGAAGTTCGAGACGATCCTCGGTATTGCGGAAAGCTACCCCGACGTCTTCTGTTCGGTCGGCACGCACCCGCACAATGCCGACGAGGAGCTGGATATAGAAACGACTGATCTGGTGCGCCTTTCGGCACATCCGAAAGTCGTTGCGATTGGCGAGGCCGGGCTCGACTATTTCTACGACAACGCACCGCGCGATGCGCAGGCGATCGGCCTGCGCCGCCATATCGCGGCAGCCCGGGAAACCCAGTTGCCGCTGGTGATCCATAGCCGTTCGGCCGACGACGACATGGCCGATATCCTGACTGAGGAAACAGGGAAGGGGGCCTTCCCTTTCCTTCTCCATTGTTTTTCGTCCGGCCCGGACCTTGCCAAAGTCGGCGTCGAACTCGGCGGCTACATCTCCTTTTCCGGCATCCTGACCTTTCCGAAGTCGGAGGATTTGCGCGAGATCGCCAGGACAGTGCCGCACGACCGGATGATCGTTGAAACCGACGCGCCGTATCTGGCGCCGAAACCGTTCCGGGGAAAGCGCAACGAGCCCGCCTATGTCGCGCATACGGCGCAGGTTCTGGCCGAGACGATCGGCGTTTCCACGGAGGAGATCGCCGCGATCACCACCGACAATGCTTTCCGCGTCTTTTCTAAAATGCCGAGGCTCTGAAATGGCGGTGAGGCGGGTCTTCACCATTCTCGGCTGCGGCTCGTCTCCCGGCGTGCCGCGCATCAATGGCGACTGGGGCGCCTGCGACCCAGGTAATCCGAAAAATCGCCGCAGCCGCGCCGCCCTGCTGGTCGAGCAGATCGGCCCCGATGGCGGAACGACGACCGTCGTCATCGATACGGGACCTGATTTTCGCGAACAGATGATCGCGGCCAAGGTTGAGAATATCGATGCCGTCTTCTATTCGCACCCACATGCAGACCATATTCACGGGATCGACGATCTGCGCGGCTATGTGCACTATACCGGCAAGCGCATGCCGATCTGGGCAGACGCGCTGACGATGGAGCGTATCCGCGAAGGGTTTCGCTACTGCATGGAGACGCCGGCGGGCAGCAGTTATCCGCCGATCGTCGAGCCGATGATCATCGATCCGTCGCTTGCGCCGGTCGCCATTACCGGAGCCGGTGGCACGATCCTGTTCCAGCCGCTGCTTCAGCACCACGGTAGCATCATGTCGATGGGTTTTCGCATCGGCGATTTCGCTTACTGCAGCGATGTCAGCGATTTCCCGGCGGAAACGGTCGATAAGCTGATGGGGCTCGACACACTGGTCATCGATACGCTGCAATACAAGTTCCATCCGAGCCACCTGTCGCTGGAACAGTCGCTCGGCTGGATCGCGCGTTTTGCGCCGAAACGCGCTGTTCTGACCCATATGCACACGCCACTCGACTACGAGACGGTGCTGCGCGAGACGCCGGAGCATGTCCAGCCGGCCTATGACGGCATGCGGCTGGAATGCGAATTGACCGACGAGGCAGCCGATATCAGCTGAAATACGGCTGCAGATTGCTTCGGATGCGATCGAGAACGGTAGCGCCGGAAAGATCGGCGACGAAGCGCTTGCCGGTGATTGTCTCATAGGCCTCGATATAGACCTTGGATGTCTGCGCAACGAGATCGGCCGGAATTTCAGGGATCGGGTCCTTGTACGGATCGCAGCGCTCGGTCACCCAGGCGCGGACGAAATCCTTGTCGAAGCTCTTCGGCCGCTCGCCAGAGGCAAAGCTCTGCTCGTAGCTCTCGGCAATCCAGTAGCGGCTGCTGTCGGGCGTGTGGATCTCGTCGGCCAGTACAATGCGGCCGTCCTTGTCGGTGCCGAACTCGTACTTGGTGTCGACGAGAATGAGGCCACGTTCGGCGGCGCGCTGCTGGCCGCGTTCAAACAGCGCCAAAGCGTACCGGGAAACCGTTTCCCATTGTTCAGGCGTCAACAGCTTCTGCGACAGGATCTCATCGGCGGAAAGCGGCTCGTCATGACCGCCGTCAAAGGCCTTGCTGGTTGGCGTGATGATCGCCTGCGGAAGTTTCTCGTTGTCCTTCATGTCGTCGGGCAACGTGATGCCGTACATGTCGCGCTCGCCATTCCGGTATTTGGTCAGGATCGAGGTGCTGGTCGTGCCGGCAAGATAACCGCGAACGACGATCTCGACCGGCAGGATGTCGAGCCGCGTTCCGATGACGACGTTGGGGTCTGGATAGGAAACCACGTGGTTTGGGCAGATGTCGGCCGTTTCCTCGAACCAGTAGCGGGCCGTCTGCGTCAGTACCTGGCCCTTGAACGGGATCGCAGTCAGGATCACGTCGAATGCGCTTAGGCGGTCCGTCGCGATGATGATCCGGTTGCCGTCCGGCAGATCGTAGTTCTCGCGAACCTTGCCGTTGTAGCGTCCTGGCAATTCGGGAATGAAAGCATCTGAAAGAATGCGCAAATCGCTCATCTGGTCCGGTCTTTCGCTGACGGTTGAGACAGCCATCGCTTAAGCCCGCGGCATGTCAAAGGTCAAGCGGAGGGTCGGAGCAATTCTGTATTCGGCACCAAATCGCATGTGGCACCTCGCAACAATGCCAATTTGGCGGCCGTTTGAAACAATCATTGCTTTGGTACGCCCAACGGGAATCGAACCCGTGTTGCCGCCGTGAGAGGGCGGCGTCCTAACCGCTAGACGATGGGCGCTCAAGGCATTGGCAGCAGCGTGTTATACACCGACACCACGAGACATTCAGCAACATACAACAAAAGAGAAGAATGGCACACCACAGAGGATAAAACGCCAGCTGCGACTACCGCTTTGGCAAAACCACAACACGGTCGAAATGCCAGATTAGTTCCATAATCTATCTTATGTGATTTAGGCATGTAGCGGGGGTACATTCTATTTCCAAGTGCGACATGCTTATAAAAACAATGGCTTCGCCTTGGAGATATATGCATGCCCCTTTGCTATTCGCAGCTCACCTTGCCTGATCGCAGACGGCTTTTTCACCTCAGAGAACGCAAGGTTTCCGTCTCGGAGATTGCCCGCCAGCTCGGTCGTCACCGCTCGACGATCTATCGCGAGCTTAAACGCAATACGTTCCAGGATCACGAGTTTCCAGAATATAGCGGCTATTACAGCGGTATCGCCAACGAAACGACGTCGCAGGCGTCGGCGCCGCGGCGCACGCAAACCGCGCGACGGCTTGATCCCGGTTGACTACAGAATCTCCCAACGGCCTGATTTTATTGATGATCGATCACAGTTCGGGCATTGGGAGGGCGATCTCCTGATCTTCCGGCGTGAACTCGGAGAGACCAACGTCACCTCTCTCGTCGAGCGCAAGAGCCGCTACACCGTGATGATCAAGAACCGCAGCCGGCACTCGCGACCGATCATGGACAAAATCATCGATGCCTTCTCACCACTGCCGTCTTTGCACGCCGAAGCTTCACCTTTGATCGCGGCACAGAGTTCTCCGCTTTCAGGGCTTTGGAAGATGGGATCGGTGCCAGAAGCTGGTTCTGCGATCCCAATTCGCCTTGGCAGAAAGGTGCGGTCGAGAACGCCAACAAGCGTATTCGACGCTTCATGCCTGGCGATACGGATCTGTCCAACGTCGCCCAGCAGCACCTTGTCGACCTCGCCCATCACCTGAATTCGCTGCCAAGAAAGTGCTTGGGCTACAAAACACCGGCCGAGGTCTTCATGGCGCATTTGCGTGAATGCGGCTGATCCCCCACCCTGCACACGCCCATGTTGCACTTGGCATAGATTCTCCACCGTAAAGTTGAAGTGTCCTGTTTCTGCAAAGTTGGAATGTCACTCTGCCCGGGTTTTGAATGACGCGGGAGATTGCAGATGGGACTGATTGCGATGAGCGAGCGTGATCTGCAGCGGATCGAGATTCTATCGAAGGTGATCGCCGGCCGGATGACGATGGTGTCGGCGGCGCATGTGCTTGATCTGAGCACGCGCCAGGTGTGCCGGCTGCTGGAGCGGATCAGGACGACCGGCGCGGCGTCGATCCGGCACAAGGCGATCGACCGTCCGTCGAACAACCGGATCAGCGACGATGTTCGCGACTACGCGGTGACGTTGGTTCGCGAACGCTATGCGGACTTCGGGCCGACGCTGGCGGCGGAGAAGCTTGCCGAGCGCGATGGATTTGCGTGTCGCGCGGGATGTTGCGCAGCTGGATGACGGAGGCCGGACTTTGGCTGTCGCGCCAGCAGCACCGAAAAGGATGTCTGATTTGCGCCCATCTCCACAGAATTGTAGCGGCATCTGAACGGAGGATCAGCGGGCTGCTAAGCGGAGTTGGACAATCCCGCGACTTGCTGCAACGCAGCTTCACAAGAAGCCTCCATCAGCTTCTCCGAAAGCTCCGGATCGCTCGCCGCCGTTGCCCGCGCCAGGATCAGCCCGCCCACGAGCTGGCTATAGATCGCTGCCGCCCTGCCCTCGTCGGCATCTTCGCCGAGATGCTTCCGAACCTCTTCGATGGCCGACCGCAGGCCCCTTGCGAAGGTGCCCTGCGCTTCGTCGCTCATTCTGCGAACGTCATGCGCGAGCCCGCTGATCGGGCAGCCATGCTCGATATCGTCCCTGTGTCCGGGCGAGAGATAGAACTCGACCTGCCCTGTCACCGTGGCGCGATCGTCGCCCGAACCAAGCTGGCTATGCAGATCCTGCAGCCCCGCGTCCATCGCCATGCCAACGACGTCGTTCAGGAGAGCATCCTTTGACGAGAAGTGGTTGTAGAAGCCACCCTGGGTGAACCCTGCCCGTTTCATCAACTCGGTCACTCCGACGGCATCGGGGCCTCTCTCGCGGAACAATGCGTTCGCAGAGCTCAATATCGCGCCGCGATTCTTCAACGCGTCGTCCTTCGAGATACCCATAGCCAGCCTCCGATCGATGCCTCCATTATCACAATTACGATCATAATTGACAAGGTGATTTTTTTCATTCACGATTATGACCGTAATTGTCTTTCATGAGAGGAAAAAACCGAGATGACCAAGCAGGAAGAGAACAAGGCACTCGTGCTGAAGGCGTTCGACACGTTGTTCAACAAGCGCGACTACGACACCGCATGGGAGTTCTGGTCGCCGACCTACATACAGCACAGCGCCCACATCAAACCGGGCCGCGAGGGGCTGTTCGAACTGGTCAAAACCATCCCGGACACTTTGAATTGGGAGCACCACCTCATCCTCGCGGAAGGCGATTATGTCATCGTCCATGGCCGCTTCTCCGGTCACGGCCGGCCGGCCGCATGGGTCGCCGCCGACGTCGTCCGTATCGAGAACGGTAGGCTCGCCGAGCACTGGGACGTCCTCCAGGACGAAGCCACCCGCGCCGAGTCCCAGAGCGGCTTGCCGATGTTCGGCAATAAATTTCCAGAAGAGCTTGAGGCAGCTTAAAGACGCGGGCGCTTCGGCATCGGTCAGGCCGATTATCATTCGCGGTCGATCGATGCCGGAATTGCTGGAAAAGAATGTCATCAACGAGGAATCACTGCGATCTTCAGGCGACGATGTTGGCTGCGGCGAATGCGAGCATCGACCAAATAAGAAGCTTGCGACGGTTCAGGCTGCCCGTCGGGGTTGTCAGGATCGGCGAGCTGATGGCGAGGGTGAGCGTGAAGATGGTCACGAGCTAGCCCACTGCAGCGATCGGCACCGAGAGGTCGGCCGACATCTTCGGCAGAAGCGGGACGATCATGAAGCCCTCGGTCCCAATGGCAAAGGTTCCGAGCGCCAGGAAGTAGATCGGCTTGAAGAAGCCGGAGCCTGTTGACGTGGTCAGGACTTTTAAGGCCATTCCCTGCTGCAGAAAGAAAAGCGCATTGCGGATAAACGACTCGTTGGAATCAAGAACACGAGCCGTCACTTGCCGATGGCAGTACAGAATTCTCTAAGTCATTGATATTATGTAAATTTCTTCACGGAACATTTCCTCCAACGACGATCCGGCCGGTGCAACTGCAGGGAGCGAACGAGCCAAAACGCTACCGGCCGTCATCGCCAGCCCCAACTCCCGGACGTTTTGGCACGACGTGGCACGCAGCCGAAATCCCGTCCAGCGCTCTCAACAAGCATTCAATTCGTAATTAGACCGAACGGTACCCACCATCAAGCCACCGCGTGATTTCGTCGGCGTAAGCCTCAGGTGCATCCTCCCAAATCAGGTGCCCACCCTCGAGTTCGACATAATGGTTGCGAGGAAGACGTTGAGCGATGAATTTTCCATTTTCTGGCGGGACGATGGGATCGTTTCGGCCAATAATGATAAGAACCGGCGTGTCTATCCTGGCCAGCATTGGCTCGAGGCGCGGCAAATCACGCCGATAGGCGCGGACGAAATTGACGGCGTCTTCAAAACGCCGGCCCGCGGATGCCAACCGGTAGTCCTCCAACACCGCGGCAGGAACTCCGCGCAACGCAGATTGCCTTACGAAGTCTGTACTGATAGCGCCGCCATCGATGTCGGAGAATGCCCCGACCGGCGAGGCAATCAGCTCTTTCAACTGACCGGCGGCGAGGTCCACACTCGTCGCACCACCGCCGACGACAAGGCTTTCAAACAGGCTGGGCTGCTTTGCTGCGGCAAAGAGGAGCGTTGGCGTCCCGACGTCGGGACCCACCGCATGCATGCGCGTGATGCCGAAATGTGCGGCCACACGGATAACGAAGTCGGCCATGGCTTCCGGCGACAACACGTCGCCGCGGCTTTCGGAGTGTCCGAAGCCTGGAAGATCAAGCGCCAGTATCGGGTGCTCACGAGCGACCGCAGACTGGAGATCGCGGAAGGCATAGAGGCTTTCGGGCCAGGGGCTGGTGAGCAAAACCGGAACACCCTCGTTCGGCCCGGAGCGAGCAAACCGGATGCGCAGACCGTCGATCGTGACGATCTCGACAGACCCGATTTCGGGGAGTTGATCATTCATGTAATGTCCTCGCGGTATGTTTGACGGGATGAAGGCGTGGCGCCGCAAGAGACGCCACGGCGCCGCTTGTCACTTATGGCCGATCGGGAACATCGGATTGCCGTTGACGGCTTCAGCCGCCGGCACTTCTTCCTGCATCACGTCCCAATGTTCGGCGACTTTGCCATTCGCCACACGGAAGATGTCGATCGCCACCATGGGTTTGGCTGCCCACCCGACATATCGCCCATGCACAGCAACATAGTCTCCGTCGGCCATCACCAGGCCGGACTGATAGTCAAAATTCTCGGGCAACTGCCCCAGGAGTCCCTTGATCGCCTCGATTCCGTCGGGGATTTGCGGATTGTGTTGCCGGTAATCCGGGCTGAACAGTTCGTCAAGCACGGCGGGATTGCGATCGACAAAGACGCCGGTGATGGCTTTCAGAACCAGGGCTTTGTTGGCTGCGACGGTATCGGATGTTGTCATGGCAATTACCTCTCGAAATGGGAGCCGATTTGCATAATCCGAACTGCATGCTATCAGGGAACTGATCGCTACCTTTATAGATACAGATCTGTTCCGTTATAGGAACCGATCTGTATCTATGTCAACAGGCGGTGGCAGGAATGAATGGAACAGCAAGGCGGGGTGCGCCGCGGCGTGATGAGCCTTCGGCACGTGAACGGCTGGTCGCGACCGCGACCGAGCTTTTCTATCAGGATGGAATACGCGCCATTGGTATCGATGCCGTGCTTGCGAAGTCCGGGGTGGCGAAATCGACACTCTATCGCACCTTCGCATCGAAAGACGAACTGATCGCTGCGGTCGCGGTCGAGCAGAACCAGCGGTTTTGGCAGTGGTGGGATGATGTTGCGCAGCAGAACGCGGGTTCGCCTCGGCAGTTGGTCGAGGCGTTGTTCGCCGGCCTCGTCGAACAGATTGCGCGTCCGACCTTCCGCGGATGTCCCTTCATCAACATGGCAACCGAGTTCCCCGACCGTACCCATCCCGCCACCGTAATCGCCTGCGGCAACAAGCAGGCAGTACGCCAAAGGCTTCGGGAGTTAACAGCGGCAATGGGAACTCGCCACCCGGAACGCCTCGGCAATCAACTCGCGCTTCTGATGGATGGCGCCTATGGTCAAGCCATGACGCTAGGCACGTCCGATTTGCGGGAGGAACTTCTCAGCGCCGTCGCGCAACTGATCGACGGAGAAGGATCGCAACCGTGATACTTCTCTGTCGAGTTTGCTGCAGCGCGCTATGCCCTCATGCGTCTTCGAGAACCTTTTCGTAGGGCTTGAAGTCCGTATATCCGCGCTGGTCCCCGCCCCAGAAGCTGTCGCGGTCGTATCTGTTGAGAGGCAGATGGTTCTTCAGGCGGTGCGGAAGATCCGGGTTGGCCGAAAAATGCCGACCAAAGGCGACCATATCCGCGGTACCGCTGTCGACGATCTGTTCGGCACCTTCCCGCTCGAAGCCGCCGGCGGCGATGATGCGGCCGTTATAGACCTTGCGGATCTGCGCCGCTGCGACTGGAGGCTTGCCTTCGACCGGAGCTTCGCCGCCGGCAATGCGCGGCTCGATGATGTGGAGGTAGGCGAGATCGAACTTGTTGAGTTGGTCAGCGACGTAGCCGAACGTCGCTTCGGGATTGCTATCGGACATGGATGCCCAGCTACCGCTGGGACCCAGACGGACGCCGACACGGTTCTTGCCCCAGACGGAGACTGCTGCATCGGTCACATCCAGCAGGAGACGGGCACGGTTTTCGACAGGCCCACCATAGGCATCGGTGCGTTTGTTGGAGCCGTCCTGCAGGAACTGGTCGAGCAGGTAGCCGTTTGCGCCATGAACTTCGACGCCGTCGAAGCCGGCCAGCTTCGCGCGCTCAGCACCGCGGCGGAATTCCTCGACGATACCGGGTATCTCGCTGCTCTCAAGCGCACGCGCCGGAGAGACCGGAACCCAGCCGTCCTTCGTGAAGACAACCTGCGCAAACGGAACGGCCGACGGCGCGACCGGCTGCTGCCTGTTGGTCATGTCGACATGGCTCTGGCGGCCAACGTGCCAGATCTGCAGGAAGATCTTGCCACCCTTCGCATGAACCGCGTTGGTGACCTTCTTCCAGCCGGCGATCTGGGCGCCGTCATAAATGCCCGGAGCACCGAGATACCCCCGCCCCAATATGGACACAGGTGTCGCCTCTGCAATCTGAAGACCACCATCGGAAGCGCGCTGGCCGTAGTGTTGCGCCATCAGATCGCCGGGCATGTCACCCGGCTGTTCAGATCTGAGGCGGGTCATCGGAGCCTGCGCAACGCGGTGTTTCAGGGTAAACGAGCCGAAGTCGATCGGCGTATACAGTTTGGACATTTCACTCTCCATCGGGTTTCGATGGACTGAATTTATGTATTCCCAGCGTCCGTAAAATGAGGCTAGTGTGCGGATCACAGTGGACAAAAATGTCTTGAAAAGGCTCTTCGATGGATAGTCTCAGTTCACTCGCAGTCTTTGTTCAGGCGGCGGAATTGCGCAGCTTCACAGCCAGCGGAAAGCAACTCGGCGTGTCGGCTTCGGCGGTCGGCAAGGCCATATCGAGACTTGAGGATCGACTGAAGGTCCGGCTCTTCAACCGCAGCACCAGAAGCATTGCGCTGACCGCGGAAGGCGCGCTCTTCCTCGACCGCTGCAGGAAGATCTTCGAGGAAGTGCAAGCTGCCGAACTGGAGCTCGCCCGAGCCTCCTTAACGCCACGCGGCAAGCTGAAGATCAGCCTGCCCCTGATCGACATGCTGCTGATGCCGACGATCACGAAATTTGCAAAGGCCTATCCCGAGATCGAACTCGAACTCGATTACAGCGACCGGCTTGTTGACGTCATCGAAGAGGGATTCGATGCCGTCGTCCGGACTGGCGATGCGAGTGATTCACGCCTGAAGACGAAGACCATCGGCACGTTCTCGCACAAGATCGTGGCCTCCCCCGGATACTTCAAGCAGCACCCCGTCCCCGAGGTGCCAGCCGATCTGCTCGACCATGTCTGTCTGCATCATCGCTTCCCATCGACCGGAAGGTACGAACTGTGGCCGCTCAACGAAGATGGCGCCCTCATTGAGATCGAACTGCCGAAGCCTTACGTCGCCAGCACGCTGCCACCGCTTATCGCCCTTGCCGAAGGAGGACTTGGGCTGTGCTGTGTTCCACTGTTCACCGTGCAGCGACAGCTTGAGAGCGGAAGCCTGGTCGCCGTTCTGGATCGCTTTCTGCGCAACAGTCGGCCGCTGCGAATCCTCTGGCCCGCGACACGGCACGCCTCCCCGAAGGTGGAGGCATTCGTGAATTTCATGGCGAAGAATTTATTCGCTACGGGCGGTTGATCGTTTTCTCGGCGAATGCCTCAGACATCGGTGCCTTACACTAGCGTTCATCGTCGTATTCGCTGCAAGGGGCCCCCTACAACCGCCAACTCGGTGACGATCAGCGCCCGCTCGATCGGCCGGAAGACGTCGAGATGGTTCATGATGACCAGTGTTTGGCGCTGCTTTTCCCTTCTCAAACAATGGCTGTCATGCAGAATGATGTTTTGACCCTGATGAAGGCAAAGCATGTCCGCAGTCCCCCTACCTGCCAGCCTCTATACCGACACGGCGTGTCCTGCACCGCTGACGCCATCCCTTAATGCTGATCGAACAGCATCTGTCGCCATCGTCGGCGCTGGCTTCGCTGGGTTGTCCACCGCCCTGCATCTTGCCGAAATGGGTGTCGATGTCTGCGTGCTGGAAGCCAGCGAACCCGGATGGGGCGCCTCGGGACGCAACGGCGGTCAGGTCAATCCCGGGCTGAAATTCAATCCCGATGAACTGCTTGCCCGGTTTGGAGACGATCTCGGCCGGCGGATGATCGAGATGGCCTGGGGCGCACCGGACTTCACATTCGATCTCATTCGCCGGCTCGGCATCGATTGCGATGCACGCCAGAACGGCACGTTGCGTGCGGCGACGAACGCACTGACCTTCAAGGCTGTCAGCGCCACAGCAGATCAATGTGCGGCGCATGGCATGCCGACGCGCCTCCTCGATGCCGACGAAACGAAGGTCGCAACGGGCACTGGCCGCTATCCGGCAGCCCTGTACGACCCGCGCGGCGGCGATCTGCATCCACTGAACTATGCGCGCGGCCTTACCGCAGCCGCTGAGAAAGCCGGCGCGGCGGTCCACGGCAACAGCCGGGTCCTTTCCGCCCGGAAACAGTCTGGAAAGTGGTTTTTGCGCACGGAAAAAGCCACGTTGACGACCGATAAATTGCTTGTTGTTACAAACGCCTATGCGGACGGGCTCTGGCCTGACTTGAGGAAATCTCTGGTTCCTGTCTACAGTTCCATCGTCGCGACCGAGCCTTTGCCCGAGGATCTGGCTGCCCGCATCCTGCCGCACCGTCCGGTGCTCTACGAAAGCGGCCATATCACCGTCTATTATCGCCTCGACAAACAGAACCGACTGCTGATGGGCGGACGCGGGCCGCAGCGGGCGCTGGGGAACCAGACAGGCTCGCTCGACTATCTCAAGCGTTACGCCGAAGTCCTGTGGCCCGCGTTGAAGGGAATCCGCTGGACGCATGCCTGGAACGGCCAGCTGGCAATCACCCCGGATCACCTGCCGCACCTGCATGAGCCGAGTGAAGACGCGCTGATCTATCTGGGCTGCAACGGTCGTGGCGTGGCGCTGGCAACGACCATGGGTAAACAATTGGCCGAGCGCCTGGCGGGCGGCCAATCCACGCGGATCGACCTGCCGGTGACCGGCATCAAACCGATGCGCTTCCACGCGTTCTGGTCCGTCGGTGTGCATTCCGCCATGCTCTGGGGCCGCATGAAGGACCGACTGGGCATCTAAACACGCGTGACTACCTGCTGCAAGTTAGGCTTCACGAATATTTTACCGTTGCAATTCTTATTTAATTTTCTTCATTAAGAATTTGAAATAATTAAAATTATGGCGACCAACGCCTGCAAACTTGGAAGCCGAGCAGAAAACCACCGCCGTTCGATCTGCGTACCATATCTATTCTCATGGCCAGCGAGGAGATGGGGCAAATGATCCGGACGTTTAGAGCCTGTGCATGCGTTGCAATCCTGATGTTTCCGGCGCCGCTGGCCTTCGCAGCGGAGCCCGTGGATACGGCGCAATCCATCATCCAGAACCAGATCGAGGCCTTCCTCAACGACGATGCCGAGACCGCCTATTCCTTTGCCTCGCCGCAGATCAAGGGCAAGTTTCCGGACAAGAGCATCTTCTTCGACATGGTCAAGCGCGGCTACACACCGGTCTATCGCCCGGGCAACTTTGCCTTCGGGCGCAACAAAGTCGAGGGTGACACAGTTGTTCAGGAAGTGCTGATCTCAGCTCCGGACGGCAGGGACTGGACGGCGCTGTATTTCCTCGTCAAGCAGCCGGATGGCAGCTACAAGATCAATGGCGTGCAGATGCTGCAACAGGCCCCCGGCCCGGAAATCTGATTAAAGGGGTGCAAGATCGCCCTGCCGCCACATCTCCTGCGTTTCTTCCATGAAGGCGGCGTAGCGGCCTTCCTCGATCGCCTTGCGGATACCGGCCATCAGCTCCTGATAATAGGCGAGATTGTTCCAAGTCAGTAGCATGCCGCCAAGCGATTCGTCGGCGCGCACCAAGTGATGGAGATAGGCCCGCGAGTAATCGCGGGTGGCAGGGCACGAGGACTGATCGTCCAGCGGGCGCGTGTCCTCCGCATGGCGGGCATTGCGCAGGTTGACGCGGCCGCGCCGGGTAAAGGCCAGCCCGTGGCGGCCCGCGCGGGTCGGCATGACGCAATCGAACATGTCGATACCCCGCGCCACGGACTTCAGGATATCGTCGGGCGTACCGACACCCATCAGGTAACGCGGCTTTTCCGTGGGCAATTCCGGGCAGGTGATGTCGAGCATGTCGAGCATCACCGCCTGCGGTTCGCCGACGGCGAGGCCGCCGATCGCATAGCCCTTGAGATCGAGCGATGATAGCGCCTGGGCCGAGCGAACCCTGAGTGCTGGAACATCGCCGCCCTGAACGATGCCGAACATCGCCTTGCCCGGCTGGTCGCCGAACGCCGTCTTGCAGCGGTCTGCCCAGCGCAACGACATTTCCATTGCGCGTTCAATATCAGCTGGTTCGGCCGGAAGCCTCACACATTCGTCGAGCTGCATCTGGATGTCGCTGTCGAGCATACCCTGGATTTCGATCGAGCGTTCCGGCGACATATGATGCAGGGCACCATCGACATGACTCTTGAAGGTGACGCCCTTCTCGTTGAGCTTGCGCAGGCCAGCAAGCGACATGACCTGGAAGCCACCGCTATCCGTCAAGATTGGATAGGGCCAGCGGATCAGTTCGTGCAGACCACCGAGCCTTGCTACACGCTCCGGACCGGGGCGCAGCATCAGGTGATAGGTGTTGCCGAGGATGATGTCGGCGCCGAAATCGCGCACCTGATCGAGATACATCGCCTTGACCGTACCGACGGTCCCGACCGGCATGAAGGCCGGTGTGCGGATCTCTCCACGCGGCATAGACACATTGCCGCGACGCGCCTTGCCGTCGGTTGCCTGAATGTTGAACTGAAACGTCTCGGTCATTGGGTGTCCCGGAAAAGCAGGCTGGAATCGCCGTAGGAATAGAAGCGGTAGCCGGTTTCAATGGCGTGTGCGTAGGCGCGCCGCATCGTCTCGAGACCGCTGAAAGCCGAGACGAGCATGAACAGCGTCGATTTCGGCAGGTGGAAATTGGTCATCAGCATGTCGACAGCGCGGAAGCGATAACCGGGCGTAATGAAAATTCCGGTCGGGCCGGACCATGCACGGATCTCGCCATTTTCCTCGGCAGCACTTTCGATCAGCCGCAGCGACGTCGTGCCGACGCAGACGATGCGCCCGCCCCTCGCCTTTACCGCGTTGAGGCGCCCGGCCACGTCAGCGCTGACGTGGCCGATTTCCTCGTGCATGACGTGGTCGTCGGTATCATCAACCTTCATCGGCAGGAACGTGCCGGCGCCGACATGCAAGGTCACGAAATGGCGTTCGACGCCGAGCGCGTCCAGCGCTGCAAAGAGGCGATCGGTGAAGTGAAGGCCTGCCGTAGGTGCCGCCACAGCGCCGCGTTCGCGCGCATAAACCGTCTGGTAGTCGGTGCGGTCCTTCTCGTCCTCCGGTCGTTTGGAAGCGATATACGGTGGCAGCGGAATATGACCAACGGCAAGGATGGCTTCGTCAAGTGCCGGGCCTGAGAGATCGAACCGCAAGGTCACCTCGCCTGCCTCGCCCTTCTCCTCGACCGTCGCATCGAGAGAGCCGAGCAGACAGGTATTCGAGCCATGGCCGAATTCGATACGATCGCCGGGCTTGAGGCGTTTTGCAGGCCGCGCGAATGCCTTCCAGCGATCCGGGGCGACACGCATGTGCAGCGTCAGCGACACTTCGGTCACGACATTCTCGCCGCGCCGGCGCAGGCCTTCGAGTTGGGCCGGAATGACTTTTGTATCGTTGAAGACCAACGCGTCGCCGGGGCGCAGGAAGGACGGCAGGTCCATGACGCCATGGTCCGACAGCGATTCGCTTTCATGCGGCTGGACGACAAGCATACGCGCGCTGTCGCGCGGGTTGGCCGGCCGCAGCGCAATATTGTCCTCGGGAAGATCGAAATCGAACAGATCGACGCGCATGAAAAGTCTTCTTTAAACGACAAACCCGCCCCGGCGCCCTTTGAGGCGGCGGGACGGGTTGTTGCATTAGCCTGAATTAGGCGTTGGCGGCAAGTTTCATCGAGACGATGCTGTCTGGATCCTTGACCGGTTCGCCCTTCTTGATCTTGTCGACATTGTCCATGCCTTCGATGACCTGGCCCCATACCGAATACTGCTTGTTCAGCCATGGGCTGTCGGTGAAGCAGATGAAGAACTGCGAATTGGCCGAGTTCGGCATCTGGCTGCGGGCCATGGAGCAGGTGCCGCGCACATGGCTCATATTGGAGAATTCGGCCTTGAGGTCGGGCTTGGAAGAGCCGCCCATGCCGGCGCGGGCCGGATTGAAATGCTCGCCACCCTTCTTGCCGAACTGCACGTCGCCCGTCTGCGCCATGAAGTCATCGATGACGCGGTGGAACACGACGCCGTCATAGGCGCCTTCGGCGCACAGTTCCTTGATGCGGGCGACGTGGCCCGGCGCCAGGTCGGGCAGAAGCTGGATGACGACCTGCCCCTTGGTGGTTTCCATGATGATGGTGTTTTCCGGATCCTTGATCTCGGCCATGGCTTTCTCCTTCGTGTTTAAAGCAGGCGTGTTTAAAGCGGTTTATTTGCCGACCTTGACGCTGATCATGCGGTCGGGATCGGTGACGGAGCCGTTGTTGGCTTCATCGCCCTTCTTGATCTTGTCGACATTCTCCATGCCTTCGACGACCTGGCCGACAACCGTATACTGGCCGTTGAGGAAATCACCGGGCGCGAACATGATGAAGAACTGGGAGTTGGCGGAATTCGGATCCTGGCTGCGTGCCATACCGACCGTGCCGCGCGCGAATGGAACCTTGGAAAACTCGGCTTCGACATTCGGCTTGGACGAGCCGCCCATACCGGCCATATCCGCCTTGAAATCCTTTTCCATGTTGCCGTACTGGACATCGCCGGTCTGGGCCATGAAGCCCGGGATCACGCGATGAAAGGCAACATTGTTGTACTCGCCGGCTTCCGCCAATTCCTTGATACGGGCCACGTGCTTGGGCGCGACTTCCGGCAGAAGCTCGATGACGACAGGTCCGTCCTTAAGCGTGATGGTGATATATTCCTTGGCCTGGGCAAAGGCATTGCCGGTCAGGGATGCAAGAACAACGGCGCCGGCGAAAGCGAGTTGGAGAATTTTCATGGTAGCTCCCGTGAAGATGAAATGAACGCGTCAGGATTTGCGTTTGGCGCTGAGGGCCTGGTGAACGGCTTTCGGCACAAAGGCGCTGACGTCACCACCCATCGCCGCGATCTGGCGGACCAATGTGGCGGTAATGGGCCGCGATGCCGTTCCGGCCGGTAGAAACAAGGTCTGGATATCGGGCGCCATCTGCCGGTTCATACCCGCCATCTGCATTTCGTAGTCGAGATCCGTGCCATCGCGCAGGCCACGCACCAGCAGAGAAGCGCCGTGCTTTCGCGCAGCATCGACCACCAGATTGTCAAAGGAAACGACCGAAATGTCGGCTGCTCTTTCGGGAAGGAACTCGCTCAACGACTGGCGAATGAGCGCGGCGCGTTCCTCGAAGGAAAACAGCGGCGTCTTGCCGGGATGGACGCCGATCGCAACAATGACGGTCGGTGCCACGTTTAGCGCCTGGACCAGCACATCGAGATGGCCGTTCGTCATGGGGTCGAAGGAGCCGGGGTAAAAAGCAGTGGTCATCGCGCCTGTTTCCGTTTCGAAGCCTTTTGTCACGGACTGCGGGCAATCGCAAGGGAGCGCCTTTGCCGCTCCACCATGTTCCCTGGGAAACAGCGGCCGGGCTGGATGAACGCTAAATGAATGTAGCGTTCAAGGTCGCTTCAAAGAGAATTTCCTACCCTGCGAAGTACAGAACGGAACTTTTTGCCAATGTGGCCGTTACTGGGCTGAAGGGATCACAGCTATGGTACTTATTCTTCTTTCGATGACCATGTTTTTTGTCATGCTTTTCGCAACGGCAAACGCGATCAGAAATGAAGCGCGCAGCGACCGCTCCGGTCTCACCCGCGATCATCTGTTAAAGTAGAAGGAATAAAGCAATGGCCATCACGATGATGCTTATCTCGGCAATGATTAGTATCGTGTTCCTGGTCGATTTCGCCAAAACCATTTTCGACCTTCAGCGCGACCGAGTTGCGATGAAGGCAATCAGTCAGCGTTCCGGCGGTTTCCCTGTCTGAGCACATTGAGCGATAATTCAAGACCTTGAAAGTTTCTCCCAGCGGTAACCTCCAGTGCCCGCTGGCATAAAAACCGGACGGTTCCCCTGCCAGTCCGGTTTTTCTTTGCCATGACTTACCGCAATGCGCGATAGCTGAGACAACCGCTGCTCCTTGCCGGAAAGACCAAGGGAAAACCTGCGTCGTAGAGAGCAGCGACATAACCGGCCCGGTCGCTGGCGAGGATGGCAAAAAAACCATTCCACTTCAGGATGGATGTGCCCTCCGGCAGGGCCTGCACGGAAAGATGGCGACCGGGAAACAGCACAAGAGCAGCCGGCGCCTGCTCCGAAAGCCTGAAAAGGCCGGCCATTGCACCATACCAGATGAAAACCAGCGCAACGGCCGTCACCAAAGCTCTGGCCGGCTTAATAATCAAAGACATGCTCGAGCCCTGGATCTGCCAACGGTGCGATCCGCAGCAGAGCGGCAAGATCAGGTACCTTCAAGGCGATCAACACCCGCTTGCCATGAAAGCCCTCCCTGTCGACCCGTGCGATCTCGGTTCCGGGCAATCCTGGCAGCGTTTGGTCCGGTTTTTCCGTAACGGACACCATGATGTCGTCATTGCTGGCAATCTCGCGGATCGAACCGCCTTTTGCGGCAATCTCCACCAGAATGCGTGTGAAAAGATCATAGCGCGGGGTCTGTATCTCGATATCGCCGCCGCTTTCGCCAATCACGGTTACTCCGGTAATGGCTGCGAGCTCACTTGCGGACAATCCGCTGACGATACTGCGGATTTCAAGCTGAGCCGCGCCTGTAGTGCCGGCAACAGCACTGGCAATCACGCCGGCGTATAGTGTCTTTGCCCGCCATTCCGTGCCAAGTGCCAAGCGACGCTCCCAACCCCGCACCGGATCAGTCATCGGCGCTTCTTCGAGCTTCGCCACCTGCCGGTCGAAGGCATATTTGTACCAGGGTGTCTGGCGCAGGAAGGCGGCGTATTCGACTGCCATGCCTGCAGCAATCTGGTCCTGCGGCGTCTTCTTTTCGCCGCGCAGCATCGCTGTCACACGGCCGATCGTTTCCTCATAGGCAGCCTTGAGTGCCATTTCGAGGGTGAAGCTGACGCCGATCGTGTGGATGGTCATGCGCGTTGCTGAATCGGCGCCGCCATGTGCATCGGCGATCTCCGTCAGAGCGCAGGTCGATGTCCAGAAACCGCGGATGCTGGAGAAATAATCGAAGGCGTGTTCGTCGCCGGTCTTTAGCGTTTCGGCCAATCCATCATAGGCGTAGACGATATGCCACTCGGGATAGGTCAGAAACGTGTTCGCCTCGCGCCGCTGAAAGGCAGCATCCTTGATCAGCGGTGTATACGGATCCTCCTTGCGCTCGCCGTGGCAGAACGTCTCGACATAGGCGACAGGGCTCAAGAGAAGCAGGACCAGGAGAAGGATCACCGCGAGGCTCCATTTGAGGAGCTTCCAGACCACGCGCATCAGGCTGCCTCTTTGCCGAAAAGGAAGACCGACAAGACAGCGAAACCACCCAGAGCCAGATGCGGCAGGTTGGCCAGAATCTTGAAACCGAACGGCAGGTCCTGCACACCGTAGTTGATGATGCCGAGATCGAGATAGCCCGAACCGGTGATCAGCCCGAGCAAACCATCGCCAAAATAAAGCACACCGAAATAAAGGAGGAAGTTCTTCGCGGCCCGGCTCGATAGCCATGCCGCAATCGCCGCCCAGGCAGCCGACGCCACATGCAGGCTGTCATCATAGATATCGAGCGCGAAGATACCGAAGGCCCGGCCCTGCTCGTCCGTCAATCCGGGAATATAGTTGAGCGACGCTGCGCCTAAAAGCGCGATGGCGTAACAGGCGGCAATGACACGCAATTCCCCCACGAACGACCCTTTCATAGCTTGCCGAGATAGGCGTCCCACAAATGATTGCGGAAAAGAAGACCCTCGTCGAATTCCCGCTTGCGGGCAGCAAAAGCAGCGGCGCGCGGATAGGCCCGGACGAGTTGATCAACCGACGCATGCGGGCGATATGGCAGATAATAGGTGCCGCCGATGGCAAGCACCCGTTCGATCAATTCACGGGTCATGCGCGCCATGTCTTTTTCTCCGCGCACGGTTTTTTCCTGCGAGAACAGCATGACAGCCGCAATACGGGGCTCGAACGCATAGGCAAGCACGCTGTCGCGGTCTATATCGACATAGCGCAGCGTCACGTTCAGCAACTGCTGGAACGATGCCGGAATAACATCCCGGCACAGCGCGATAAATTCGGCAAATCGCGACGGCGCAACGAAATATTCGTGCAGGATGTCGGTGCGCAGCGGATCGAGGTCGTCGAGCGTCACCACTGGTTCGTTCATCAGGCTGTTGCGTGTCGCCTCCCCCGCGATAAACGGTCCGAGCGAGGTTTCGGTCCACCAGCGTGTATGTTTCATCCAGTCGGATCCCACCTGTCGGCGGAAAATCTCGCGCGAAACCCGGCTGATGAAACCGGAGCCGGTAGCTGCCTGGATATCTGACTGATCAGCGACGGGTCGATATGAAATCAGCAGGCCATCCTCGAAGAACCGGTCCAGCGAGACATCCAGGCGTCCATAGGCCATCTGGACGGTCGAATCCTCATCGAGCACCTGGGCAAAACGCGTACCGAGATCAGAGCCAGCGAGGTGCTCGAATGTCGGCGCGAGACGGCTGTTCGGCACCATATCCAGTTCAAGCTCTGTAATGACGCCGATGAGACCATACCCACCCATCGCGTGTTGGAAGAGTTCGGCATTTTCACTGCGTGAACACGAGACAAGCGTACCATCAGCAAGCACCATCTTCACCGATCGTACGGTGCTGCCGCAACCGCTGAAGCGGACCGGCCAGCCGTGGGCATTGACCGAATAGGTGCTGGCAACGCCGAAATCATTGTTGGACTGCATGACGGCCGGCGAGAAGCCGATCGCATCGAGCTTGGCAATGACCGTCGACCAGCGTATGCCGGCGGCCACGCGATAGGTCCTGGCGGCGGGATCGGCCTCCAGCCATTGCTGGTCCAGCGTCAGAACGGTACCGTCTTTCGCCAGGCTCTGGCCTCCCATCGAATGTCGCGCGGCACTTGCAGCGAAAGACTGGCTGGCACTGCGCGCCTCGCCCATCAACCCACGGATGGTCTCGACGGTCTGCGTCATGGGATCGGCGGTGATGGTGATGTGCCTGGCAACGGAAGTCGGAGACAGTTCGCTCGCGTCGTTGAGCAAGATGCCGCCATTCTCGGGCTTTACATCGAAGGGAAAAACAGGCCCCGAAGCGCCCGTCGGTGCCAGCAGCGCGCGACCGGCATAGATGCCAACGCCTGCCGATACGCCAGCCAGCAGCGCGCGCCGTGTCAAACGCCCCATGATGTTCCCCATCCCCCGCACCGATCTCCCATGCGGGAATCATCTTTGTAACGGTACAACAGCAGGATTAATTCTCGGACGTACAAATTCAACGGCAAAGAAAAAGCCGAGCGATGTGACCGCCCGGCTTTTGATGTCGTGATGGAAGATTTTATTCTTCCGTTGAGACCGGCGGCTCGGTCGGCGGCTCGCCATCAGGCAAATCCGCCTCGCCCGCGATCTCCTCTTCCTCATCGGCTTCCGGTTCGCTGATCCGCTCGACAGAGACGACCTTTTCGTCCTTGGCCGTCGAGAAGATCGTCACGCCCTTGGTGGCGCGGCTTGCAAGCCGGATGCCGCCAACGGGAACCCGGATGAGCTGGCCGCCGTCGGAGACGAGCATGATCTGGTCGTTGTCCTCCACAGGGAAGGCAGCGACAAGCTCGCCGATTTCGCCGGTCTTGGAGGTATCCGTCGCGCGGATGCCCTTGCCGCCACGGCCGGAGGTGCGGAAGTCGTAGGTGGAAGACCGCTTGCCAAAGCCCTTGACCGAGACCGTCAGCACGAACTGTTCGCGCGCCTTCAGTTCCTCGTAACGCGCATCGTCGAGTTGACCTTCCTCAGTCACCTCTTCGCCAACGAGGGCGATTTCCTCGTCCTCGCCGGTCGCAGCCCGCCGTTCGGCAGCAGCGCGCTTCAGGTAGGCTGCACGCTCCCACGGCTCGGCATCGACATGGCCGACGATGGTCATCGAGATGATCCGGTCGCCTTCGCCCAGCGTGATGCCGCGAACGCCGATCGAGTTGCGGCCGGCAAAGACGCGGACGTCATCGACCGAGAAGCGGATGCACTGGCCGAGCGCTGTCGTCAGAAGGACGTCGTCGTGCTCCGTGCAGGTTTCGACGGAGAGGATTTCGTCACCCTCCTCATCGAGCTTCATGGCGATCTTGCCGTTGCGGTTGACCTGGACGAAATCCGACAGCTTGTTGCGCCGGACGGTTCCGCGCGTGGTCGAGAACATCACGTCGAGGTTTTCCCACGTCGTTTCGTCCTCTGGCAGCGGCATGATGGTGGTGATGCGTTCGCCGGGTTCCAGCGGCAGCATGTTGATCAGGGCTTTGCCGCGCGATTGCGGCGTGCCGATTGGCAGGCGCCAGACCTTTTCCTTGTAGACGATGCCACGCGACGAGAAGAACAGCATCGGCGTATGGGTATTGGCAACGAACAGGCGCGTAACGAAATCCTCGTCACGCGTCGCCATGCCGGAGCGCCCCTTGCCGCCGCGGCGCTGCGCCCGGTAGGTCGTCAGCGGCACACGCTTGATGTAGCCGAGATGGGACACAGTAATAACCATGTCCTCCTGGGCGATCAGGTCCTCATCGTCCATGTCCGGACCGCCTTCCATGATCTCGGTGCGCCGGGGCGTGCCGAACTCGTCGCGGACGGCGATAAGCTCGTCCTTGACGATGGTCATGATGCGGATGCGCGACGACAGGATATCGAGGTAATCCTTGATCTCATCGCCGATCTTGTTGAGTTCGTCGCCGATTTCGTCGCGGCCAAGTGCCGTCAGGCGGGCAAGACGCAGTTCGAGGATGGCGCGAGCCTGCTCTTCCGAGAGGTTGTAGGTCAGATCCTCGTTGATGCGGTGGCGTGGATCGTCGATGAGACGGATCAGGCTTTCGACATCGGACGCCGGCCAGCGGCGGGTCATCAACTGTTCGCGCGCGGTCGCCGGATCCGGCGCTTCACGGATCAGCTTGATGATCTCATCGATATTGGCAACCGCGATGGCGAGACCGACCAACACATGGGCGCGGTCGCGCGCCTTGCGCAGCAGGTACTTGGTGCGGCGGCTGATGACCTCCTCGCGGAAGGCAACAAAGGCGCGCAGCATGTCGAGCAGCGTCATCTGCTCCGGCTTGCCGCCGTTCAGCGCCACCATGTTGCAGCCAAAGGAGGTCTGCAGCGGCGTATAGCGATAGAGCTGGTTGAGGATGACCTCGGCATTGGCGTCGCGCTTCAACTCGACAACGACGCGGTAGCCCTGGCGGTCGGACTCGTCGCGCAGGTCAGAAATGCCCTCGATGCGCTTGTCCTTGACCAGTTCGGCCATCTTCTCGATCATCGTCGCCTTGTTCACCTGATAGGGAACTTCGGTGATGATGATCTGCTCGCGGTCGCCGCGCATCGGTTCGATGGTGGCGCGGCCGCGCATGATGACCGAACCCCGACCGGTCTCGTAGGCTGAGCGGATACCGGAACGGCCGAGAATGAAAGCGCCGGTCGGGAAGTCGGGTCCCGGAATGATCTCCATCAGCTGGTGCAGCTCAAGTGCCGGCTCATCGATCAAGGCGATGCAGCCATTGATCACTTCGACCAGATTGTGCGGCGGAATGTTCGTCGCCATGCCGACGGCGATGCCGCCTGCGCCATTGACCAGAAGGTTCGGGAATTTCGCGGGAACCACCGACGGCTCGCTCAGCGTGCCGTCATAGTTGTCGCGAAAATCGACCGTTTCCTTGTCGAGGTCGTCGAGCAACGCATGCGCTGCCTTTTCGAGCCGGCACTCGGTGTATCGCTCGGCTGCCGGTGGATCGCCGTCGATGGAGCCGAAATTGCCCTGGCCGTCGATCAGCGGCAGACGCAGCGACCAGGGCTGGGCCATACGTGCGAGCGCGTCATAAATCGCCGAGTTGCCGTGCGGATGGAATTTACCCATCACATCCCCGGTGACGCGGGCGCATTTGACGTATTTCTTGTTCCAGTCGATGCCGAGTTCGCTCATCCCGAACAGGATGCGGCGGTGCACGGGTTTCAGACCATCGCGGACATCGGGAAGAGCACGGCTGACGATAACGCTCATGGCGTAATCGAGGTACGACCGCTGCATTTCCTCCATGATGGAAATAGGCTCGATGCCTGGTGGATTCTTGCCGCCGCCGGGTGTGGTTTGTTCAGTCAATTTCGATCACGATCTTTGTTCAGAATCAGACAGATTTTTATAGCCGAATGCATTGGCGAGCGCCAATTTCGGGGCCGGGTTTTGAACAGCCTTTTAGGCTCATCGGCGCTCTCGAAGGCATTTGCAAGGCAAAAGCGGCAGAACGGTGAAGGACGACCTTTCATTCGTCGATGCAGTCGCCTAACAATCGATCAGTCGGCTCATATAGACAATGCCGCGGGGGGAAATTGGAATGTCTCACATAGACCTTCTGATCAATGCGCTGACCACAATTCTGGTCACCATCGATCCGCCAGGCCTTGCGCCGATCTTCCTCAGCCTGACGGTCGGCATGAGCCGGCAGGAGCGTTTTCTGGTAGCCCGCCGCGGCACGCTCATCGCCTTCTTCATCCTGTCGGCTTTTGCGCTGTTCGGAAACGGCATTCTCGGCCTGCTCGGCATATCCATCGGCGCCTTCAGGATCGCTGGCGGATTACTGCTGTTCTGGATCGCCTTCGAGATGATCTTCGAGAAGCGCAACGAGCGCAAGGAAAAGACCGGTGAAGCCGCCATCACCCGCGATCACATTCACAACATCGCGGTTTTTCCGCTGGCGCTGCCCTTGATTGCCGGCCCCGGCGCAATCTCGGCGACGATCCTGCTCTCCGGCTCCCTTTCTGCAACGATCGACCGGGCTCAACTGATCCTGGTCATCGCGTTCTGCCTGGCGGTGCTGTTTGCCGCTCTCGTGATTGCCGACCGCATCGACAGGTTTCTAGGCGTGACCGGCCGGGCCATCCTGACGCGATTGCTCGGCGTCATTCTCGCGGCTTTGGCGGTTCAGTTCGTCGTCGATGGTGTCAAGTCGACCATGGCGCTTTGACTGCTATTGGCTGGCTCTTCCGGTGTGGCGTAATACGGAATACCGATGCGTTCCCGCCCGCAGCGGGTAATTGCAATGACAGTGCCGTTCGTTGGTAGCCATTGCGGCGGCATGATCTTGGAGGAGACGCAGCATGGACCGGATCACCGGTGGTTGCCTGTGCGGCAACGTCCGAATTGCGGCGTCGGGGCTCCCCTACAGGGTCGGCCTTTGTCACTGCCTCGACTGCCGCAAGCATCATGGGGCCCTTTTTCACGCCTCCGCGATATTCCCTCAAGACGCGGTGACGATCGATGGCGAAACACGCGACTACGCGGGGCGGTTTTTCTGTCCCCGCTGCGGCTCGCCCGTTTTCGCACGCGCTGCAGACGAAATCGAAGTGAACCTGGGATCCCTGGACGCCCCTGACCAACTGATGCCAACCTACGAACTCTGGACCGTCCGCCGCGAGTCCTGGTTGCCGCCGTTTCCGCTCACAAGACTATACGACCGCGATCGTGACGCCACAGGGCGCTATGAGGAGTAGGACATTCGCGCCGATGGGCTCAAGCGACCGAGCAGCCTTCGTCAGCCGGTCGATGCAGCGGCGAAAACCGCCAATTGAGCGTCGAAAACGCACTTGAAGGCGGGCTACGCTTTGCCGCTGGCGACATAAGGTTCGGATATTCGTCCAGCCTGTGCAGTACCCCCCGCTATATTGAAGTAGCCGGCGCTGGGGCAGGCACCCTACCCTCTCCCCTTGCGGGATGGGTCGGATTGAACGAGCCGAGAAATGGCTCGGTAGGCAATCCCAGTGAGGCGTTTGAAGCCGATCCGAGAAGCAAAATGTCCCGCCACTGCGTGGGGCCTTCCTCTTGCGTAAGATGGGTGGTGTCGGGACGATAGTGTCCAAAGAGTCCGGGAAGCAATCATGAACTAGCGGCAGCCATCACGATCTGCACAATAGCCATAACAAGTCCAGCAATCCCCACCACACCCGCAAGCGTCGGAGAACGCAAGAGGCGCATTATTTCAGGCCAAAGTGGGTCTGGAGTTTCAACTAGCTTTTCGGCAGACTCTATCAACGCCATGGCATTGGCTGTGCGAGCATTTGACAGCCGGGCGGAGATGATGACCGTCCGCATCTCTCCAAGAATTCGTCGAATCTCAGACGTTTGATATTCGGACAAACTAAAGCGGCCGGTCCAGGCCGCACTGTCGACCGTGAAGGGAATATCTCCCTTTTGGACAGCGTCGAACCCTGCGGCGGTAATCTGAAATAGTCTGCCGCCAGACATCTGGTATGCCTGACGCGTAATAACTAGGCCTGCACTTTCTAGATCGTCCGTTAGGGCCAAGATGTACTGGTTGGAGGCTCCTAGCCCCGTGTTTTTCTTGATTGTTGGAATGGTGCAATACCGCGCGTCGCCTGCAGCCACGCGTTTATGCAGGTACTGAAGGATTGTTTTTGATCGCTTCTGGCACTCAACTTAGGCCCCTTGTGCTGCATCGCTAACGTGCAAAAGAATGGAGGCTATCTAATTAGGACCGAGGTCCACAAGAGGTGCTGCCCTCACTTCCGCGGGAACAGCGTAAAACCGTGGGTGTTTCGTGTGCCATCCAAGAATGAAAATAATCAAGTTTCCAATTTTCTGCAGGCTGTATTGCCGTTTGGGCGGTCACGCCGGCACTTCACTCCGGCAGTCCCGCCTTGCGAAATCCCTCCACGAAATGCTCAAGCGTCGCAGCGTCGCGAAATGGCTCTGTCGTTGCCCAGTGGTGGGTTGTGAAATGCGGGTTGCCGACGAGGAACAATTCGGCCTCTGCGCGTGCTTCGTCGAGCCGGCCGAGTTGCGCAAGGCTTGCCGCCAGGAAACGGCGCGAGCTTGTCCGATACGTCTCGTCCCTGCGCAGTGTCTCGACAGCAGCTTCGTAGTCGCCGGCCGCATATTGCGCCTGGCCGAGCGTGAGGTAGTACCAGCTTGCCGGAAACGGATTCAGCCGGAACGCCTTCCGAATGTGCTCAAGCCCCTCCTCGACCCGCCCGGCCAGGACCGCGATGTCGGATAATGCCGCGAAGGTGTCGGCCTCGTTCGGGTCGAGCTCGATCGCCCTGGTGAATTCCGCATCTGCCTCGGCGAAGCTGCGCTCGTAGGCCAGCAGGTAAGCCAGGACCCAGCGAGAACCAGCATCGTTGGGATCGATCGCGACCGCTTTGCGCGCCAGTTCCAAGGCAACGTCACGGGTCGGTTCCGTTGGTCCGCCGGAATGAACCCATCCCATCCAGTGGTTCATGGCCAGCCAGCGATAGGCTTCGGCGTATTCCGGATCGAGGGAGACCGCGCGCGTGAGCATCAGATGCGCTTCTCTCGCGCTCTGCGGCGTGTCATCCATCAGCTTGCGCGCCCGCACGCAGAGATCGTAGGCCTCAAGATTTTTGGGCCGGTTGCGCGGTGGCGGTGCCCGCAGCCGGCCGAGCAACGCCTCCATGATCTTGGCCGTCACCTCGTCCTGAACCGCAAAGATATCGTCCAGGCTGCGGTCGAAGCGCTCCGCCCATAGGTGATTACCACTCACCGCGTCGACCAGCTGGGCGTTGATGCGCACGCGCCCCGCGGCACGTCTCGCGCTCCCCTCCAGCAGGTAGCGTACGCCAAGCTCCTCGGCGATCGTGCGCACGTCCATCGCCTTTCCCTTGTAGGCAAAGGCCGAGTTGCGTGCGATGACGAACAGGCCGGAAGCCCTGGACAGGTCGGTGATCAGGTCTTCGGTCAACCCGTCCGCGAAGGATTCCTGCTCGGGATCGTTGCTGACACTGACGAAGGGCAGCACGGCGATCGATGGCTTGTCGGGCAGCGGCAAAGGTTTTCGCGTTCGCTTATCGAGCTGTTCGATGGCGCCTAAAAAGCGGTAGCCGACGCGCGGAACCGTGGCGATCCATTCACCGCCCCTCACTCCGCCATCGGCGGCTGGACCAAGCAGCTTCCTGAGTTGCGCGATCTGGACGGTGAGATTGCCTTCCTCGACGGCCGTGCCCGGCCAGCCCGCGTCCATCAATTCGGCCTTGCTTAGGATTTCGCCGGGCCGACCGACGAGCGCCACGAGCAGTTTTATCCCACGGTGGCCAACGGCAACAGGAATACCGTTCCGAAGGAGCGTTCCCCCACCCGGATCAAGCACGAACGGACCAAAGGCAAAGCGCGCTTCCTGCATGCGGCGCATCTATAGCCCGTTTTCGGAGGTTCTGGGAACGAGTTTACCGACGACGCCTATTCGCATTTCCGCGGAAGCGGTCCTGCGCGCCGCCGTCCGACTGCAACGGGTGGTTAGCGGACCTCTGGTTATTCGGCATACCGACAAAGCGGCACGTAGTTGTGCCCGACTTCACTTCCGCGTCACGGCCGCTCAAGCTATTCTGAAGAACCTGGGATGGAGATCTTACAGCATGGCGAAGCTCGTCTTCGGAATGAACCAGTCGCTGGACGGCTACGTCGACCACTTGGAAATGCGGACAGGCCCCACGCTCTTTCGTCACTGGATAGAGCACGTGCGCGACCTGACCGGCAGTGTGTACGGTCGCCGCATGTACGAGGTGATGCGGTATTGGGACGAAGACCGTCCTGAGTGGAATGCGGAGCAACACGAGTTCGCGGCGGCGTGGCGGCGCCAACCGAAGTGGGTCGTGTCACGCTCGTTGAAGTCAGTTGGCCCCAACGCCACACTTGTTTCGGATGACATCGAGGCGGTGATACGTGGCCTGAGGGCTCGGCTCGTTGGGGAGATGGCAGTTTCCGGACCAGACCTGGCACGAAGCCTAACCGACCTTGGTCTTATTGATGAGTATCGACTCTACTTCCACCCCGTCGTGCTTGGCCGCGGCAAGCCATTCTTCGCCGGCCCCCGACCGCCGCTTCGCTTTGTGGCCAGCGATCTGATTGGCGATGACGTGATCAGGTTGACCTACGTTCCTGCTTAATCACGCAAACTCGCCCGACTGACTGCGTCGACGCGTAAGGTTCGCTTCGGGTCGATTGCAGTCGATCGCATAGCCGTTTGGAAGTTTTTGGAACTATTTGGGCGCGCTTAATTACGACACAGTTCGTATCCTGCAGAATTCAAACCTCTTTCAGGTCGTGGGTCCGCCGGCCCCTCGAACCCTTATGGAGGTTGCCATGAATGATACTCTCTCCCTTGCATCGGCGCCGCATCGGGCAGCGCGGCCGGCAACGCCCGTGGAGCTGGGGGACGTGCCGCGTCGACACAACAGCCTGGCGACCCTGCGAATCTTCATCGCGACCTGCCGCGAACGGATACGCCTTCGCTGGAAACTTCAGCAAATGTCGAAGGACAATCCCCATTTGATCGATGATATCGGTCTGACGCGACAACAGATCGAGGCAGAGATCGCCAAGCCCTTCTGGCAACGATAAGGCGAAGTCTGCAATGACAACGGATCACCAGTTTCCGCGTGCCGCAGCGGTTCGCCGGCGCTTGCACAGCACAACATCGCCGCGAGCGGATCAGGCCCCATGGGCCGCGATGGCAGGCATCATTGCGACTGTCACGGTGTTCGCAGTGGCGCAGGGGCTGACCTATCCATTGCTCAGCTTCATCCTGGAGCGGCAGGGGACGACATCAGGCCTGATCGGCCTGTCAGCGGCGATGACGCCGCTGGGTTTCATTGTTTCCGCGCCCTTCATTCCGGCGCTCGTGCAGCGCATGGGCGGGACGCGGCTTGCGATCCTGTGTTCGATCCTCGCCGCGCTCACCCTGATCGCGATTGCCTGGACGCAAGAAGTCTGGGCATGGATGCCACTACGCTTCCTGCTCGGCTTCTTCGCCAATCCGCTTTACGTGATCAGTGAAACCTGGCTGCTCACGATCACGCCCGCGCCACGCCGGGGTCGCATCTTGGGCCTCTATTCATCGATCGTTTCGGGCGGCTTTGCCATCGGCCCCCTATCGCTTGGTCTGGTCGGCACTCAAGGGTGGCCGCCCTTCATGATCGGCATCGTGGCTTTCCTTCTCTGCGGCCTGATCGTGCTTGCGGTCGTGCCGCGCCTGCCGGACATGCCGCATGAAGGCGAAGCGACATCGCTCAGTGGTTTCTTCGCACTGGCGCCGCTCCTGCTGTTCGCAGTTTTCACGGCTGCCGCCTTCGAGCAGGTCCTGCTTTCCCTGTTTGCGGTCTATGGCGCAGCACTCGGCAGCGCCGAGGAGCGCATCGCTTCGCTCATCACCTGTTTCGTCGCAGGCAATGCCGTGCTGCAGATATTGCTTGGGCGCGTGGCCGAACACATTGGCTCGACGCGGACCATGTTGTTCTGTGTCCTGGCTTGCATGGCCGGCTGCCTGCTGCTGCCGTCGGCCTTCAACTCCTGGCCTATCTGGCCGCTCGTTTTCCTCTGGGGTGGGGTCTCGTTCGGGATCTACACGATGTCGCTGATCCAACTCGGCGAGCGTTTCACCGGTCAAGCCCTGATCGCCGGTAACGCGGCCTTCGCGTTCACATGGGGCATCGGCGGCATCGTGGGCTCGCCCGCGGCAGGGCTGGCGATGCAACTAGTAGGACATCAGGGGCTGCCATTATCCCTTGGCCTCATGTGCTGTGTACTGGCGGTGTTTCTGATGGCGGGACAGCGGGTCGAGGCCGAAATCGCCAAGCCATTCGCTGCACACACCACAGCCTACGGTCTCCTTCGGCTTCTCGGAAGGCTGGGCATCTTGGCCAGCCATTGGAGAATGTGGGGAGGTAGGCTGGGAGAGATCGACGATTTGAGCGAAGGACAGTTGCTTGAACTGGGTATCAGCCGCATTGCACGGAGGGAGCGGTGGCTTGACGGCTGCGAGACGCGGCTCCCCACGAATTGTTTGGAGTATCGCATCCATCCGGACATCTCGCCTGGAGATGAACGCTAAGGCATCTGTACGGATCGCCGCATGTCACATGCGCGAGATTCCTTAACGTTCTTTTGTCTCATTCATGGAGTGCCGACCGATTTGGAGGTCGGCAATCTCTACGAAAATGACGGAAAACGATCGGGTGGCGGCGCTGGAGGTGTTTCGAGCTTTATAGTTGCACTCACAGCAGGATTCGTCTTGGTCAAATCCGTCACACCGCCCAAGTTTACACCTTCAACATTCCACACTCCGGCAAAAGCTTTGCCATTCATCCTTAGAACGGAATGTCATCATCCATATCGCGCGAGAAGTTGCCGCCGCTGCTGCTCCCGCTGGAGCGGCCTGACGGTGCCGAGGACGGACGATCGTAATCGTCGCCGTAGTTGCTGGAGCCGCCGACGTTGCCACCAAAATCCGAGCCGCCGCGGCCACCGCCGGCACCCTGCCCGTCGCCACGACCGCCCAGCATGGTGAGCGTCGAGTTGAAGCCCTGAAGGACAACCTCGGTCGAATAGCGGTCCTGGCCGTCCTTGTCCTGCCACTTGCGGGTCTGCAACTGACCTTCGACATAGACCGTCGCACCCTTCTTCAGATACTGCTCGGCAACCTTGCAGAGACCTTCGTTGAAGATCACCACGCGGTGCCATTCAGTCTTTTCCTTGCGCTCGCCTGAATTCCGGTCGCGCCAGGTTTCCGAGGTCGCGATGTTCAGGTTGGCGATCGGTCGGCCGTCCTGAGTGCGCCGGATTTCCGGGTCAGCCCCGAGGTTTCCGATCAAAATCACCTTGTTGACGCTACCAGCCATCTCGCTTTTCCCGTTATTCCGCCGGGCATCGCTGCCCGGCAACCAAAATTCAGAGCACGCATCTTAACGGCTGCCCGCCGACCATACGCCCCTTTGCATCGCGTCATCCACAACAGATTTCAAATTTTGTTCTTTCTTTGTTCTAGTAAATCCGTAATATCCTGTCAACCGACTCGGAAAGCCCTCTGTTTTTCACCTTGCGCCTCGACATGGGCGCTGGCGTACTTAAATAGGAGCTTTCCAATGCATATACAGAGCTGGGCACGATGAGCAAACTCGAGACCATTTCCATCCGCGGCGCGCGCGAGCACAATCTGAAGGGCATCGACCTCGATCTGCCGCGCAACAAGCTGATCGTCATGACTGGCCTGTCGGGCTCCGGAAAATCGTCACTTGCCTTCGACACGATCTATGCGGAAGGCCAGCGGCGCTATGTCGAGAGCCTGTCGGCCTATGCCCGCCAGTTCCTCGAAATGATGCAGAAGCCGGATGTCGACCAGATCGATGGCCTGTCTCCGGCGATCTCGATCGAACAGAAGACCACGTCGCGCAATCCACGCTCGACGGTCGGCACGGTCACCGAGATCTACGACTACATGCGCCTCTTGTTTGCCCGCGTCGGCGTGCCCTATTCGCCGGCGACAGGCCTGCCGATCGAAAGTCAGACGGTCAGCCAGATGGTCGATCGTATCGTCGATTTCGGCGAAGGGACGCGCCTCTACATTCTCGCGCCGATCGTGCGTGGCCGCAAGGGCGAGTACAAGAAAGAGCTCGCCGAACTGATGAAGAAGGGGTTTCAGCGCGTCAAGATCGACGGCCAGTTCTACGAGATCGCCGAAGCGCCCGTTCTCGACAAGAAATACAAACATGACATCGATGTCGTCGTCGACCGTGTGGTTGTGCGGCCCGACCTGACGACGCGACTGGCCGACAGTCTCGAAACCTGCCTGACGCTCGCCGACGGTCTGGCCATCGCCGAATTCGCCGACAAGCCGCTGCCGCCGGAAGAAACTGCGGCGGGCGGCTCGGCCAACAAGTCACTGAACGAGACGCATGAGCGCGTCCTCTTTTCCGAAAAATTTGCCTGCCCCGTTTCCGGCTTCACCATTTCGGAGATCGAGCCGCGGCTGTTTTCGTTCAACAACCCGTTCGGCGCGTGCCCGACCTGCGACGGTCTTGGCAGCCAGCAGAAGATCGACGAGGCGTTGATTGTTCCGGAACCCGACCGGACGCTAAAGAACGGCGCCATCGCTCCCTGGGCGAAATCGTCATCGCCCTACTACAACCAAACGCTTGAAGCGCTCGGCAAAGCCTTCGGTTTCAGGCTGTCGAGCAAATGGACCGACCTCTCCGACGAGGCCAAGCACGCCATCCTTCAGGGCACCGAGGAGAAGATCAGCTTCCATTATGAAGACGGCGCCCGCTCCTACAACACCACCAAGAATTTCGAAGGCATCGTGCCCAACCTGGAACGGCGCTGGAAGGAGACCGACAGCGCCTGGGCACGCGAAGAGATCGAGCGCTACATGTCGGCAGCCCCCTGCCCGGCCTGTGCCGGTTTTCGCCTGAAGCCGGAAGCGCTCGCCGTCAAGATCAACAAGCTGCATATCGGCGAAGTGACGCAGATGTCGATCCGCGTCGCGCGCGACTGGTTTGAGACGCTGCCGAGCCATATGAACGCCAAACAGAACGAGATCGCGGTCCGCATTCTCAAGGAAATCCGCGAACGGCTGCGGTTCCTCAACGATGTCGGCCTTGAATATCTCAGCCTTTCGCGCAACTCCGGCACGCTGTCGGGCGGCGAAAGCCAGCGCATCCGGCTGGCGTCGCAGATCGGCTCCGGCCTGACGGGCGTGCTCTACGTTCTCGACGAGCCGTCGATCGGCCTGCACCAGCGCGACAATGCCCGGCTTCTCGATACACTCCGGCATCTGCGGGACATCGGCAATACGGTGATCGTCGTCGAGCATGACGAAGACGCGATCCTGACCTCGGACTATGTCGTGGATATCGGACCCGCCGCCGGTATTCATGGCGGCCAGGTGGTTGCCGAGGGCCTGCCTGCCGACATCATGGCCAATCCGAACTCGCTGACCGGCAAATATCTGTCTGGTGAGCTTGCGGTTGCCGTGCCACCGGAGCGGCGCAAGCTGAAGAAGAAAAAGGAAATCACCGTTGTCGGTGCCCGCGCCAACAATCTGAAGAACGTCACGGCTTCGATCCCGCTCGGCGTCTTCACGGCGGTCACCGGCGTGTCGGGTGGCGGCAAGTCGACGTTCCTGATCGAGACGCTGTATAAGGCCGCCGCCCGCCGCATCATGGGTGCGCGCGAAAATCCGGCCGAACACGACCGAATCGACGGCTTCGAGCATATCGACAAGGTGATCGACATCGACCAGTCGCCGATCGGCCGCACGCCGCGCTCGAACCCGGCCACCTATACCGGCGCCTTCACGCCGATCCGCGACTGGTTTGCCGGCCTGCCGGAAGCAAAGACACGCGGCTATCAGCCGGGCCGCTTCTCGTTCAACGTCAAGGGCGGTCGCTGCGAGGCCTGCCAAGGCGACGGCGTGATCAAGATCGAGATGCACTTCCTGCCGGATGTCTACGTCACCTGCGACGTCTGCCACGGCAAACGCTACAACCGCGAGACGCTCGACGTGCATTTCAAGGGCAAGTCGATTGCCGACGTGCTCGACATGACGGTCGAGGAAGGCGTCGAGTTTTTTGCGGCAGTCCCCGCCGTGCGCGACAAGCTGCAGGCGCTGCAGGGTGTCGGCCTCGGCTATATCAAAGTCGGCCAGCAGGCCAACACGCTGTCGGGCGGCGAGGCCCAGCGCGTCAAGCTCGCCAAGGAGCTGTCGAAACGCTCGACCGGCCGCACCCTCTATATCCTCGACGAACCGACCACCGGCCTGCATTTCCATGATGTCGCCAAGCTGCTCGAGGTGCTGCACGAACTGGTCAACCAGGGCAATTCGGTTGTTGTCATCGAACACAATCTCGAAGTCATCAAGACCGCCGACTGGGTGATCGATTTCGGCCCCGAGGGCGGCGATGGCGGCGGCGAAGTGATCGCCGCCGGCACGCCGGAAGATATCGTCAAGGAAAAGCGCTCCCATACCGGCGCCTTCCTGAAGGAGCTTCTGGAAAGACGGCCAATCCGCAAGATGGCTGCGGCGGAATAGTGGCGATGATCCTGATCGGCCAGTATGATTCGTCTTTCGTGCGTCGGGTCGGGATTGCGTTGCGAATTTATGATCTGGCCTTTGAGCATCGCCCCTGGTCGGTTTTCGGCGATGGGGAGCGCGTTCGGGCGTTCAATCCGCTGATGCGCGTTCCGACCCTCGTTCTCGATGACGGAGACGTTCTCGTCGACAGTCATTCCATCCTGGACTACCTCGATGGCCTGGTCGCACCGGAGCGGCGGCTTTTTCCTCAAGGGGAGCCAGAGCGGCGGCGTGCGATCAAGGTGGCCGCTCTTGCCACCGGCCTCGCAGACAAGGGCGTCAGCCTCTTTTACGAAGTCCGGCTGCACGAACCGATCTCGGAAGCATGGGCGGGACGGCTTCGATCTCAAATAAAGGCGACATTGACAACACTGGAGCACGACCGGGCACTTTCAGAAGGCCCTTGGTTCGGCAAGCGTATCGGCCACAGCGACATTGCCGTTGCATGCGCCTGGCGGCATGTGAGCGAAGCTCATCCCGGTTTGATCGATCCCGGGGAATACCCATCGCTCTCGGCTCATAGCCGGCGCATGGAAGCCCTTCCGGTCTTTCAGGAAATCTCGCAGCCCTTTATCCCGCCGGCCTAATCTGACAATGGGAGGAGTTGAAACATGACCAAATCAGGCACAATCCGCTGCGGTATCGGCGGCTGGACTTTCGATCCCTGGGAGGGCACCTTCTATCCGGAAACGCTATCGAAGAAACGGCAACTCGAATATGCGAGCAGCCAGTTGAAGGTGATCGAGGTCAACGGCACCTATTACGGCTCACAGAAGCCGGAAACCTTTGCCAAATGGGCGTCGGAGGTGCCGGATGGATTTGTCTTTTCGCTGAAGGCCAGCCGCTTTGCCACCAACAAGAAGGTGCTGGCGGAAGCAGGTGAGTCGATCGGCAAGTTCCTTGGCCAGGGGTTGACGGAACTTGGACCGCATCTCGGCCCCATTCTCTGGCAGTTCATGCCGACCAAGAAATTCGATGCCGACGATTTCGGAGCGTTCCTGGCGCTACTGCCAGAGAAGCAGGACAGCCTGACGCTGCGCCACGTCGTCGAAGTGCGCCATCCGTCGTTCCGCACCCCGGAATTCATCGCGCTGCTCGCAAAGCACAATGTCGCGGTGGTCTGCGCTGATCACGCCGAATATCCGATGATCGCCGATGTCACTTCGGATTTCGTCTATGTGCGTCTTCAGACCGGTAGTGATGACGTCGAGACCTGCTATGACGAGAAGCGGCTCGATCTCTGGGCCGATCGCCTCAAGACCTGGGCTTCTGGCGGCATGGTGGATAAGCTCGAACGTGGCGATCCCGCGCACAAGCCGGAAAAGAAGCCGCGCGATGTTTTTGCCTTCTTCATCACCGAAGGCAAGGTCAATGCGCCGAACGGCGCAAGGGCATTGCAGAAGCGAGTGGATTGATCATCGGACGTGCGGCAGCGGTTCGATCGCCGCAGCAAGGTCTTCCGCAGTCAATCCTTCGCCGGCTTTCTCCCCTGCCCGTCCGTGACGCCAGACGCCTGCGGCGGCGGCTTCGAAGGTCGGCATGCCCTGCGCCAGATGGGCGCCGATGATGCCCGCAAGCGTATCGCCGGATCCGGCCGTCGCAAGCCAGGGCGGTGCGTTGGTGTTGATCGCTGCGCGGCCATCGGGCGATGCGATCACCGTATCGGCCCCCTTGTAGACGATGACGGCGTGGCTGCGTCTGGCAGCAGCGATGGCGCGCTCGACCTTCGAGAGGGTGTCGTCCGCCTCGATATCCGGAAACAGACGGGCGAACTCGCCGTCATGCGGTGTCATGACCAGCCGGGTTTCGCCTCCGGCAAAGGCGTCGAAAAGCGGCGCCGGATCGTCCCTGAAAGCCGTAATCCCATCCGCATCGAGCACCAGCGCCCGGTCGCTGAGCGCCAGCGTGTATTGACGCGCTGTTTCCATATCGCCAAACGCCGGGCCAAGCACGAAGGCGCTGACGCGCTTGTCGGCAAGCCAGCCCGAAAGAGCGTCGGCATCTTCGATTTCCTTCAGCATTACGGCTGTCAGATGTGCCGCGTTGGCGTTGAGCGCCCCGGATGGAGACGCCAGCGTCACCAGTCCCGCACCGGCCTTCAGCCCTGCCATTGCCGAAAGCCGTGCTGCGCCCGTGGCCAGCGGACCTCCAGAGAAAACGGCGAGATGGCCGCGCTTGAATTTATGGGCCGAAGGATCCAAGGCACGCGCATGTCCGGCCCAGAGATGCGGACCATTTTCACAAAGCGTGCTCGCGTTGGCGCTGAGTATTCGCTCCGGTATGCCGATGTCGAAAACCTCCAGGCTGCCGCAGAGCGTCCGGCCTGGCATCAGCAGGTGCCCCGGCTTTCGCGCCATGAAGGTGACGGTATGGCTGGCAAGAAAACTGTCCCCCAATACCCGCCCGGTGCGACCGTCAACACCCGACGGCAAGTCTACCGCTATGAGCGCCAGCCCCTCGTGCCTGATGGCCTGCATGATGGCAGCCACGTCATTCGGAACCGGGCGCGACAGACCCGCGCCGAACAGGGCGTCGATGACAACGTCCCCAGGCTTTGGCTTGTATTCGGCGAGTGATTGAACGATGTGCTCCCACTCCGCATGGGCGCGGGCGGCATCGCCTTTCAGATGAGCCGGATCACTCAGGGAATAGACGCAGACCTCCGCGCCGCTGCGGCGCAGCGCGGCGGCGGCTATATATCCGTCGCCGCCATTGTTTCCGGGGCCGCAGAATACGACAAAGCGCAATGCTTCCGGGTAAAGCCGGAGGGCTGCGGCTGACACGGCCGTGCCTGCTGATGTCATCAGCCTGAAGCTGTCGATCCCTGACAGTGCCGCATCGCTATCGATAGCGGACATTTCAGCGGGGGTAATGATGAGGGCGTCGCGGTTCGTTGGCATGACCTCAAAGTGCCCCTAAGCCGATGGGCCGACAAGCGTAAAATACGGGCCGATTTTGTATATTTTTTAGGCATTTGCACATATTTGGCGCTCAAATATGACACTTAACGGAGCGTTAAGCGCAACAAGTTGCGAACAACCGCCATTGCTGCAGAAAAATTCATAAAAAATAGGCAAAAGACGCTGTTTATTCCGAATAAAGGGATATGATCATGGCAGATGGAGGAGTTTTCATCCAAAACGGCATCGCATTTGCCATATCTGGCATGCAAAATGCATATTGAGGGCGAGCGGGCATAAGCCTGCCATAACGGGAGAAGCGGAGAGACATTTTCTCATGAAAAAGATCGAAGCGATCATAAAGCCTTTCAAGCTTGACGAAGTGAAGGAAGCCCTTCAGGAAGTTGGCCTGCAGGGGATCACCGTCACGGAGGCGAAGGGCTTTGGACGCCAGAAGGGCCACACGGAACTGTATCGTGGGGCAGAATACGTTGTTGATTTTCTCCCCAAGGTGAAGGTCGAAGTCGTGCTGGCAGACGAAAACGCGGAGGCCGTCATCGAGGCCATACGGAACGCCGCCCAGACCGGACGTATTGGCGACGGAAAGATTTTCGTTTCCAATATCGAAGAGGTCATTCGAATCCGCACCGGTGAAACCGGCATCGACGCCATCTAATCCGCCTGACCGTTCGGCTCGGGCTCTACCTCGTCATCTCAAAAGAGGGACTTTCAAAAAATGACGACTGCCAATGATATCCTCAAGCAGATCAAGGATAACGACGTCAAGTTCGTTGACCTGCGCTTCACTGACCCCAAGGGCAAGCTGCAGCATGTGACGATGGACGTCGGCTGTGTTGACGAGGACATGTTCGCCGATGGCGTCATGTTCGACGGCTCGTCGATCGGCGGATGGAAGGCCATCAACGAGTCCGACATGGTGCTGATGCCGGATCCGGCAACCGTGCATATGGACCCCTTCTTCGCCCAGTCGACCATGGTCATCGTCTGCGACATCCTCGATCCGGTCTCCGGCGAAGCCTATAACCGCGATCCGCGCGGCATCGCCAAGAAGGCCGAAGCCTACCTCAAGGCGTCAGGCATCGGCGACACCATCTTCGTTGGTCCCGAACCGGAATTTTTCGTGTTCGACGACGTGAAGTACAAGGCTGACCCCTACAATACCGGCTTCAAGCTGGACAGTTCCGAGCTGCCGTCCAACGACGACACCGACTACGAGACCGGCAACCTCGGCCACCGTCCGCGCGTCAAGGGCGGCTATTTCCCGGTTCCGCCGATCGACAGCTGCCAGGACATGCGCTCCGAAATGCTGACGGTTCTGACCGAAATGGGCGTCACCGTCGAAAAGCAGCACCACGAAGTGGCTGCTGCCCAGCACGAGCTCGGCGTCAAGTTCGACACGCTGGTGCGCAACGCGGACAAGATCCAGATCTACAAGTATGTCGTGCACCAGGTCGCCAATGCCTATGGCAAGACGGCAACCTTCATGCCGAAGCCGATCTTCGGCGACAACGGCTCGGGCATGCACGTGCACCAGTCGATCTGGAAGGACGGCAAGCCGACTTTCGCCGGCGACGAATATGCCGGACTTTCGGAATCCTGCCTGTTCTATATCGGCGGCATCATCAAGCATGCCAAGGCGATCAACGCCTTCACCAATCCGACGACCAACTCCTACAAGCGTCTGGTTCCCGGTTATGAAGCGCCTGTTCTGCTCGCCTATTCGGCCCGCAACCGCTCGGCTTCGTGCCGCATCCCGTTCGGCACTGGTCCGAAGTCCAAGCGCGTCGAGGTTCGTTTCCCCGATCCGCTGGCAAACCCCTATCTCGGCTTTGCCGCCATGCTGATGGCCGGCCTCGACGGCATCAAGAACAAGATCCATCCCGGCAAGGCCATGGACAAGGATCTTTACGACCTGCCGCCGAAGGAACTGAAGAAGATCCCGACGGTCTGCGGCTCGCTGCGCGAAGCGTTGGAAAGCCTGGACAAGGACCGCAAGTTCCTGACCGCCGGCGGCGTCTTCGACGACGACCAGATCGATGCCTATATCGAACTCAAGATGATCGAAGTCATGCGTTTCGAAATGACCCCGCATCCGGTCGAATTCGACATGTACTACTCGGCTTAACAGCCAGTTCGGACCCGCCTTCGCGGGTCTGCCTCAAACAAAAGGCCGGCTTCGCAAGAAGCCGGCCTTTTGTTTTCGATACCTATGCTTGCCTCACTTCTTCTTCAGCCGCTGCTTCAGAAGGTTGAGATATTCCTCGTTGCCATCCGGCTGCTGGCTCGCTGCTTCCGGTGCCTTGCATGCCGGCTTGTAGTCGAGCGCCATTCCCGCCTTGACGCAGACGCCGACCTGCCATCCAGGCGGCAGCGCCGTCAGATCGACATCCTTCCATTTCGGATGGCCGGTTTCCTGGAGCTTGTCGAGATTGTTGAGAATGAGGCTGGAGAACTCCGACACCGCCTTGCAGCTTTCCCGCTGATAGGCATTGCGCTTGACGTCGTAGTCATAGGTCATCATAACGGCCTTGACGGCGATCAGATCGACAGGCTCCTTCTGGAAGGCGTAGGTCCCGCCATCGATGCGCGATGCCGTATAGGTCGCCAGCAGCGGCGCTTCGGTGATCGGCACCAAATGAAATTTGGTGCCGTCGATTGGATTGTTCTTGAACAGTGCCGCTGGCGCGCCGGCCACATAGAAGAAGGCATCGATCTCGCCGGACAGAAGTTTCGGCAGCGCGGCGTCCGGGTTGAGCGGCACGCGTTCACCGGTCTTCACCTGCAGGATATCAAGGATCAGCGAGGATGTCAGGAAGGTGCCGCTGTCCTTGACGCCGACGGCGACCTTCTTGCCGGCTAGGCCTTCCATGTCCTTGATGTCGGCGCGTGCAAGCACATGGATTTCTTCGTTGTATAGAGGAAACATGATGCGCACGCCGCGCACGGCCTGCTGCACCTCCGGATCATCAGCCTCGAACGTTTTCAGATATTCAAGCACGTCACTCTGGACAATGCCGAACTGGGTGTTCTTGCTATTGCGCACGCCGACGAAATTTTCGAGCGAGCCTGCCGATTCCTTGACGTTGAGCGTCAAGCCGCACGTCTTTCCGAGCGTCGCGACATCCCGCCCGATCTGGATGTAGGTGCCCTGCGGCCCGCCGGTCATGATGTTCTTTTCGAATTCGGCGGCAGCTGCCGGATTGAGCGAAAAAGCCACAAACATCGTGGCGGCAGCATAAGCCAGTCGGAACATCATGTCTTCTCCACGAAAGGCCGCCCGCCTCGGCAGGCGGATGCCGGCTGTCAGCAATCGCTCTTAAAATCACGCATCAGGTTGCGCATCAGGATCAACGGTACCTTGTCGAAAACGCTTTCCAGCGCATCCGTGACGCAAGCGCCTGACGCCAGCTGGTCCTTCAGGCGCTGCTTCTTCTCGTCGTCCAGGAACCCCACGCCGCGTGTGGCACCAATGATGTTTTCGACCATCAGGCGATCGCGCGGCACCAGTCCGACGCTTGGGATCGGCTGTTCGGTCTCGGATATGGGCTTTTCAATCGCAGGCGTCTCGGACGGGGCCGTTACTTTCGCAGCCGCCGCGGCCTGGTCCGCAAGCTGCTTCTCAAGTGCCTCGATCTTCCTCCGCTCATCGCCGAGACTCTGCTCCAATGTCTGGATCTGCACGTCGCGCGCCAGATCGAGCGCGGATTTGAACGTCGGAGGCTTCTTCTCAGCTTCCGCCACCTTCTGCTCCAGCGCCTTGCGCGCAGCAACGGTATCGGCCGTGGCACGTTCCAAGGCCGCTTTCAGGCCGGTTATTTCCTTTTTCAAGGCAATCTTGTCTGCGCCAAGATTTTGCGCCTGTGTTGCGGCATCGGTAGCATCGGCCTTTGCGGCGCTTAACTGCTCGTTCAGCCTGGCAATCGTTGTGGTGAAATCATCTGCGGCGGATTTTGCCGCAGCCTTTTCCGTCGAAAGCAGTTTTTCAAGCCCGGAGATATCGGCATCGCGCTTGTCGAGCAGCCGATTGAGCTTGGGAACTTCGTTCAGCTTCAGGTCGGCATAGTCCTTTTCGAGTTCCTCCGCCCAATTTCCGGAGTTCTTCTTGAGTTCCACCAGATTGCTGTTCGCCTTGTCTTTCTCGGCTGTGACTTTCGCGAGTTCGGCCGTCAGAGAGCCCGTCTCTGTTTTCAGCGCGGCGATTTCAGACTGCATCTGCTGGCTGGCAAACCAGAAATAAGCGCCAGCGCCTGCCACGGCCAAACACAGGACAGCTGCCAGCAGCAACCCGGACGAACCGCCACCGCCGCGCGTCACCTGATTGTTCCTGCCCCACTGGTTGCTCATGCCATATCCGCCACAAAAGAACCCCTTGCAAATGAGGTACGACGAATTTCCAGGAGAGGCAAGCAACGGCATCCGGTACGCCTGATCCCCCAAAATTTCCGGCTATTGCGGCCGGCACTCTCCCTGAGCTTCGCTATTGATGTTTGATGAAAAACCACCACATATTACCGCGAAAGGAACCTAACATGATGAAACAAAGAGACGCAAAATTTCAGATTGGACAGGTTGTTCGCCATCGCGTGTTTCCATTCCGCGGCGTCATCTTCGACGTCGATCCGGAATATGCCAACACCGAGGAGTGGTGGAATTCAATTCCCGCTGAAGTCCGCCCGAGCAAGGACCAGCCGTTTTACCATCTGCTCGCAGAGAATGATGAAACGGAATATGTCGCCTACGTCTCCGAACAGAACCTCGTTTCGGACGAAAGTGGAAAACCGATGCGTCATTCGCAGGTGAACGCCTTCTTCGAAGCGGAAACGGTCGGTCAGTACAAGCCGAAGGCGGTCGTTCAGCACTGAAAAAGACCATCCATGATGGGCATCAGCCCGAAAACAAAAGAAGCCCGGACTTTCGTCCGGGCTTCTTTTGTTTGATTACATCGGCAATCAGTTTGCCTTGGCAGCCTTCTGGGCTTCTTCAAGCTTCTTGCGGGCGTCTTCGGCCTTTTTCTGCATTTCTTCCTGCAACAGGCGCTGGCGCTCTTCGAGCTTGGACTGTTCGATCGGCTCGCCGTCGAACACGCCAGTGAAGCCACCGAGAGAAATCTTGATCGGGTTCGGCGCACGCTGGAAGTTGACCGACGTGAAGACCACTTCGCCGCCCTTCTTGAGGCTGGCGAGAACAGCGTCGCTCAGCGGAACCTCTGCAACGCACTTGTCAGGCATGCAGATGGCGTAGTCGAGCTTGGAGCCCTTGCCTCCGTCGATCTGCATTTGGATACCCGGCGGGATCAGGCGCGCCGAAGGCACCGAAACCTGCAGAACCTTGCGATTAACCTTGCCCTGAACGCTGATGAGGCCAACAGCCGTGATCAGCTGGCCATTGCTGGCCGTCAGGAGGTTCTGCACGATGCAGACATCGTTGTCTTCCTGCTTGGTGCAGACCTTGAACCAGCCCTGCGGCGGACGACCTGCGGCCTGTTCCTGTGCAAAGGAAGCGACAGGCATGGCGGCAACGGCGACCGCGCCGGCAAATGCCGACAATGCAGCCTTCTTGGTGAAGTTCGACTTGAAGATCATAACGATATCCGTCTCCTGAATTCCGGTGTCTGAGCAGTCTTTAAGCCACTCGTTATCAATGGTCAGCTGCCCGCTCTCCTGTTGGGCAAATAAGGCAATTGCATGACCCTTGTCTCCGGGAACACCTGTTACAGTGAGCAGCCACGGATATCCAGTCTTTCCGTAATTTTTTTGCAATCAAGCCTCAGGTCGGCGTCGGTTTTTTGAAGTATCAGCCGGTTGGAAATGCTGGTCAACGTGATAGTTTGCCGTGAATCACATGACCGACGACAGCAGGAGGCGGGCTTGCGCGCATTGTTTTTGGGTTTGATTTCGCTGCTGGCCACAGTTGGTACAGGCATGGCTGCAAAAGCAGAGCCAGTCCACGGCATCTCCATGCACGGCCAACCCGCCCTGCCCGCCGATTTCAAGAGCTTCCCTTACGTCAAGCCAGATGTGAAGAAGGGTGGCCACGTCTCCTATGGCGTCGTCGGCACGTTCGACAACCTCAACCCGTTTATCCTCAAAAGCCAGCGCACGACGGCGCGCGGCATGCTCGATCCCGAATACGGCAATCTCGTCTATGATTCGCTGATGCAACGCTCCCGCGACGAAGCCTTTTCGCTCTACGGCCTGCTTGCCGAAACCGTCGAGTGGGATGACGATCGCACCTTCATCCAGTTCAACCTCAATCCCAAGGCCAAATGGGCAGATGGGCAGCCCGTTACGCCTGAGGATGTCATTTTTACGTTCGAACTGTTTCGCGACAAAGGTCGCATTCCTTTCAGCACGCGACTGAAAAAAGTCGACAAGATGGAGAAAGTCGGCGACCGCAGCATCCGTTTCACCTTCAATGATCAAGCGGACCGGGAATTTCCGCTGCTGATCGCGATGACCCCGATTTTGCCGAAACACGCCACCGATGTGGCGACGTTCGACCAGACATCGCTCAAGTTCCCGCTCGGCTCCGGCCCATACCAGGTGGCGGAGGTGAGGCCCGGCGAACGCATTACCTATAAGCGGAATCCGAACTACTGGGCGAAGGATCTACCCACCAAGATTGGCTTCGACAATTACGACGAGATTTCCGTCGAGTATTTCCTGCAGGACAACTCCTTGTTCGAGGCGTTCAAGAAGGGCGAGGTCGATATCTATCCGGAAGGCAGCCCGACGAAATGGTCGCGCAGCTATGATTTTCCGGCGGTCCAGTCGGGTAAAGTGATCAAGGACACATTCACGCCGAAGACGCCATCGGGCATGCTCGGTTTCGTCTTCAACACGCGCCGGCCGATGTTCGAGAATGCCAAGTTGCGCCAGGGGCTTTCGCTGGTGTTCGATTTCGAGTGGGTGAACAAGAACCTGTTCGACAATGCCTATACCCGCACGCAGAGTTTCTGGCAGAATTCCGGACTTTCCTATCTCGGCGTTCCGGCCGACGATCGCGAACTCGGGCTTCTCGGTGATATCCGCAACCGCATCAATCCATCGGTGCTCGACGGCACCTACCGTCTGCCGGTGACCGATGCGTCCGGCCGCGATCGTAACGTGCTGCGCGAGGCCGTCACGCTGTTGCGTGAAGCCGGTTACAGCATCAAGGATGGCAAGATGCTCAACGAGAAGGGCACGCCACTATCCTTCGAGATCATGACCCAGAACGACGGGCAAGAGAAGTTGGCACTCGCCTACCAGCGCTTCCTTGCGGCACTCGGCATCACGGCATCGGTGCGCACCGTCGATGATTCGCAGTATCAGCAGCGCAGCCAGTCCTTCGACTATGACGTCATCATGAAGTCGTTCCCGTCGTCGCTTTCACCGGGGATCGAGCAGATTTCCTATTGGGGATCGCAGTCGCGCGATCAGCCGGGCAGCTCGAACTTTGCCGGCGTCGCCAACAAGGATGTCGATACGCTCGTCGATCACATCCTGCGCGCCGTGAGCGTTGAGGATTTCACCGCGGCTGTGCGCGCTCATGACCGCCTGCTCGTCTCGAATTTCTATCTCGTGCCGCTCTACCACGTCGGCGCGCAGTGGGTGGCACGGGAAAAGCGCATCGGCCGCCCAAGCGTCGTGCCGCTCTACGGCTATCAGCTGCCGACCTGGTGGGACGAAACTGTGCAGTGATGCGGAATTGATGGCGGTATACTTTTGGTAACGCATTGAAAGCGGAAACGCGGGCGCCTATGTCGCTGAGCAATGATTTTCAGCGCGAGGAGCAAGCGCCATGGACCATGTAAACATCGATGTCGTTTCCGATGTCGTCTGCCCTTGGTGCTATCTCGGCAAGGCCCGGCTCGACCAGGCGATCGCCAATGTCGCCGGCGAAATCCTCGTCACGGTGAACTGGCGTCCCTATCAGCTCAATCCCGACCTGCCGCCGGAAGGCGTCGATCACAAGGCGCATCTTGCCGGCAAGCTCGGTGGCCAGGCGGCAGTCGACCGCGCGCATGAGATGCTGACCGGGCTTGGTCGCCAGGACGGCATCGCATTCAATTTCGATGCCGTGAAGATCAGCCCCAATACGCTCGACGCGCACCGGTTGGTCCGCTGGGCACTGACGGAAGGCCCGCAGGCACAGAGCGACGTCGCCACGCTGCTGTTCAAGGCGAATTTCGAAGAGGGCCGCAACGTCGGCGATCACGCCGTGTTGCTGGATATCGCTGTTGAAGCCGGTCTCGATCGTGCGGTGATCGCGGCGCTGCTCGCCTCGGATGCCGACAAGGACGCCGTAGCTGAGGAAATCGAGATGGCGCGCGGCATGGGCGTTACCGGCGTTCCTTGTTTCGTCATCGATAGCAAATACGCTGTCATGGGCGCGCAGTCCGTCGCCGTGCTGACGGATGCCCTGCGCGATATCGCCAAGATGAAGGATGCTTCCCAGATCAATTGATCCGGCAATGCCCAGTATTTCAGAAAGCCGCGCGAAATTCCGCGCGGCCTTTTGTTTGCAGTCAGCTCTTGGCCAGGCCGGCCAGCTGCGTCATCACCACGGCAGCGCCAGCCAGCCGCTTTTCCGGTGTCGGGAAATCGCGCTGGAAAAAGATGCTGTGATCGGGCCGGATCTTGGCCATGATGCCCTGCTTGGCGATATAGCCAACCAGCGCGCCCGGATTGGGGAACTCGCGATTGCGGAACTGCACCACGACGCCTTTCGGCCCCGCATCGAGTTTTTCGACATTCGCCGTACGGCAGAGCGACTTGATATAGACGATCTTCAACAGATGCTGGACTTCGAGCGGCAGCGGCCCGAAGCGATCGATCAGTTCGGCGCCGAAGGCGTCGATGTCGCCAAGTTCGGTGATCTCGCCCAGACGGCGATAGAGCCCGAGACGCAGATGCAGATCCGGCACATAGTCGTCCGGGATCATCACCGGCGTTCCGACGGAAATCTGCGGCGACCAGCCGCTGTCGGCGATCTCCTCGTCACCCTTCAGCTCGGCAACCGCCTCCTCCAGCATCTGCTGGTAGAGTTCGAAGCCGACTTCCTTGATATGGCCGGACTGCTCGTCGCCGAGCAGATTGCCGGCGCCGCGGATGTCGAGGTCGTGGCTCGCCAGCTGGAAGCCGGCGCCCAGCGTATCCAGCGATTGCAGGACCTTCAGCCGGCGTTCGGCCATGCCCGTCAGCGTCCGGTTGACCGGCAGTGTGAACAGCGCGAAGGCACGCACCTTGGACCGGCCAACGCGACCGCGGAGCTGATAGAGCTGCGCTAAGCCGAACATGTCGGCGCGGTGAACGATCAGCGTGTTGGCCGTGGGCACGTCCAGGCCGGATTCGACGATCGTCGTCGAGAGGAGAACATCGTAACGGCCCTCATAGAAGGCATTCATGATGTCTTCGAGTTCAGTCGCCGGCATCTGGCCATGGGCAACGGCGACCTTCAGTTCCGGAACGTCGGATTTCAGGAAATCATGGATTTCCGACAGATCGGCCAATCGCGGGCAGACATAGAAGCTCTGGCCGCCGCGATAGTGCTCGCGCATCAACGTTTCTCGGATCACCAGCGCGTCAAACGGCGAGATGAAGGTGCGTACCGCCATGCGGTCGACCGGTGCGGTGGTGATCAGCGACAGTTCGCGCACGCCGGTCAGCGCCAGTTGCAGCGTGCGTGGAATAGGCGTTGCCGACAAGGTGAGCACGTGCACGTCGGATTTCAGCTCCTTCAGCCGCTCCTTGTGCTTGACGCCGAAATGCTGTTCCTCGTCGATGATCAAAAGGCCGAGATTTGCGAAATTGATCGAGGCGCCGAGCAGCGCGTGCGTGCCGACGACGATATCGGTCTTGCCGTCCGCCACTTCCTTCTTGGTCAGCGCCAGTTCCTTGGAGCCGACGAGGCGCGAGGCCTGCGCAATGCGCACCGGCAACCCGCGAAAACGCTCGGTAAACGACTTGAAATGCTGACGAGCGAGAAGCGTGGTCGGTACCACCACAGCCACTTGAACACCATTCATCGCAGCGATGAACGCCGCGCGCAGTGCCACTTCCGTCTTGCCGAAGCCGACATCGCCGCAGACGAGCCGGTCCATCGGACGCCCGGCGCCGAGATCGTCGCGGACGGATTCGATCGACGTCATCTGGTCTTCGGTTTCGTCATAGGGGAAACGCGCCGCGAATTCGTCATAGAGGCCCTCCGGCGTCGTCAGCACCGGCGCATGACGCGTCAACCGCTCGGCCGCGATCCGGATGAGACCACCGGCCATGTCGAGCAGGCGCTTCTTCAGCTTGGCCTTGCGCGCCTGCCAGGCGACGCCGCCGAGCTTGTCGAGAACAGCATCGCTGCCCTCCGAACCGTAGCGCGACAAAAGCTCGATGTTTTCGACAGGCAAGAAGAGCTTTGCTTCGTCGGCATAGACCAGTTCAAGACAAGCATGCGGCGCACCGGCTGCCTCGATGGTGCGCAGGCCGATAAACCGGCCGATACCGTGTTCGGCATGCACGACGATGCTGCCTTCGTCGAGGCCAGCGACTTCAGCAATGAAATCGGCGCCGCGTTTGCGGCGTTTCGAGCGGCGCACTATGCGGTCGCCCAGAATGTCCTGCTCGCCGATCACGACGAGATTGGCGGTCTCGAAGCCGCTTTCGAGGCTGAGGACGGCCGACGCCGCTTCTCCAGATTTCAGGCTATTGAGTTCAGACAGCGCCTTGACCGGCTTGATATTGGCAAGCCCATGTTCGGCCAGCACCTGCAGAAGTCGATCGAGCGATCCCTCCGACCAGGCGGAGATCAGCACCTTGGCACCCTTGGCGCGGCGGTCGGCGATGTATTTGACGGCCAGATCGAAGACGTTGACCCGTTCGGCGTCGCTGGTCGTTTCCGTCGCATTCTTCGCCCAGCGCACACCCAGCCGCGCATCGACAGTGATGACCTGCCGCGCTTCGCCCTCGTGTTCGCTGAAAGGAGAGAGACGAACGGCATTACGCGAGACCAGAGCGGCGTTGAAGCTCTCGGCGCTGAGATAGAGCATGTCCGGCGGCACCGGCTTGTAGGGTGTGCCTTGCGAAATCTGGGACTTGCCCGGCGACGCGGACAACTGGCGCGCTTCGTAATAGTCCTGAACAAGTTTCGAACGCTCGGCAGCCGCCTCGCGAACCACATGATCCGTGACGATATGAAACCCGGCGAGATAGTCGAACACCGTGTCGAGCCGATCGTAAAACAGCGGCAGCCAATGTTCCATGCCGGCATAACGGCGGCCTTCGGAGACCGCCAGATACAGCGCATCATCACGGGTCGCTGCGCCGAACATCGACAGATATTGGGTGCGGAAATGGCTGATTGTTTCCGGTGTCAGCGACACTTCGCTCATCGGATTGAGATCGAGCGAGCGGGCCTGCCCGGTGGTGCGCTGGCTCGCCGGATCGAAGGAGCGGATGCTTTCGAGTGTATCCCCGAAAAAATCAAGACGCACCGGTTCGTCGCTACCGGGAACGTAAACGTCGAGAATGCCGCCGCGCAGCGCATACTCGCCGACTTCGCGAACGGTGGCGACGCGCTCAAACCCGTTGCGTCCGAGCCGGGCTGCAACATCGTCCATCCGAATGTTCGCCCCGGGCCGGGCGGAAAAGGCAAGACTCTCGATGATATCCTGCGGCGCCATCTTCTGCAGGGCGGCATTGACGGTAACGAGCACGATGGCGGGATGCGGCTTTTTCGCATGCGCGATCAGGCCGCTCAGCGTCGCAAGGCGCCGCGCCGAGGTGTCGGCACTGGGCGAAACCCGGTCATAGGGTAAGCAGTCCCAACCCGGCAATGTCAGGACCGGAATGTCCGGTGCCGCAAACCCAAGCATCTGCTCAACGTCAGCAATGCGCTGGCCGTCCGAGAGAATATAGGCGACCGGGCCGTTGGCGCGGGCCAGCTCCGCAAGGATCAGCGGCTCGACACCGGCAGGCACCGGGCCGATGGTCAACTCGCGGGTGGCGCGGGCAACTTTCCTGGGATCGAAACCGGCAATCATCGGTCGTTTCTGTCCTTGTCGGCAACCAGCACATCGAAATCCGGCCGATAGGCAGTGATGCGCTCGAACAGCGGCGTGCGAAAGCGCTCGGGGACCGGCCATTCGCCGAGTATCCACTTGACGAGATCGTTGTCTTCCTCCGCCATGATGGTTTCGAGTTCGTCAAGATCGGTCTCGGCGAGACCGGCGAGCTCATTGTTGGCGAACTGTCCGAAAACCAGATCCATCTCGCGGATGCCACGGTGCCAGGCACGGAAGAGAACCCGTCTGCGGCGCGGATCGAGATCGGCGCTGGTGCGCGTGATACCCGTCATGAGAAGTCCTTCCTGTCGCCGCATCGGTGAAGGCGGCGCGTTGCCATGGCTCTATAAACGCTGAAAAGATAATTGTCAGCCTTGCCAAAGACCTAATCCTCGTTTCAGTCTGGCCACCATGCGCCCGGCCCTTCTCGATCCGCTTTTTGCTCCATTGAACTCGCTTCCCGGTATCGGCCCGAAAGCGGGCGAACTTTATGCGCGGCTCCTTGGCCGCGAAAGCATTGACGACTGCCGGGTGATCGACCTCGTCTTCCATGCACCCTATTCCCTGATTGATCGCCGCCACCAGCCGGGCATCGCGCGGGCGCCGCAGGGCGCCATCGTCACCATCACCGGCAGGGTGGACCGGCACCAGCAGTCACCGCCCAGAACCAGCCAGCCCTACCGCGTCTTCCTGCATGACGACACCGGGGAACTGGCGCTGACATTTTTCCGGGTGAAGGGAAACTGGCTGGAAAAGGCACTGCCGGTCGACGAGACCGTGACGGTCAGCGGCAAGGTCGACTGGTTCAACGGCCGCCCGTCAATGGTGCACCCGGACTACATGGTGCGGGCGGCAGAGGCCGAGAACCTGCCGCTGGTCGAGCCCGTCTATCCGCTCACGGCCGGACTTTCAGCCCGTATCTTGCGCAAGGCGATCGAGATCGCCCTGCCCCGAATCCCTGATTTTCCCGAGTGGCTCGACGAGGCTCTGCTTGAGAAGCAGAGCTTCGCCTCAGCACGCGACTGCTTCCTGGCGCTTCACGATCCGCGTGACGAAACCGATATCGATCCGCAGGCACCTGCCCGTAGGCGTCTTGCCTATGACGAGTTTCTCGCCGGGCAACTCTCCCTGTCCCTCGTTCGCCAGCGATTGCGCAAGGTTGCCGGCACGCCGGTGCATGCAACGGGAAAGCTGAGCAAACCCGTCCTCGCCGCCCTGCCCTTTTCACTGACCGCCAGCCAGACGACGGCCATCGGCGAAGTGCTGAAGGACATGGCAGGCACGGAGCGCATGCTTCGGCTACTGCAGGGCGACGTCGGTTCCGGAAAGACGGCGGTGGCACTGATGTCGATGCTGGCAGCGGTCGAGGCCGGCGGCCAGGCCGTGCTGATGGCGCCGACGGAAATTCTGGCCCGGCAGCATTTTGCGACGCTGTCGAAGATGGCCGCGCCAGCCGGCGTCACCATCGATGTGCTGACCGGCCGCACCAAGGGCCGCGAGCGCGATGCCATCCTGGAACGCATCGCCTCGGGCGAGACGCAGATCGTCATCGGCACCCATGCGCTATTCCAGGATACGGTCGGCTACAGCAACCTGCTGCTGGCCGTCGTTGACGAACAACACCGTTTCGGCGTTCACCAGCGCCTGCGGCTGACAGCCAAGGGCATCTCACCGCATATGCTAGTGATGACCGCTACACCGATCCCGCGCACGCTGGTGCTGGCTGCGTTTGGCGACATGGATGTCTCGAAACTCACCGAGAAGCCGGCGGGGCGCAAGCCGATCCAGACCGTGACGATATCGACCGAGCGCACAGGAGAAATCGTTGCAAGGCTGCGCACCGCCCTCGCCGAAGGCAAGAAGGCCTACTGGATCTGCCCGCTGGTGGAAGAATCGGAAGCCTCCGACCTGATGTCCGTCGACGAACGTTTCCAGACGCTGAAAAGCCATTTTGGAGCCGAGGTCGGGCTTGTTCATGGGCGAATGAACGGAGCCGAGAAGGATGCTGTCATGCTCGCCTTCAAGAACAGCGATATCCGTCTGCTGGTCGCGACCACCGTCGTTGAGGTCGGGGTCGATGTTCCCGATGCGACGATCATGGTGATCGAGCATGCCGAACGATTTGGACTTGCCCAGCTCCACCAGCTGCGCGGTCGTGTCGGGCGTGGTGACGAGGCCTCAACCTGCATTCTGCTTTACAAGGGGCCGTTGAGCGAAAACGGCAGGGCCCGCCTGTCGATCCTCAGGGAGACGGAAGACGGGTTCCTGATCGCCGAGGAAGACCTGAAACTGCGGGGCGAAGGCGAGTTGCTTGGCACAAGGCAGTCCGGCACGCCCGGTTTCCGCATCGCCAGTCTCGAAGCGCATGGCGACCTGCTTGAAATCGCCCGCAAGGATGCCGCCTACGTCATAGAGCACGACCCCGACCTGACCACGGAACGTGGCGAGGCGCTGAGGACGCTGCTCTATCTCCATCGCCGCGATGAGGCGATTCGGTTTCTCAGAGCCGGCTGAAGAACTTTCCGCGCTTCGTCGCGGCTGGCACCGTCTCCTGCGGCGCCGGCAAGGCCTTTGGCAGATAGTCCGGAGCAACCAGACCTCCGGAGAGAAGCAGCTTGGCGGCATCCTCCGGGCTCATGTCCAGCGGAACGATTTTTTCCCGCGGCACGAAAATCAGGAATCCGGCCGTCGGCACCGGCGTTGGCGGCAGAAACACGGCGACCATATCGAGGCCGCGCTCGGTGAATTTGACCGCCATCTCGCCCTTGGCATCCGTTGCGATGAACACCAGCGACCAGAGGCCGGGGCTCGGATATTCGATCAAGCCCGCTTTCTTGAACGAATTCGACTGATCCTGCAGCACCGTCTGGAAAATCTGCTTGAGGCCCTTGTAGATCGAGCGGACCAGCGGGGTACGAACGAGAAGAGACTCGCCGAAACCAACGATGCTACGGCCGATGAGATTGGCCGTGAAAAAACCGACCAGGGTGATCAGCATCAATGCCGTCAGAAGGCCGAAACCGGGCACCGGATAAGGCAGGAAATTGTCAGGATTATAGTCGAACGGCAGATAGGGCTTTACCCAGCTGTCGGCCCAGAGGATGAACGACCAGGTGATCCAAGCTGTGATGGCGAGCGGCGCACAGATGATCAGACCGGTCAGGAAATAGTTCCTCAACCGCGTGGCAAAAAACCCACGTGCAGGTTTGTCTGTCATGCCGCTCCGTCTATCCGTCCACGCCAGCGTAAAACGCCGCGTTGAACGTCACCATGCCGGACGCCGAAGGGGACGACAAGGGCTGCGTCAAAAAATATTGCGGCGCACAATCGGCGTAGATCATGCCGGCATCATTCTGAAACCCGTACTTGCGATAAAGTTCGGGATTGCCCACCACTACGCATCCCGCGGCTGCCTGTTCCTTCAGCATTTCCAGCCCTCTGCGGATCAACGCGCCGCCGATGCCCTGCCCTTGAAATGACGGCAGAACCGACACGGGACCAAGCCCAAACCATTGCTTCGAACCATCCGACAGTTCGACCGGAGAAAAGGCGATATGGCCGACGACTTCACCTTCGACCTCGGCGACAAGCGAAAGGCTGAGTGCACCCGCGTCCCGCAGGCGATCGACGATCAAATGCTCCGTCCCGTCGCTATACGGATGCCCCTTGAAGGCTTCCAGGGTTACGGCATGGATCGCCGCGACATCAGCCGGACTTTCGGGCCGGATGATCACTCGACGGTCACCGATTTGGCCAGGTTGCGCGGCTGATCGACGTCAGTGCCCATGAAGACGGCCGTGTGATAGGCGAGCAGTTGGATCGGCAGCGAGAAGATCATCGGCGCGATGATCTCGTCAACATTCGGCAGCACGATCGTGCTCATCGTTTCGAGCTTGGAGGCCGCGGCCCCCTTCTCGTCGGTAATATAGATGATGCGACCGCCGCGCGCGGCGACTTCCTGCATGTTGGAAACGGTCTTTTCGAAGAAACGGTCGTGCGGGGCAATGACGATGACGGGCATGTTTTCATCGATGAGGGCAATCGGGCCGTGCTTCAATTCGCCGGCGGCATAACCTTCCGCATGGATATAGGAAATTTCCTTGAGCTTCAGCGCGCCTTCCATGGCCAGTGGATAGCTGGGGCCGCGGCCGAGATAGAGTACGTCCTTGCACTTCGACAGTTCCCGCGAAAGGCTTTCGATCGTCGGCTGGATGCTGTTGAGCACCTTGCCCATGATGCGCGGCATTTCGGCAAGGCTGCGAACGAGGACCTTTTCCTCGGCTTCCGACACGGTCCCGCGCGCCCGGCCTGCGCCAATGGCAAGCGCCGCAAGAACGGAAAGCTGGCAGGTGAAGGCCTTGGTCGACGCGACGCCGATTTCCGGGCCGGCCATGATCGGGAAGATCGCGTCGGATTCCCGCGCGATCGTCGATTCCTTGACGTTGACGACAGCGCCGATCTTGAGACCATGCTCCTTGCAGTAACGCAGCGAAGCCAGCGTATCGGCCGTCTCGCCGGACTGCGAAATGAAGAGCGCGGCAGACTGCGAGGAGAGCGGAATATCGCGGTAGCGGAATTCAGAAGCCACGTCGATTTCAACCGGCAGCCGGGCATACCGCTCGAACCAGTATTTACCGACGAGACCGGCGAGATAGGCTGTGCCGCAAGCAGAAATCGCAAGGCTCGGTACCTTGGCGAAATCGATCGTCGCGGTGATTGGATTGACCCGGTTCTCGATGAAGTCGACGTAGTGGCCGAGCGCGTGCGAAATCACCTCCGGCTGCTCGTAGATTTCCTTTTCCATGAAATGGCGGTGATTGCCCTTATCGACCATATAGGCTGCGGCCACCGAAACCTGGCGCGGGCGGGAGACCGACTTGCCGTCGTGATCGAGAATTTCGACACCACCGGCGGTCAGGACGGCCCAGTCGCCGTCAATGAGATAAGTGATCTCGTTGGTGAAGGGAGCCAATGCAATGGCATCGGAGCCGAGGAACATTTCGCCCTTGCCGAAACCGACGGCGAGCGGTGGGCCGCTGCGGGCGGCCATGATCGTATCCGGTGCATCCTGGAAGATGACGGCCAGCGCATAGGCGCCGGTGACGCGGCGCAACATTGCCCGCATGGCATCTTTCTGGCTCAATCCATCGCGGATCAGCTTGGCGAGCAGCTGCGCCACAACCTCGGTATCGGTCTGCGTCTTGAACACCGCACCGGCATCGGCAAGTTCGTCCCTGAGCTCCGAGAAATTCTCGATGATACCGTTGTGGACGACGGCAACACCGTCGGTGAAATGCGGATGAGCGTTGTTTTCGGTCGGGGCGCCGTGCGTCGCCCAGCGCGTATGGGCAATGCCGGTCATGCCTGCCAGTGGCTCACCGCGGAGCTTGGTTTCCAGATTGACAAGCTTGCCTTCGGCACGGCGGCGCTCGAGAACACCCTCGTGGATTGTCGCGACACCGGCGGAATCATAGCCGCGATATTCAAGCCGCTTCAGGGCATCGACGAGGCGCTCGGAGACAGGCTGATTTCCAACGATACCGACGATGCCGCACATATGATCTCTTCTCCGCAATTTTTAGTGAGATCGGCGCCCTATTAGACATCCCACCGATCCGTGTTCATTCTTCAGATGCCGCTTTGGTATCGAATTTCAAAAAATGCGCAATTGGCCCGAACCTCACTTTCGGTTTCAGGCTTTAACCGTGGCGCGGCAGCAGGTTATTTCTTTTTGGCTGCCTTTTCGGCCTGATAGCGCTCACGCAGGATTTTTGCCCTGCCCGGCTTGATCTCCTGGCGTGCGCGCCCGAAAGCGACCGCATCCGAAGGGACATCTTCGGTGATTACGCTGCCGGAAGCAACCAGCGCGCCATCGCCCACGGATACCGGCGCGACCAGAGAAGAGTTCGAACCGATGAAAGCATTCGCGCCGATGCGGGTGATGTGCTTGTTGACGCCGTCATAATTGCAGGTGATCGTGCCTGCGCCGATATTGGTTTTCTCACCAACAAAGGCATCGCCGATGTAGGTCAGGTGATTGACCTTGGCGCCGGCGCCGATCTCGGCCTTCTTCACTTCGCAGAAATTGCCGACCTTCGAGTCCGGCCCGAGATTGGCGCCCGGACGCAGGCGCGCATAGGGGCCGACTGTGGCGCCGGCGCCGACATGGGCACCCTCAAGATGCGAAAAGGCATGGATGATCGCGCCGCTTTCAACGGTGACGCCGGGGCCAAAGACCACGTTCGGCTCGATTAGTACATCCTGACCAATCTCGGTATCGAAGGCGAGGAAAACAGTTTCAGGCGCGATCATCGAGACGCCGGATACCATCAGCTCATGACGGCGGCGCTTCTGCCAGATCGCCTCGATCGCTGCCAGTTCGGCGCGGTTGTTGCATCCCATCAACTCCGTTTCCGGCGCTTCGACAGCGATTGCCCTGCCGCCCTCGGCGCGGACAATCTCGACGATATCCGTCAGGTAATATTCGCCCTTGGCGTTGGCATTGCCAATCTTGCCGAGCAGCTCCAGAGCCTTGGCGCCGTTGATCGCCATCAGGCCGCCATTGCAATAGGTGATCTTCTTTTCGTCCTCGGAGGCATCCTTCTGCTCACGGATCGCAAGAAGCGCGCCATTCTCGACAAGCAGCCTGCCGTAACCGGTCGGATCGGCCGTCTGGAAGCCGATGACGACCACATCATTGCCGTCCGCGAGCCCTTGCCGGGCGGCCATAAGCGGCGCGGCGGTGATCAGCGGCGTATCGCCGAAGACGACAAGAATATCGTCATAACCCTTGGCAATTGCATCTCTCGCTGCAAGGACGGCATGGCCAGTGCCGAGGCGTTCGGTTTGAAGAAATGCGGAGAGATCGATGTCGGCGCGGGCAGCGGCCGATTTGACGGCATCGGCATCGCGGCCAAGGACGAGTGCTGCGGACGAAATCGAAGCGTTGACGAGCGATTCGACCACATGCGCGATCATCGGCCGGCCGGCGACCGGATGCAGCACCTTCGACATGGACGACTTCATCCGGGTGCTTTCCCCCGCAGCCAAGATAATCGCCAGGCATGTGCGCGTCATTCACGTTCTCCCGTCTTTATGGCGTCCCGGTGTTGAAGCGGGCACGATTCTGCCCGTTACATAGCAGGAAGATATTGCAAGGAACATAATCCGCGCACGCGCAGCCATGTTAACCCGGAGAAAACGGGATCCTGTCATAAGCTTTGGACGATCGTGTTTGACGGCTCCGATGGCCGGGAATGATACCGATGATGCAGGCTTCGACCGAAACATTGATTTCCGGAAAGCGCAACGGCCTTGGTGCGGCACTCGCCCGCCAGCCGCTGATCCTGTTGGCGCTGGCTGTTGCCTGTTTGCCGCTGGCACTGATCGCGACGGTGACGATGCCGATCGGTCCGATGTACTGGGATCATTATATCTATCTTGACGCGGCCAACCGTATTTCGGACGGCCAGATCCCGTCGATCGACTTTTTCGCCCCGGTCGGCGGTCTTGGCTATTATCTCTTTGCCGCATGGCTCGATCTTTTCCCAAACGGCCACCCTCTTCTTCTGGCCAGCTGGTCGCTGATGACCGTCACAGCGCCACTGATGACCTTCGTTATCTGGGATGTGCAAAAGCGCTCAACCGCCATCGCCTACGGCCTGCTGCTGCCGTTCCTGTTCTTTTCACTCCTGCCGTTCAACACGGCGGAGTTCTATCCCTATCCGGGCTCAGATGGCTTCGGCATCTACAATCGCCAGGTTTGCCAGCTGCTCTATGTGCTGGCCGCAGGCCTGGTTTTCGTACGTGGATGGAAGACATTGGCGGCGGTGACGGCGCTCGCCATGCTCGCCCTGCTGTTCATCAAGGTCACCGGTGTGGCCGCGGGGCTCGTCCTCTGCCTGATGGCTTTTCTGGCCGGGCGCCTGCCGCTGCGCGCGGCACTTGCGGCCGGCGCATTCTTCTTTGCAGCGATCGCTTTCCTCGAACTCACCTCCGGCATGGTGTCTGCCTATGCCGCCGACATCCTGTCGCTCGTTCTGATCAATGACACCAGCCTGATGCCCCGCCTGCTGCAGGCAGCTTCGATCAATTTCGGAATGGTTGCGGCTTGCTGCCTCCTGGGCGTCATGCTGTTTTTCAACACGTTTCCTACGTTTTACGAGGATATTCGTGCCTTCGCCGCAAAGCCCGGCTTTTCCGCTTTCGGCAAAGTCGCCGACCAGTCCTTTCTCTGGTTGGCGAGTTTTGTCGCTGCCGGTCTGCTGTTTGAAAGCCAGAATACCGGCAGCCAGGCGTTTATCTTCCTGTGGCCATTGCTGCTTGGCAGCATGCTCGAAAGCTACAGACACAAAGGCCCCTCCCCGGCGTTCGCAGCCGTTGCGGTCCTTGCATTGTGTGCTGCATTGCCGCCGGTGGCGGCCGTCACCCAGAAGTCGGCACGCGCCTGGATCGGCAACGTCAACAACACGCCGCTCGAACATCGCAACCTGAAGAGCATGGGCGCCGTTGGTCTCCGCGACCTCCTCAGCGTGCGCGCAGAGCGTCTGCACACGAATTATAAGACTTACCGCCCAGCCTATGAGGCACTGGCCTCTGCAGGTGAACTGCCGTCATTCCTGCTCTATAGCGACTTCGATTTCCAGGCACTGTGGCTGCAAACCACCGATGAGGCCGTTTCGGCAATTCATGCCTTCGAAACCCAGAACAATGTCCGCTTCGAGACGATCATGGCGATTGATTTCACCAATCCCTTTCCCTGGCTGATGGATCGCCATGCACCGAAATACATCGCCATAGGCGCCGACCCCTACCGCGCCGTGCCGCCGCCGGATGAGCGCGTGAAGGAGGCCGTCGCCGCCGTTGATCTCGCGCTCTACCCGACATGTCCGCCGACCACCGCGCGGCTGAAGCTCCTGAGCCTCTATGAGCCGAGCCTTGCTGCAGGCCACCGCCGTATCACACTGACGCCGTGCTTCGACGCTTTCGTGCGCAGCGATATCGCCGCAAAACCCTGAACTTCAGCGGGGCAGCCGTAAACGGCTTTCCGTCAGCAGGCCGCTTTCATCGAGAATGGGATGCGCGACGGAAACGATATGTGCGTTGATACGCTTGAGATCACGCAGGATGTCGAGATGCAGGGAACTCGTCTGCAGACTATCGGCGCGACCGTCCCGCAAGCGCTCCAGGTGACGCTCGGACGAGCGTTTTTCCATGTGGCGGACATCGACCTTTACCTCCATCAGATGACGGGCGAGGTCCGCATCCCGAGTGACGAAGATGGTCTGGGCTATCCGCAGATTGTCGATGGTGAGATTGAACAGCGTTTTCAGCTCCTGATAGCCGTCCTCTGAAAACTTGAGACCGTTGTCGATCTTCTTCTTCACCTGCTCAGTCAGGCTCTTTTCGATAATGTCGCCCATATGCTCAAGGTTGATCGCGTAGTCGATGATGACGATCGAACGGCGGCCGTTTTCATCGCTGAGCCCGGCGCGCCCAAGCCGCGACAGATAGAGCTTGACCTCCTGCTGCAGCAGATCCACCTGCTTTTCCAGCTTGCCGACATCCTTGAGTTCAACGAGATCATTGCGATTGAACGCATTCATGGTCCCGATCAGCATGGCTTCGATCAGGTCGCCGACGCGCAACACCTCCCGGGTCGCCCCCGACAAGGCGATCACCGGCGTGGTCAGCGCCCGGTCGTCGAGATAGAGCGGCCCCGTCTCCGTCTTGGGTTCATCCGGAATAAGCCGCAGCATGGCGGCCGACAGCAGCGACGAGAACGGCCAGGCAAGAATGGCGAGCGCCACATTGAACAGCAGATGGATATCGACCGGCAGCTTTGCCGGTGAAAGCGGCAGCGTTTGCAGAAAATCCGCCACGGGCGCTGCCACAGAAAGCGCAATCAGGCAACCAATGGCGCGAACGACGAGATTGCCCGCCGTCACCCGCCGGGCCAAGGCCGAGGCAGACAGCGTCGCCATCACTGGCGGCACGGCACCTCCGAGATTTGCGCCGAGCACGAGAGCGATCGTCAGTCCGGACGACAGAATCCCGCTCGCCGACAACGACAGGATGAGGACGACGACGGCCAGGCTGGAGGATGAGACGAAGGCGAGGACGGCGGCGAAGATCAGCGCGACGGGCCAGGCGCTATCGAGCATGGTGAGGAACGCTCCCAGCGCTGGCGATTGCCGCATCGGCGCCGTTGCCAGTCCGAGCAGGTGCAGCGAGAGCAGCATCAGCCCGATGCCGACCAGAGCGGTGCCTGCCCCCTGTTTCGCGCTTGAACGCCCTGCGCGGTAGAGCAGGACACCGGCGAGAATGAGCAGAGGTGACAGCCAATCGATACCGGTCGCGACGATCCAGGCGGTGACCGCCGTTCCGACATTGGCACCAAGCAGCACGATCTGCGCCATGCGCGCGCGCACCAGGCCTTTTTCGACAAAGGAGGCGATCATCAGTGCCGTTGCCGTCGAGCTTTGCAAGGCAACGGTTGCCACGAAACCACCGAAAAACGAGCGCACCGGTCCGCTGGTGCCTTGCGCCAGTCCGGTTCGCAGCCTGATGCCGAAGGCGCGCGTCGCACCTTCCTTGACCTGCGACAGGCCAAAAAGCAGCAGCGCAACCGCTCCAAACAGATTGACCATGACGATGATGGATTCCATGTCGGCACTCCGGCTTTCCCGCCAAGATTGCTGCGCAAAAAGCGAGTCGGCATGTTCTGGCAGATTAACATTAGCAGTTTCAGGGGCGAGATCACGCGCTCGGCGGTCAATTGTGACAGATATTTTTCGATTGCCGGCTAACGATTCCGACATGCTTCGGCCTTGAAACGCCAAGCCACAGATAGACGCCATATCGACTTCGAAGCGTTTGAGGCGATGGCGGCAACGGATGTTTCCAACACCTTTCGTATTCAGTGGCGTCGCAGCCGGTTTCCTTGATTTTTTGCGTGTCGAAACCCTTCAATTCCACATCGGATTGCTCTAAGGAACGAAACCGGTTGCCGTCCGGCGGCCATGTAATTGCGACGAGGTATGCAGTCCCATGCTTGAATTCCTGAGAAGAGGCGCCCAGACTTGGGTCGTCAAAGGGCTGATGGCCCTTCTTGTTCTTTCCTTCGGTGTCTGGGGTGTGTCCACGTCGCTTGTGCCGGGATCGGCCGACGCCGTTGTGACGGTCGGCGACGTGAAGGTGTCTCCGAGCGATTTCCGCCTCGCCTATGAGCGCCAGGTGGCGCAGCTTTCCCGGCAGTTCGGGACCCGGCTGAGCCGCGAACAGGCCAAGGCCTTTGGCGTGGAGGCGCAGGTTTATTCGCAGCTTGTTGCGGGCGCAACGCTCGATCAGCTGTCTGAAGACATGAATCTCGGACTGTCGCAGGATCGGCTTGCAACGCTCATCAGCGAGGATCCGGCATTCAAGGGGGTCAACGGCCAGTTCGATCGCACGACCTTCTCGAGCGTCCTGCGCAATGCGGGTCTGCGCGAACAGGATTACATCAACAACCGCAGCCAGGTCGCCGTACGCTCGCAAATCGTTGAAGCGCTGTCGGATGGCTACACACCGCCGAAGGTGCTGGGCGATGCGCTGCGCCAGTATCGCAACCAGGCACGCACGATCGAATATCTGCTGCTTTCGAATGCCAATATCGACCCGGTCAAGGCGCCCTCGGACGAGGTACTGAAGCCCTGGTTCGACAGCCACAAGACCGATTATCGCGCGCCGGAATTCCGCAAGATCAGCTATGTGAAGCTGGAGCCGGCCGATATTGCCGATCCGGCGTCGGTCACCGAAGACGAAGTGCGTGCCGACTATGACAAGCGCAAGGATAGCTTCCGCACGCCGGAAACGCGCACCGTCGAGCAGCTTTCCTTCCCGTCCCGTGCGGAAGCTGACGCTGCGGCAGTCAAGCTTTCCGCAGGCACGAGCTTTGACGATCTGGTGGCAGCCGCCGGCAAGACTGCCAGCGACGTCCTGCTCGGCGACTTCACCCGCGACCGCATGCCCGACGCCAAGCTTGGCGATGCAGCCTTCACGGTTGTCGCGGATGGGCAGACGACGCCGGTGATCGACGGCGCTTTCGGTGCCGTCATCCTGCGTGTCACCAACATCAAGCCGGAAACCGTTCGCGCCTACGACGACATCAAGGACGAGCTGCGCAAGGAGCTTGCCCTGACGAATGCCGGCAACGAGATCATGGCCATTCATGACAAGTTCGAGGACGCCCGCGTCTCCGGTTCATCCATGAAAGAGTCAGCCGACCAGACGAACCTCAAGCTTGTTGTCCTCAACGCCGTTGACGCGCGCGGCAACGATACGAACGGCGAGAAAATTGTCGGCATCCCGGAAGAAAAGACGCTACTCGAAGAGGCCTTCAAAGCCGAAGTCGGCGCAGAAACCCTGCCCGTCAACCTTGGCCGTGACGGCTATGTCTGGTTCGATGTCGATGAAGTCATGCCGTCGCGTGACCGCACTCTGGATGAAGCCCGCGAGAAGGTCGTCGCCGACTGGACGGCGGAACAGCAGCGCAACGCGCTGGCTGCAAAGGCCGCCGAGCTGAAGGCACGGGTTGAGAAGGGCGAGACGCTGGCAGCGATTGCAGCCGAACTCGGCATTGCCGTCGAAACCAAAACGGGACTTCGCCGCTCCGCGGAAGATGCGGCTTTGAGCCCTGCGGCGGTTACGGCAGCCTTCAGCGGCGCGAACGGCCTGGTCGCCAATGCCGCCGGCATCGGTGGCGAAGGCCAGATCCTTCTGAAGGTTACCGAAGTCGACGACAACAACCCCGGCGACGCGCTCGACAATGACGACCGGCAGATCAATGCCATCGCCCAGGCCAGCGGCGACGACATTCTCGACCAGATGGTCAGCGAGCTGCAGAAGGGCTACGGTGTTGCGATCAATCAGCAGCTCGCCGAGCTCGCCCTGTCGCAGCAACGGTAACGCAAAGGGAAAAGCATGCCGGACTTGAAGCCTTTTGTCGCCAAGGCCGCAGCGGGCGAAGCGCTCAACCGCGAGGATGCGCGCGCCGCCTTCGAAATCATCATGTCCGGCGAAGCGACCCCATCGCAGATCGGCGGCTTCCTGATGGCGCTGCGCGTCCGCGGCGAGACGGTGGATGAAATCGTCGGCGCTGTCGGCGCCATGCGGGCGCGCATGCTGACGGTCGAGGCACCGGCCGACGCCATCGATATCGTCGGCACGGGAGGCGACGGCGCGGGAACCTATAATATCTCGACGCTGGCAGCGCTGATCGTTGCCGGCGCCGGCGTGCCGGTCGCAAAACATGGCAATCGTGCACTGAGTTCCAAATCGGGAACGGCCGACGCGCTCTCCTGCCTCGGCGTGAAGCTCGACATCGGACCCGATGCAATTTCGCGCTGCATTTCGCAAGCCGGTCTCGGTTTCATGTTCGCGCAACAGCATCATTCGGCCATGCGCCATGTCGGCCCGACACGAGTGGAACTTGGGACGCGGACGATCTTCAATCTGCTTGGGCCCTTATCGAACCCGGCCGGCGTGACACGGCAACTCGTTGGCGTCTTTGCGCCGCAATGGGTCGTACCGGTCGCCGAAGTGCTGCGCGATCTCGGCTCGAAAAACGTCTGGGTCGTTCATGGCGAAGGGCTGGACGAGATCACCACGACGGGCGTGACGCAGGTAGCGGCGCTGGAGAATGGCGCCATCCGGACATTTGAACTGACGCCCGGCGATTTTGGGCTGGAAACGGTTCTGCTTGCCGACCTCAAGGGCGGCGACGGTGCCCATAATGCCGTCGCGCTCAAGGGCGTTCTCGAAGGCGATGCGACACCCTACCGCGACATCTCGCTTGCCAACGCCGCCGCATCGCTGGTGATTGCCGGACGCGCCGCCAATCTCGGCGAAGGCATGGAACTTGCTCGCCAGTCGCTTGCAAGCGGTGCGGCAAATGCCACACTCGAGCGGCTGATCCGCGTTTCGAACGCGGCATAAGGAGACGATCGATGGCCGATATTCTGCAGAAGATCGAGATCTACAAGCGGGACGAAATCGCGGCGGCAAAGGCGAGTGTCAGCCTTGCAGACCTGAAGGCGATGAGTGCCGGCCAGGAAGCACCGCGTGGATTTTTGAATGCCCTGAAGACCAAGCAGGCGGAAGGTCGTTTCGGCCTCATCGCCGAGATCAAGAAGGCCAGCCCTTCCAAGGGGTTGATCCGCCCGGATTTCAATCCGCCACTTCTGGCAAAAGCCTATGAGGCTGGTGGCGCTGCCTGCCTGTCGGTATTGACCGACCGTCCGAGCTTCCAGGGCGCACCGGAGTTCCTGACGGCGGCGCGAGATGCCTGCTCGCTTCCGGCCCTGCGCAAGGACTTCATGTTCGACACCTACCAGGTCCATGAAGCCCGCGCCTGGGGCGCCGATTGCATCCTTTTGATCATGGCGTCGCTCAGCGACAGCAATGCGCAGAAGCTTGAGGACGAAGCCTCCTCGCTCGGCATGGACGTGCTTGTCGAAGTGCATGACGAAGAAGAGCTGGAACGCGCGCTGAAACTGAGTTCCCCGCTTCTCGGTATCAACAACCGCAATCTGAAGACCTTCGAGGTCGATATCGCCCTGTCTGAGAAGCTGGCGCCGCTAGTGCCCGCCGACCGGCTGCTCGTTGGCGAAAGTGGTATCTTCAGCCACGAGGACTGTGTCCGGCTGGCAAAGACCGGCATCTCCACCTTCCTCGTCGGCGAGAGCCTGATGCGCAAGGACGATGTCACCGCCGCAACGCGCGCCCTTCTCACCGGCTCCGCCGGCATCCTGGCCGCAGAATAATGTCCGGTCCCTCCCTCACCCATATCGGCGCCGATGGCGAAGCCCATATGGTCGATGTCGGAGACAAGACAGAGACCGTGCGCATTGCCGTCGCCGAAGGCTACGTCCGGATGCGGCCGGAAACGCTCGACCTCATCCTCAAGGGCAACGCCAAGAAGGGCGACGTGATCGCCACGGCACGCCTCGCCGGTATCATGGCGGCCAAACAGACGGCCAGCCTCATTCCGCTGTGCCATCCACTGATGCTCTCCAAGGTCTCGGTCGATATCACCGCGGATGAACACCTTCCCGGTCTTCGGGTCGAGACCATGGCCAAGCTCACCGGCCGCACCGGCGTCGAGATGGAAGCGTTGACCGCCGCAAGCATTGCCTGCCTGACGATCTATGACATGGCCAAGGCCGCCGACCGTGAGATGGAGATCGGCGGCATCCGGCTCGTTCAAAAATCGGGTGGCCGTTCCGGCGATTATGTCCGTGGCGAAAGGAAGAGCTGATGGCCCTGCTCCCGGTTTCGGATGCACTCGGCCGGTTGCTCGGCGGCGCGTCACCCGTAACACGCATTGAAACGATCGGACTGCACGAGGCGATGGGCCGCGTTCTGGCGGAGGATATCAAAGCGCGGGTGACGCATCCCGCCTTCGACAACTCGGCCATGGATGGTTATGCCGGGCGCCACGAGGATTTTGCGGAAATCGGGACGGAGCTTGTCGTTATCGGCGAATCGGCAGCAGGACGTGGTTTTTCCGGCCTTGTTGGCCCCGGTGAGGTCGTGCGTATCTTCACCGGCGCACCGGTTCCCTCCGGCGCCGATACCGTGCTGATCCAGGAAGATGCGGAAGTGCTGGCCGGCAGGCGCATCCGCACCACCTTCGCCTTGGAAAGAGGCAGGCATATCCGCACCAAGGGGCAGGACTTTACCGCCGGTGACGTGGTGTTGCGGGCGGGCGATCTGGTTGATGCCGGACGGCTGACTGTCGCGGCAGGAATGAATTACCCAAAGCTACCTGTTTTCGGCCGCCCCAGGGTGGCAATACTCGCAACCGGTGACGAACTTCTGCCGCCTGGTAGCGTTCCCGGTCCGGACCAGATCATTGCCTCGAACACCTACGGCGTCGGGGCGATCGCGCACGACAACGGCGCCGAAGTCATCGACCTCGGGATCGTACGCGACGACAAAGCTGCGATTGCCGCAGCGGTATCCGAAGCACAGGCTGCGGGTGCCGACGTCCTAGTGACGCTTGGCGGCGCCTCGGTCGGCGACCACGACCTTGTTCAATCGACCCTCGTCGAGAACGGTATGAAACTCGACTTCTGGCAGATTGCCATGCGGCCCGGAAAACCGCTGATGGTCGGCACGCTTGACGGCATGACCGTGCTCGGTCTGCCGGGAAACCCGGTTTCGAGCCTCGTCTGCGCCTTGCTCTTTCTGGAGCCTCTGCTGCGTCATCTCGGCTCTCTTCATCGGCGCGACCGCCGCGCAAAGGCAAGGACTGCAACTGCCCTTCCGGCCAACGACAAACGTCAGGACTATGTTCGCGCGCGGCTGATGCGAGACAGCGACGGAATGCTGCGCGCAGAGACGTTTACGCGTCAGGACTCCTCAATGATGCAGGTCTTTGCGCAGTCGGATTGCCTGATCGTCCGGCCACCCTATGCCCCTGCCGCTGATGCGGGCGCAATGTGCGACGTCATGATTCTGCGGCAACCGGCTCCCTAATCTCCACTTCCATCCTTCCCGAACGGCTGCTCGCGCCTATTTATCGCAGGCATGCGAAGGGAGGAAATCAACGTGAGCAGGAACGCACTTTACAGGATTATCGGAGGTCTCGTTATCCTCGTCGTGGTTCTGGCCATCTATGTCTTCGACAAGGAAACCAAGCCCGATGGCGTCGAACTGAAGATCAGCGGGGATGGTGTTTCGATCCAGGAGAATTAAACCCGCCGGTTCTCCGTCATATGCTCGACACGGTAACCATTTATTAAGCAAAGCAACTGAATAATTCGTTCAGTTGATCTGACTACGGATGTACTAGCAGATCCAGCATCAGGCGAATTGAGGAAAGGTCGGGTTTGTCCCGGCCTTTTTGTTTTTCGGATGAAGCCGCGGATTTAGTGCGCGGCGCGCGAGACGAGGATCTTGTCGATGCGGCGGCCGTCCATGTCGATGACCTCAAAACGGTATCCATAGGCTTCCGTCACGTCGCCCTCCTCCGGGTTCTTGCGTAGCTGCTGCACCAGGAAGCCGGAGATGGTTTCGTAATTGCCGTCGGAATCGATTTCGTCAATGCCGATCGTCAGATGGATTTCATCGATCGGCGTGCGCCCATCGACCAGATAAGATCCGTCCTCGCGCTGGCGAATCAACGCGTGCTCGATATCGTCATAGTTGGACGGCAGGACACCGACGATCGCTTCGAGGATATCGGCAATGGTGATGATGCCTTCGATGCTGCCATATTCGTCGACGATCATCGCCATGTTGATGTGCGATGACTTGAAAGCCTCGAGCGCCTTCAGGCAGGACGCCGTTTCCGGCAGCGTATGGATATCCTTGACGAAATTGCGGACCTGGAATCCGGACCTGCCCGGTGCATTCAATATTTCCTTGACCTGGACCGCCCCCAGCACCTCGCCGGTCGCGTCCATCACCGGGTAACGGGAATGTGCCGATTGCTCGACCTTGGCGCGGATGGTTTCAAGCGTGTCGTTGACGTCGATGAAACTGACTTCCGTGCGATGCGTCATGATCGATTTGACGTTGCGGTCCCCGAGCCGGATGATCCGGCGCAGCATCTCATGCTCCGACTTTTCGATCGCGCCGCTTTCGACGCCCTCGGCCATGATTGCCTGCACTTCCTCTTCGGTCACATGGTCACTGTCGCTGGAGACGCCGAAAATCCGCATGAAAAGCGATGCCGACATCTCGAACAGATAAACGATGGGAGCAGCCAGGCGCGACAGGAATGACATTGGACCGGCGACGAACATCGCCACGCCCTCTGAGTTCTTCAAAGCCAATTGCTTGGGGATAAGCTCACCGATCACCACCGAAAGATAGGTGATGAAAGTGACGACAACCGCCACGGCGACCGTGCTGCCATAGGGGGCTATCCAACTCACGGTATCGAGCGTCGGCGCGAGCTTGTCGGCGATTGTGGCGCCACCATACGCACCGGCCAGCGTGCCGACGAGCGTGATGCCAACCTGGACGGTGGAGAGGAATTTACCGGGATCCTCGGCGAGCCCCAGCGCCAGCTCGGCGCGGCTATTGCCCTGTTTTGCCATCTGCCGCAGCAGGGGCCGGCTTGCCGATACAATTGCCATTTCCGAAAGCGCGAAAAACGCATTGATCAATAAGAGCACGAAAATAACAAGCAGTTCGGACATAACCCTCGGACACCGTTGATAGAGATACGCGCATCGGAGGCGACGCGCGTCATTTGCAGTTCTATCAAATAGGCGGAAGACGCAATGGCAGCAAGGCGGCAACGGCAGAATTGCGGTTCTTTTGGCGGAAGACGTGTATTATCAATACCGCACGCCTTGCCGACTGCGGCAGCACGACAGTCGTCGGCGTTGTTTACCGGCCAGGTGTTTTCGTTTCGGCGAGTTCGACCAGAGCCGCGCGAACCCGCTCCCGCCCGACACGGATGACATTCTCCATCGCCGCCCTGGCGCCGGCTTCGTCGCGTCGGCTGATCTGCTCGACGATGCGGATATGCGTGCGGGCAACGTCATCGATGCGATCACGGCCGGATGCAGGCGAGCTGAGCTTGAAGATACCGACGAGGGCCGCCTCGATCAGACTGCCGACGGTACGCATGAACGGGTTTCCCGACGCCTCGACTACGGCGATATGAAACCGCAGGTCGGCCATGGCCAGCGTTTCGGCGGTATGCTCGGGATCGCCCATGGCGACGGCCAGCCGCATCATGCCGCTGATCTCCGCTTCCGTCGCATTGACGGCTGCAAGCGCCGCCGCATGCGGTTCGAACGCAAGCCGGATCTCGCTCAGATGGTAGAGAAAATCCTCATCGACGCCGCCATGGAAATGCCAGGTCAGCACATCGCTATCGAACAGGTTCCATTGGTTTTTCGGCGTTACCCGCGTGCCGATACGAGCGCGCGGCACGATCAATCCCTTTGCCGCAAGCGTCTTCATTGCCTCGCGCAACACGGTGCGGGATACCTTGAACCGCATGGCAAGTTCCGGATCTCCCGGCAGGATGGAGCCCACGGGAAACTCTCCGGCAACAATGGCCTTGCCCAGCACATCGACCACCTGAGCATGGCTTGTGCGCGTGTTCGCACCTGTAATGACGGTTTCGAGCAGACCCTTACGCAAAGCAACTCCCCTCCTCAGGAATACTTTCTGTTCTGGCGCGACAAAAACAGGATGGCTTTTTGCATCAGAATGAATGCAAACAGCAAAGCACCGATCAGAATTTTCGTCCACCAACTCGACAGCGAACCGTCAAAGGTGATGTAGGTCTGGATCAGTCCCTGGATCAAAACCCCGACGAGTGTTCCTCCGACAAACCCGGCGCCTCCTGTCAGAAGCGTTCCACCGATCACCACAGCGGCAATCGCATCCAACTCGACACCGACAGTGGCGAGCGAATAACCTGCTGATGTGTATAGGGAATAAACGATTCCCGAAAGCCCGGCGAGAAAGCCCGAAAGTCCGTAGATCATAATCGTCGTGCGACCGACGGGAACCCCCATTAAAGCCGAGGTTTGCGGTCCTCCGCCGAGCGCGTAAACATTGGTGCCGAAGCGGGTTCGCTGCGCGATCAAAATGCCAATTGCGAAGACCAGCAGCATCAATCCGCCGATGAGGGTGATGCGACCGCCACCCGGCAGTTTGTAGTAAAAACTCTTCATCGCCGCGTAGAACGGATGCTTGATCGGGATGGAATCGATCGACAGAACGAAGGCCATGCCGCGCGCCAGAAACATGCCGGCAAGAGTAACAATGAAGGCAGGCATTTCGAGATAGTGGATGATGGCCCCCATGATGGCGCCGAACAACGTCGTGATGACAAGCACAAGCACGAAGGCCGCGAGCGGGTGGATGCCGGTATTCTCGAGCATGACCGCAAGGAATATCCCGGTGAAGGCAATGACCGAACCGATCGAAAGGTCGATACCGCCCGACAGGATGACGAAGGTCATTCCGACAGCGGCGATGCCGAGAAAGGCATTGTCGGTCAGAAGGTTACCCACAACTCTAGTTGAGAGGATGTTCGGATATTGCGCCGCGCACGCCGCGTAGGAGACGACGAAAATGGCGATAGTGGCAATCAGTGGAAGGTACTTCTGGTTCATCGGACGGGCTGCTCCGCGACGTCTCTGCGGACGGATTTTCGGCTAAGGAAGGTCACGCCGGCCTGTACGCGGGGCGACTGGATCACGAGGATGATGACGATGATCGCGGCCTTGATGATCAGGTTGAATTCCGGCGGGAAACCGGACGACAGGATGCCGGTGTTGACCGCCTGAATGATCATGGCGCCGATCAGCGAGGCGACGATGCTGAACCGGCCGCCGAGCAACGACGTGCCGCCGACGACGACAGCGAGAATGGCATCGAGTTCAAGCCATAGCCCGGCATTGTTAGCGTCCGCACCACGAATGTCAGCGGTCACGATCAACCCAGCAATGGCAGCGCACAGACCCGACAGCATATAGGCGGCCATCAGCAGCAAAGGCGTCTGGATGCCGGAAAGCGTGCTGGCGCGGCGGTTGATACCGACGGCTTCGATCAGCATGCCGAGTGCCGTGCGCCGCACCAGCAGCGCGACCGCGACACCGAACACCAGCCAGATGACCACCGGCATGGGCAGGCCGAGGAACGAGCCGCTGCCGATAAAGATCAGGCCGGGATCGTTGAACGTCAGGATCGCGCCTTCCGTCACCAGCTGCGCGATGCCGCGTCCAGCGACCATCAGCACCAGCGTGGCGATGATCGGCTGGATATTGAGGACGGATACCAGGAACCCGTTCCAGACGCCGCAGATGAGGCCGGTACCGACAGAAAGCGCCAGTGTCACCACCAGCGGGTCGCCCCGCACGCTGGATGCGGCGGCAACGGCGCCGCAGATAGCCATGACCGCGCCGACGGAGAGATCGATGCCCTTGGTGGCGATCACCACCGTCATGCCGACGGCAAGAAGGGCAACGGGCGCGCCACGGTTGAGAATATCGATCAGGCTGCCGTAGAGCCGCCCGTTCTGGATTTCGATGGAGAAGAAATCCGGGAAGACGAGCCGAATCAGCACGAGGATCATCGCCAGTGCCACGAACTGGGGAAGCAGGCGGCGGCCAAGGCGTTTTGCGTTGTCGATCATTGCACACCTCCTGCAGTGGTTGCCGCGGCAATAGCATTGACGATGTGCTCGGTGGTGATCTCGCTGCCGGTCAGCTCCGCAACATGCGCTCGATCACGCAGTACGATGATCCTCGAACTGTAAGCCACAAGTTCCTCAAGCTCGGATGAAATGACGATCAGCGACATGCCCTGCGCACAGAGTTCACCGATCAGCCGGATGATTTCCGCATGAGCGCCGACGTCGATGCCGCGCGTCGGCTCGTCGAGAATGAGAAATTGCGGGTTGGTCGCAAGCCAGCGGGCCAGAATAGCTTTCTGCTGGTTGCCGCCTGACAGAAGCCGGATCGGCTTTTCGCGGTCGCTGGTGCGAATATCGAGCGCCTTGATATAGCGGTCGGCCAAGGCGTTCTGTTCGGAGGCCGCGAGCGGCCTGGCCCAGCCACGGCGCGCCTGCAGGGCGAGAGCGATGTTTTCGCGGACCGACAGTTCACCGATGATGCCGTCGAGCTTCCGATCCTCGGGGCAGAAGCCGAATCCTTTGGCAATAGCTGCACGGGGGGAAGACAGATTGGCGGTCTTGCCGGCGATATCCGCCCTACCGCTATCCGCCTTGTGCACGCCGAACATCAATTCCGCCGTTTCTGTCCGGCCAGAGCCGAGAAGGCCGGCGATGCCGACGACCTCACCCTTGCGCACTTCCAGATCGAACGGCTTGATCTTGCCGGTCCTGCCGTATTTTGAGAACCGGAACTGAACCGGCCCGCTCGCGGTCTGCGTCGCAGCCACAGCCTTTTCGACAGACTGAAGTTCATGGCCAAGCATCATCGTGACAAGCTGCCGGCGCGGCAGAGAGGCAACCTCGCGCGTACCAACCAACTGACCGTTGCGCAGCACAGTAATGCGGTCCGACAGCTCGTAGACCTGTTCGAGAAAATGCGTGATGAAGACAATGCCGAGCCCCCTCGCCTTCAGGCCGCGGACGATGCCGAACAACATCTCGACTTCCTGCGCATCGAGGCTGGCAGTCGGTTCGTCGAGAATCAGCACCTTGCCGGAAAGATCGACAGCCCGGGCGATGGCCACCACCTGCTGAATGGCGACGGAATAGCTTTCGAGCGCTGCGGAAACGTTGATGTCGATGCCGTACTGTGCAAGCAGTGCATTGGCGCGCTTCTTCATTTCTCCGGTCTGGATGAGGCCGAACCGGCGCGGCTGGCGACCGAGAAAGAGGTTTTCCGCGACGCTCAGATTTCCAAGCAAGTTGACTTCCTGATAGACCGTGCCGATCCCGAGCTTCTGGGCGTCAAGCGTGTCGCGCGGATCAATTTCATCACCATCGAGCGTCAACGTACCGGCGTCACGGCGGTAAGCCCCGGTCATACATTTGATCAGCGTGGATTTGCCGGCGCCATTTTCGCCCAACAGCGCATGCACTTCGCCGCGCCGCAGCGAAAAATCGACGTTGTTGAGAGCGATTGCGCCTGGAAAGGCCTTTACGACCCCGGCGGCGACAAGAATATCGTTTGAGGTGTTCTGCATGAAACCGGCTTCTTGAGGAAACGTAGGTTGCCCGTAGCTTACGAAATGCTGCGGATTATGCCAGCGCTGAGGGCAATATGCGGCCGACACCGTGGCGTTGGAAGCGTCGGTGATCCGGTGGCAAAGGCGATCTGCCGGCATCGCGTCCCCTCGACACCTGGAGCCCGAAGACTGCAGATGCGACCGTTGCGCGATGCCGGCAGTCGATCAGTAACCGAGGCCCTTCTTTTCTTCGTAGACCTTCTGCGGATCGTCAGCCTGGGTGTAGAGCTTCGATTCCGTCTGGATCCACTTGGCCGGCTTGGTGCCGTCCTTCAGGAAGGCGTCGAGCGCGTCGAGGGCCGGACCGGCCATGTTCGGCGTCAACTCGACGGTAGCGTTTGCTTCGCCGGCGGCCATTGCCTGGAAAATATCCGGAACAGCGTCGATCGAAACGACAAGGATGTCCTTGCCCGGCTTCAAGCCGGCTTCCTTGATCGCCTGGATGGCGCCAACGGCCATGTCGTCATTGTGGGCGTAGAGCGCGCAGATATTCTTGCCGCCATCTTCCGCCTTCAGGAAGCTCTCCATGACTTCCTTGCCCTTGGTGCGGGTGAAGTCACCGGTCTGGCTGCGGACGATCTTCAGGTTGTCGTGGCCTTTCAATGCCTCCTCGAAACCCTTCTTGCGATCGATAGCCGGCGAAGAACCTGTGGTTCCCTGAAGCTCGACGACGTTGCAAGCCTTGTCGCCGATCGTATCAACCAGGAACTTGCCGGCGACATTGCCTTCATGGACGAGATCGGAGGTCACAGCCGTCAGATAGAGATCGTCGGACGAATCAACCGTGCGGTCGAGAAGGATCACCGGAATTTCGGCATCCTTTGCTTCCGTCAGGACTTCGTCCCAGCCGGTCGCCACAACCGGTGCGATCAAAATGGCATCGACGCCCTGAGCGATGAAGGAGCGCAACGCCTTGATCTGATTTTCCTGTTTTTGCTGAGCATCGGCAAATTTCAGGTCGATGCCGCGCTTTTCGGCCTGCTGCTTGGTCAGTGTGGTTTCAGCGGCGCGCCAGCCGGATTCGGAGCCAATCTGCGAAAAACCGATTGTCAGGTCGGCAGCAGACGCCGAACCGAACATGCAGGCAGCCAAAATCGTGGCACTCGCGAGTGCTGTCTTCAATTTCATGATTTCCTCCCAAAGAAAGCTGCTCCTCGCAGCAACGGTAAAAAATCATACTATATGATTTATGTAAACTGGATTTGCGCGGTTTGCGTAAATTTTCCCGTGCCAGAATCAAAAGAGGGCGGCCGTGCAGCCACCCTCCCTGATTGCAGTAGATGATGTTGAGTTTATTGCGGCAGCTTGTCGTCGACGCCTTCGACGTAGAAGTTGATGCCGAGAAGCGTGCCGTCATCCGAGGATACGCCCGCCGCCAGCCATTCGGACCCGTCCTGCTTTTTCAACGGGCCGGTGAAGGGCTTCAGTTCGCCCGATTCGATCTTCTTCTGGGTGGCTTCCGCCAGCGCCTTCACGTCGTCGGGCATATTGGTGTAGGGCGCCATGGTCAGGATGCCGTCCTTGAGGCCGTCCCAGCTGGACGTCGTTTCCCACTTGCCGTCGATGAAGGCCTGGGTGCGCTTGATGTAATAGGCGCCCCACGTATCGACGATCGCCGTCAGCTGCGTTTCCGGGCCAGCCTTGATCATGTCGGAGGCCTGGCCGAAAGCCTTGATGCCGCGCTCGGCAGCAACCTGCATGGGCGCGGTGGTGTCGGTGTGCTGCGTCAACACGTCGACGCCCTGGTCGATCAGTGCCTTGGCTGCGTCGGCTTCCTTGCCGGGGTCGAACCAGGTGTTTGCCCACACGACCTTGATCTTGAAGTCAGGATTGATGGAGCGGGCGCCGGTAACAAAGGAGTTGATGCCCATCACCACTTCCGGAATGGGGAAGGAGGCGATGTAGCCGGCGACGCCCTTCTGCGAGATCTTGGCCGCGATCTGGCCCTGGATATAGCGGCCTTCGTAGAAGCGGCTGTTGTAGGTGGCAAGGTTCGGTGCCGTCTTGTAGCCGGTCGCATGCTCGAACTTCACGTCCGGGAATTTCGCGGCGATCTTGACGGTCGCATCCATGAAACCGAACGACGTGGTGAAGATCAGGCCGCAGCCTGAACGGGCGAGGCGCTCGATGGCGCGCTCGGCATCCGGGCCTTCCGGAACATTTTCGAGAAACTGGGTCTCGATCTTGTCGCCAAGGGCTTTTTCGAGTTCCTGACGGCCAAGGTCATGCGCCTGCGTCCAGCCGCCGTCAGTCTTCGAGCCGACATAGACAAAGCAGATTTTTGCCTTGTCGGCGGCGCTGGCAGCAGCAGAAAAGCCGATAACGGCCGCCGTCGTGGCAAGTGCGAAGAGAATTTTTTTCATTTTGACCCCTGTAGGTTTGAGTATTTCGAGATTGTTATTGATCACCGGTCAGGCACGAAAGCCTTGCCGAGCGCCGCCGGTGTATTGATCAGCGTCATGCGCCGGTTATGCGAGATCAGGATTAGTACGACGATTGTCGCCAAATAGGGAAGAGCAGAAAGAAACTGCGAGGGGATTCCGATGCCGAATGCCTGGGCATAAAGCTGGCTGATCGACACAGCGCCAAAGAGGTAGCCGCCGGCAACGATCCGCCATGGCCGCCATGATGCGAAGACGACCAACGCCAGTGCGATCCAGCCTCGCCCGGCCGACATGTTTTCCGCCCATTGCGGCGTGTAAACCAACGACAGTTGTGCGCCCGCCAGCCCGGCGCAGGCACCGCCAAACATGACGGCCAGATAACGAGTGCGGATGACATTGATGCCGAGCGCATGCGCGGAGGAATGGCTGTCGCCAACGGAGCGCAGCTTCAATCCGGCGCGGCTTCTGAACAGAAACCAGTGCACACCCGCGACAAGCGCGATCGACAGGTAGAAGATCAGGTCCTGCCTGAACAGAAGCGGCCCCAGAAACGGGATGTCCGACAGGATGGGAAAGACGATCTGTGGCAATTTTATGCCGGATTGTCCGACATAGGATTCGCCGATCATGCCGGAAACGCCGAGACCGAGAATGGTCAAGGCCAGCCCCGTCGCGACCTGGTTGGCAACAAGCGTCAAGGTCAAAAAGCCGAACAGCAGCGAGAACAGTGCCCCGGACGCTATGCCGGCGAGAATGCCGACATAGGGCGAACCCGTCTGTTGCGTGGCGATGAAGGCGCATGCGGCGCCCATGACCATCATGCCTTCGACACCGAGATTGAGAACGCCCGACCGTTCGGTAACGAGTTCGCCGATTGCCGCTAAAACCAGCGGTGTCGCCGCTGTGATGACCGTGAGTAAAATGGCCTCGAAGATACCCATCAGCGCACCCCATCGGCAGTCGTGTCCGTCAAGTCGAACCACATCATCCTGATTTTATAGTGAATGAGCGTGTCGCAGGAGAGGACGAAGAACAGCAGAAGTCCTTGGAAGACCCTGATCGGTTTATCGGAGATTTGAAGCGAAACTTGCACCGCCTCGCCGCCGAGATAGGTCAGCGCCAGCACCAGCCCCGCGACGACAATGCCCAGCGGATTAAGGCGTCCGAGGAAAGCGACGATAATCGCCGTGAAGCCATAGCCGGGCGAGATGACCGGGCGCAGCTGCTGGATCGCCCCGCTGACTTCGGCAATGCCTGCAAGGCCGGCCAGCGCGCCGGAGAGCAACATGGAAAACCAGATCATCTTCCGCGACGAGAAGCCGGCGAAACGCCCTGCCCGCTCGGACTGGCCAAGAACGGTGATTTCGAAACCCTTCAGCGTATAGCGCATCATGAACCAGATCAGGATCGCAGCCAGGATCGCGAAACCAAAACCCCAATGCGCCCGTCCCGACGCGATCATTTCCGGCAGGATAGCGGTCGCGTCGAAGGTTCGCGTTTCCGGAAAATTCATGCCTCCCGGATTTCGCCAGGCGCCGCGCACCAGCCAGTCGAGGAACAGTTGCGCGACATAGACCAGCATCAGACTGGTGAGGATTTCGTTGGTGTTCAGATGAGCCTTGAGAAACGCAGGAATGGCGGCAAACAAGGCACCGCCCATCATGCCGAGCAGCATCATCAATGGCAGCACCAGGGGTGATTGCCATTCGTAGAAGACGACGGGCAGGATCGACCCGGCGATCGCCCCCATGATGAACTGGCCTTCGGCGCCGATATTCCAGTTGTTCGAGCGATAGCAGACCGAAAGGCCGACAGCGATGAGAATGAGCGGGGCCGCCTTGATCGCCAGTTCGTGCAGCGACCAGACTTCCGTCAACGGCTCGATGAAGAAACTGTACAACGCCGAGAGCGGGTCCTTGCCAAGCAACATGAACATGATGCCGCCGAAGACCAGTGTCAGCCCGAGCGCGATGAAAGGCGAAAGGATCGAGAACAGCTTGGAGACGTCGGGGCGTCTTTCCAGTTCAATGCGCATGCGCAGTCTCCGCAGTTCCAGTCTTCCCATACATACCGCCCATCAGCAGGCCGATCTTCTCGCGCGACAGATCCGATGCCGGATAGATATCGGAAAGCCTGCCTTCGCTGATCACCGCAATCTCTGTCGCGACTTCAAAAATCTCGTCCAGGTCCTGACTGATGACGAGAACGGCGGAACCGGATTTGGCAAGATCGACCAGCGCCTGACGGATGCGGCTGGCGGCACCGGCATCCACTCCCCAGGTCGGCTGATTGACGATCAGCACCGTGGGCTGGCGGTCGAGTTCGCGGCCGACGATGAATTTCTGCAGATTGCCGCCGGACAGGGAGCCAGCCGGCGGATTTTCGCCGCTCTTGCGCACATCCATGGCTTCGGAAATACGCTTTGCCGCCATCTTCACCGCATCCTGACGGATCAGTCCGAGGACGCCGCCGCCAAGAAAGGCGCGCCGGTCGGACTGGCTGCGGGCAAGCACGAGATTGTCGGAGAGCGAAAGAGCCGACACGGCCGCATGCCCGTGGCGCTCCTCAGGTACGAAACCCGCGCCCATCAGCCGACGGGCATTGATGCCGCGCGTACCGACAGGCTTGTCGGCAATGAGAATGACATCGTCATTGGCGACCGGGTATTCGCCTGACAGGGCATCGAAAAGCTCGCCCTGCCCATTGCCCGCGACGCCGGCAATTGCCAGCACCTCACCGGCATGAACCTTGAGACAGATATTCTTCAGGGAAACAGCGAAAGGCGTTCTGGCCGAGGCGGAGAGATGGCGGGCCTCAAGCTTGACCGCGCCCTTGGCGCTCGTCCCTTCCGCGCTGACATGGGCAACATCGCTGCCGACCATCATGCGCGCCAGCGACGATGGTGTTTCCTTGCGTGGATCGCAGGCACCCGTCACCTTGCCATGGCGCAATACCGTCGCGCGATCGCAAATGCGTTGCACTTCTTCCAGCCGGTGACTGATATAAAGAACGGAGCGCCCTTCGGCTTTCAGCTTGTTCAGTGTTTCGAACAGCCGGTCGGCCTCTTGTGGCGTCAAGACCGAGGTCGGCTCGTCGAGAATGATCAGTTTCGGGTTCTGGAGAAGTGCGCGCACGATTTCGATGCGCTGACGCTCACCGACAGAAAGGTCCGCCACATGCGCATTCGGATCGAGCGGAAGGCCGTAGGCATGCGAAAGATCGGACGCTTCCTTGGCGATCCTTGACAGGGACACACCCGGATTCATCGATAAAGCAATGTTTTCTGCGACCGTCAGAGCCTCAAACAGCGAAAAATGCTGGAACACCATGCCGATCCCGAGTTTGCGAGCGGTGCTCGGGCTGTTTATCCTGACCGCCTGCCCCTGCCAGATAATCTCGCCGCTGGTCGGAGCGAGGACACCGAACAGCATCTTGACCAGAGTGGATTTGCCGGCACCGTTCTCGCCCAGAAGGGCATGAATTTCGCCAGGCCTGATATCGAGATTGATCCCGTCGCAGGCAGCGAATGTGCCGAACAGTTTTGTCAGTTGGCCGACAGCCAGCAATGGACTGTTGGCAGGTTCTCCCTCAGCCGACACGCCGCCCCTCTTTTCTCAATGCTCCGCTGCCTTGGCTGCCTCTCCGGCTTGTCTCAAGGAATCAGCAATGTTGTTCCGCTCGTTTTTCTTGCTTCGAGATCCGCATGCGCCTGGCTTGCATCGGCAAGCGCATAGGTCTGGTTGATATTGATACGCACTTTGTTGCTTTGCACAATATCAAACAGAGAATTTGCACATGCCTCCAGAGCGGGCCGCGTCGAAACGTGGCTGAACAGGGTCGGACGCGTCGCAAACAGCGAGCCCTTTTGCGCGAGGATGCCGATGTTGACGCCTTCGACAGGACCGGAGGAATTTCCGAAACTGACCCAGAGGCCTCGCGGCTTAATGCAGTCGAGCGATGCAGGATAGGTGTCCTTGCCAACCGAGTCATAGACGACATCGACGCCCTTGCCGCCGGTGATCTCCTTGACCTGGGCGACGAAATTGTCCGTACGATAGTTGATGACATGGTCGTAGCCATGGGCAAGTGCCAGGTCGATCTTGTCCTGCGAACCTGCGGTACCAATGACGGTGGCGCCAAGTGCCTTGGCCCATTGGCCTGCGATCAAGCCGACGCCGCCGGCTGCCGCATGGAACAGCAAAGTGGTTTCGGGGCCGACCTTGAAGGTCTGATTGAGCAGGTATTGCGCCGTCATGCCCTTCAGCATCATCGCCGCCGCCGTTTCCAGCGTGATATCGTCAGGCACCTTCACCAGTTGCGAAATCTCGATATTGCGCTCGCTGCTATAGGCACCGTCGGAAGAAGCATAGGCCACACGGTCGCCGACTGAGAAGGTGCTGACATTGTCGCCCACGGCAGTGACGATGCCGGCACCTTCCTTACCCGGAATGAAAGGCAGCCCCTCGGCCGACTTGTAGAGGCCGGTACGGAAATAGACGTCAATGAAATTCACGCCGACGGCGATCTGACGTATCTGGACTTCACCCGGTCCCGGTGCCGAAAGTGTGATCCCCTCGATCTTGAGAACTTCCGGCCCGCCGAGCGTGCGCACCATGATGGCCTGTGCCATGAAACCTCCTCAACCCCGTCCAAGGCGGGGAAATATCTGCAAGACGAAACCAATGACATAGAGATAGAGACCTGTGCCGACAACACCGGCAACGACCCATGCGGGCGTGTCGAAATGCAGCAGCAGCGCATAGCCGCTGAGCACCGACCAGACTGTAAAGACCACGAGATTAAGCGGTCTCAGCCGCTGGACGCGCACCGGATGCAGGAAGTTGATCGGCATAAAGGTCAGGAAGACCGAAACGAAGACGACGATCGAGGCCGCCACTTCGCTGGCGTCGATGACGAACAGTGTAAATACGACCATGTTCCAGACGACGGGAAAGCCGGAGAAGAAATATTCGTCGGTCTTCATTCCCATGTCGGCATAGTAGATGGCGCTCGACATCACGATGGCGCCGGCGGCAACGAAGGACCAGGGTTCACCAATCATGCCGCTCTGATACAACGCAAAGGCCGGAAGCAGCACGTAGGTAACATAGTCGATGACATTATCGAGTGTATCGCCAGACCAGTTCGGCAGCACTTCCTTGACGCGCACCCTGCGGGCGATCGGGCCGTCGATGCCGTCGACCGCAAGTGCCAGACCCAACCACCAGAACATGTCGACAAACCGATGCTCAGCCGCGGCAACAACGCCGAGAAAGGCCAGGAATGAGCCGGATGCAGTGAGGATATGGACGGAAAAGGCGCGGATTTCCGCGTAGGGCACGCGTTTGTAATTGAAAAACTTCATCGGCAGACGCACCCTGTCCTTACTCTGCGCTTCCCCCGAAGCATGCTGAACCGGCCATTGTCACGGCCCACGCTCCCGTACCCGGCTTGTCGCGCGGTGTTGGCGGTAATATGCACCGTTTCAGATTGGCTGCCAGCAAAAATCACAACTGTTTGGAAAAGCCCGGCAATCACCTGTGGATGCGGACCTGCGACTGCGCCATTTCACCCCATTTCCTTAACCGCCGGTGCCGGTTAAGAATGAAGCTCGCAACACCTTATATGCACGGGGACCGGACGCCATGGAGCACTTCGAAATCGCAGTTGTCGGTGCAGGCTTGGCCGGTTCGCTCGCAGCTCTTGCCCTTGCTGATTCGGGCCGCAGCGTCGCGCTGATCGCGCCGCTGCCCGGTCGTCCTGACGGGCGCACGACGGCGCTGATGGATCAATCGCTTGAACTTGTCCGGGGCCTTGGCCTCTGGCAGGCGATCGCGCCCTTGGCAGCACCATTGTCCAGCATGCGGATCATCGACGGGACGAACCGGCTTTTGCGCGCGCCGACGGTTACTTTTCATGCCGCCGAGGTCGGGCTCGACGCGTTCGGATACAATATCCCCAATGCGCCTTTGCTTGCTCTCCTGGAGAAGGAAGCCGAAAACCGCCCGTCGATTGTCCGCGTCGTCGCCAGCCTTTCACGGATCGATTTCGAGACCGGCCGCGCGATCATGACGCTCGACAATGGCCGGAGCATCACCGCCGACCTTGTCGTCGGCGCCGACGGCAGAAAGTCCGGCGTGCGCGAGGCGGCCGGGATAGAGGTGCGCAACTGGTCCTATCCGCAAAGCGCCCTGGTGCTTAATTTCGCGCATCAGGTGCCACACCAGAACGTATCGACGGAATTTCACACACCGCATGGGCCATTCACACAGGTGCCCCTGCCCGGCGGTTTGCGGTCCAGCCTTGTCTGGGTACAAAAACCGGAGGACACGGAAGCGACGCTGGCGCTTTCGCCCGATGCGCTATCGATGGCTGTGGAACAACGCATGCAGTCGATGCTCGGAAAAGTGACCGTCGAAGGTACGCCGCAGTCGTTCCCGCTGTCCGGCATGGCTGCCAGATCCTTTGGCAAGGGACGCGCGATCCTCATCGGTGAAGCAGCCCACGCCTTCCCCCCGATCGGCGCGCAGGGGCTCAACCTCAGCCTTCGCGACATCATGGCCGCCGTCTCGCTGCTTGGGTCCTCGGCCATTCCGAATGATTTCGGCGGGCGTTACGACCGCAAGCGGCGGGCGGATATCCTGACCCGCACCGTCAGCGTCGATCTGCTCAACCGTTCACTGCTGTCGGATTTCCTGCCGGTACAGATGCTGCGCGCGGCCGGATTGCAGGCTTTGGCAAGCGTTGCGCCGCTGCGCAACCTGATGATGCGCGAGGGGCTCAATCCCGGCAGCGCCCTGCAGTCCTTGCGCGGCGCCCTACGGGAAAAGATCGGCCGGAAGAGCGCCTGAACTGATGAGGTAGAGCAGGATCGTTACCGTTGCCACCGACAGAACGGTGGTGATCAGGATCGTTGCCGACGCCCGCTCCTGCCAGACGCCGTATTGCTGGCCGATGACGAACACATTGGTCGCCGTCGGCAGCGACGCCAGGAGCACCGCCGTCTGCACCCAGACCGGCTCGAAATTACCGACAAAGCTCAGAACCAGATACATCAGCACCGGGTGAAGGATCAGCTTTGCCGGAACGATATAGCCGATCTCGGCCGGAATGCGCTTGAGTGGCCGCAGGGCCAGAGTCACACCCATGGCGAACAATGCGCACGGGGCAGCGGCTTGCGCCAGATAGTCGATCAGCCTCTGGACCGGCAGCTGCGGTTGGAACGAGAAGTAGGCCGCTATCACGCCGGCGATCGTCGACAGGATGAATGGGTGGAGCACAATCTTCTTGCCGATATTCGCGACCAGCCTGCCGGGCGAACTCTTCTCGTCCCCGGCAAGCGCCATCATCGCCGGCGCGACCGTGAAATGCAGCACGTTCTCGAAGCAGAAGATCAGCGCCACCGGTACTGCTGCTGGTTCTCCGAGCGCCAGCAACGCCAGACCCGGCCCCATATAGCCGATATTGCCGTAGGCCCCGGCCAGTCCCTGAACCGTCGATTCCGCCAGGGAGTTGCGGCGGATCAGATAGCCTGCCGCGAAGACGAGCGCGAACACCGTGTAGGTGGCGCCGATGGAGGAAAGGACGAAGTCGAAGCGGGTCAGTTGCTCGATTGGCGTCTTCGACACCAGTTTGAAGAACAACGCGGGCAGCGCCAGATAGATGATGAAGGTGTTGAGCCAGCCCATGGCGTCGCCGGCGCCTTCGCCGGCGGGGTTCCGTGCCAGCTTGGCCGTCAGATAACCAAGGAAGATCAGGCCGAAGAACGGTAGTACCAAACCGGATATTTCGGCCATTGCGTGCAGGAGCCTCAGTTGAAGTCCGTGCTTAGCCGATTTGCATCAGGACTGGAAAGGTTTCCTGGAACCAGATCGCCATGGAGCTGATGAAGCCGAAGACGAAGGCAAGGCCGGCAAGCACCAGAAACACGCCCATCAATTTTTCCACCAGGCCGAGATGCCGGCGGAAGCGCGACAGGAACTTCATGAAGGCGCCGGAGAAGCCTGCTGCGATCCAGAACGGAATGGCGAGGCCGAGAGAATAAACGGCAAGCAGCATCGCCCCGTCGGTGACCGTGTCACGCGCTGCCGCAACACCGAGGATCGTACCGAGCACGGGACCGATGCAGGGCGTCCAGCCGAAGGCAAAGGCGAGACCCATGATATAGGCGCCCGACAGCGTCGCCGGCTTTCCGCCGCCCTGGAAGCGCGCCTCTCGCCCAAGAATCCCGATGCGGAAAACACCAAGGAAATGCAGGCCCATGATGATGATGACAATACCGCCGATGCGCGAGAGTATGTCGATATGCTGGCGCAGCACCAAGCCGATGCTGGACGCCCCCGCTCCGAGCGCCACGAAGACGGTGGCAAAGCCGAGCGTGAACAGGAAGGCAGCGCCGAAGACCGCGCGGCGCGTGCCGGCAGTCGCAGCCTGCATTTCGCCGCCGCGGAACTGATCCACCGATATCCCCGCCATGTAACAGAGATAGGGCGGCACGAGCGGCAGGACACACGGCGACAGGAAAGACAGCGCGCCCGCCAGAACAGCGGTCCAGATGGAAATATCAGCGATGGACACCAGGTAAGAACTCCAGCCTGCAACAAGCTCGCGCCGTCTTAGCGCCGAAGCCGACGCCAAACCAATCACCTTTTGGCGATCTTGTTGTAAAACATCGAATTTGCAGTTTCGCCCGTTTTTTGGGTTGACCAAAACAAGCCCGCTGTGCATATGTCCGCCCACTTCCGCCGGGCACGACAGTCCGGTCCTGGGAGAGCGTAGCTCAGCCGGTAGAGCAACTGACTTTTAATCAGTAGGTCCAGGGTTCGAATCCCTGCGCTCTCACCATAAAATCAAACACTTAGCAGATATGCCGGCAAATATTTTTCGCGTTGTCGAAATATCATGCGCGTTGTCGTAAGTCATGTCATGCGCAACGACCGTGGCTGATCCGAGCCGATCGGCGGTTGAGTAGGCTTACACGGACGAGCTGGCTAAGCCAAAGACTTAGTCTTGGTCTGTAATCACGGATGTTTCTCCTCAAAATCCCGAACCACCAACCCGGTAGACTCGGCGTATGCCAATATTGGGCGGTATTCAGCATCGAGCCAGGTAAGTCGCTTTCGTATTCCGATGCTCGGTGGTTCGTCGGTAATTGAGATCGTGGCGCTGACAAATTCGGGCAGAGGCCCCAGATCGACACCGCCAGGCCCCGCTCCCACCCATTGATATTTCGTGGGCAATTCGTCATTTGGTAAAATTACCATCTGTGGCAACTGGCTGAGCGTGGGATGCACGGTTCCGTGTATTTGCCTTAAGCCGCGCACATACTTTGGAAATGACGGCGGCGAAAATGGAGAATGTCCAAATAGATAAGGAACAATCCATTCCGGCTTTGTTTTCAACTCAAACTGATAGTCTTGTGAGTCGTTCCTCTGCCGCAACAAAATCCAGAGTGTTCCCCGCTTCGCGCCAAGTTCGATAGGAATCGCCTCTGCAGTCAACTTCGCTTGAGTCGTGCAGTGATCGGAGCAAATCGTCGGCTGGTACTTGACCTGCCAGACACCTGACCCGCTAACCAGTTTACCATTGACGCGGAACTCTGCCGTCAGCCTGTAGCGGAGGATCGTTTCCGGGAAGGACCAATAGAACCATCCGGCGATCGCTGCGATGATCGCGATCAGCGAGAGCATCACAGTCGGCAAGCAGCCTAGCTTCTTACGTGGCATGGTCGCATAGCACTCTCTTTTGATTTCCCCTGCGGCAGGCGCGGGCGCTGCGGTCAACGTCCACGCCAAAGGCTCTTGGCGCTGACGCCGTCCGTCCAGCGGTTCGACCGAAGGCACCACACCTCCCGAACAACACAGCCTGCATGTCGGCGAACGTTAATTTCGCTGTCGTATTACATCCAGCCGACCCGACCCGGACTTCAGCCGCCTTGCGGCTGTCAGCCGCGGCGGTAGTAACCCGGCCGCTCCTCGTTGTATTCCGGCACTTCGCAGCGCGGATCGCGGTTGCAGCGACTGTCATCGCCCCTTCCGTAGTCTCTATCGCGCCGTTCAGCGCGGCGTTCTTCGTCGCCCCGGTCCCGGCGGTCATAGTCGCGACGACCCGAATAATCGTCCCTGTCGCGCCAGCGCTCATCGCGGCCATATCGATCGGCATAATCGCGTGGACGCGAATAGTAGCCATCGTCATAGGAAACGCTCTCGCTGACGCAGCCTGCAAGCATCAGGCTTGAAAGGCCAATCGCAGCGGCCAGAATCATTGTTTTCATTGGTGTTGCTCTCTCCATTCGGTGGAGGAATATGACGGACATTGTGACGCGGACAAGGTAGGCAGCGAGATTTTCCGGGTTTGTCCGACTGAACGCGGCGGAGAAGCACTGATGCGGAATGGCAGCCCTCGGAATTGTACGGCCACGACCGCCGTCATCGACGTCCCTGGCGCAGTTTCAACGGGCTTTCGCCGTACTGGTGCTTAAAAGCGCGGGAAAAGGACGACAGGCTGTCGAAGCCGGAGCGAAGGGCGATTTCGCGTATGCTCAGCTGCGTATCGCTGACCAGCCGGTGCGCCGCCTGGAGGCGCAGCCGCAGGTAATAAATACCCGGGCTGATGCCGAGAGCCTTGGCGAAACGCATTTCGAGCTTGCGCTGCGACTGCCCGACGCGCAGCGCAAGGGCTGCGACCGACAACGGCCGATCGAGCGTGCGCTCCATCAGCCGGATCGCCCGGGCAAGCTCCGGATCGAGCGCCTCCATGCGGCCGAGCGAAACCAGCGGCTGGGCATCGGTTGCCGCATGCGTCTCGTCATAGACGAAGATGCTCGCGACATCGAGCGCGACGGCCGAGCCGAATCGCTGGCGAATCATGTGCAGCATCATGTCGAACGTCGGCGACGCGCCACCCGACGTCCAGAATTTACCGTCTGTCACGAACCGGTCAGCCCGGACGGCAACGTCTGGAAACGCCAGCGCGAAATCTTCCAGTTCCTCCCAATGCGCTGTTGCCGTGCGGCCGTTGACCAGGCCGGAGCGCGCCAGCAGCCAGCATCCCGATTCGATGCCGGCGACGACGGAGAAATGCCGGGCGCAGGCCTGCAATGCGGCGATGAACGCTTTTCCCGCATAGCGCTCCAGGTTGAAGCCGCCGATGACCAACAGGAAATCGCCTTCCGCCCGGGCCGAAAACAGTCCGTCCACGGCGATCGAGACGCCGCAGGTCAGCAGAACCGGTTGACCGTCTGGAGACAGGATGTCCCATTCGAACAGCGCCCTGCCGGCAACCCGGTTGGCGGCACGCATCGGATCCAGCACCGAGGCAAGCGACATGATCGACGATTCAGGCAGGACGACGATCACGACCTTGACGCCGCGCCCGGAATTCTCATTTGACAACATTCGATAATTGTCAAATTTTCTGCGCTTTATGTCAAATTGATTATCCCTTCTCAGGCATGATGGGGGCGTTAAGAGACCTCCCGTTCGCAGCGCTTTTCAGCCTGAGGATGTCAGGAAATTCCCCCTATCCGACCTTTACCGGACGGGTCGAACGGCAGAGATGCCGTCGGCCCGTTTTTTTTACGGGCTTCGTTTTAGGAATCGAGGTTCTCACGACTTGGGCGCCTGTTCTTGTCTTTCCCCTGCACCGGCTTTGGTTCAGGCTGTGGCGACCTCGATTTATAGATGTTTTCAAGCCTTCCAACGGCGTAGAGCACAGTCAATCCCGCGGCGAGCGCGAACGCGGCGATCAGCCAGTGCCCAAAACCGAGTGCAAGGCCGATCGCGCCGGCAAGCCACATGCCGGCTCCGGTCGTCAGCCCCCTCACCTCTCCCTGGGACAGAACGATCGTTCCCGCTGCCAGGAATGCAACCCCGGCGGTCACCGCCTCGACGACCCTCAGCGGATCGATGCGCACCTGCTCGTCGGAGAGCCCCGGCATATGCACACTTTCGATCGAGATGATGGCAAAGACGGCGGCAGCCAGGCTGATCAGAATATGGGTCCTCAATCCAGCCGCCTTATCCTGCGCCTCGCGTTCGAAGCCGATCAGGCCGCCGAAGAAAATCGCCCCGCAGAAGCGGGCGACGATCACCGGATAGGGGATTTGGGTCGTGGGAAACATGTCGGCGAAAATCTGGTCCATCCGACTTGAACGCGCCGACAAAAACATGGTTCCAGCGACCATGCGGCGCTCGCTCCCGGAGCCCCAACCACATTGAAAATTGACGAGATCAGGTCAAGGGAACGAAACCCACAACTGCGCGTTACAGCAGCAGTTCAACGGAGGAAATTCGTCATGCTACGCGCTGGTCTTCTTTGGTTCATGGGCGTTCCCCTCATTGTCGTCATCCTGATCTGGATGCTGTATTTCTAGCGCTGGCGCCGACCATGACAATGCCAACAGCCCAAACTGCCCTGCCATTACACCGCAAGGAATCGGACTACCGGCGGTTCATGATGCGCGAATTGCTGATCTGGGTGGTCGGCGTTCCCGTGCCGATTGCAGCGATCATTGGTTTCTTCGTGCTCTAGCACGTTGACCGGACGATGGCCGGCCGTTGGCCTTCAATCATCCTTCGCTATGCGTTCGATTTTCATGTCCGTTCTCCCGCTGCAGTCGGTTGAGATTGCAGTTCGGCATGTGAAATCGGTGCGGCCGCCGGAGCATTTTCGTCGAGCAGCTTGCGGATCGCCATGACGCCCTTCGCCGTGTCCGACCAGCTCTGCCTCCAGACAAGAAGCCCGACACCGCACAACGTGGCGACGATGAAGGCGCCCGGCCCGAGGAACCAGAGCGATGCTGCGACAGTAAAATAGTAGGATCGGACGCCGACGCTGAACGAACGGAGTGCCGGATTAACGACCAGCGTCAACGCCTCCGTCCAGGCTTCGATGTCGCGTTGCTCCTCTCTGGAGGGGCTTGCTCCGATGGAGGCGAGGCAATAATTGATCTGCCTGACGGCCCAGATGAAATCCGACAAGCCGCGCAGCAAGGTTGCCATTACAAGCAACACCTTGCACTGAAACAGCCAGATCGGCCCAATCGCAGTGAACTGGGCAATGATCCCCCCTTCCGCGCCAAGGTTGGGCTCCATGAACAAGGCGCTGCTCATGCCGACAATGACGATGAGATTGGCAGATCCGAAAAAGGACGCGGAATTGATGGTATGGCCAAGAATGGCGGCGTCGCCGATAAAGTTGTTGTCGCGCGTCAGGACCTCGCGCATCCAGGCCTTGCGAACACGCGCCATATCCAGAAGCAAGCTGTTTGTCCGGCGCGGCCAACCGAGCGCCATCATCGGCTCCAGGCCAATCCAGGTGACCAAGAATAAAACGATCGCAATCCAATCCAGATGTTGCACTGACACCCTCCCCCGCTCCGCCAGCTAATAGACGGTCGGACAGCGGCGGCGTCAACGATGAACTTGCTCCGCCCTTAAGCGCACATCATTGAAATTTCCGGCTCTTCACCTTCAGTGTATCGATGTACACACACGGGGCGTCTTACCGTCCCCGAAGTCCGCGACCACACGCTGCCTCCGACGGAAGACAAACAAGCCTCCCAGTCGATGACAGCGCGGGCCGTGCCAATGGGAAAAGCGATCGGATCTGTCAGGTCGTCAGTGGCACCCGTGTCGCAGGTCGTCCCGACGTCGTTTCGTCCTGAGTTCAGGGCTTCATCGCACTGCTTCCATCTCGATGCTCGCATCCGCCAGCGCCGGGTAGTCTGTATAGCCCTTCGTCGTTCCGCCGAAGAACGTGTTGCGATCCGCTTCGTTCATCGGCGCATTTTTCTTGAGACGTTCGATGAAATCCGGGTTCGCGAGCGTCATTTGACCGTAGGCTTCGAGGTCGGCCACGCCCGAAGCGACATCTGCGCCGATCTGGTCACGAAGACGGCCGGGCCTGTTGAGAATAAGCGCCTGATGCCAGAGCTTGCGGATGTCGGCCAGAAGCTCCTCGTTGCCAGCGTGCATGATGTGAACGTAAGCGAGGCCCAGCTTGTCGAGTTCGGCGACAAGATAGCGATAGAGGTCGGGTCCTTCGATGCCCTCGTCGATGCCCCACATCGCAAGACCGGGTGACAGGCGGATGGCGGTACGGTCAGCACCGATCTCCTCGGAGATCGCCTTTGCCACTTCGATGGCAAAGCGTGCACGGTTTTCGATCGAGCCGCCGTATTCGTCAGTCCGGATGTTGGCGCTGGGTGCGATGAACTGCTGCACCAGGTATCCATTCGCACCATGGATCTCGATGCCGTCTGCGCCAGCCTCGATCGCGCGCCGGGCCGCAAACCGGAAATCCTGCACGGTCTGGCGCACTTCCGCTGTCGCGAGGGCACGCGGCAGGGGAATGTCCTGCATGCCAGTGGCGGTGAACATAGGAGCGCCTGGCACGATGGCGGATGGGGCAACGCCCTGACGATGATGCGGCGTATTGTCCGGATGCGACATGCGTCCGGCATGCATGAGCTGGAAGAATATCCGGCCGTCCTTGTCGTGGACGGCGGCAGTCACCTTCCTCCATCCAGCCACGTGAGCGTCCGTATAGATGCCCGGGGTCGTGAGGTAGCCCTGCCCGTCGTCTGAAGGCTGGGTGCCTTCGGTGACGATCAGTCCGACACTGGCGCGCTGCGCATAATACTCGGCAGCCTGTTCACCAGGCGTGCCGTCCTGTTCTGCGCGAGAACGTGTCATGGGAGCCATGACCAGGCGATTCTGTACTTCCATGCGTCCGATAGTGGTGGTTTCGAAAATAGTGCTCATGTCCATGTTTCCTTCTGAACGGTTCGCAGGAATATGGGCTTGCTCTAGGAATGGGATAACCCCACATAACTGGAAATGATTATCTATTAGGTGGAGCAATAAGTTGGACTACCTGAACGACATGGCGCTGTTCGTCGAAGTGGTGAAGAGACGCAGTTTCCGCCGCGCGGCTGACGCTCTGGGCATGCCAAACTCAACTCTCTCGCGTCGGATTAGTCTGTTGGAAGAAGGGATTGGGCTGCGACTCCTGAACAGAACAACGCGCAAGATCGAACTCACCGAGGCCGGACAACTCTACTATGAAAGGTGCAGCAGGATCGTCGAGGAAGCCCGGATCGCCTATGAAGAACTGGGCGATATGGTTGCGCAGCCGACCGGAATTCTAAGGGTCTCGCTTCCGGTCGATTTTGCGACCACGTACCTTGCTCCGCTGCTGCCCGAGTTCGCAGCCCTCTATCCGGGCATCAGCTTCGATTTGGATCTCACACCGCGGAATGTAGACCTCGTGGGTGAACCATTTGATCTCGCGATCAGGATGAGAGTTCCAGAAAATCCCGGCCTTATCAGCCGCGTAATCACCCGGATTTCCGCGCAGTTCTATGCCGCGCCCGTCTATCTGGAGGGCAATGGGTGGCCATCGCATCCAGCCGACCTCGAAGCGCACCAGTGCCTGACGATGCCCACCATGCCGACATGGACCGCCCATTCCGAAACAGAAACTGCCAACCCGAAGGTGGGAAGCCGCTTCCGTATGAACAGCGTTGCGATGATCCGGCAGTTGGCGGTTCTTGGGATGGGGATCGCGTTTCTGCCGCAACGTATCGTCGCTGACGACTTGAAGGCGGGAAGGTTGAACCGCGTTATGCCAGAGTGGCAGGGCACAGCCCAACCGATCTATGTTGTGACTGAAACCCGGCTGCTTCCGGCCAAGACACAACGCTTCATCGAATTCGTCAAGGAGAGGATCCGTTAGGTACGGTCAAGATCCGGGTTCGCCCTCGCGGCGGCCACCAGTCTCCTGCCGATGAACTGCAAAGGGCGCGCGTCGCCGAGTTGACGCTGGCAAGGAAATCCCGCCAAATGCGATGCTCAGCGATTGGGTCGGAGCTTCGCTCCGCCGTCGCCGGAGAACCGCAAATGAGAATTTCCCTGATCGCCACCGTTGGCCTCTCGTTCGCAGCCTTTTCCCAACCCGCGTTTGCAGACGAAGCGGCCTTCCTGAAATCGATCGGTGGCCATTGGTCCGGTAAAGGTACTGTAATCACGAAGATCGGTTCCGCACCGTTGAATGTCACATGCAGGTTTGACAGCAAATCGACTGGCACATCACTGATAATGTCGGGCCAGTGCCGGGGATTGGTGGTGGTGCGACGAGCAGTCTCGGCAGATATCAGGGCCAACGGCGCGAACTACAGCGGGACATATGTGGGACCGTCCGGACGTTCGTCCACTCTCTCTGGTTCGCGAAGCGGAAACTCGATCAACTTCGCGGTCCACTGGGGCCGGGAAGTCAATGGAGACCGAGCCGCCCAGATGACGATCCAAAGGATCGGCAATATGGGCCTGAGGCTTCGTACGATTGATCAAGATCCAAAGACTGGCAGGAATGTGGTGACGAGCGACATTCAATTGACGCGGTAAATTCGATCGACGACACCCCTTAATCAATGGGGCGAGAAGGCTTGGAGAAAATTATAGTCCGACACATCACATGAGAATAAAGGTCATTGGGGAACCTTGGCTTTTTCGTAAATCAAGCCGGTTCAAATGTGAGTGGTCGACACAACCGTTGCGAACGCAAACGCTTAGCGACACATCCGATGCTAGTCGCAGCCGGAGCCACCGTCAACGTTCTCTGGAGAGAATGACTGAATAGTATTGCGTCAAGCTGGCGAAAGGCCGGACTACGTGGTTGGCTCGCGTCGGCCGCCTGTGCCGACTGCCGATGCCAAGGATTTACGCACGCAAAAAACCCCGCCATCAGACCGATGACGGGGTTGGATCGCTCGACTACAGAGCAGAAAAAGCTAAGCCGCTTTGTTCTTCTTTCCGCTCGCGGAATTCATGATTTCCGTGACACGATGCGGGTCGAGCGTCGTTTGTTCAAACAATTCCTTAGCCAGTGCGATCAGCGCGGCCCGCTCATTCTCCAGAATTCCTTTTGCTCGGGAGAATTCCTTTGCGAGTTTCGCGTCGATTCGTCCCCGCAACTCCGGATCGCTCCGTCGCAGGGATTCCAGGGCGTCGTCATCTGTCGCCGCACAGTGACGGTACGATGCACCCATGCCCAGCGACGTTTCCATCATCGTGGCCAGCCTAGTTGCTCTCGCAAGATCAGACGACGGACCGGCACCCGCGCCGTCATAGGTCTCTTCAAAGACCAGTTCTTCAGCCGCCAGACCCGCCAAAGTCATCGCAATCTGGTTATCGTAGTCGGCCCGACCCCGATGCGCGATAATCGGCATCTCGAAGTATGCAGCTCCTGCTTGGTTGTTGGCACCTTTCCCGAGGGAGATTTGTTCGACCAGGCGTGTACCGACATATTTACCGACGCCGATCTTGATCCCGACCAGAGTGTGGCCGGATTCGTGAATGGCATTTGCGTACCGGTGTTCATCGGTCAACCGGACGACTTCAGGCAGTCCTTCCAGCAAGTCATCGATGGTGATCTTTCGCTTTTCCCGACGCGCAATGCGCCGGGCGTTGCGAGCAGCTTGGGCCAGATCGGCACCGGACATCCCTTGTGTCGGAACGACCAGCTTATGCAGATCATCAACCGGGATACAGAAATCGACATGCTGCGCCAGAATTCCCACTCGGTCTGCCGCATCTGGCAAGGGGATGACCACGTGTCGCTCCAGGCGTCCTGACCGAACAACGGCAGGGTCGATCCTGTCATAGTGATTGGTCGCTCCCAAGACGATGACGCCTTCTCTGCCTTCCAGACCGTCCAGATGCTCCAGGAAGGCATTGACGACCTGGATCGAGTAGTCGGCGTTGTCGTGTTTGAACTTCTGCCGGTCGCCGATTGAGTCCAGCTCGTCCACGAACAGAACACATGGCGCAGCCGCCCTTGCTGATGCGAAATCCGCTCTCATGGCCTTCAATAAATCCCCGAGATGTCCCTCAGATTGCCACTGGCCGAGGGACGTTGCGATCAGTTTCACGCCGCATTGTTTTGCCACGGCCTGAGCGAAAATGGTTTTGCCCACTCCGGGAGCGCCGCTGAGGACAATGCCCCGATCCACGTCATCCCAGTCGATAATGCCGTTGCGCCAGTCTTCCAGGTCCTGCGCCAGTTGCATTCCCCAAGCTTTCGCGTCGCCGTAGCCGAACATGTTTTCCAGCACAGGTACCTCGCGAGCCGGTCTCCGGGTTGATACGGTATCCTCGTCAGGACCGGTTGACGCAAGGCGTTCCAATACCGAAGACATCGGACGACCTGGACGCAGGGCTGACCACAACAGCTGCTCCGGATATAAAACAGCGCGTTTCGCCTCCTCGGTGCTCACTTTGATCCCCAAGACAACCCGGCACGCGATCTGCAAATCTCGGGGAGTGACAGGAGGGATGTCAGCAACAACGTCCGCTCCGACCTTGATTGCAGCCGGAATTGTCGCGCCTTTCTCGACGACGATGATGGCTCTCCGCTTCCTCAAGCAATCATCCCGGAAGGCGTCCAGCGTCTTCGACAGCTTGTCGCCCTTCAAGACGTACATGAAGCCTCGATCATCGCGCCGATAATCGTCATCGGGGAACAGTTCATCTAGAATGGCTGCTCCGTACCGCGCGGGCGCATGGTTCTCGGGCGTAATCAGCACCAGAATGCCTGCGCCGCCTTTTGCGAACACGGCATGGGATTTCAGTGCGCGCTTCATTGCGCACAGCAAAGCGCAGTCTTCAGCGGATTTCACGCTGTTTGATTGTTTCTTGAACATGAATAACCCCTAGCAGCCCTCAGCTGCTTCGAAACCTGAGGTCAGCCGCGACGGCGGCGGACGGTGGATTCGGGTCCGATCATTGCTTCATCCGTGAGCGCTACGAACAGCC